>NZ_JAYFPT010000002.1:0-65063 GCF_034927565.1 Propionicimonas sp.
CGAGAAGCATCGAGGTGACAGAACCTGCCGCTGGCACGGTGACAGGTCGTCGCAGGTGACGCGATTCTGCACCTCGATGTCTCAGCGGCCTGTCGGGCCGCGGCCCAGCAGCATCGAGATGCAGGATCACGTCACTAGAGCATGTCTGCCTATCCCTGGCCGTCGCGAGCGGGGTCCCGCGGAGTGGCTCGCAAGGCGGAGGAGGTAGGCGATGTGGTGCATCGCCGTCCGACGACAACGCCGCGAGACGCCCACGGGGCACCGCGCAGCAGGCCACCGTGGGGATGGCACCGCGCAGCAGGCCACCGCGGGGATAGGGAGACACGCTCTAGGCTGAGCTCATGGGCATCACGCGGGACGAGCTGATCAGCATCCTGGCCGAGGCCGACCCTGCCGGGCTGATCGCGGCCGGGGCCCCGCCGGACGAGTACGCGGCCGAGGCCGACGCGATCCTGGGCCTGCACGGCATCCCGCAGTTGACCGAGATCACCGGCGTCTTCGCGGTCAGCTTCAGCAACCCGGGTACCTGCAGCCGGGAGACGGCGCGGTGGATCGTCGAGGAGATGGCGCGTCGCGCACGCCCGTGACCGGCCCCACCCGGCGCCGCCCCGCCCACTGAGGACCTTCGAGGCAGCACGTGGCCCCAGGCCCTGCCCGCCGCCATGAGCAGATGTGACACCTGTCTGCAGTCTGACAACGGGTCTAGCGTCTCGCTTGACGACGCGAGCCGCCACCCCCTGACGGGACGGAACCGACATGGCCAAGCGTGGGATCACCCTGCTCGATCTGGCAAGCCCCTACCCCGGGGCGCCGACTCTGCTGCCGGCCGACCTCGCGGCCAAGCTGGAGAACTTCGCGGTGGTGGAACACCATGCGACGACCAGCCCGGGCACCTTCCTCCATCAGGGCGTCATCCAGCCGATCAGCGACCTCGGCTTCCCCGCGCTGCGCAACTGGCCGGTCGAGGTGCCGGGCCTCAACACCGGGCTGCCGTTCCGACTGGTCCGGCCGCGCACCGCAGCGACCGCCGGCCAGAACCTCGAACCGGGGGCGACCAGCGCCTTCCTCGACCTGGTCGTCGACCGAATCGCGATCACCGTCCCGGGCCTGACCCCCGCGCTGGCCGTGTCCGGCCCGGCGGTCGCCACCCACCTGCTGCCCGACCCGAAGAACAAGACGGTCAAGATCGTGGGCTCGGGCGTGGTCCGGATCGACCTGTCCGGCAGCGGCGACCTCGTCCGGTTCGTCGACTGGCCCGACCCCTTCGACCCGAACGCACCGTCCGGCGCCGTTGTCACGATCAACGTCGAGCCGGCCAGCTTCTTCATCGGCGGCTCGAAGTTCGGCCTCACCATCGGCCGGCTGATCTACGACGCCTCGGCCCAGACCACCCCTGCGGAGATCATCGCGCGCGGCCAGACCCCGGGCTGGCAGGGAATCTCGATCGCCGAGGCCACCCTGCATCTGCCGCCCGAGACGCCGGTCGTCGACCAGCTGAACATCGGCGTGAAGGACGTCCTGCTGGGTTCACCGGCCGGCCTGCAGGGCGAGGTCCGGATCGAGCTGGGCCGCACGCCGATCGCCGGCGGTGCGATCGAGCTCCTGCAGAAGCTGCAGGATTCCGAACCGCACCTCCAGGTCAACGGCAGCAACCGGGAGTTCACCGTCCCGCTGCTGCCCGACCCGAGGCTGCCGGTCGCCCAGGTGCGGGCCAGGCCGACCGCGCCGGCGAGCGGCACCACCACCCAGCCCCAGGTGGTCTGGACCCTGCCCGACCGCCGGACGGTCGACACCAGCGACACCGGCTATTTCGACGCCCGGGTCGGCGACATCCTCACCGGCACCTTCTCCGAGGAAGTGGACGGCCAGCGCGTCGACGACCTCCCGACCCGGTTCACCTTCAGCCAGGAGGCCCCGGTCGAGCAGCCCGCGAAGGTCGATGCCCTGATCGGCGGCACCGCCGTCACCAACGTGGTCTCGATGTCGGGCTCGAAGACCGCGCTCGCCGCAGTCGACTTCCAGTCGGCGCTGCCGGTCCCCGACGCCGCGGGGATCCAGTGGCAGTACGGCTCGGGCACCGGAGCCCAGACCGGCAAGGGCCACGACTTCACGATCACCGACTTCCAGGTCGGCACCAGTTACCTGGTCGTCACCGACACCAAACAGCGCACCCGCCGGATCCGGATCGACGTGCTGGCCCAGGGCCCGCTGCTGGTCGGCACCGGGGACGGCGTCTACGACGCGTCCGCTACCCCGGTGGCGGTCCGCGGCATCGAGAAGACCTACGACCTGACCGCCTTCCACACCGACGGCAGGTTCGCGCCCGGGCCCGGCGAGGCCACCGCCTCGGGTACCACCGTCACCGTCCCGGACGGCGCGCTGGCCGAGGTGACCCTCGAACTCGGCCACGGCGCCGACCCGAACGACAACCCGCCGGCGGTGGCCGAGAGCGACGCCCGGCACCTGCAGGTGCGGTTCGGTTTCGACGACGACCACATCACCGCCTGGGGGGCGCTCGTCCCGCGCACCCGGGAGGGAACCATCCAGTCCACGGTCCGGCAGTGGTCGCAGTACTTCCCCGGCGCCAGCTTCG
Source organism: Propionicimonas sp. (assembly GCF_034927565.1). Lineage (GTDB taxonomy): Bacteria > Actinomycetota > Actinomycetes > Propionibacteriales > Propionibacteriaceae > Propionicimonas. Next base: position 2,594 of record NZ_JAYFPT010000002.1, read on the forward strand.
TCGTGGTCGGGCACTGCTGCGACCTCGGCACCGACCCTCACAACGCCGGCCTGGCCACCCAGCGGGCTGAAGCGGTCCGGCCGTGGATCGACGGCACGACGCTGACCAGGGGTGAGCAGACCCCGGCCACCGGGCAACTGGCCAGCACCCAGAACTCCGACCCGGTGGACGACGACGGCAGGTTCGTCGGCCGGCTGATCGACACCAGGTACACCGCCACCCAGCGGGCGGCCTGGGGACAGAGCACCACCTACCCCACCCGGGAGGAGTACCGGCGAGCCGACATCTACGCCGTCGGCGGCAGCTACACCCCGCCCCCCGGCGCGGACGCGAACGGCCAGAAGAACCCGACCAAGGACCAGGAGACCGCCCCCGACGTCCGCCGCGCCCTCGTCCCCGGCAAGGACGCCACCCCGGCCAAGGCGCCGTCGGCCGATCCGAAGCTGCCCTTCCTGGTCAGGCTCGTGGTCAGCTGGGACTCCCCCACCGTCACCAGCTGGGCCGACGCCATCCCGACCAAGGCCGAGTTCACCGTGGAGTGGGCCAGCACCAACGTCACCACCCTGCCCAAACCTGGCGGCGGCGAGGACCAGCTGAATGTCCGGCCGCCCAGCCAGCCACCGGGTTCGACCAGCACCGAGGTCTACACACTGACCGGGAAGTGGGCCTACGACTCCCGGTCGGGCGAGACCCAGTTCTCGCTGGGGATCGCCTCCAGCGGCGACCCCAAGGGACTGGCCGCCATCGACTCGACCTTCCTGGCGGTCGCCCTCGCCCTGGCGCCGACGCTGCTCGCCGGGATCGGTGCCGCCGGGGTGGACGGTGCGGCCGTCCGGATGGCGGCACTGGCCATCGCGACCGGGGTGGTGGCCACCGTCGCCAAGGAGGGCGAGGTGGTGATCAACTCCGCCGAGATCGAGCACCGGCAGCGCAGCCTGACCGACCAGACCGGCTCCCGGACGCGGGTGCTGCTCGACTACACCGCGGCTGTCGGTTTCGACATCGATGCCTCGGGCATCGGCAGTATCGCGACCGATGCCGGCTATCCGCTCAAGGTGCGCTACCACAAGGTCGGCCTGGAGTTCGACGACTCCAAGGATCGGTGGGACGAGAAGTTCGGCCTGGTCTACGACGATGTCTCCTTCGAGGTCGCCGACTCCGGCCGCTGGAAGCTGGACGGTCCGCTGGGCCAGCTGTTGCAGGTGGTCGGCTCCCGCGCCGGCGTCGGCTCGACCTGGTTCGAGTGCGACCTCGCCTTCGCCCTCGACCTGGGCGTGGTCTCGATCACGGGGGCGACCGTCCGCGCCACCTGGGGCGATGCCGGGTTCTCGGCCGAGCTTCGCGGGCTGGGCCTGTCGGTGGAGATCCCCGGGGTGCTGAAGGGTGCCGGACGGGTGGTGCTCGGGGACGGCGGCGCCTTCAAAGCAGCCCTCGAACTCGAGATCGTCGCCGCCGGCGCCAAGGCTTCGGGGAGCCTGTCCTTCGACCCGGCCACCGACTTCCTCTCGATCGCCCTGGGGCTGGTGCTGCCGGTGGGCATCCCGCTGGCCAGTACCGGGCTGGGCATCTTCGGCTTCCTCGGCAACTTCGTCTCCAACGGCCAGCGGGCGCTGCCGTCCGGGCACGACAACGACCCGGTGGGACGCGAGATCGCCTGGTACCGCGCGCCAGCGGTGGACAAGTACCAGCCGCAGCGCGGCCAGTGGGCGGTCGGCCTGGGGATGATCGTCGGGACGATGCCCGACCAGGCGTTCACCTTCAACGCCACCGGCATGTTCGTGGTGGCCTTCCCCGACCCGGCGGTGGTGTTCGGGATCGACGCCAAGCTGGTCAAGAAGCCGGCCGCACAGCCCTCCAGCCAGGGCAACCAGCCCACCGCCGGGCTGCAGATCCTGGGCCTGATCGCGGTCGACGACCAGGCCGTCATGATCGGGGTCCGCGGCGAGTACACGATCCCCAAGGTGCTCAAGCTCAAGCTGCCGATCGACGGCTACTTCCCCTACCCCACCACCAACGGCGACGCCTACGTCCGGATCGGTTCGGACGGGGTGGTGGCCGAGAACCGTCCCGGCGACCCGGTGACGATCACCCTGCTGCCCGACACCCTCAACGTGACCGCCTGGGCCTATCTGATGATCGAGGCGAAGAAGCTCCACAACCTGGGCGGCGACAGCCGGTTCAGCTTCGACGGCTTCAGCATCGGCTTCGGTGCCGGGTTCGAGATCCGCTGGTCGGCCGGCCCGATCAAGCTGGTCGCCAGCGCGAAGCTGCTGGTCGGCTTCGGGGTCAACCCGTTCCTGCTCAAGGGTGGCATCTTCGTCGCCGGCGAACTCGACCTGGTGATCTTGTCGGTGTCGGCCAGCGGGGAGCTGATCTGTACGATCTGGGACGACCACGGCACGCTGAAGACCAATCTCTCCGGAAAATTCTGCGGCAAGGTGTCGCTGTTCTTCTTCAGCATCTCGGGCTGCGTCGGGGTCGAGATCGGCGACTCGCTCAGCCCCGAGGCGCCCGAGCCGGCCGCACCGGTCGGGAAGGTCTCGCTCACTGACCGTCGGGGGTTCACCACGGCGGTCGCCACCACCGGCACGCCAGGTTCGGAGCAGACGGTCTGGCCCGACACCGTCCCGGTGATCGAGTTCACCCACCACGTCGATGTCTCCCTCGCGCCGGGGGGCGCCTTCGACCCCGGGCCCGCGCCAGCCGGCCCGGTCTGGAGCGGCAGCAGCGAGTTGAAGTACGCCTACCAGCTCACCGACATCCAGCTGATCCCGGACGGCGGCACTCCCCTGCCCGGGCCGCTGGACTCCGGCTGGTGGCTGCCCACCCACCGCCCGGGGGTGCTGGACGCCGGCGATGTCGCGGTCTCCGAGGCCGAGGGCGTCTTCCTGGGCTTGATGGCCTGGGATCCGGCGCCGTGGACGTACTGGCTCACCGACGGTGGCGCGGGCACCGACGCCGACCCAGCCGGTACCGTCGGCCGGCTCTGCGACCCGCCACGCCCGGCCCGGCCCAATTGCGCGCTCGGCAAGCTGGGAGTGCGGACCGGGGTGGATTCGGTCCGTATCCCGACGGCGGACGCGGGCAGTCCGCCGTTCCCGTCCCGGTTCGACCTGCTGGGCGCCGAACGGGCGTTCGGGCGCCCGCTGGAGGCGATCGCCCCGATCCTGGCGGCCTCCGGGGCGACGTTGGTGCCCGGGCAGGTGACGGCCGGCGGCTTCGGGGACGACGTCTGGTGGCTGGCCCGCACCACCCGCTACGGCTTCACCGAACGCACCACCGAGTTCCGCGGCACCCTGGCCCCCGACCTGACCCGGCCCGAGCTGGTACTGGTGGTCTGCCAGGATCACCGCAGGCGCCCGGGAGGGATTCGCGCCGGGTTGACCTGCGCTCACCCGGACTACCCTGACGGCGGCATCGTGCTCGGCGGCAGCGCGACCCTCGGCCCGGTCACCGTGGAGAGCATGGACGGGGACCTGGTCACGATCGGGGTCGGCAACGACCAGTCGATCGGCTTCACCCAGGGCGTGATCGCGGCCCTGCCGACAACCACCGGCCTGGTCGAGATCACCCTGCACCTGCCCGGCACCGAGGCGAAGGCGATCGGCTACGACAACACCGGAACGCCGGTCGCCGACGCAGCCACCAGCGTCGGCCAGGGGCTGGTGACCCTCACCCTGGCCGGCGACGGCATCGTGAAGGTCGAGGTCTACGGCGGTGGCCGCCGGATCGGCCTGGTCTCGATCTGCTGGGGTGCAGCGACCTCCCAGGCCGTGGTGGCCGACCTGCCCGAGGTCCGCGGCCGGCTGGCCGACGGCAGCGAACAGGCCTGGTCGCCGAAGGTGCTGGCGCAGACCCGCACCGACAGCTCGCTGTGCCGGCTGGTCAGCTACACCCCGTCCACCTCCGACCGGGTCTGGGCGGGGGTGCGGATCCGGGAGTGGGCCGGCAGCGGCAAGCAGGACGCCGGCGGCGTCGGCATCGTGCGGCTGTGCGGCGTGACCGGCCCGGCCGCCGGGCAGGCGCAGGCCAACCAGGACTTCGCCAGCCACCTGGCCGAGGTGATCAACCTCCACGGCCTCGACGGCTCCGCCGCCCACAAAGACCTGCTGCAGCCGGCGACCGGCTACACGCTGCTGGTCAACTACCGCTGGCAGGGCTGGCTGAAGTCGGACGGCCAGCCGACGCCCCCCACCGTGCCCGACCCGACGAAGTGGAAGGACGCCAGCGCACCGGCCAGCCTGCGGTTCCGGACCGCCGACCACGCCACCGTCACCGGGGTGCCACCCACCGAACTCACCGACGAGCGCGCCTTCGACCCACGCTCGCTGCTGCGCTACCTGATCGCCTTCCAGCCCGACACCGGCGCGGCCCCGCACCTGCTCGACGACACCCTGCTGGTGCATCTGGCCGTCGACCACGCCGACCAGCTCGCCGGGCTGTACGGCCGCGACCTGATGCTGCGGCTGCGCCGCACCGACCCGCCGCCCGGCAGCCTGGCCACAGCGGCGCACGCCCCCGACGAGCAGCTCACGGTGACCTGGGGTCCGCTGTTCGACGTCTACCGTCCGCTCGGTCAGCGGCGGTTCCTGGGGGCCGTCCGGGAGGCGCCCTGCCTGAGTGAACCGAGCCTGGGCGGCACCACCGGTGAGGTCACCGCCGACCTGGTGCCCGGAGCCTGGTACGACCTGATCCTGGTCGCCCCCCGCACCGGCCATCCCGAGGACGAGGACGCGGTGGTGGCCCGCACCCACTTCCAGGCCTCCCGCTACCACGGCGTGGCCGACCTGCTCGGCTCGCTCGGCTTCACCTCCAGTGGGGACGAGTGGCCGATCCTCGCCGGGGACGCGCTGGTCACCGCCGGCCTGCCCGGTGGCGGTCTGGTGGTCGGCGACGCCGCGCTCGATGCTGCCCTGCAGGGCTGCGGGCTCGACCCGTGGCCGCTGCCCGAGCAGGCCCGCAGCAGCGTGCTGTGGTGGAACGACGGCGGCAGCTGGAAGCTCGCCGGGCTGCTGCTGGAGGCCGCCGAGCCGATCGTCCGCACCGGACGGACGGCGCTGGACGTCGTCGCCGCCGACTACGGCGGCGTGGCGCTCACCCAGCGGGTGCGCAACCTGGCCGGGACCCGTGTCCTGCTGGCACCGGCCGGCCCGGTGGCGGTGCCAGCGGCGACCCAGCTCCAGGTGACCCTGACCAAGACCGTCACCGACGCGGCAGGTGCCACCACGGCCACCGCCACCCTCGGACGCCGGGCCGCCATCGGCGTCCCGCGGGCGGTGTACGCCGAGGCCGGAGCATGAGGAGGCAGTCATGGTGCTGAGCCCATCCTGGGCGATGTCCGGCCAGGCCATCGACGGGTCGCAGGATCCGCACCTGGCGCCGGGCGTCCACTTCCGGGTGCTGATCAACCCCTGGCTGGGGCTGCCGCTGGTTCCGCTATCGGTCGGCAAGGCCGGGCTGGGCGCCCTCGCCAAGGGCTACACCCGCACCGACGTGACCTGGGTCGACAGCCACGGCACCGTGCTGTCCACCCCGTTCACCGTGACCGCCGACAATCCGGTCACCGGCTACCTGCCGCCAGACGCCACCTGCTGCTGGGCGATGATCGACGGGGAGGCCGCGCGGTTCGTCCTGCCACTGCCGACCCCGCCCCGTCCGTTCCCCGGGCCGGTGATCCGGAACGCCCTGCCCGCCGACCTGGGCCGGCTCACCGTGCTGACCCGGGCATTCGCCCTCACCGGCATGGTGGCCACCCCGCTGGGCGACGCCCCGGTGGCGATCCGCAGCCAGGCCCCTTACCACGTCTACGCCTCGCACATCGAGCGCCTGGTGGTCACCGGCGCGGGGACAGTGCGCAGCGTCGCCTGGCTGCCGGCCAGTGCGGTCCGCCAGGTGAGCCCGTTCACCCTGGAACCACTGCCGACTCCCCCGGGCGCCCGCTACGCCGGGCCGGCGAACGGGCCCGACGTCGGCAAAGACCGGGTGGCGACCGGAGCCCCGCGGCGGCGCGGCATGCACGAGGCGCCGTCCGCTGCCGACCCGGCGAGCTGCCCGCCGGCCACCGTCGGGGAGGAGACCGACCGGGTGGCCAGGATCACCGACGCCCTGGTCCCCGTCCTGGACCGGCTGGTCAACGACCAGAGCCTGCCGGCCTGGCAGTTGACTGCCGACGAGATCGTGCTGGACGACAACGGCCACCAGCTCGGCGTCGCCCAGCGCGCACTGTTGCACGAACTGCTGCAGGCGGCGGTCGACCCGGGCGTTGCCCGCTGGCTCGGACTGCTGGACGTCGACCAGGAGCCCGGCCGGTTCCGGCAGCCGACGGTCGTCGCCTACTGCGTCGACGCCCTCTTCGCCCCCGACTGGGACACCCTCACCAAGGCCGAGCTGACCAACCAGCTGAGCGGCGCCGAGATCTTCCTCGATGCCGTCAGCGCCCTGAAACACCTGGCTGACCTGAACCCGCAGTACCAGCAGTACTTCGACCAGGCGGAGCGCTTCGGGCCGGGGCCCTTCGTCCACCTCCGGGTGGTGCTGGCCGCCACGCTCGGCGTCCCACTCGACACCCCCGCCGCCCCAGCCCTCAGCGGCCCGGCCCAGCCCGGGTGGCTGCCGGTGCTGCCGCCCGCGGCGCTGCGGGAGCTGCGGGTCGGGCTGGAACGCCTCGTCCCCGGAGCCGGTCTGGCCAGCGCCATCGCGCAGCCCGCCAGTGCCGTCCCGGTCGAACGCAACCAGGACGACGGCACCGGCCGCCGGCGCCTGCTGGTGCCGAACCCCGACCCGGCAGCCACCAGCGCGACCTCCGGCGTGCTGTCCGACCGGCAGGTCGGCGAAGCCAGCGGCAGCTGGCAACTCGCGCAGTTGGACTGGTTCGGACGCTGGTCGAGCTGGGCCCGGCTCGGCTTCGGCGCCGGGAGTCGCCCGCGTCCACCGCGTCCCACGCTCACCCTCAGCACCCAGCCACCCGCCGTCGGAGTTCCGGCGCCCACCGGGCCGCTGTCGGGCACCGTCCGGATCGAGGTATCGGTGCCGCCGGTGGAGGCCCTGCCGGTCGGCGGACGACTGCTCAAACAGCTCGCGCTCACCACCAGCGGCGGGGCCGCCCCGGGCACCACGGTGCACCCGCTGGCCGATCCGGCAAACCCGCCGGAGACCCTGGTCATCACCGTGCCTGGTCCGGCGCTCGGCCCGACCGCCTACGGCACCGTGACGGTGACCGCGGTGTGGAGCGACGCCGCCGGCGTCGTCTCCGACCCGTCCGAGCCGAAGACTGCCACCCTGCACGACCCCCGGGCCCCGCTCCCGGTCGTGCTGCCGCCCACGCTCAGCTACACCGCCCGTCCGGACTCCACCGGACGGGCCCGCGCCACGCTGACCTGGACCCCCTCGGCGGGCCAGGCCGCCTTCCGGGTGTTCGTCGCCGACGAGACCACGCTGCGGGCCAAGCTGAGCGACATCGCCGCCGGCCGGATCGCACCGGGCGACAACGGCCAGGCGCCCACCGCCGGCCAGGCCCAGGCGGTGCTGGACGCCCTCACCGCCGCCCCGGACGCCCCCACCCGCGGGGCGGTGTGGGACGCCCACCGGCAGTTGCTGCCCCGCCGCTGGTGGCTGCAGCTCACCGGAGCGCCAGTTCCGGCCCCATCCGCCGGACCGGTCAGCTTCCACCACGACGTCTCCGGCTCGTTGCAGGTGCTGGTGCTCTACCGGATCGTCGCGCAGAGCGCCGCGAGCGTTGAGACCGACTTCGCCAGCTCTGTGCTACTGCCACGGGCGGTGCCGAACCTGCTGACCCCGCCCGAGCCCGGGCTGGCCGTCCGGCCGGTGACCGACGGCAGCGGCAACCTCCAGGCCGAGCTGACCATCACCGTGCCGCCCGGGGCAACCCCGGCAGCCCGGTTCCGGCTGCGCCGTGCCACCACCACGACCGACACCCTGCTGATGCCGATCGTCGCGGTCGGGACGCTGCCGCCCAGGCCGCCCGGCGACCCGGCCCCCCAGCTGCTGGTGTTCACCGACACCGGCACGACCGCCGAGGCCGTCCGCACCTCGCTGGTGCCCTGGGTGCGGTACCACTGGCGGGTCGAGGTGCAGGGTGACGCCGCCCCCGGCGGCGGCCCGGTCGGCGAGTGGTCGACACCCTCGCTCCCGGCGTCCGCGGTGACCATGCCACCCGACCCACCGGTCGCGGTGACCGACCTGACCACCGACCGCGACGCCGCCGGCGTGCACGTCCGGTTCCGCCAACCCGAGCCGCTGACCGGCGGTGCCAGCCAGGGCTACGCGGTCGACGTCTACCGGCAACGTCCCGGCGAGCTGCTGCGGCTGCTCACCAGCGTGCCCGGACAGGCACCACCCCCGGTCGGCCGCGGCACCGATCCGACCGGCTGGTTCGACGTGGTCGACCCCGACCCGTCCGTCCCGGCCGGCACCGGCTACCGGGTGGCGGTCACCGACCCGATCGGACGGGCCTCGGCCCCCAGCCCCCTGGTGGTGGCACCATGACCCTGCAACCCGATCCCGGCAGCCTCGGCCTGGAATCACCGACCATCGGCCCGTGGTTCAGCGCGACCTCGCTCACCCTGCCCGTCCCCGGCGACGACCTCGGGGTGAGCATCACCCTCCCGGCCGGCACCGACTGGCTGCCCCCGGCCACCGGCCTGCTCTCCTTCGCCGTGGCCACCGACCCGCGACCGCCGCTGCTGGGACGGCTGCACGCCCCGGACGGCGGCCCGGCCTTCACCACCGGCCGGCTGGTGGCAGTCTTCCGGCTGCTGCCGGAGGTCGAGGCCAGGCTGGCGTCCCTGCTGGCGAACCTGCCCACCCTGGACGGCAGCACCCCGCCGGCCGGAACGCCGACCCGGGCGGCAGTCCGCTGGTTCGCGCTCGAACTACCGGAGAGCCCGCCCACCCTTACCGACCTCAAGCAGCGCATCCAGCCCGCCATGGACTCCGCGATCACCGACCCGGCCCGGCAGGCGGAGAACCTCGGGCTGGCAGTGAACGCCGACAACCTGTCCAACCTCGCCGCCCCGATCGCCCAGCTGTTCCGGCCCGGCCAGACCCTCGGCAGCTCCGACACGCTGCTGACGTTCCCGGGCTCCGACGTCACCGCGAAGCTGTTCGCCTTCGACGACCATGGCCGGGCGATCGACCCGGGCGCGGTGGCCGCGTGGTGGGCAAGCCTGGCGGGCACCTTCAACACCCTGTGGGCCCAAGGGATCAGTGGCGCCGACCAACGCACCGCTGCTGTCGCCGACCAGCTCACCGTCGCCCTCGCCGGGCCGAACGAGGGCCCGGTCGCCGGCGGGGTGCTGAAGCGGTTGACCGCTGCCAACCTCATCCCGGCCACCGGCGCCGTGCGCAAGCTGGACAGCACCGGTACCGCCGTCGCGATCAGCTTCACCGGCGGTGGGGCAGACGACGCTCCGCTGCCCCGGGTGGCGGTGCTGCCGGCGGGCAGTTATGCCGCGACCGCGAACCTGTGGCCGAGCGGGGCGGTCGGCGGGCTGAAGCGCGACTTCGTCCGGCTCGGGCTGGTCGACCTCGAACTCCACCTCACCGGCCAGCCGCGGGTAGCCGAGGCTGGCGCGAGCGATGCGGCCACTCGACGCGCCACCGACCAGCGGCGCGCCACCAGCCGGATCCTGGTAGGCCAGGCCACCACTGCCGCTACCGACACCGTGCTGCTGCCGACCGCCGACCAGGCGGTTGGCGCCCTGGTCACGGTCCTCGGTCAGGGCAAGGCCACCCTGGTGGCCCCCGTCCTCGACCGGGCCGCGGGAGCGCTGGCGGTGCCGGCGCTGCCCGCCGTCGACCCGCCCGCCCAGTTGCCGAACCCGGTGACGATGGTCGCCCTCACCGGCGGCGGAACCGCGCAGGGCCAGACCGTCAGCAACCAGCGGGTGCTGGTGCAGACCAGTCTCGACCCGTCCCTGGTCGGCGCCTGGCTGCGGGTGTGGCCGCAGTACTTCGACTTCGACACCGGGCGGCACGTCCGCGGGGCCGGTGGCTCCGGGACGGTGGACGCCACCGGCACGGTCCGCGCGGTGGTGCGGCTGGCCGACGGCGCGGTCGCGCCGGACAACCTGATGAGCCTGGACGTCATGCTGGTCACCGCCACCCAGGCGATGCGCTACACCGAGGTGCGGCTGGAGCGTCCGGCACCGATCGGCGGCACCCCGGTCGCGCTGTCCGCGGTGACCGGGCAGCTGGTCGCCTGCGAGACCGGGCAGGGCTTCACCGGCTCGATCCCGGCCGGCTCACTGGCGTCCGGCAGCACGCTGGTCGCGCTCACCGACCCGCCTGCCCTGATCGACCCGGCGTCCATCGCGAACAACCTCTGGAACGCCCAGACGATCGCCGCCGCGCTGGCTGCAGGCGACACCGTCTGGCTGACCGAACCGGCCTGGAAGGGCTGGCGCGGCGGCGAGGACGCCACCGCCCTGGGCAGCACCGGGGCGACCGTCACCGCCATCGGGCGCACCGGCTTGACCCGGCTGGCCCGGATTGGTTCGCCGCTGCCCACCCAGGCTCGCGACGAGGTGGCTGCGGCGGTGGTGACCTCGACGGTGGCCGACTCTGTGGTCGCGGCCCTCACCGCGCTCGGCGTCCACCACGAGCTGCTGCCCCACCAGAGCGGTCACCCGGGGACTCCCGGCGACGACGAGCGCCACGGCACCGGAGCCCGGCTGCGCGGGCCGGCGGCCGTCGCGGTGGCCGAGATCCTGCGGGAACGGACGGCCGGCGACACCGTCTCGCTGGCGATCGCCGCCGCCACCCCGCTCCCGCAACCCACCGCCCCGACCGTCCCCGGAAGCTGGGCGGCGGTGTTGCGCACCGTCGGTTTCGGGGTTGAGGCCGAGCCGGGCCTGGTCCAGGCGCTCAACCTGGTGGGTGCGGGCGGGTTCCCCTTCGACGGCAGCTTCGCCGACCTGCAGACCTGGCTGAACGGCAAGGGCATCCCGATCCCGGCCAGCGCCGGCCAGGCCGCTGCCAGCGTGGTACGGGCTGTCAGCCGCCGCATGCTGGGCGCTCGCAGTGGCTACCGTGAGGCCGCCCAGGCCATGCTCAACGCGATCGGGCAGGCCGAGGACTACCTCTACCTGGAGACCCCCGCGCTCGACACCCTGACCATCGGAAACGGCGACGACGCGCTCGGCCTGCTGACGGCGATCACCCAGCGCGCGAGCGCCAACACCGGTCTGCAGGTACTGCTGTGCCTGCCGGTGCGGTTGTCGGTCGGTACGCCGGCCAAGCTGCAGCGGGTTCGTGACCAGGCACTGAGGCAGGCTCTCGACGCCCTGAAGGCGGCTTTCGGCGAGCGACTGGCGGTGTTCAGCCCGGTCACCGGGCCGGGACGGTCGCTGTTGCTGGATGCCACCACGGTGCTGGTGGACGATGCCTGGGCGGTCACCGGCGGGGCGCACCTGTGGCGCCGGGGGCTGAGCTTCGACTCGTCGCTGTCGGTGTCGGTGTTCGACGAGCGGGTGGTCGGTGGCCGCCCGTCCGAGATCGTCGCCTTCCGCCGGACACTGCTGGCCGGACGGCTCGGCCTGCCGGCCACGCTGCTCCCCGAGGACGCGGCCGAACTCGTCCGGGCGATCCGGCAGCTGTCCGACCGTGGCGGCGGCCTGCGGCTCAGCCCGGAACCGATCGCCACCCCCGACCCGGTGCCCAGCGCCGACGACCTCGCGATCTGGCTCACCGACGGCTCCCCGACCGGCGACTTCGACGCGATGGGCTGGCTGCAGGGACTGGCCGTGGCCGTGCAGGGTGAGTTCGCGACCGAAGTACCCGGCACGCTGCCCTGACGCGGTCGCGCCGCGGACTCCTGGTTCGACAAGTCGACAGGGACTCGGTCCCATCGAACCACCGCAGCGCGACCTTCCGCGACGCGTGGGCAACAATGGCTGGGTGAGCCCGCGGATGATCCGAGGCGGCGTGGTGGCCGCGATCATCCTGGTCGTGCTCGGAGCGGCCTTCGCCACCCCCTGGGTGGTCACCCTCACGATCCCGAGGTTCGGGCCGGACGAGCCGCCCGAGCCGATGATCCCGCCGATGACCCTGCCTCCCCAGGAGCCGGACCGGTCCGACCTCGCCTCCAGCGAGACCCTGGAGCGGATCCTGCTTGTCCTGCTCGCTGTCCTGGCCGTGGCGATCGTCGGCTTCGCCGTGGCACGGCTGGTGCTGCGGCTGCGCGGCGCCTGGCGTCTCCGGGACGAACCGGTCGCGGACGACCAGCTGGACGGTGCGCTACGAGACGAGGTGGCCGCCGTCGACCTTGCCTCCCTCGCGACAGCTGTCGCCCGCGCCGAGGCGCACCTGGCCGGGCTGGCCGAGCCAGCCGACGCGGTCACCGCCGCCTGGGTGGCGCTCGAGGAGGAGGCGGCGCTCCAAGGCACCTCCCGCGACCCCGCCCAGACCGCCACCGAGTTCACCACCGTCCTGCTCCAGCGCAGCCCGGCGCCGGTCGATGCCGTCCTCCTGCTGCGCAGGCTCTACCAGAAGGCCCGGTTCACCACCCATCCGATCACCCCCGCGGACGTGGTACTCGCCCGGGAGTCGCTGGCCCGGATCGCCGCCGCCCTCGACGCCGCGGCGCCGGCCGGGCAACCCCATCCGGAGGGGCTGTCGTGACGGCATCGGTCCGCAGCCGGGTGATCGGGGTGGTGGTGGTCGGGCTGCTCTGCGCCGTGCTCGGGTTCGGTGGCGTCCTCGACCCGGTCCACGCCGGGTTGCTCGGCTGCCTGATCCTCGCCACCCTCGGTCTGCGGCGCGGGCACACCGAACTGCCCGCGGCGGAGTGGCCGTCCCGCCGATTCCCCAGCCGTGCCGGCGGCCGCAACCAGGTCAGCGACCTCGCCTGGCAGGCCTTCGAGACCGACCGGCGGTTGCGCCGTCCGGTGGTCGAGCGGGTTCGCAGCCTGGCGACCGCACGGCTACGACTGCTCGGTGTGGACGCCGACGACCCCACGCAGTGGCCCGAGGTGGAGCGGCTCCTCGGCCCGCGCGTCGCTGCCGGCCTGTTCTCCGACCAGCGACCCACCGCCCGCACCCTGCAGCTCTGGCTGGACGCGATCGACCGGCTGAACCCTGAAAGGACTCCCGCATGACCGACGCCACCCTGGCAGTCACCGAGGTCGCACGACTTGGCGGCGCGGTGCTCGACGAGGTCGAGACCGCTGTCGTCGGCATGCGCGGCACCCTCCAGCTTGCTCTCGCCACCGTCCTGGCGGGCGGCCACGTCCTGTTCGAGGACGTGCCCGGCACCGGCAAGACGCTTGCCGCCCGCAGCCTTGCCACCGCCCTCGGCCTGAGCTTCGCCCGACTGCAGTGCACCCCGGACCTGTTGCCCAGCGACATCACCGGCTCCAGCGTGTGGGATCCGCAGCGCGGTGACTTCGTCTTCCGGCCCGGCCCGGTGTTCACCGGGCTGTTCCTGGCCGACGAGATCAACCGCACCGCACCGAAGACCCAGTCGGCGCTGCTGGAGGCGATGGCCGAGCGGCAGGTGACCATCGAGGGTGCCAGCCGTCCGCTCACCCTGCCGTTTCATGTCGTGGCCACCTCCAATCCGGTGGAGTACGAGGGCACCTACCCACTGCCGGAGGCCCAGCTCGACCGGTTCATGGTGCGCCTCGCCGTCGGCTATCCGAGCCGGGACGGCGAGCGTGAGGTGCTCACCCGCCGGATCGCCCGGCAGCAGGAGGCCGCCCCGGTGCGGCAGGTGATCGACGCCGCCACCGTGCTGGCCATGCAGGCCGGCGTCGAGGCCCTGCCGGTCGACCCGGACGTGGTCGCCTACTGCGTCGACCTCGCCACGGCGACCCGCCGCCACCCCGCCCTCGAGGTCGGCGCCTCGCCCCGCGGTTCGCAGAACCTGGTGCTGCTCGGACGGGCGGTCGCAGTGCTGGACGGCCGCGACTACGTCCTGCCCGAGGACATCAAGCGGGTCGCGATCCCGGTGCTCGCCCACCGGCTCACCCTCACCGCCACCGCCTGGGCCTCCGGACAGCGCCCCGAGGCCGTGGTCACCGAGTTGCTCGCCTCGGTGGCTGGGCCGGCGACGGTGCGGCAGGGCTGATGACGCCGCGCCCATCCGGGATGCGGGGCCGGCTGCCGGTGCCGCAGACCTGGCGGCCGGTGGGCCTGGATGCCGCGGCGATCGCCGGCGTGGTTCTGTTCGGGATCGCGCTGGCCTCCGGCCGTCCGGACGTAGCCCTGCTCGGGGTGCCCGCACTGCTCGCGGCCGTGTTCAGCCGGACGAGGCCACCGTCCGAGCCACTGTCGGTTGCCGAGGAGCCGTCCGTGCCCGAGGCTGCCGGGAGCATCGAATCGACGATCCGGGTCACCGGCGGCGAGATCGCCCTGGTCCGTGCGGCGGCGGCCGGGCACCGGCAGGTCTCGTTCGTGGCAGCCGTGCCGGCTGGCGGTGAGCGGCGGCTGCGGCTACGCCTGGCCTCGGTGCGCACCGGCCTGCAGGAGACCGCGATCGCCGATGTCCGCGGCCACGACGGGATCTGGGAGAACGACCTGCGCTCGGTCGGGGGCAGTGGCCGGCTGGTGCTGCCGTCCTCGCTGCGGCTGGGGCGCGTCCCGGTACCGCGCCGGCTGCGCGGCCTGACCGGCCTGCGACCGTCGCGGAGGTTCGGGGACGGCAGCGAACTGCGCGACGTCCACCCGTTCGCCCCGGGCGACCGGCTCAAGCGGATCGACTGGCGCACCACCGCCCGCCGCTCGCCGAACCTCGACACCCTCTACGTGCGCCGCAGTTTCGCCGACGCCGAGGCGGTGGTCATGCTGGTGGTCGACTCCCGCGACGACGTCGGCCCGGAGGTGCGCAGTTGGCGCGGTTTCAGCGAGCAGCGGGTGGACGAACCCACCTCGCTCGACCTCGCCCGGCACGCCGCCGCGAGCGTGGCCCGCGCCCTGGTCGAGACCGGCGACCGGGTCGGTCTGGTGGATCTCGGTCTGGATGCCCGGCCGCTGCCGCCCGCCTCCGGGCGCCGGCACCTGCGCCGGGTGCTGCACGGCCTGGCGCTGGCCCGTCCGGTGGGCCAGCCACATCCCACCGTCCGGCCTCCCCAACTGCCGGCGGATGCGCTGGTGTACCTGTTCAGCACGGTGCTCGACCAGGCGGCCGTGCAGTTGACCCGCACCTGGCGCAGCCTCGGTCATCCGGTGATCTTGATCGACACCCTGCCCGATGTCCGGCCGGTCACCGAGCCACACCTGGCGCTGGCCTGGCGGGTGGTCCGGATGGAACGGCAGGTGCGGCTGGACGAACTGACCCGGGAAGGCGTCCCGATCGTCCGCTGGGCAGGTCCGGCCCGGTCGGACGCAGCGGCGAAGCTCGACGCGCTCGCCCGGGCGGCAGCGCGACAGCGGGACTGGCGATGACCAGCTGGCTACGGATGTTGGTCGCGGAACTTCCGCTGCTGCGCGACCTCCCCGACCTCGGCGGCCGGCCGCTGCCACGGGTGGAGGCCGACCTCAGGCCGGCGGTGCCGGGCTGGCTGCTGCGCCTCGCCTTGGTGCTGACGACCTCGGTGCTGGTCGGGTTGGCGACGCAGCGCGCGGGCATGGTCAGCGGTCTGGCGTGGACGCTGGTCGGGATCGCCGCGGTGGCGACCGTGATCGTGCCAACGGGGACGGTGGCGCACCTCGCCGTGGTGGCCAGCGGGCTGTTCGTGGCAGTGGGTGGGCACGGCCCGTTCGACCCGGCGCTGTTCGCGCTGATCCCGCTCGCCTACGCCGCCGTCCGGCTGGCCTGGTGGACACAGCGGGTGGGCTTCACCACCCGGGTGGAGCTGGCCGCGCTCATCCGCGGTCTCCCGCGAGGGCTGGCGCTGGTCGGCGGGACGGCCGGCTTCGGCGCGCTCATCCTGATCGCGACCGGCCACCCCAGTCCGGTGGCCGTGATCGCCGGCGGGCTGGCCCTGGTGGTACTCGCCTGGCTGCTGTTCGTGAGGTCGGAGTAGGCCACCGCAGCAAGAGGCCAGCACCTGTTTGTCGGGAGCAGGCGTAGCGCCGTGTGGGTCAGCGATCCTCGAACAGCCGGGCGGTTCCTTCGCCTTGGCCGTCGACGGTGAACTGGACAGTCCCCGTCACGGGAGGTGCCACATCGAACTTCTGGACCGCTTTGGACTCGCAGGCCATGGTGAACTTCTGAATGGTCTTCTGATCGATGAGGACCGCCACCTGGAGGTCACCGCCGTTCGCGCACTCGACTTCAAGTCGATAGGAGCCAGAGAGCGTCACGGACGTGGATTCGGTGCCTCTGTAGTCGCTGCCGAAGGTGAGTTCGGCGACCGGCCCAGTCGCTGCACAGCCACTGAACGCCACGGCGACTACAGGCACCAGCAGGAGACCGAACCTAGTAAAGAGTTGCGATACCAACGCCATCACCCATCCTCTTCTCGCGCCTGTTCTCCCCCGCGCTGAAGTACGGGTACATGACTTGCTTGGGCGTGGTCGTTTCGTGAGCCAGTCCGACAGCATGACCGAGCTCGTGCGTCATGAGCGACGCCAGATCGACCTTTGGTGAGGTCGGGGTGCCAGATCCGGCGTACCAGTTCGTGCTCTTGCTGAACCCGATGTCAGCCTCGGTGGTCTTGCCGCTCGTGCTCCACCAGTACGTCATGGCGAACGTGCCCGTTGCCAAGCTCTGCCAGCCGATCGTGTTGATGTTGTCCTTCTTCTGGACTGCAGCGGTGGTCGTGCCCGACTGACCGACTGTGAGGTCGTTCGCGGGCATTGGCTCAGCCGCCGTCTTCAGCGCCGACTGGAAGCCAGCGAGCTGGCTCGCCAGCTCCTTGGCGGCCTGGGCTTCGCCCACTGGAGCGGACCCATCGACGCTCACGGCTACGCCGCCGGACTTGCCGTGATAGAGCACAACCGACAGGGGCAGCGTGGGATCGGCATATGAGCAGGCGGATCTTGGGTGGCGACATGTTCATCACTCCTTCGTGATCCGGATCGTCGCCCTGTTGGGGGTGATCCTCACCGCATCGTTGCGGCTGATCCAAACTCTAGATTCCGTCTGCAGTCGCCGCTGCGAAACCCTCAAGAGCATCCGCAAAGGTCGAGGTGGGCCGGTGGCGAATCCAGCAGAATCGTCCCTCGGGACACCCTGTAGTAGCCGACCATCGGTCGCGACTCCCGAGGCCTGCGACGCGTTCTCTGAGGCGAAAACCCATTGCGTGACTCCGGCCACTTCAGTGAGTCATCGAAATCCGCCGTTCCAGACGGCTTGGCGATTCGTGGTGAGCCTGGCGATTCGTGGTGAAGACGTGTTAGCTAGACGCTGGACCAGAGGTCGATGAGTGGCTGCGCCCAGGGTCTCCTTGGACTTCTTCTGGTCGCCGAGGTCCTAGCGCTGACGTCTCCGCTGGTCCGAAACTGGCGATCAAGACCTGATGCGCGGAATCACGCAGCCAGATCAGCGTTCAGCGTCGTGGTGACGCTGAACCCCTGAGCCAACTGCTGCGCTACTCCGAGCAGTGGTGAGTGCCTTAGGTGACGGAACAGCCGTGCAGCCCCCAAGCAGGCCCTCAGGGCACGCGAAGTTCGCGGATGGGTTCGCGGTGGCTGGCGATGGTGGCGGGGATGGTGGCGGAGATGACGGTTGTGGTGAGGGTGAGGATCGCGAGCGCGGTGGTGAATCTGGCGCCGGGTAGCGGGTCACCGGTGGCGACGAGGACGGTGGTGGAGAACAGGAGCCCGAGGGTGATGCCGGCCAGGGCGAGGAGGGTGGTCTGGGTGAGGAGCAGGGCGATGATGAGGGTGCGGGTGGCGCCGAGTGCGCGGCGGCGGCCGAAGTCTTTGCGGCGCATCATGACCAGCCCGTAGAGCAGGATGCCGGTGAGGAGACCGGTGACCGCGAGCAGCGCGAGGACGAGGCTTTGACTGAAGAAGCCGAGTTGACCCTGGATGAGGCCGCGGAGGGCGGCGAGGGCTTCGCTGGTCTGCAGCGTGACTTTGGCGGAGTCGTCGGCGGCGAGCACCGACAGCACCGCGTCGCTCACGGGGGTGACGTGTTCGGGGGTGTCGGCGATGACGATGATGATGTTGACGGTCTCATTCCCGGTGGCATCGGGCTGGGGGATGAACACGGCGGGTTCGAACCCGGTCAGGTAGTCGGGCAGATCGAGGCGGCCCGCGATGCCGTAGGAGGCGCCGGTGGTGAGGGTGATGCCGCCGGCACTGTCGGGCAGGCCCAACTGGGCCAGCGCGGTGTCGGAGGCCCAGGCGAGTTGTCCGGGCAGGGGGCTGGTGGTGGGGATGCCGAGGCGTTCGAGGTGGGTGCCGTAGGCGTAGCGGACGGGCACGCGGGTGCCGGTGGGGACGGCGCTGTTGGTGGCGTCGATCGCGGTGGAGAACGCGCCGGCCCATTCGATGCCGGTGATGCTGGCCGTCCGGTCGAGAACACTGGAGGTGATGCCGGCACCGTTCTCGGCGCGAATGGTAATGGAGCGGGTGCCAGCGTCGTCGATGGTGGAGAGCACCTGTTGCAGGGCGCCGACGGTGCGTCCGGTGGTGAGCATGACGGCGAAGGTCATGCCCGCGACCATCAGGATCGTCACGATCGACGCGACCGGCTGCGCGCGGGCGGAGGCGGCGGCTTCGCGGACGATGGCGCGGATCACAGCCGGATCTCCCGGTCGCAGGCGGCCGCGACATCGGGAGCGTGGGTGACGATGATCACCGCTGCCCCGGTGGCGGCGTGGTCTTTCAGCGCAGCCACGACCAGGTCGGCGGTCGTGGGGTCGAGATTGCCGGTGGGTTCGTCGGCGAGCAGGATGGCGGGGTCGTTCAGCAGTGCCCGGCACAGCGAGATGCGTTGCGCCTGACCGCCGGACACCTGTCCGGGGGTGCGGTGAGGTGGCACGTCGACCTCGAACCGGTCAAGCAACTGAAGGGCTCGGCGCTGGGCGTGACGGCGGGGTTCGTCCCGGTACAGGGCAGTTTCGGTGACGTTGTCGAGCACGGTGCGGGTGGCGTCGAGGGCTGCGTCCTGGAACACGAACCCGAACCGGCCCGCGCGCAGCCTAGCTCGGCCCGCGTCCCGCATTCGGCAGGTGGAGGCGCCTTCGATCAGGATGTCCCCACCATCGGGGTGCAGCATGAGTCCGAGCAGGTACAGCAGGGTCGATTTCCCGCGTCCGGAGGGCCCTGTCAGCGCGGTCGTCGACCCCGCGGGGAAGGTCGCGGACCAGCCGTCGAGGATGGGGCGTGACCGGTCGTACCGGAACGACACCTCTCGCGCTTCCAGGCAGGGCGGCTCGCCGGTCATCTCTTGCCTGAACCAGTGGCGGGTACGCGCACCCGGGTGCCGGCGTCCACGCCGCTGACGATCGACATACCCTTCGCCGAGGTACCCACCGTCACCGGCAGCCGAGTTCCGTCCTCGCCGATCACGGCGACCTGACCATCCGCGCCGGTCACCAGGGCCGCGGACGGCACGACCAGGCCCCGCTCGGGTTCGACGGTGATGATCGTGGCGGCCAGCGACACCTGACCGGTCACCGGGATCTGCCCGCAGCCGTCGCCGCAGATCGTCGCACCATCCGACCCAGTGACGGTCACGGTGATCGCGCCGTTCTGATCGGTTGACTGGTCACCGGCATGCCCTTCCCAGGTGTTGCCCTCGGGGGAGCTGATCTGCACCCGGACGCCCGCAGTGAGCAGGCCCGCTTGCTGTTCGGTCACCGGAATCCGGAACACCGGCGAAGCGGACAGCCCGTTCACCGCGTCCTCACCCCCGGCCAGGGTCGCACCCCGGTGCACGACCTCCGCCACCAGAGAGACCCGGGTCGGCAAGGTGGGCACGAACACCACGTCCCCGGCGCTCACCACGCCGGAGCGTTCCACCCCAAGATGCTTCTGCCACGCCTTGATCGCCGCGACCGTGGACGGCCGGGCCGTGCCGTCGGCGGCACCCCGGCCGAGGTAGCCGAGGTCGATCAGCATCCGCTGCAGCTGTGCCACATCCGCGCCCTTGGTGTTCTCGCCGATGTCCCGGAAGGCAGGAACCTTCCCTTGGGCGACCACCACCGGGCGCAGCCCGACCTCATAGAGTTTCTGGCCCTGCTTCACCTCGTCCCCGGGCGAGACTGCCACGCCGGTGACCACACCGGCGGCCCGATTCGAGCCGACCGGCACAGACGACCACTCCGCGACCGTGGTCACGTTCATCGACGCCTTCACCTCACCCGGGGCAACCTCGACGAACGTGTACGACACCGCCTCCAACGGATCCTGGGCTGGCGTCAGCACCGAAAGCGCCGCCCACACCGTCCCCGCACCCAGACCGAACACCACGACCGCACCTGCCACCAACCACGGCCACCGCCGCCGACGCGGCTCCACGGGATCTGTACGCACAGCGGTCATCCTCGACCGTCAGTTCTGCAGGCGAAGCGTCACGGCTGCGGACAGGCTTTCTGAATCCGATCCCACTCCTCGGGGGAGACGTCCGGGAGATCCATGAACGGACTCCACGGGGCTTCGCCCGCACGATAGCTGTCCACCCACACCTGAACACTCGGCGGATCGGACGTCTCATATCCCAGATCCCGCAAACACGCGGCCGAATCAACCAACGCCGCATACTGCGCACGAAGATCATCATCGGTCGGGGCTTCCGACCCCGGCTGAAAACCGGCCGCATCCTCACACGCGGCAACATCGCGATCGAACGATTCGCGTTGCGAAAACCTCAGGCTATCCGACTGGATACTTTGACCATCGGCACCGACCACCACATCGGTCCACCCCTTGTCCACCAGACACGAGGCAACCCGCTCTGTCCACGCCTGGATCGACGTTGCCGTCGGCTCCGGAGGTTTCTCGCCGCTGGAGCACCCAGCCAGAACCCCAACCATCACGAGCAGTGCGACGACCCCAGCAGATTTCACGGAGTTCCGGTGATGCACGTCGCGTAGGTTCCGGAATCGCTCAGCGACCCGGTGGTCTCGACGAACCAGAAGCCTCCGCCGCCGACCGTTGCGCTGCGCTCTGTCTTCTTCCACTGCGACCCGTTGTAGAATTTCCCATAGCTCGCCCCGGGCGGGGAATGCTCGGTGGTCCCCGTCGAGTAGCCGTGGCTCACGCCAGTCTGGTTGCGGGTGCAGTTCTTTGTGCCCGATTCCGAGACCGCAGCAAACGCGACCGGAGCTGAGGCAGCAAGCCCGGTTACGCACACGAAAGCAACGATTGCTGCTTGACCCTCTTGTTCATACCAGCCCTTTCCCTTTGTGAGCTCCCCCACCCAGAGCGATATGAGTCACCTTCAAGCGGACTCTAGTGCCGACACTGGGGACCGTCAATAGCGTCCCGAGGCGCAACTGTCAAGCCCTAGACAGACGCTCCTTCACGGCCGCTACGGCTCGACCTGACAGCCGGGCGGTGGCAGGTCAGCGGTGTGGAACGGGCGCTTTGATCGGCGACACCCCTTCCCTATTTCATCAGGTTGAGAGATAATCTGGTCAACCTCGACACGTACGGCAGCACAGTAGTTCGGATCGTCGGGTGCGGGCGGTGCGTCACGCGGTGTTGGCAGGACCGATTAGGAAGCTCGCAATGAACAGGGGCTGGAAGCGGACCGCGCTGGTGGTCTGCGCACTGGTGGGCGGAAGCCTCACCTCGGTGTCCACGGCGACGCCGGCGTCGGCGGCCACGACGATCGATGCCGACGCCGCGCAGATCATCACACAATCGGGACGGATCGTCGACTTCTACACCGAGTTGGGAATCACCGCGGCCGACTTCCCCGTCGTCTCGGCCGATGACGCCCTCGTACTCCAGGACGTCATCGACATCGTGACCGAGACGACGCCGAGCTCACGACTCCTGCCCACCGCCCTGCCCGCCTCCCGGCCGACCGACTGTACCGACACCGGCGCGCTGGTCGCCTACGCGCGGGAGGTTGCCGCGATGAACAACGCCCGAGACCCGAAGGCCGGCGGACTCGACGCCGAGACCGTGTACATGTACATGTCGCACTTCTTCGACCTGCCCAGCATGTGCGGCAACCCCGCCGCCTACTACCCGGACTGGATCACCAACTCCGACCGCACGGCCTACAACAACTACCTGTCCGTCAGCAACAAATCCCAACTGACCACGTCGGTCGGGTCCATGATCACCAGCGCGATCACCCTGGCGGACAACCCGGTTCCCGCGGTCAAGAACTTCATCAACGGAGGCGGCCCTGAGAAGCTGGCCGGCGGGCTCAACCTGTTCAACCGGCTCCTCGCTGGGGACACGCTCAGGCAGGAGTTCCCCACAGTGGTGGCCCTGCTGGACGCGGACAAGACCCCCCAAGAGATCGTGGATCAACTACGGGCGAACCTGTCATCCACCTGGACTGACTCCAACACGCTCAACGCAATCGTTGGCACGACGGCCGCACTGATGCTGCCGACCGTCGGCGCGACGGTGTTCGCGCTCGGCACTGTCGCAGTGTCGATGCAGCTCACCGGCATCAACACCCTGATGCAGGTGGCCGCGTACAACGCCCTCCGCTACACGACCAGCTCGCGTGCAGCGAGCCGCCTCATGCGATCGATGGGAATGTTGTAGTTCACAAGCGGGCGCCGGGGACAAACTTCCCGGCGCCACACCAACCGAAAGGGCCGGGTGCGATGCGCGCAGGGAAGGCTGCATGAGCGAACTACCCCCGAACGAGCCGCTGGCCCGCGCCGCCTGGATGCAGCGAAGACGGGTCACCGAGATCCATGCGGCACTGGGCGTGGTCGGCGTGCTCGCAGCCCTGATCGGGGCGGGGGCAATCCTCTGGGTGTCCTCCTCAGCGGGCCTTTACTACGCCCAACAGATCGCCCGGGGATGGATCGCGACCTTCGACTACTGGAACGGTGTGTTCGTCTTCATGTGGTCGGGGGTGCTCATCAGCTTCGGAGCCCATGACGGGCAGTACTACCATTACCGGCTGCGGGTACGGGTCCGCCGAACCGGCTACTCCGATGCCGCCGTCATGGCCGGCTTCCCGCTCGCCGGCGTGCTCTGGGCTGAGCTCGCCCTGCGCCGGGTGCTCACCGCGCGCGCCATCGATCCGGACTACCTGCGCCGCCTCCCGTGGGGCACACCACCCGAGGCGCTCCAAGCCGGCGTCGGCACGGTGATGACCGTGTACTACGCAACGCTCGGCATCGTCCTGATCCTCTACTTCATCGGACTGCGCTACAACCCGGTCGACCTCGACGCCTACGGCCACGCCGCAGTCCGGATCGCCACGTTCGGACGCTACTCCAAACGGTTCTAGACAGACCCGGCCTCACCGGACCGTCCAACAGACTGGCACCACGGCAGCCAGCAGCCCCGGGCCAGACCTCGCTGCCACGCCCCCGATTGACCCACTCCAGCGGCGCAACAACTGGACCTTCGAGGGGCAGCATCGGGCACAGCTGGCCGACTAGGCTCATTTCATGTGCGGCCGCTACGTGACGACCCGCTCCAACGGGGAGCTGCTCGACACCTTCGACATCCGCAACTTGGTCATATGCGATTCGATCTCGCCTTTGGTGGACTGCTGCCGGGAGTACAGGGGGGCGTGCTTGCCGCACTCCTGCGAACCGGCACACCGCTGACCGGACGACAAGTACATGCGCTTGTCCGCGACGATTTCAGCTTGTGGTCGGTCCAACAGGCTCTTGCCGCCCTGCGCAAGCTGGGCCTGGTCGACGCCCAGCCCGTCGGGCGCGCGATGATCCACGCGATCAATGAGGAGCACCACGCGATCCAGCCGCTTCGCGTGCTCCTCGATCCCCTGGCCGCGCTCAAGGAGACAGTTCGGGTCACTGTCGGCCCAGATGTCGCTACCGTCATCCTGTTCGGCTCAGTCGCCCGTGGCGAGGTAAGGGCGGACAGCGATATCGACCTGGCCGTCCTGACCACCCGACCCTGGACGGGCAGAACCGACCTCGAGGACGCCGTGCACACCCGGCTAGGAAATACCTGCGACGTCCTGGCCTTCACCTCGGAGGAGTTCAGCCGACTGGTCGGCAACGGCGAAGAGCCCGTGGTCGGCGAGATCCTTGCCGACGGGATCGCGCTCCTCGGCACCCTCCCCCCAGCCGCCCGGGATCGGCCTGATGGTCCGGCGCGCCCGGGCCATGGTCGAACTCGCCGTCCGGGTCGTCCGTCTTCACCAGTGACGGGACCGATCAGCCGCCGAACACCCCTCGCAGGTCAGCCCATCGGTCCCGCGTGACGAAGGCCGGCACCCGGTTGCGGGCGGTCCGGGTCTCGACCACCTGCCTGCCGGCGTGAGGCGTACCCGTCCAGGCGTCCACCCACTGCCCTTCCGGCAGGTACACCGGCCAGCTCTCGACGCCCGGCTCGACCACCGGCGCGACCAGGAGGGCGTCGCCCAGGGTCCACTGCAGCGGGTGCCGCCAGACAGCCGGGTCGTCGGAGTGGTCGAAGTAGAGCGGACGCATCAGTGGACGGCTGGTCGACAGGGTCGCCCGGCACTGCTCGGCCAGGTAGGGCAGCAGGCGCTCGCGCAGCTTGACCAACTCACGCACCTCGTCGATCACGGCCGGTTCGCCGGTCAGTTCGGCGATGTTCCACGGCGTCCGGTCGCGGCGGGGCAGCCGGTGGTGGTTGAACTCGGAGTGGTACTGCATGATCGGGACGAACACGCTGGCCGCCATCGCCCGCAGGTACAGCTCGGCGTCGGGGGTGGGGCCGGAGAAGCCGGCGATATCCCAACCCCAGTAGACGATGCCGCTGGCGGCGGCCGACAGTCCTGCGAACATCGACCAGCGGAAGGCCTCCCAGGTGGAGTTCTCGTCACCGGCCCAGTACGCACCGTGGGCCTGCGAGCCGGTGAACCCGGCCCGGCTGAAGGTAACCGGTGCCTTACCGGCCGACTCCAGCAGCCGGCCGTAGGCGGCCGCATAGGCAACCGGAAAACGGTTGTTGCCCTCGTCACCGCGAGTTCCGTCCAGGTAGACCAGGTCAGCTCCCCAGGCATGCTCGCCGCCGTCGGTCTTGAAGCCGTCGACGCCGACCTCCTCGACCAGGTAGCGGCGCTTCTCCAGCCACCAGTCGGCGGCGCGCTGGTCGGTCAGGTCGGGCATCAGCCCGAGCGGGAACCACCAGCCGCGGTTGCGGTAGGGACGAAGGCTGCCGTCCGGCGCCGGCTCGCGGATCAGCACGCCCTCGCGGACCGCTGCCCGGGCGTCCGCCGCCACCTGCCCGGCGGGGTGCGGCCGCATCTTGATCAGCGGGATCTGCCACAGATGCAGCCGGATGTCCTGCTCGTGAAGCCGATCGGCCATCCCCTTGGGGTCGGGCCAGGCGCCGTCGGCCGGGAAGGTGAAGTCGGCCAGCCGCAGCGGCCCGCCATCCTGGCGCACCCGGTACTGCGCGTCCCGGAAGACGGTGAAGGTGCTCTCGTCGCTCCACGCCTCGATCACCACATTGCCGATCGGGATGTCGTGCTGCCGGTGGAGCGCGACCTGCCGTTCGATCTCGGCCTGGGTGTTCCACTCGTTGCCGCTGGCCCAGAGCCGGAACACCCACGGGGGCAGTTCCTTCGGGCGTCCGACCTCGGCCAGGAAGGCGTCGAGGACGGCGGTCGGGTCGCCGGCGTACAGCGCCAGCGCGAGGATGCCCGGCTGTCCGCTGGGTGCGTCCACCTCGGCCTCGACCACCAGCCGACCGGGGTCGGTGGCACCCAGGTCGAACCAGACCCGGCGGGAGGTGCGGACGTGGAAACCCCAGCCGGCACCGCCGACCACGTGCGCGAACGGCATCGGCAGATAGGTGCGGCGGTGGGCGCCCTGGCTCTTGTACTGCTCGAAGACCACCGAGTCGAGGGTGCTGCCACGATGGTCGAGGGCGTCGTAGCGTTCGCCGAAACCGGCCAGGTGCTCGCCGGCGGCCAGCGGCAGGGCGAAGCGGACGCCGTGCACCCGCTCGCCGTCGTCCAGCACGGTGACGCTGCCCGGATCGACGGCGACCGCGTCACCGTCGATCACCAACAGTTCCTCGGCGGCCGGTCGCCAAGCTGCGGTCCGGACGGTGAACCAGCGGGTGTGTTCAGAGGTACCGCCCGGACGGGTCGCGGTGAACCGGTAGCGCAGCCCGCCCTCCGGTGCGGACGGGAGGTCGACCTGCCAGCCGCCGGCCTGCCGGGCCTGGCGCGCCTGGGCGGAAGCCAGGTGGCCGCCGTCCATCGCCTGGCCGCGGGAGGAACGCAGCACCGGCCCGAGCGGATGGGACTCGGTCTCCCGGCCGTCGAGCGACAACTCCAGGGTCACCCGGTCCACCTCACCGGAGGTACGGACGCCGAACCGCAGTGGCTCGCCCACCACCGGCTGCACCGGCCAGCGCTGCTCGGTGTCGGCGACGTAGGGGTGACCGGAACCGGCCGGACGGTGGCGGATCATGCCTGGGCATCCTCTCCGAGTTCGGCGGCCAGCCGCAGCAGCATGGCATGGCTCCACAGCAGCGGCGTGGCGGGGGTCCCCCACCGGTCGATCCAGTACTGCCGGTAGCCAGGGGCGAGCAGGTGGCCGTCGACCTGCTCGGGCAACAGGCCGTCGTCGGTAGCCGTCCCCGCAGCCCAGCGCAGCAGGTCGCGGGCACCCCCCCGGTCACTCCGGGCGGCCTTGGCCAGGCCGAGGAAGCAGCTCAGCAGCGGCCACCGTCCGCCGCCGAAGAAGGTGTCGGCCCGGAACCGATAGACCCCGCCCTCGACGCAGAGCTGGTCCTCCACGGCGGCGATGGTGCCTCGTGCCAGGTCGGAGTCGGCCGGGATCAGGCCCAGCGGGGCGATCAGCGCGGTCAGGCTGCCGTCGACCGCGTCACTGCCCAGCCACTTGGTCAGGTGACCGTCTGCGGTGCCCTCGCGTTCGATCAGCGCGGTGATCTCGCCGGCGGCCTGCTCTGCCCGGAGGGCGCGCTCGCCGTCCACCAGGCCGTCGATAGCCGCTCGCCGCAGCCCGGCGGCGACGCAGCCGAGGGTGGAGACGTGGACCTGTTCGCTGTGCTCCTCCCACCAGTCGAAGCATGGCCGGGCCCAGGAGCTGAGCAGGTAGTCGACGGTGAGATCGGCGGCGGCCTGCCAGCGGCCGGGATCCAGCCGGTGCCGGCGGGCGTGCTCGGCTGCCGCCCACAGCCAGGTGCCGTAGCCGTCGAGCTGGAAGTCCCACCAGTCATCGGTGCCGAGTTCGCCGTCGGTGGTGAACCGGGCCGGCAGCATCTCCGCGTCCGGCAGCGGGTGGCCCGCCTCCGCCGCAGCAACGGCGGCCCGGATCGTGCCGGCATGGTGTCCCACCACCCGCGCGCACCAGTCGTGGAAGGCGGTCGCGGAGGCAACCTCACCCACGGCGGACACCCCGTCCGCGATGAAGGAGCCGTCCCGGAACCAGCAGTACCCGCGGTAGGCGGAGAAGGTCGGGCTGGCCGGGTAGGCACCGTTGGCCTCCTGCAGGGAGGTGATGATCTCGCGGGACCTGCGTTCAAGCCAGGGCAGGTCGACGCCTCGACTGGTGATCATGAATGCTCCGGGGTCGGGTGGGGACGGACACACCGCCCGTCCCCACCGGTTTGGGATGACGGTCAGCCGAGCAGCGGGTTGACGCGCTTCTCGGCGGATGCCAGCGCGTCCTCGACGCTCTTGCGGCCGGCGGCCGCCTCGGTCAGCTCCTCGGTGACGATGTCCTGCATCTGGGTCTGGTTCTCACCGATCACCGGTGGCAACGCGACGCCCTTGAGGGAGTCGAAGACCGCCTGCCGGTTGTCCGGCTTGCCCTTGGTCAGGTAGGGCGCGAGCAGGCTCTGGTCGGCCACCGGCGGCAACTCCCAGCCGGCGTCCAGCCGGACGTCCACCATGGTCTGGGAACTGGTCAGGTACTGCGCCCACTTCTGCGCGGCCTCGGGGTTCTTGCTGCCGGCGGAGACGGCC
This sequence comes from Propionicimonas sp., assembly GCF_034927565.1. GTDB lineage: Bacteria > Actinomycetota > Actinomycetes > Propionibacteriales > Propionibacteriaceae > Propionicimonas. The sequence continues at coordinate 30,537 of NZ_JAYFPT010000002.1, forward strand.
ACCGCGTTGGAGAACATGGCCGAGGCCTGCTGGACGTCACCCGGTTCAACCGCGATGTCCCAGGCGAAACTGGCGTCGGCCAGCCCGCCGAACATCCAGATGCCGCTGGTCCACATCCCCAGCTTGCCCTCGCTGAACAGCTTGGTGTCGAAGTCGGGGGTACCCGCGCCCTGCTCGGGGGTCGGCATGGTGGTACCGGACTTGCCGACCAGCCAGGTGGCCGCCTTGATGCCCTCGGGCGAGTTGAAGGCGACCGACGTGCCGTCGTCGCTGAGGAACTTCCCACCGGCCTGGGCCAGCGCCTTGTAGTACTCGTAGAAGCTGATCGGCTGGTAGGCGCCGAAGACGCCCTTCTTCACCCCGGTGATCTTCTTCGCGGCAGCCTCGGCATCCGCCCAGGTCCAGGTGTTCGTCGGGTAGGAGACGCCCGCCGCGTCGAACAGGTCCTTGTTGTAGAACAGCACAACCGTCGAGAACGAACTCGGCAGCGCGTACTGGGTGCCGTCGGTGGCATAGGCCCCGGCGAGGTTGGCCGGGTAGACACTGGCATCGACACCCGGCAGCGGGGCGAGCACGCCGTTGGCCTGGTAGGCGGCGTAGTTGGCGTACTCAAGGTCGAAGACATCGGACGTCGTGCCGCCAGCGAGGTCCGTCTGCAGCGCGGTGAAATAGTCGGCATACGGAAGAGTGGTCACCTTGACGGTGATCCCGGGGTTGTCGGCCTCGAAGGCCTTGACGATCGTGTCGAGGTTCTCCTCGTTGCCGCCGTTGGAGATGAAGTTGGTGTAGGTGATGGTCACCGGCTCCGCTGCCGGGGCGGACGAGTCGGCCGGCTGCTGCGAGCCGGACGCCGAGGAGGACGGCGGGGTGCTGCCGGAGCAGGCAGCCAGGGCCAGCCCCAGGGTGAGCGCCAGGCCGGCACTGGCCAGGCTTGTTGCACGAGACATCGTGGTTTTCCTTTCGTGGTCGGGCTATTTGATGCCCGTGTTGGCTACGCCTTGGATGACGTACTTCTGGGCGAAGAGGTAGATGGCCAGCATCGGGAGGATCGAGATGACCGAGCCGGCCATCACCACGTCCCAGTCGGTGGTGTACTGGCCCTGCAGGCCGGCCAGCGCCAGCGGCAGGGTCTTCATCTCGGCGGACCGCAGGATGACCAGCGGCCACAGGAAGGCGTTCCAGCTGTTCATGAACGCGAACACGGTCAGGGTGGCCAGTGCCGGACCGATGAGCGGCAGCACGATCTGGGCGAAGATCCGGACGTGTCCGGCGCCGTCGATCCGTGCGGCCTCGTCCAGCTCACGCGGCACCGAGTTCATCGCTTGACGCAGCAGGAAGACGCCGAAGGCGCTGGCCATGCCGGGCAGCAGGACGCCGAGATAGTTGTCGACCAGGCCGAGGTCACGCATCTGGACGAACAGCGGCACCATCAGCACCTGCATCGGGATCATCATGGTCGCCAGGTAGCCGGCGAAGACCACGCCACGGCCGGGGAAGGGCATCCGGGAGAAGACGTAGGCGGCCATGGCACTGGTGAGCAGCTGCAGCAGGGTGGTGGCCACCGCCAGCAGCAGCGAGTTGCCGATCACCCGGGCGAACGGGGTGCGACCGAACAGCTCGACATAGGCCGACCAGGAGGGGTTGTCCGGGATCAGCTGCGGGGTGGCGGTCAGCCCGGCGCCGCTGGAGATCGAGGTGGTGAAGGTCCACAGGAACGGGAAGAACATCACCAGGGCGCCGAGGACGACGACCAGGAGCAGGACGATGCGCGCAGGCCTACGCATAGTTCACCCACCTGCGCTGGCCGACCATCTGGACGACGGTCACTGCGAGCACCAGCAGGAACAGCAGCCAGGACAGTGCCGAGGCCATGCCCGCCTGGTTGTACCTGAAGGTGAGGTCGTAGACCTGCTGAACGACGACCGTCGACGCGCCCGCCGGACCGCCGCCGGTCATGGCGTACACCTGGTCGAAGACCTGGAAGCCGTTGATCAGCGAGATCACCACCACGAAGAAGGTGGTCGGCGACAGCATTGGCAAGGTGATGTACCGCAGCCGAGCCCACCAGCCGGCGCCGTCAGTGCGGGCCGCCTCGTACAGGTCCTGCGGGATCCCCTGCAGCCCGGCCAGCAGGATGATCATGACGAAGCCGAGATCCTTCCATGCCGAGGCGAGGATGATCGACGGCATCGCCCAGGATGGGTCGGTCCACCAGCCTGGGCCGGCGATCCCGACCAGGCTGAGCAGGTAGTTGACCACGCCGACCTCGGGGTTGAGCAGCCAGCGCCAGATCAGCGCCACCACGATCCAGCTGGTCACCACCGGCAGGAAGTAGAGACCGCGCAGGAAGTTGCGCGCCGGGATCGCCGCGTTCAGGGCGAGCGCCAGGGCCAGGCCGCCGACGTAGACCAGCGGTAGGTAGCCGACGATGTAGTACAGGGTGTTGAGGAACGTGCGGTGGGTGTCGGCGTCCTGCAGCAGGTGCGTGTAGTTGCCCAGCCCGACCCACTTCATCGCCGAGAGCAGGTTCCACTGGTGGAGCGAGGTCCAGAAGGCCCGGATCATCGGGACGAAGGTGAACAGCACCAGCGGGACGGCGCTGGGTGCCAGGAACAACAGGACGGTCAGCGCATACCGCAACCGGCGCAGGGACCTCCGTCCCGACCGCGTCGGCCGGACGGAATCGGCGACGGTCACTGCGACTCCCGGTCGCCCCGGACGGCGGAGAGCCGGGCTCGTACCCGCTCTCCCTGGTCGCCGGAGACACCCTGGGAGTCGAACGGGGTAGCCAGGATCAGACTCGCCGCACCCTGGGCCCAGCGGTCGTCATGCCAGGCCTCGACAGCCACCGGGACGCCGCGTTTGCGGGGTACCACGCCGGAGCGTAGCGCGGGTTCGAACCCGAACGACCAGTGCCGCCAGGCGTCCACGCCCTCGCCGCTGATGATGATCACCTCAGGGTCGAGGGCGTTCACCAGCCCGGCGAGCGCCCGCCCGAGTAGGTGGCCGGCGGTGCTGAAGACCTCCTGCGCGCGCTGATCGCCCCGGTCGGCCTGGGCGCGCAAACCCTCAATACCGGCGTCCTTCCCGATCACACCGCGCCGCTGACCCTCGGCCACCAGGGCCTCCTGGCCGACCAGCGCCTCCAGGCAGCCCCGCGCACCGCACTGGCAGAGCGGACCGTCCTCCATGGCCGGGATGTGGCCGATCTCGCCGGCGCCGCCGGAGCTGCCGCGGTACACCCCGCCGTCGACGATGATGCCGCCGCCGACGCCGGTACCGATGGTGACCACGAGGGCGTGATCCTGGCCACGGGCCTGGCCGTAGAGATGTTCGGCGATCGCCATTGCGTTGACGTTGTTGTCCACCAGGACGGGAATCTCGAGGGCGGTACGCAGCGCCTGGCCAAGCTGGACCCGGTGCCAGCCGAGCTGGGTGGAGTCGACGGTGCCGACCCCTTGCTCGTCGATGTCGCCGGGCACCCCAACCCCGACGCCGAGCAGGCGCTGGCTGGTGGCGGAATCGACGAACCGGCGGACCACCTCGATCAGGGCCGGGATCGCCGTCGGTGCGGCAGCGTCGAACGGCTGGGTCTGCGACCGCAGGATGGCCCCGCCGATGCCGACCTCGACCAGCGTGACGTGGTCGGCGACCAGCTTCACCCCGATAGCCCCGCCGGCGTCGGCGGCCAGGCCGAGCAGCTGGGCGGGCCTGCCACCCACGGACGGGGCGTGCTCGAGTTCGACCAGCAGTCCGTCGGCCAGCAGTTGCCGGGTCTTCTGGGTGATCAGCGCGGGCGAGACCCCCAGATAGCGTGCCAGCCCGGCCCGCGAGGTCGGGCCCAGCGACCCGATGCAGGCCAGGATCGCAGACCTGGTGAAGTCCGCCGTCGTCGCGTCGCCCATCAAGCACCCCTTTGTTCAGGCCTGAATGAACTGTAGGAGGTGCCTCCATGATCGTCAAGACACTTGTGCCGACAGATCGTGAGAGTTCACTCTTTCTTAGTACAGGTATGAATAAATACCATCGTCTCGTAGCGACAGAGTGCTGGCAGGTACGGCAACACATCGGCTCGCAAGGTTGTACGAGCGGCACGGTTTCGTCGTCGTGGGAGAAACCGAGACCCGCCACCGCCTGCGTGCGCTCAGCCCCTTCCAGGGCGGAGCAGGTCAGCGTTGACGCTGTGCCGGTATCGACGACGCACAAGCCCGGGGCGCCGGACGGCCTCAGGGTCGCAGCACCGCCGACACCTCGCGCACCCAACCGAACAGGTCGTCGGTCAGCGACTGGTCGCCGATCGCAGCGAGCCCTGCCGTCCAGCCGGCCAGGAAGTAGTCCCAGCCGTCCTCGACCGTCACGCCGGCAGCCCTGGCCTGGGAAAGGAAGGTGAGCGGGCCACGGTAGTTGAAGTCCCAGGCGACCACGCCGGCGGGGAAGGCGTCGGCCCCGTCCACCGGCGAGCCGGGCGACAGTTTCCCCAGCCCGGTGGCATTAGCGATCACCGTGCCGGGCGTGGCGGTGCGGGTCACCGCACCGATCTCCTCCGGTCCGCGGGCCAGCACCAGCCGGATGTCGGCACCGGCGAGGCCGGCACGTTCGCGCACTGCGGCGATCTCGTCGAGCGCTGCCTGACGGCGTCCCAGGACGGTCAGCGAGCCACGGATCGCACCAGGCGCTCGCCGGAGCGGACGGCCGGCGCGGATGGTCGCGTGGACGTCCAGGCCGACCGCCAGCATCAGCGCGATCGCCGACCCGCCGGCCCCGATGCAGATGATCGGACGCTCCGGCGCCGGCTGGGCGGTGGCGGTGGTGTCGAGGATCAGGTCCAGCGACTGGGCGTCGCGGGCGAAACCGCCGAGCCGGCCGTCGCGGGCCTGGATCGAGTTGACCTCGTGGGTGATGTCCACCAGCGGATCGGTGTGGTCGAACAGGTCGGCCGCGGCCCGGTAGAGGCTCAGCTTGTGGCTGGTGACCACAGCCCCCCGGACGTGCGGGTTGTCCCGCATCGCCACCAGCAGGCTGCGGTACTGCTCCGGGGCGGCCTCGGCCGGCAGGTCGACGCCGCGCATCACACCGCCGGGGGCCAGCCGCGGCGCCCACACCGGGAAGGCCTCATGCACACTGGAACCGGCGGTGCTGATCCCCAGGAACAGGTACAGGTCAGGACCGGCGTAAGCCGCTATCTCCGCCACCGTCAGCAGGACGGACCTGTCATCGGCGGTCATCGTCCACCCCCTGGCCGGCTCCGCCGCCCGGCAGCACGTCCCGCCAGGCGCGCACTGCGGCCGCGGTGTCGTCAGTACGCTCGAACACGCTGGCGCCCATGTAGCCGTTGACCACCCGCACAGGTTCCGGGATCGAGTCCAGCACCCACCGGAGTTCGGCAGGCGTGGTCAACGTCCCACCGTGCAGCACGACGTGACGCGCGCCCAGATCCGCGGCCACCTGAAGGCAGGCTTCCACGCTGGTCGACGAGGGGTAGCCGGTGATGCCGAGGTGGATGATGACTCCGGTTGCTCCCTCCTCGATCGCAAGCCTGGTCCAGGCCGGGTCGAAGACGTATGCCCAGGCCTCCAGGCCGGCGTCCACCGCCTCGGCCAACAGGGCGATCTCGGCGTCCCGTCCCAGCCCCTCGGCCTCCAGCACCAGCCGCACGGTGCCGTCCAGCAGTCCCACCGTCGGAGCGTTGAGCACGCCCACTGCGCCGGCATCCCGCAGCCGGTCGATCATCTCGGCCCGCGGGATCAGCCCGTCGTTGGCGCACACCGTGGCCAGCACGGGGGTGGCTCCGGCGCCGTCCAGCACCCCGGGGAGCATCGCCAGGGTCTGCTCGTTCGCACTCGCCCACGGCAGCAGCCCGGCAACCGACGGCAGCCCCCGTTCCCGGTAGGCACTGGAGTGGTAGGCGATGATCCGGTCGACCCCGGCGTTGCCGAGGACACTCGCCCGCTCGCGGGTTCCGGCCGCAGCCAGCACAGTGCTCATCGGCGTCGGCTCAGCTGAGGTTGGCGTGCCGGCGGTCGAGTTCGCTCTCGGGCACCCCCAGCCGCTCCTGCACGGCGCGGCACACCGCGTCCCCGACCACCAGCGCCGACTGCTCGAACAGCGATCCGGCGTGCTGTTCGGTCGGCACCTGCGAACGGACGGGCAGCACCAGCACCACCCCGGCCAGCTGCTGTAGCTCGCCGTCCGGCTTCGTGGTGATCGCGGCCACCGGGGCACCCACCTTGTCGGCCACCCTGGCCTGTTCGAGCAGGCTCCCTCGTCCGGTCGCGGAGACCGCGATGAACAGGTCGCCCGCCTCGATGCCGGGGGTGGCGATCTCGCCCACTGCGTAGGCCTGGATGCCGATGTGCATCAGCCGCATCGCCACCGCCCGGGCGGACAGCCCGGAGCGTCCGATCCCGCTGAGATAGACCTTCTGCGCGCCGACGATCGCCGCGACGAGGTTCTGCAGCACCTGCTCGTCCACGGTGTCCACGACCGCGGCGAGTTCGGCGACGTTGCCGCGGGCATAGTCCACGATCCTGCCGGTCATGCCTTCTGACCCCCGATGCGCCCGCGTGCCGCCACCAGCAGCTTGTTGCCGATCCCGTCGTCGCGGCTGGCGAAGCGGTTGTACAGCGCGGTGGTCAGCACCGGTGTCGGCACGCCCAGCCGGACCGCCTCCTCCGCCGTCCAACGGCCCATGCCGGAGTCGGAGACCGCGGTGCCGACACCGTCCAGGGTGGGATTGTCCTGCAGGGCGGCGAGGATCTGCTCCAGCAGCCAGGAGCGGATCGAGCTGCCCTGCTGCCAGGCCGACACCCCCGCGAGGGTGTCCACCTCGGGGTGGGCGGCGAGCAGGGCGTAGCCCTCGGCGTACGCCTCGAGGATTGCGTACTGGACGCCGTTGTGGATCGCCTTGACCAGGTGCCCGGAACCGACGTCGCCGACCCGCTGGTAGCCGCCGTCGGCCGAGAGCGCGTCGAGCACCGGCTCGATCCGGGCGAAGTCCTCGGCGGTGGCACCGGCCATCAGGCCATAGCCGTTCTGCCAGCCCCACTGGCCGCCGCTGACTCCGACATCGGCAAAACCGACCCCACCGTCCGCGAGCTTCGCCTGATTGGCCCCGGCGTCGCGGAAATCGCTGTTGCCGCCGTCGATCACCAGGTCGCCGGACGAGAGCAGCCCGGCGAGTTCACCGACGGTGTCGCGGGTGACCTGACCCGCGGGCAACATCAGCCAGACCACGCGTGGCGGTTCAAGGGTTTCCACCAGGCCGGCGAGCGAGTCGACGGTTCGGGCGCCGTTCTCCGCTGCGCGGGTACGGGACAGTTCGCTCACGTCCGTCCCGACGACGTCGTGGCCGGCCCGGGCCAGGCGCAGGGCCATGCCCGCACCCATCTTGCCGAGGCCCACGAGTCCGATCTGCATGCTGCGGGTCAACTCCTTCATTGCGGAGACCATGGGGCCACGTGGGCCGGATTGGTCCTGACTGTGCTGGATGACTTGTCTGGCCAATCCACCATTCGGAATCATGCTGCAGAACCCATGGCCACTGAAGAGCCACTATCGTCGCAATTGGTCTCCACGCAGGAAGGGGCGAGGACGGGTGGACATCACTGTCGAGCAACCCCTGCCAGCACCCCTGTCGCCACCGGTGCTGGGGATCGACATGGGTGGCACGAATCTCCGCCACGCCCTCGTTGACGCCGCCGGCGGCACCGTCCGGTCCAGTTCCGAACCGCTGCCCGAGGATCTCGGCCTGCGGGCCCACGCACCGAGCCGGGTCGCGGCGCGCTACCGGGACACCGCCGCGGCGATCGGGCTGGCCGTGGCCGGCACCGTCGAGGACGGCGTCCTGGTCTGGTCGGCGAACCTCGGGCTGCACGATGTCGATTTTCGTGCCCGGCTCGGTGAGGGCTTCAGCGGCCCGGTGGTGGTGCTCAACGATGCCCGGGCCGCCGGACTCGCCGAAGCTGTCCTCGGTGCCGGGCGTGAGGCCACCTCCGTCCTCTCGATCACCGTCGGGACCGGGATCGGTGGCGCGCTGATCCTGGACGGCCGGCTGGTGGAGGGCACCGGCCAGGCCGGCGAGATCGGCCACATGGTGATCGATCCTTCCGGCCCGCCCTGCAATTGCGGACGCCGCGGCTGCTGGGAGCAACTGGCTGGCGGACGGGCGCTCGCCCGGGCGGCCGCTGAGCTCTGCCCCGGCGAGGCCGATCCGGTTGCCTGCCTGGTGGCCCGCGCCGAGGCCGGGGACGGCCCCGCCCGGGCGACGATCGATCACGCGGCAGAACTGTTCGGCCTCGGGATCGACAACCTGTGCGCCGTCCTGGCCCCGGAGGTGATCATCCTCGGTGGCGGGATCATGGCCCGCGCCGGTCTGGTCTCCGATGCCTATCGCACCGCTGCCCGGTCAACGATCTGGGGCGGACGCACCCTGATCCGGGACTCCCGCCTGGGCGATGCCGCCGGACACCTCGGCGCCGCCCTCGCCGCCCGCGCCGCCCTGGCCTGAGGCAGGCCACCGGCGTGACCCGCGATGGGACGGTTCCGGCTGGAGTCGGACACGACGGGCCTGACCAGCCCGCACCTGCCGGCCGCTGCGCGAACTGGGTCAGAAGCTGCCTCGCCCGGTCAGAACACAAAAGAGAGGGCGGCGGGTGCGTTCACCGGCACACCCGCCGCCCCCGTTCTCGGGACGACTTACTTCGCGCAGTCCTTGGCCGCTTCCTTGCCGGCAGCGGTGTCAGGGGCGTAGGCGGTGCAGACGTTGTCCTTGGTAACGATCACCGGGGTCAGCAGGTAGGACGGGACGACTTTCACACCGTTGTTGTAGGACATGGTGTCGTTGACCTCGACCGGCTGACCCTTCTGGATCTGGCCGATGTACTCCACGACCTTGGTCACGATGGTCTTGGTGTCCTTGTTGATCGTGGAGTACTGGGTGCCTTCGACGATCAGCTTGATCGACTCGACCTCGGAGTCCTGGCCGGTGATCACCGGGTTGGCTTTACCAGCCGACTTCACAGCGGTCAGCGCAGCCCGGGCCAGGGTGTCGTTCGGAGACAGAATGCCATCCAACGGCACATCGCCCTGGTAGTTGGCCGACAGGATGGCGTCCATCCGCTTCTGGGCGTTCTCGCCCTTCCAGCCCGCGGTCGCGGTCTGCTGCTGGGTGACCTGACCGGAGGGAACCTTGAGGGTGCCGTCGTCGATCTTCGGCTGCAGCACGCTCATGCCACCCTCGAAGAACGGCTTGGAGTTGGAATCATCGGGCGAGCCCGAGATCAGCTCGATGTTCCACGGGGAGGCCTTGCCGGACTTCTCCAGCCCTTCCAGCAGTGCGGTGCCCTGCAGGACGCCGACCTTGTAGTTGTCGAAGGAGATGTAGATGTCCACGTCGTTGGTGTTCATCAGCAGGCGGTCGTAGGCGATCACCGGGATGCCGGCTGCCTTGGCGGCCTCCAACTGGCCATTGAGCTGCGAGCCGTCGATGGCGCCGATCACCAGCACCTTGACGCCCTGCTCGATCATGGCCGAGATCTGGTTCTGCTGCTCCGACACACCGCCGTTGGCGAACTGCACGATCGGGTCGTATCCGGCGGTCTTCAGCTGGTCGGTGAACAGCGCCTCGCCCAGCACCCAGTTCTCGGAGGTCTTCTGGGGCAGCGAGACGCCGATCTTGGCACCGGCGTCGAAGCCGGAACCGAGCGTGATCGTCCCCTCGGCGGCGCTGGAGGACTCGCTGCTCGACGGCGCCGGGTTCGTGGCCTCCGTCGAGCCAGTCGCACTGGTGGACGGCGAGTTCGCCGGGCTCGCACCGCGGGTGCCGCCGGCGCAGCCGGACAGCAGGAGCGCTGCGGAGGCTCCCAGGGCGAGAATCGCGGATCCGATCTTCTTCATGATCTACCTTCTTTGGTCGGTTGGCTGGTCCAGCTGAGCAGGTGTTACAGCCGCTCGAGCACCTCGTCGGGCTGTTGCGGCGGCGCCAGTGCGCCACAGTCCCCCTCTGGTGAGAGTCCCGCCTGAACTGGATCGCCCAGGAGGCTCCTCACTACAGACCAAGCCGTCTGGACGCACCCATACTCATCCGGTTATTGGACCCCAGACAGAGCCATGTTCGGGCGATTGGTTTGCAAACTGGCCCGAGCGGTGAAAATTGGCTAGCTGACGAGTTCTGCTACTCGCACAGCCGACGTCAGCGAGCCCCGTTCGGCCCGGCCGTTGTACTCCTGCCAAGCCTGGGCGATTCGGTGGATCCCCTCCGAGAAGGCATCCGGGCTGACTCCGAGCGCCACCCGGAGATAGTTGTCGCTGTCGCCGGTGACCGACAGCGACGCACCCGCCACGATCGCCACACCATGCCGCCGGGCGACTTCGCTGAACGGCTGCGAGGCACCCCGCGGTAGCCGCAGCCACAACGACAGCGCGCCAGCGTCGGCGTCCATCGTGAACTCGGGCAGAACGCTGCGTACCAACTCCCGCGCCTGCGCGGACCTGGCAGCCACCTCGGCCTGCCGCTCCTGCTGGATCTCCGGCAACCGGTGCAGCAACCAGGCCGCCACCAACTGGCTGAGCATCGGTGTCCCCAGGTCGGCCAGTGCCTTGGCCCGGGAGAGCCGCAGGATGACGTTCTCGTCGCCACGCACCCAGCCGACCCGCAGGCCACCCCAGAACAGCTTGCTCATCGACCCGACGGTCAGGACGGACGTCGCTTCCGGCACCAGGCCGGCAAGATACCGCGGCGGCTCCGACCTGATCAGCATCCGCGAACTGGTGTCCTCCACCAGCACACCTCCGAAGCCCTGCAGCCCGCGCGCGAAGGTGCGAACCTCCTCCGCCGAGGGCACCAGGCCTTCCGGACCGAGCGCGGTCATCACGTAGACCAGGGTCGGCTCCACCTTCCGTATCGCCGCGGTCAGCGACGCGGCTCCCGCCCGGGACAGCGACCGGGTGCCGCGCGCCACCACGGGCATCCGCCGCACCAGGTCGAGCATGCCGGCCGAGGTCGGATCCTCCAGGAGCACCGAATCACCGGTGTCGAGGAAGTGCCCCACGATCAGTGACAGCGCCTGCTGGTCGCCGGTGGTGATCAGGATCTGTTCGGGTGAGGTCGGCAGGCCGTCGCGCGTGAACATGGTGGCGACGGCGCGCCGGGCCTCGGGCAGGCCGAAGGCCGAGTAGCCGGTCTGCCCCAGCAGCGAGTCAGAGAACCCGCCCGAGATCGCCTGCAATGCGTCCCGCAGCGCCGGCACGGCAGGCAGCGAGGCGGTGGCGAGGTCGATCAACTGCTCGCCAGCCGACAGTGCGGCCCGTCCCAGCGACTCCTGCTGCAACCCGCGGGTCGCCCCACTCCGGGCGGCACCGGCCACCCACGTGCCGCTTCCCTGCTTGCTCACCAGCACCCCCTCGCCACGCAGCAGGTCGTAGGCTCCGACCACCGTGCTGCGCCCGACGGACAGGGCCCGCGAGAGTTGCCGCTCGGCCGGCAGCACGGTGCCGGGTGCCAGGTCGCCGCGGGCGACCGCGTCCCGGATCGCGGCGGCCAGCCGCTGGTAGAGCGGGCCGCGTTGCAGCATCCAGTCGCCGATGGCGTCGTAGGTGTTCATCAGTTTCCGCTCCCCGTGCCGTCCAATTGGCCCCAGATTAGCGGCGGACGACCACCTTGACCGGTGAATGGCGGATCGGATGGTGCGGCCGGAGAGGCCGCATGAGGGGCAGCCCCGCTCAGCCCAGGGAGGCCAGGATGGCGGCGTCCACCGTCAACTCGGGTTGACCCAGGGAGGTGGAACGGCCCGTCCTGTCACGGACGAACATCCCAACGTCCCCACCCAGGATGCTGGCCGGGCTGTTCGGGTAGGTCTCCAGAAAGAGCAGGTAGCTCTTTCCGGTCTCCAACTGCGCCTCGTCAGTGCTGTAGCGGACGCCGTTGAGCACGCCGCCCATCTGTTTCACCTCGATGGTCGCGCCGACAGTCGTCGTTCCGCGGTGAACGGCATCGACCCGCGTGGCGTGGACGGTGATCGGGGTGTCGGCCTCCCCCGCCTGGCTCTCGGACGGAACCAGCCCCGCCTGCGGATTCCGTGCCGGGTCGGTGACCGCGGTCTCGACAGCCGGGCGCAGCAGGTCCGGGTGCGCATCGCCCACCGTCACCTCGACGATCAGGTTGGAGGCCGCTGCCAACTCCTGAACGCTGGAGTAGTACGGATAGTCGATCATCATCGTGGCCTCCTCCGGCGAAGGGTTCTGCGGCGACGCCGAGAGCGGTCCCGCGCAACCTGCCAGCGCCAGGGTCGAGAGCGTCAGGATCGCAAGACGGCCAGGGATGGTCCTCATGCCTCTCCCACGTCCGGCCGCTGGCTTTGGTTGCGCTCTTCAGGCGCCCAGCCCGTCCGGTTCGACGGGACCGTTCCGGTCGAACCACACCGTGGCCGGCCTGGCCCAGCAAGGGCTGACTCCCGGCCTCAAGCTGTGACGAAAGACCCGCGGACGGGCCTGTGGGCACACTCTGGCTGGAGAGATAGGCAACTGACGGAACGCCAGGCGCAGAAGGCCCCCGCCAAGCGCATGACTGATGAGCAGCCTCATCGGGTAACTCGTAGAAGCGGTTCCGATTCGACTCACGGCTTACCAGGTAAGGACCGTCTCCTGTTCGAGTCAGTCCTCAATCCGAATCACGAGGTCGGGTCACCTCAGTCGTCGTCGGCGGCGACCCGGGCGATGTGCAGTGCCAGGTAGGAGAGCTCGTCCTCGGTGAGGGTCGCGTCCAGCCGCAGTTCGAGGACGCGCGCCACCCGCACCGCGCACTCGGCGGCCTCGGGATAGGCCTGCCGGATCGCCACTCCGACGCCGGAGTGCTGCTGGTCGAGCTGCCGGTGGTTGTGGATCCGGACGAACAGGTAGCGCAGGTGCGTGACGAACCGGCCGACGCTGACGCTGCCCGTGTCGAGGGTGAGCCCGAAGGACTGTTCGATGACCGCCACCATCTGCTGGATGATCCCGGTCATCGTGTAGGTGTAGGACAGATCTCCGGTCGAGAACCCGGTGTTCACCAGGTGCAACGCCAGCCCGACCGCCTCGGACGGCGGCAGTTCCGCCTCACTCATCCGGTTGAGCGCGGCCAGCAGCTGCTGCGCCCGGCTGTACTCCTCGGCGTACAGGTGCTGCACTTCGGCCAGCAGCGGGTACTCCACCTCCATCCCCATCGCCTGCCGCCGCAGCGCGAAGCCGATGTGGTCGGCGAGCGCAATCAGCAGCGCGGGGTTGCCTACTAGCTTGTCCAGGCCTGCCTCGGTGAGCGCGGCGGCCACCAACTGGAGCTGCTCCGGCGGGATGTCGGCGAGCAGTTCGGCGAGATGGTCGGGGTCGCGTCCGTCGGAGGGGACGAACACCCGCACGATCCTGGCGGGGTCGGCCACCTGGCCCGGCCGGGCCTGGAAGCCCAGGCCACGGCCGGTCAGGATCACCTCGCGTCCAGTGTTGTCCAGCGCCAGCACCAGGTTGTTGTTGAAGATGCGGACAATCTCCATCTCAGGTCCGCGCCACCCCGGACGGCCCGGCGGCCACGGCTGCTCCTCTCACACCGAGGTGTCAATAATGGCATCCCCGGCGGCGACGTCGATGTTCGTCCTCGGCGCGACCTTGGCCAGCGTGAGGGTGTTCAGCACCACCACGATCGTGGTCGGGTCGTAGCCGGCGTCCTTGATGACGCCCAGGTCGATCTCGGCCAGCAGGTCGCCGGCAGTGACCCGCTGGTCCTTCGCCACCGCGACCGTGAAGCCCCTGCCGTCCAGCCGGACGGTGTCGATGCCGACGTGCACCAGCACCTCCACACCGTCGTCGGTCTTCAGGCCGAAGGCATGCCCGGTTTCGGCCACCGTCATCATGGTGCCGGACACCGGCGCGACCACCCGTCCGTCGATCGGCTGGATGCCGACGCCTTCGCCCAGCGCCCGCGAGGCGAAGACCTTGTCGGGGACGTCGTCCAGCCCGACCACGTGCCCGGCGACCGGAGCCACCACCTCGGTGGTCGGCGACGCCGACGCCACCGGCGCAGCAACCGCGGACGGTACTGCTGCGGCCGCTGGAGCGGCGGCCGCACCAGCACCCACACCGGCGCCCTCCAGCGCAGGCTCGGCCACCCGGGTGGCTTCAAGAGCCCGGTCTGCCTCGGCCTGGTCGCGCTCGGCGTGGAAGGCGTCGCGCTCCTCTGCGGTCCGGTAGTCACCGAACAGGATGAGGAAAAACGCCACGAAGAACGCGCCCGCGATGGCGATGACGTACAGGAAGGTCGGGGAGAAGATCGGAATGGTCAGCAGCGAGGTGAAGGCGAAGGTGTTCGCCCGCACACCGTCGGTCCGCAGCAGCAGCGAGCCGACCGCGATGATCGCACCGCCGGTGAAACAGCCCACCAGCATCCGCGGGTAGATCCGCTTGAACCGCAGGTGAATGCCGTACAGGGACGGCTCCGAGATACCGCCCAGCAACCCAGCAACCAGGGCGCCGGTCGAAGTCTGCCGCATCTCCAGATCGCGTTCCCGCGCCGAGATCACCAGCACTGCGGCGGTGGCACCGAAGCAGGCGAAGTTCCAGGCGCCCATCGGACCCTGGATGAAGTCGTAGCCCAGCGAATCGAGATTGGCCAGCATCAACGCGTTCAGCGGCCAGTGCAGGCCCAGCGGCACCAGGAACGGGTAGACCATCGGGATCAGGATCGCGAAGATGAACGGCGCGAACGTGTTCAGCCACGACAGGCCCTGACCAAGGATGGTGCCGATCCACAGGCCGAGCGGGCCGATCAGGAAGGCGGAGACCGGAACCATGATGATCATCGACAGGAACGGCACGAAGACCAGGTGCAGGTTGCTCGGGATGAGGCGCTGCGCGGTCTTGTAGACCAGGGCCAGCACCGCGACCATGATCAGCGGGACGAAGACCGCGCCGCTGTAGTCGTTGATCGTCATCGGGATACCGAAGACGTCGGCGGTACAGATGTCGGCGGCACTCGGGATCGGGTTCGGGGTACAGACTGTGCTGGTGACGAGTTCCGGGTTCGCCAGCTTCACGAAGTCCGGGGTCATCAGCGCGGCCATCACGCTGAATCCGACCCACGGGTCGATGTTGAGTGCCTTGGACGCGTTGTAGGCCACCGCCAGCGGCAGGAAGTAGAACACCGCCCGCCAGATGGTGTCGACGAAGATCCAGCCGGCCGGCTTGTCGGCGGCGCGGAAGTCGACCACGCCGAAGGCGTCCAGGATGGCCGCGAAGGCAATCACCAGGGAGGCACCCAGCAGCACGCCCAGCAGCGGGCGGAAGCTGTTGGAGAGGTACTCGAAGAAGGCGTCAAGCCAGGCGTTCTTGCCGCGGGCCTTGGCCCGGGCGGCCGCCTTGACGTCGGCGTCGCTCTGCCCGCCGCCAGCGGCCGCAGGCTTGGCACCGGCCATGGCTGGCAGGTTCATGATCTCGGTGAACACCCCCTGGACGGCGCCACCGATCACCACTTGCAGGCGGTCGCCGCCCTGCGGCACCACGCCCAGCACACCGGGGGTCTTGTCGAGCGCCTTCTGGTCGGCCTTGCCGGCGTCCACCAACTCGAAGCGGAGCCGGGTCGCGCAGTGGGTCAAACTTGCGATGTTCGCCGCACCGCCGACGTGTTCGACGATCTGTTCGGCGGTACTGGTGTTCGTGGCTGCCATCGTCCATCCTCGCTTCCTCGCGTTCACCCAGCCCGGATACGAAAAAGACCCGAGACACGAAGATGTATCTCAGGTCTTGCCCCGGGGTGGGTAACAACCCTCATGAGCGGTTGCTCGGCATGAGCGTAGCACCGGCACCGACGCAGAGACACCCCCGTTTGCCTCGTCTTCCACCGGGCTTTCCGTGCCGGGGTGCGCCGGGGCCGCGCGCCGCTGCGGCCCGCCCGGTGTCCGGGTGGCGGTTGTGCGGTGTTCCCGATGTTTGCCGGACGGGGCCACACTGGACCCTGCGCATTTTCCCGACCAGAAGGGACGACAGGTGTCCGATCACACTGCCGACAGCCACGACCTGATCCGGGTCGGGGGTGCCCGGGAGAACAACCTCAAGAATGTCAGCGTCGAGATCCCGAAGCGCCGTCTGACCGTCTTCACCGGCGTCTCGGGCTCGGGGAAGAGTTCGCTGGTGTTCGACACCATCGCAGCCGAGTCGCAGCGCTTGATCAACGAGACCTACTCGGCTTTCGTGCAGGGGTTCATGCCCAGCCTGGCCCGGCCCGACGTGGACGTGCTGGACGGGCTCACCACCGCGATCATCGTCGACCAGGAGCGGATGGGGGCCAACATCCGCTCCACCCTGGGCACGGCGACCGACGCCAACGCGCTGCTGCGGATCCTGTTCAGCCGGCTCGGACAGCCGCATATCGGCACCTCGCAGGCGTTCTCGTTCAATGTCGCCTCGGCGACCGGGCAGGGTGCGTTGAAGACCCAGAAGGCTCACGGCCAGGTCGCCGAGGTACGCAGCTTCAGTATCACCGGCGGGATGTGCCCCCGCTGCGAGGGCACCGGCTCGGTGACCGACTTCGACCGTACCGCGCTGTACGACCAGACCAAGTCGATCAACCAGGGCGCCCTGCTCGTCCCCAACTACTCCACCGAAGGCTGGTACGGCCGGATCTTCCGCGGCTGCGGCTTCTTCGACCCCGACAAGCCGATCGCCCAGTTCACCAAGAAGGAACTGGACGCGCTGCTCTACAAGGAGCCGACCCGGATCAAGGTGGACGGAGTGAACGTCAACTACGAGGGACTGATCCCCCGGATCCAGAAGTCCTTCCTCACCAAGGACGTGGACGCCATGCAGCCGCACATCCGGGCCTTCGTCGAGCGGGCGGTCACCTTCGCCACCTGCCCGGACTGCGGCGGCACCCGGCTGAACGAGGGCGCCCGCTCGTCCACGATCGCAGGCATCAGCATCGCCGACGCCTGCGCGATGCAGATCAGCGATCTGGCCGAATGGATCCGCACGCTGGACGAACCGTCGGTTGCTCCCCTGCTGGCCAAGCTGCGCCAACTGATGGACTCCTTCGTGGAGGTCGGGTTGGGCTACCTCTCACTTGACCGCCCCTCAGGCACCCTCTCCGGCGGTGAGGCGCAGCGCACCAAGCTGGTCAGTCACCTCGGCTCCTCGCTGACCGACGTCACCTACGTGTTCGACGAGCCCAGCATCGGCCTGCACCCCCACGACATCCAACGGATGAACAATCTGCTGCAGCAACTGCGCGACAAGGGCAACACCGTCCTGGTGGTCGAACACAAGCCCGAGGTGATCATGATCGCCGACCACGTGATCGATCTCGGTCCGGGCGCGGGTTCGGCCGGCGGCGAGGTGATCTTTGAGGGGACGGCTGACGACCTTCGTCGCGCCGATACCCTGACCGGACGTCACCTGGACGATCGGGCGCGGTTGAAGCCGTCGGTCCGCAAACCGTCGGGAAAGCTGGAGGTGCGGGGCGCGAACAGCCACAACCTGCAGGACGTGGATGTCGACCTTCCCCTGGGCGTGCTGGTGGTGCTGACCGGGGTGGCCGGTTCGGGCAAGAGTTCGCTGGTCAGCGGCTCGGTGGAAGGCCGCGACGGTGTGGTGGTGATCGACCAGGGCGCGATCCGCGGCTCACGGCGGAGCAACCCAGCGACCTACACCGGTCTGCTGGAACCGATTCGGAAGGCCTTCGCCAAGGCCAACGGGGTGAAGCCCGCGCTGTTCAGCGCGAACTCCGAGGGCGCCTGCCCCAGCTGCAACGGCAACGGCGTGATCTACACCGACCTGGTCATGCTGGCCGGGGTCGCCACCACCTGCGAGGAGTGCGGCGGCAGGCGGTTCCAGGCCCAGGTACTGGAGTACACCCTGGGTGGCCGCAACATCGCCGAGGTACTGGCCATGCCGGTCAGCGAGGCGGTGGAGTTCTTCGGTGCCGGGGAGGCCCGGACGCCCGCTGCCCACACCATCCTGCGGCGGATGTTCGATGTCGGCCTGGGCTACCTCAGCCTGGGCCAGCCGCTGACCACGCTGTCGGGCGGCGAGCGGCAGCGACTCAAGCTGGCCACCCGGATGGGCGCCAACGGTGGGGTCTATGTGCTGGACGAGCCCACCACCGGACTGCACCTGGCTGACGTCGAACAGTTGCTCGGCCTGCTGGACCGGTTGGTGGACGCCGGCACGTCGGTGATCGTGATCGAGCACCACCAGGCGGTGATGGCCCACGCGGACTGGATCATCGACCTCGGGCCGGGTGCCGGCCACGACGGTGGCCGGATCGTCTTCGAGGGGACTCCCGCCGACCTGGTCGCGTCCGCCTCCACTCTGACCGGGCAGCATCTGGCTCAATACGTCGGCTGAGCTTCCTGGCGGCCTTTGCGTGGGAAAGCACAAGAAATCCACAGCACCGATCACACTTTCCCGAAGAAAGGCCAACGCCTGCTCCCCGGGTTTCGAAAGTTTCAGGCCCGAACTTGCGGATTCGGGTCCCTACCGCGGGTGACAAGCATCCCCACTACGGGTGACAGGCGCCCCCGATTAATTGGACAGCTGAAGAAAAAACGGAGTTCCTGCCCGGGGGGATGGGGCAGGAACTCCGCAAGAAGTATGACATGGCTGACCTGCGATGTCACATCGTTGAGAAGATTCCTGTGAAGTTCGAGGTGGATTCCTGAAAAGTCTCAAGACCAAGTTCAGCCTCGAGGGAGCCGAGGGCTCACTGGCCGGCTGCGGCGGCCTCAGCCTTGAGCTGGTCGAGGTCCAGCGCGCGGACCTGTTCGATCACGCTTTCAAGCTGGCGCTTGTTCAGCACCCCCGACTCACGGAACACCAGGTAGCCGCCCCGGAAGGCCATGATCGTGGGGATCGAGGCGATCTCGAGTGCGCTGGCGATCTCTCGCTGGTCGTCGGTGTCGACCTTGCCGAAGACGATGTCGGGGTGGGCCGTGGAGGCCTCCTCGAAGATCGGTCCGAACATCCGGCACGGTCCGCACCAGGCAGCCCAGAAGTCCACGAAGACAATGTCATTGTCGTCGATCGTGCTGCCGAAGCTCTCGTGGTTCAGGGCAACGGTTGCCATGGGGTTCCTCTCGTCGGGCTGTCTGGTGGGACAACGCCGACGACTGCCGCGGTATTCCGTCGCGCGCCGCCGCGGAAACACGAGACGCGCCCGGTGCCAGCCTGCTTTCCCACCCAGCCTGCCGCCTGCTCGGCCACCGGGGCGACGGCGGTTCGACGAACCTGCGCTCGTTCGCCGACTCAGCGGGAGGCGATGAAAATGTGATCGGCCATCACGGCTGGCAGGACGCATTCCCCGTCCGGGCCGTCCAAGATCAGGTCACCGCGCTCGACCACTGCCCGAATCGGCCGGCCGGGACGGACGCCCGCCTCGGCGATCACTCGCAGCGCGTCCAGATCGGCTTGTACCGCCTCGCTCATCCGGCGGATCACCACCTCGTGACGTTCACCGTCGGCGAGCAGTTCACCCAGCGGCTCGGCTCCGTCCAGGAACTCTTCCTCGGCCGGCGTCGAACCGAGCTCCTCCAGTGCCGGGATCGGATTGCCGTAGGGCGACTGGGTCGGCTGATGCAGAATGTCGACCAGGCGCCGCTCCACGTCGGTGGAGATCACATGCTCCCAGCGGCAGGCCTCGTCGTGGACCAGGGCCCACTCCAACCCGATGACGTCGGTCAGCAGCCGCTCGGCGAGCCGGTGCCGTCGCATCACCCGGGTGGCGAGCGCCCTGCCGTGCGGGGTCAGCACCAGGTGCCGATCCTCGTGCAGGGTGACCAGACCGTCCCGCTCCATCCGGGCCACTGTCTGCGACACCGTGGGGCCGCTCTGCTTGAGCCGCTCGGCGATCCGGGCACGCAACGGTGGCACGCCCTCCTCGCCCAGCTCGTAGATCGTGCGCAGGTACATCTCTGTCGTGTCGATCAGGTCGGTCATTCACCCTCCTGTGCCCTGGGGCCACACTATCGTCATGATGCCTGTCAGCACGCGAATCGTCCGGATCGCCCCCGAGCGGCTGGGCGGGTGGATCTCACGATTCGGATCGCGCCACGGGACACCGGCCGTCGAGGTTGCCCCGCACCAGGTGACCTGCGTCTGTCCGGACGGCGCCGTGGCCGCGATCGCCCTGCGTTGGGGGGCGCTGCCGGGCACCGGGGATCCGCTGGCAGAGTTGATCGAGTCGGTACTCCGGCAGCGGACGGTCGGGGCGCTCCTGGTGCGGCGCAAGGCCCATGCTGTCGGTGTCTTCACCGGGTCGACCCTGCTTGACGGCAGACACGACCACCACTACGTCCAAGGCACCACCAAGGCGGGCGGCTGGTCACAGCAGCGCTACGCGCGCCGGCGGGGCAACCAGACCGCGAAGGCCTACGCCGAGGCGGCCGCGGACGTGGAGGCCGTGCTGGTGCCGGCGGCGGACCGGCTCGAGGCGCTCGTCCTCGGTGGTGACGGGACGGGCGTCCGGGCCGTGCTCGCCGACTTTCCCGCCCTGCAGGAACTCGCTGAACGCACCGCTCAGCCGGTCTATCCGGTAGCCGACCCCAATCGGAGCGTGCTGGCCGGATTCCCCGACCTGTTCCGCGCCGTCCCGATCACCTTGAACGAATTGGCCTGATCCGGGGTTGGCAGACGCGCCGACGCCCGACAGATTGCGGGGCGTCCCCACCACCCGAGTGCCCATCCGCACCCGCCTGCTCTGCGGCCCTGGGCTTCGGCAGCAGCGATCAGCCCCCGAAAGATGGCGCGGCACCGGGCTGTCCACCGATTTCCGGGCGCCTCAGGCCACCGGCCGCTCATCAGCAGCCGGCCAGGTTTGCCGCCTCGATCGTGGCCGAACCGGCCGGTGGCAGCTCAGCGCCGGATCAGCACCACCAGCGCGGCGGCCAGGGCCAGCGCGCCAGCACCGGCGAGCAGAACCACCGTCCGGGTCTGGTCGAGTTGCACATCCGGGGCGTCGACCATGTCGGCGTCGTCACCGGAATCCTCGCTCGCCGACGGGGTTGCTGAGGAGGTGGCCGAGGACGTGGCCGACGACGTCGGGGACGGGCTCGGGGTGTCCGCGTGGGCGACCGCCAGGGGGGAGAACAGCAACGCAGCGCTCAGCGCGAGAACCGCGAGCAGCTTCCGGATCCAGGACGGCATGGAGTTGACCTTATCTTCCCCAACCCAGCAGCGACCCCAGAACCACCAGGACGAGCATGGCAATCAGCGCTCCGCTCACGATCAGACGCCTGGATCGGGGATTCATACCGCCAAAGATAGGCGCCCGCGAAGTACCGTTGTTCTCGTGGGCACCCTGTGGCTGCACGCGATCGCTGTCGATGACGTGCGCGACATCTTCGGAACGGACGCGTCCGAAGCCGCCCGGCTGCGCGCTGTCGCCGCGGAGCGTTTCGGCCGGCCGACGCCGAAGTACGGCCTGCTGGGCAAGCTCGGACCGCTGTTCGCCCGTCCGATTGACGCTCCGGTGATCGGGCCGGACACCCCCGGACGCGAGGACTGCGACCGGCTGCTCGCCGGCCAGCACGTCCCGCCGGACCGGCTGGCCGCCAGCTGGCGACTGCTGGAGGTGTGGCTGGAGGCGAAGGCATGGTCCTCGCACGCCGTCACGCTCGACGAGCACAGCCTCAACGCCATCGAGTTCGACCTCGGACGGGCCGAGATCCCGGTGCGGTACGGCGTGCGTTCGCTTGTGGCACGAGAACTGGGCATTCCGCTGCGCACCGGCCCGTCGGTGGTGGCCGGATACGCGCCAGGCCACCATGTCCCCCCGCTCGCCGAGGCCTGGCGAGCAGCCCTGCCCGGCCTGGAACCGGAGACCCGGGAGTGGATCGGCGAGCTGCTGGGCTGGCTGGACGGCTTCGTGAACTGGACGCAGGCTGCCGAGGCCGAGCAGCGCCCCCGTCCCGACCTGGTGGGCATCGCCGTCGCCTGAGGTGGACGCTGAGCACCAGCGTTGATCGGCGCTTCCCGAGCACTCTCGTGCCGGCCTGACCAGCCAGCCGTACGCGGATCCTCCCACCGGCCCGCTTGTGCTGTCGAGGGCGCCGACCTGACCGGCCAGCCGCGCGCGGATCCTCCTGAAAACACCAGCGGCGCCGCCCGGAGGGACGACGCCGCTGCAGGATCAGCCGACTCAGCCGCCCAACGCGCCGAAGATCGCGCCCTGGACGAAGTACACCAGGAAGGCGACAGCCACCCCGTAGAGCAGCGGATGCACCTCGCGACCCTTGCCCTTGACCAGCTTGATCAGCGCGTAGAACAGGAAGCCCGCCCCAATCCCGACGGTGATCGAGTACGCGAACGGCATCAACGCCAGGGTCAAGAAGGCGGGGATGCCCTCCTCCGGCTCCGACCAGTCGATGTGCACCACCTGCGACATCATCAGGAAGCCGACGAAGACCAACGCCGGCGCGGCCGCCTCCGAGGGCACCATGTTCACCAGCGGCGCCAGCACGAGGCTGAGCAGGAAGGCTGCGCCGGTCACCAGCGAGGCGATGCCCGTCCGGGCACCCTCGCCGACACCAGCCGCCGACTCGATGTAGGAGGTGGTGGACGAGACCGATCCCAGGCCGCCGGCCATGGCACCGATCGAGTCGACCAGCAGGATCTCCTGGGTGTGCGGCGGGTTCCCGTCCTCGCCCAGCAGGTCGCCTTCGGCACCCACGGCGACGATCGTGCCCATGGTGTCGAAGAAGTCGGCCAGCAGCAGCGCGAAGATCAGCAGCAGGACGCCGAGCACGCCGCCCAGCCCGCCGGCAGCCCCGAAGGCACCGAAGAAGAAGTCGCCGGGGTTGCGGAACGGCACCGTCAGCAGGCTGAGGTCGGGCAGCGACCAGCCACCGAAGGCAGGCACGTTGAGCATCCAGCCGGTCGGGTTCACGACCGCCCCGGTGGCGTCCTTGACCCCACCGACGTGGCTGACCGCCTCGACGATCACACCGAGCACGGTGGCGGCCAGGATGCCGATCAGCATCGCCCCCCGCACCTTGCGGACGTAGAGCGTGACGATCAGCACCAGCCCGATCACGAAGATGGCGATCGGCCAGCCCACCAGGCTGCCGTTGACGCCGAGCTGCACCAGCGGGTTGCCCGCCCGGACCACGCCGGCGTCGGCCAGGCCGACGAAGGCGATGAACAAGCCGATGCCCACCGAGATGGCGGCCCGCAGCAACCGCGGGACGGCGTTGAACACGGCCTTGCGGAAGCCGGTGAGCACCAGGATGGTGATCACCAGGCCCTCCCAGAACACCAGGCCCATCGCCTGTGGCCAGGTCATCTTCGGAGCGATCACGTAGGCCACCACGGCGTTCAGGCCCAGACCGGAGGCGATCGCGATCGGGAACCGGGCATACCCGCCCATGAACAGGGTGAGCAGGCCGGCAACCAGCGCCGTGGCGGCGGCCACGGCGGCGATGGACGCGGGCACGGCCCCCTCCGCGCTGGCGGACATGCCGTTGATCAGGTTGCCGTTGGCGTCCGCGGCGGTCCCGATGATCAACGGGTTGAGGACGATGATGTAGGCCATGGTGAAGAAGGTCACCAGGCCGCCGCGTACCTCGCGGCCGAGGGTGGATCCACGCTTGGTCAACTCGAACCAGGCGTCGAAGGAACTCACAGGAGGAGACGGGGGAATTTCAGTAGTTGGCGAGGCATTCGACATGGCGCACATGGTAGGGGTTTCTCCACTCCCCTAAGGTTGAGTCCGTGGATAATCAGCACCACGCGCCGCTTATGGTACAAGCACCCGTCCGTGCGCTCGATCCGGACGGCACGGGCATCGTCACCATCGGCACGATTGCCTTCGTGATCGCGACGGTTGTGCTCTGGCTGCAGCGAGACGCGTTGAACGCCGCCGGCCAGGGCTGGTGGCTGTGGGTGTGTGTCACCGGGGTCGGGATCGGCCTGGTCGGGATGGCAGTGGTCTGGGTGCGATCCCACCGCCGCAAACGCTCCGAGGCCGAGGCGGACCCGGCTCCGACCGACTGAGCCCCCGCCAAATCCGGTACGAAGCCGCCAGCCGAGGGAATATCCCCCTCGACCCTCGATCTCGAACCGGATTTGGCACGGCACAGCCCGACCCGGCACGGGACGCGGCTGGAACTCAGTCGAAGAGGAACTCGTCGGTGGTGATGGTGTCCCACATCGGCTGGCCGAGGTCGACGCCGCGGCGAGGCTCGCCCACGTCGGAGTGGCCGCCGCAGCCGTGGTCCCGGCTGATGACCCGGCCGTCGCTGGGCGAGAACTCGTTCGCGCACACCCCGAACACCTCGCCCAGCCTGCCCTGCAGCGGCAGGAAGTAGCCGCAGGTCTCACACAGCGCGGGGGCCTGCTGGGTCATCGGGTTGTCCGGGCCGCCGTCGCCGGCGATCCAGCGCTCGGCAGCCAGGTCACGTCCCACCGGGGAGAGCACGCGCTCACGTCCCAGTCCGAGTTCAGCCACCACCGCACGGATCTGCGAGGACTCGGCAGGGTCAGGGTCGGAGGCGTCCTCGCCGCCGGTGTAACCCGGTTCGAGGCGGACGTCGTCGGCCGGGGTCGGGAGCAGCGCACCCGGAGTGATGTCGCCGCCGGAGATCCGGTCGGCCCAGGGCACCCAGGGCGCGGCCAGCAACGCACCGTCGGAGGGCACCATGGTGACCTCGTTGACCGTGACCACCCGGCCGCGGGAGGCCCGCGCCACGGTGACCGCCCAATTCCAGCCCGGGTAGGCCGGATGGTCCACAGCGAAGTAGTGGGTGGCCACCCGAACACCGTCAGCGGTCACACCGCGGTGCTCACCCACGCCGAAGACGCCGGCACGCCGGACCGCCGCCGCCCTGGCCAGGTCGACAGCCTCCGCGCAGGCGGTGTCGAGCTCGACGGTCGCCGGCACCTCAGAGCTCCAACTCGTCGGCGACCCCGCGCAGCACGGACGCAACCTTGCCGGAGATCTTGGAATCGGGGTGGCGTCCGCGGCGGTAACCGTTGCCGATCCCGTCCAGCATCTTGATCAGGTCCTCGACGATGATCGCCATCTGCTCGGGGCTCTTGCGCTGAGCCTTGGACAGCGACACCGGGGCCTCCATCAGCCGGACGCTGAGCGCCTGCTCACCCTTCTTGCCCGCGATGACGCCGAACTCGACCTTCTGACCGCGCTTCAGGGTGGTGACGCCAGCCGGCAGCGCGGACGCACGGACGTACACGTCCTCGCCGCCCTCGTCCTTGGACAAGAAGCCGAAACCCTTCTCGGCGTCGTAGTAGCGCACCTTGCCTACCGGCATGATCCTCACTCCTGGCATCGTCTCCGGGCGGGGATGCTCCCGCCGGCTCCGATCAAGCCTAGTGGACACCGCCCAACCGTGGGCATTCCCGCGGCCGGCTCCCCCCGACAGCCCTCGGCCGGGTGCCCGTCGTTCCAGCAAGGCAATTACGATGGGCCCATGGCGACCTGGCGGGACGGACCCGAGTACGCGCCGCAACAGCGGCCGGAGGCGTTCGTCGAGCCACCGGCCGGGCCGCTGGATACCCCGGCCACGCCTGCCGATCCGAGCGCGGGGGCGCCGGCCGAGCAGCCGTCCTTCACCGCGCCCGATGCACCAGCACCCGACCTGACCACCCTGATCCCCGCCTCGGCGGGCCCGGGGCGGGATCCGCGGCAGGCCTTCGAGGTGGTCACCAGCACGATGACCTCCTCCACCGGGACCGCCTGGGCGTCAGCCCACTCCTCACCCGGTGGGACGGCACCGGCGTGGAACCCGCAACAGCCGCTGACCTCGGCGTCCACGCCGATCGTGGCCACGCTGCCGCAGCAGCGTGCAGTGGCCCCGGGCGCCCAGGTGAATCCCACCCCGTTCCCGGCTCCGGGCACCCCGCAGTGGTTCGCCCCGCCCGACCCCGACCAGCGCTTCCAGGCTCCCGCTCAGGTCAGCCTGCCCGCCGTGTGGCGCGCGGTGACGCCGGCCGTGGTGATCACCCTGGGCCTGGGTGCCGTGCTGAACAGCCTGTCCATCGTGCTGCTGGCCGTCGCCTTCGGGCTGGCCAGCCGGATCGCCTACCGCCGTAAACAGGTCAGGATCTGCTTCGGCGTGGCGGGCGGCCTGGTCGGCCTAGTCTGGCTGTGGACCTTCGTGGTCAACGACTTCTACCTCGACTGGGCCTGGGGTGCAGCCTCGACGACCGCGCAACTGTGCTGCCTGGGCCTGATCTTCGCCCTCGGACTGGTGGTGGCCCTCGCCCTCACTCGTGGCGAACGTCCCGATTCGCGGCCATGAGCCAGCGCGAGAGCCTCTCATCCCCGGCGCCGTCCCCGTCCGCGCCCGGAACTGTCGTCACCGGGACGCCGGTTCTGCCGCCTCCGCCCGGCTGGGCTCCTCCGCCACTGCCGACCTCCTTCGACCTGCCGTCCGGCGTCACCTTGGCGGTTCCGGTTCAGCCACCCCAGCCCTGGGAAGCCCCGCCACCCGGCGCCCCCGCGTCCCCGTCCGGGCGCCGGTCGCGACGCTGGGTACCGCTGGTAGCCGGTATTGCCGTGCTCGGCCTGGTCGCGGTCAGCGTCCTGCTCTGGTCGCGCGGGGTGTTCAGCCCCGCCGCCCCGCCGTCGGCCGCACCCTCGGCCGGTGCCGTCCCGGCCGCACCGGTCGAGGCCAGCGGCGGCGATATCGGACGGGAGGTCGAGCTCAAGGCGGCCACCGGGACGGCCCGGGTCACCGCCACCCGGGCGGTCTGGAGCGGTGCGGGCGAGTTGAAGCCGGAGGCCGGCATGGCCTACCTCGTGCTCGACGTCGACCTCGTCGGAGTGGCTGGCGAAGTGCCGGTGAGCGCGGTGGCCACAGTCGCCGAGACCGCCGACCAGACGCGCTACCCGCTCGCTTTCGGGCCGGTGGTGTCCGATCCGCTGCCGGGCGCGCTGCTGCACGACGGTGACAGGCTCAGCGGCTCGCTGGGCTACCAGGTTCCACCCGGACCGGTCCGCGTCCACTTCCTCGGCACCGACGGCAAGACCCTCGGCACGGTGGAGGTGCCCGGACCATGACCGGGCCGTTCCGCAACCGCCGCTTCACCCCGGTGCCGCCCGACCAGCGACCCCGCCGGCACCGCAGTGCCGCTCGCGTGCTGGTCACCGACGGCGAGGCCGTGCTGCTGCTGGCTGACACCGACCCCGGGATCCCCGGCAGTCGGTGGTGGACCACGCCCGGCGGCGGCATCGAGCCTGGCGAGGGGCCGCGCACGACAGCCGTCCGCGAACTCGCCGAGGAGACCGGGCTGCAGGTGGTCCCCGACGACCTGATCGGGCCGGTGGCGGTCCGCGAGGCGGTCTACGGCTATTCCGACCAGATCCTCTCCCAGCGGGAGTGGTACTTCGTCCTGTTCACCGACCGCTTCGAGGTGGCGAACACCAACCTCACCGAGGACGAGCGGATCACCCTCGCCGGCCATGGCTGGCTCCCGCTCGACGGCCTTGCCGAGCTGCCCGACCCGGTCCGGCCCACCGGGCTAGTCGGGCTGCTCGACCTGGTGCCCTTCCCCGAGCGCTGGCCGCTGGATCTCGGCGAGGTGGAGGAATCGACCCTGCCGGTAGACTCGGGCAGGTGACCGCTCCGTCCGCACACCCACCGATCGACCAACGCGGGCTGGAGCGTTTCGTCTGGCTCTCGCTGGGGGTCTCGGTGGTCGTGCTGGCCATCAAATTGGTCGCTGCCGTCCTGACCGGCTCGGTAGGCCTGTGGTCGGACGCGCTGGAGTCGACGGTGAACGTGGTGGCCGCCGGCGTTGCCCTGTGGGCAATGAAGCTGTCGGCCAAACCTGCCGACCACAACCACGATTTTGGCCACGGCAAGGCCGAATACTTCTCCGCGGCGATCGAGGGAGCGATGATCTTCGTCGCCGCCGGGGTGATCGTGGTCGGCGCCGTGCTGCGCTTCTTCCGTCCGGTCGAACTGGAACGACTCGACCTGGGCCTGCTGCTCTCCGCGGTGGCGACGGTGATCAACCTCGCCGTCGGGCTGGTGCTGGTGCGCGCGGGGCGCCGCTACCGGTCGATCACCCTCGAGGCCGACGGCAAGCACCTGCTCACCGATGTCTGGACCTCGGCAGGGGTGCTGGTGGCGATCGGCCTGGTGCTGTTGACCGGCTGGGTGTGGTTCGACCCGTTGATCGCGCTGCTGGTCGGGCTGAATATCCTCTACACCGGCTACGGGCTGGTTCGGCGGGCCACCGTCGGGCTGTTGGACGGCACCCTGCCGCCGCAGGATGTGGCGACGGTCAACGAGGTGCTGCACGAGTTGGCCGGCCATCCCGCGGTGCAGATCGCCGAGATCAAGACCCGGGAGTCGGGCCGCCAGCGGTTCGTCTACGCCACCATCACCGTCCCCGGGGAGTGGACGGTGAAGCGCAGCCACGATCTAGCCGACGACGTCGAGCACGCCGTGGCCAGGGCGCTGCCGGGCACAACCACCTTCGTCCACATCGAACCCAGCGAGGACTGACACGAGGCGGGCACGGTTCCGACTTCAGTCCGGCTCGGGTCACCTGGTGACTCAGATGGTCACCGTCCCCCACCTGGGCTGGCCCACGTGAGTCGGTGACGGTCCGCCGAACCAGCGTCGCTGCCCCGCTCCGGGGCGGCGGCATGGCCGTCCGGCCGACAGCGGATGCCCATCAGCGTGGCGGTCATCATTGGCCGGCTCGTCAGCGGCGGGCGGGGGTGGGCCTGGGCCGGGCGGACGTTCGCGAGACCGTCGCCTTCGCCAACCAGCAGGCCAGCCCAAAGACCCAGATGGCTACCAGGACGACCACCTGGTAGGCGACGATCGCGTCGGCCGCCTCGGCTACCGGGTTGGGCGCACCCAGCCGGTCGGCCATCCAGCCCAGCGCGGCGACGCCGGTCAGACCGGCGGCCAGGATCCGGAAGCCGGAGAAGGCCGCCGTCCGCGAGGCCAGGATGAGCGGCGGCAGGACCAGCGCGACCACGATCAGCTGCATGAGTTCGATGCCGAGGTTGAAGCCGAGCAGACTGAGAACGAGCTGACCGGTGGTGAGGTCGAGTTCGGCGAGGGTGAACGAGAAGGCCAGGCCGTGGATCAGCCCGAATCCGGCTGCGATCAGCGCTTCCCGTCCGGGGAACAGTGGACGCAGCGCATGAACGGCACCGATCAGAATGCTCAGCGCGATCAGCGCCTCGATCGGTCCGGTGGGCAACTGCAGCCGGGCGAGCGAGGCGATGGCGAGGGTTGCGGAGTGCCCGAGGGTGAAAGCGATCGTGATCGCCAGGATTCGCCGCAGGGTCTGCCGCAGGGGCGCAGGGCGCCGCCACCGTCCGCGTCTGGCCAGCAGCGGAGCCGGGAGCAGCAGGACGAGCAGGAACAACAGATGGTCGGTGCCCTCCAGGATGTGCGACATGCCGAGCCCTGCCATGGCGGTAAACCCCGTCCAGGAGCTGCCTTCCCCGAGGTCCACGACCAGCGGGGCGATCCGGCCGGTGCCGGTGTCGATCCGGATCACGCCGAGCTCCCGGGTCTGGTCGACCTGGCCGCCGGCCCAGTCACTCTCGACCGTGACCAGGATCCGGTGAGTCACCACCTGGTGGATGATGGCGTCGTACGCCACGGTGAAGGCCCGGGTCGACTCACCCACCGGTGGGGCCAGCACCGCCTCGACAACCAGTTCCTGGTACCGGCCGGTGTCGGTCTGTTCGGCGGCGCCGGCTTCGACACCGAGAATCGTCGTTGTCCAGCCGGCACCATCAGGTGAGGTTACGTCGAAGTGCCCGCCGAGATAGTCGGCCACCTGCCCGGCCTCGGATTCGGACAGTGCCTCGTCGTCCCCCAGGGGATTGACGCCCATGGCCAGGGTGAGGTCGTCCAGCGGGAGTTCGAGCCGTGCGGTGGCCCGGTCGTCTCCCACCCGCAGGGCGATCACCGAGTGCGGCATCGGGTGAGCCTGGGCGGTCGGCGCGACGAGCAACGGCATTCCCAGTGCAATCAGACCGGCCAGCGCCGCCCGCAGCAGGTGCCGGAGCGGCGGCTGGGCCGCGGTGGGGAGTCGCACCTAGAACGACAGTTCGCCGCCGTAGTCGCGGGTGTGGTCCCGGTAGACGGTGTGGTAGTGGATCTGGTTGCTGAAGACGACCCCGTCCTGGCAGACGAACTCGATCCACACACTCGGACCGTCGATCCGGATGTAGTCGCCCTGGGTGGTCAACTCGGTCGTGCCCGAGTAGGAGATGTAGGTCTGGTCCAACTCCGACTCATAGGTCGCCAGCAGATCCTCACTGGTCTGGTTGTCGACGATCGAGGCCCACGGCGTGATCGCCGCCAGCACCAGCGCCTTCTGCTCGTCGGAGAGTTCGGAGACCGCGATCCCGCCCTTGGTCTGGGGGAAATCACCGTCAGCATCAGGGCCGAGCAGCACGTCGGTGAACGACTCCGACAGTTTTGCCTGCTGCAACTGATCGGACGACAGGCTGGTGATCATCGCCTGGACAGCGTCCTTCATGATGTCGAGCGGTGCATAGCTGGTGCCGTCGTCGGCCGTCCACGAGGTCGGCTCGACGCCGATGAAGAACGGCGAGGCACCTTCGACCGCACCGTCCGCGTAGGTGATGTTCACCGCGAGATGGTGACCGCCGAACTGCAGCATCCAGGTGCCGTCCACGCTCGGCTGGCCGAGGAAGGCGAGGAAGTAGGTGCCGGACGAATAGCCACCGCCACCGCCGGCGTCACCGCCGCCACCGGGGGCGCCCGACTGGTCGCCGCCACCACCGCTCGGAGCGCCGGAGGGCGCGTCACCGCTGGGTGTACCGCCACCGCCGGTGCCGGACGAGGATCCGGTCCCGGAGGCCTGCGCGGCATTCAGCACATCGTCGGCGGCCAGGATCTGCATCACCTGGTCGAGGCCGACCCCCTCGGAAGTGTTCAACGCCGCCTGCAGGACGGCATTGGCTGCCGACAGCTGTTCGTCACTGAGCGTGCTGAACTCGACACCGTTGCGACAACTGGAGCCACAGGGCAGATTTGACCAGGCCGCGGCGTTGTCATTGGTCAGGTCCAGAACAGTCTGGGCAACCTGATCGTCGCTGAGCGTGGCCAGATAGGCGTTCGCCGAGGTCACCACCGATTCGACGGCGCTGCTGTCGCTGCCCGCTGTCGCGGTGCCCGTCGCGGTGGCTTCCGGGGTTGTGGTGGTCGGGCTGGTGGTGGCGCCCGTCCCGGACGAGCAGCCAGTCAGGGCCACCACGGCGGCGGCGCATATCAAGGCCAGCCCACTGCGAAAAGCTGCGGGAATCAGGACGGTCATGCTGGTCTCCTCGCCTGGCTGTCGTGAGGTGGCGAACGGTAGCAGCGCTTCCTGTGAACCGGAGATACGTGGCAGAAAGGCTGGCCACCAGGCCAAGGAGGACCGCCGGGCCGCGGCCACGCCATTGCCACGCTGGCCAGTGTCGAGCGGCTCGGCTGAGGACGCCCGCTCCATCAGCGGACAACGTCGATCCGACTGTAGACAAAATAGTCTACAACTACTAGTCTCAGGTCATGGGCAACACCACGACGATCCGGGTCAGCCGCACCACTCGCGACACGCTCAACAAGCTCGCTGCCCGGCGCCACGAGACGCTCAATGACACCGTCGACCGCGCCACGCGACTGCTCGAACAAGACATCATCGGACACGACCTCTCCACCCCGCTGAGGGCCGACGAACGCAGCTGGCTCGATGCTGACGCCGGGTGATGTCGTCACGCTTGACCTCGGCTCGCCCACAGGCTCCGAGGCAGGTCTGCACCGCTCCGCTGTGGTCGTCACTGCGGAGCGGATCCTCAGGGGTGTGCCGAACGTCATCCAGGTGATCCCCCTCACCCAGACGATCCGCGACAGTGGTTCGGAGATCGTCATTGAGCCCGATGAACACAATGGGCTCGATGGCATCTCTGCCGCGCAGTGCCAGCACATCCGATCCGTCGCTACCTCTCGGGTGAGCGTGTTGATCGGCAACGTTGGACCGGCAGTCCTTCGACAGCTCCGGAACACCGTGACGGTGATCATCGACGGCTGCTGACCCCCACGGCCGCTGCCCACCACGTCCTGCGTCGCGGGCACCGATGACAGGACGTTTCCAGCCCGGCTCAGGATGTCGCAGAGTGCGGCGCCCGGCGCACCTCGGCGTCGACCAGATGCCGCCAGGCCCCGACCAGCCCTTCGTCCACGTAGGCCTTGTACGACCCGCCAGTACGGGCAGGCGAACCGATGTGGAAGGCGCGGATGCCGGCCCGGGCCAGCCAGGGGACGTGATCGGGCTGCAGCCCACCACCGGCCATGATGACCTTCGCCGCCCACGGGTTCTTCCGGGCGCGGACGAGGAGTTCGTCCAGTCCCTGCTCGACCCCGCGCGGCGAGCCGGCGGTCAGCACCTGATCGATCCCGGGCAGCTTCGCCAACGCCTGCCAGGCGCGATCGACGTCAAGGACGGAGTCGAGCGCGCGGTGGAAGGTCCACGGCCACTCCGTGTCCCCGACCAACTCGCCGCAGACCTGCAGGTCCACCTCGCCCAAGCCGTTCAGGAAGCCCAGCACCATGCCGTCCGCGCCGGCGTCCAGGTAGCTCGCGATCAGCCCTCTCAGCCGGACGGCCTCACCGCCGTCGGTCCCGAAGCCCTCCCGCAGGCGCACCATGACGCGTACCTGGATGGAGGTCTTCGCCCGGATCTGGGCGACCAGCGCGGGGGGCGGCGACATGCCTCCGTCCTCGAGCGAACCGCACACCTCGACCCGGTCGGCGCCTCCCGCTTCCGCGTGTTCGGCATCGGCCGGACTGAGGGCGATCACCTCGAGCAGACCGCTCATGGGTCCATGATGGGGTGCCAGGCGGGGATCGCCGCGCCGACACGCTGCAACTCCGGCCCGGAACACGCAGTCGGCCGCAGCCTCTGGCCAAGCCCGCCGGCCGCCCTGATCTGAGGCGGGCGCACGAGCGATGTACGCCACCCCATCGCCGGGGCGAGTCACTCGGACAAGAACCGTCCCAGCGCAAGCCACGGCCCGCACCACCAACAAGCTGTGGCTGAACCGCCGTCCTCGAAGCCACGGCCACACCTTGATGCCGGAACCGCGCCGGGGGCGAGCGTGACTCGAGTGCGAACTGTCCCAGTATCGGCCAGGGTGGTCTCGACGTGCCCAGCAGCGGTGGTCCTGGGTTCGACGGAACCGTCCCCGTCGAACCCAGCGGGGGTCCTCAGGTGATGGACGCCTCGTAGATCGAGCGGACGGAGGCATCTAGCGCGGCGTCGAACTCCTCCGGGGGCTGGGTGCTGTGCAGCCCCTCGGTGAGCGCGCGGGAGAAGCTTGCGATCAGCCCGTGGTTGCGGGCCAGCCGCGCGTTCGCCTCGTCCCGGCTGTAGCCGCCGGACAGCGCCACCACCCGCAGCACGGCGGGGTGCTCGATCACCGGGACGTAGAAGTCGTCCACCTCGGGCAAGGTGAGCTTGAACATGATCGGGGTGTCGAAGGGCTCGCCGGCCAGGTGGCGTCCGAGTTCGTCGAGCAGCAGCCGCTCGCAGGCTGACTTGTCGGGTGCGGTGATGTCGATCTCCGGCTCCAGAATTGGGACCAGCCCGGCCGCGGAGATCTGCCGTCCGATGGCGACCTGCTGGTCAACGATCGCCCGGACGCCGGCAGGGTTGGCGGACTTGATCACCGAGCGCATCTTGGTACCGAAGATGTGCTTGGCCAGCGCCCGTTCCAGCAACTCGTCCAGGCCCGGGATCGGCTTCATCAACTGCACGCCGTCGGCCTCGGGCTGCAGCCCCTTGTCAACCTTCAGGAACGGGATGATGTGTTTGCGCTCCCACAGGAAGTCGGCCGCCGGGACACCGTCGAACTCGCCGTCCATGGTCTTCTCGAACAGGATCGCCGCCAGGATGCGGTCACCGCTGAACGCCGGGCTGGTGACGATCCGCTCGCGCATCTGGTGGACGAGGGCGAACATCTCGTCCTCGTTGCTGTAGGCGTTCTCCGGCACGCCGTACAGCCGCAGTGCCTTCGGAGTACTGCCACCACTTTGATCCAGGGCGGCAATGAACCCCTTGCCGTTGCACATGTGTTCGGTCTGTTCGCCTCTCATGACGTCCTCCTACGCACGTCTACTACCAGCAGTCGTATCTCCACTGTACGTCGCTGCGGGAGCGTTCCGGCCGGGATCGGACGCCGGCCCGGACCGCCACCAGGGCACAGGCCGGTCGGGCAGTCCGAGGCAGGTCAGGTCGGGCGAGGCAGCTCCGCCCGCCTCAAGCTGTGACCGAACCTCCGTCTTCGGACTCCAGGGCACAGACCGCAAACCAGGCAGCCCCACCCACCACGAACTGTGACCGAACCTCCGTCCTCGGACCCCAGGCCACAGCCCGCGAATCGGGTAGGGGGGTCGGGTCGCCCGACCCCCCTCCCACACCACCGGACATGCGGGCCCGCATCCGGCGGTTCGCTGGATCGTGTTACCTGAAGCGCCGCCATGTCGTGTGCAGGCTGAGCAGGCCCTGATTAGTCCAGTA
>NZ_JAYFPT010000096.1:0-14920 GCF_034927565.1 Propionicimonas sp.
CTCGGCTTCGCCGATCCCGCCCGCCTGAAGGCCCTGGGGGCGGTGCTGGGCGACGTCGGCCAGACCGCGCAGGTCGTGCTGCTGACCTGCCAGCCCCACCGCTTCGACTCCCTGGGTGGCGCCCGGGTGGTGCACCTGGCCACCGGCCACGTCAGCTGACCGGCGTCAGCCCAGTGTCGTCTCGCACCGCCGCGGACCATGTACCGCGGTTCCCCGAACGACTGCGATCACGCCGGGGGGCAAGTCCAGCGTCAGCTTCGAGTTCGCGAGCCACAATCCGATGTCACCCAACGGCGCAGGGATCACCGCGGCAGCCCACTCCAGCCCGCACGG
The DNA here is from genome assembly GCF_034927565.1 of Propionicimonas sp. GTDB lineage: Bacteria > Actinomycetota > Actinomycetes > Propionibacteriales > Propionibacteriaceae > Propionicimonas. The sequence continues at coordinate 334 of NZ_JAYFPT010000096.1, forward strand.
CTCTGGGTCGACCTCGAACCGGGCCCATCCCGGTTCGAGCAGCCGCAGGCCGAAGACCGCCTCCGGCAGCAGTGCGGCCGGGCCGGCGGCCCAGGCGTGGCACAGACTGCGCGCGAATGGCCGCCCGTACATCGCCAGCGGAGAGGTGCCGGGCATCGGGAACTCCTCCCAGAAACTGGTGGCGCCCAGCCGCAGTTCCGCACCCCAGTCCCGCCGCACCTGGTCGAGCACCTCACGCCGGTGGCCTGCCGCCAGCAACGCCCGTAACGCGATCGTCTGCAGGTAAGGTGTCCGCCCGCGGGCCGTCCGAAAGGCCGAGACCACTCCCGGCTCGGCAACCGGGTCACTGATGCCTGCCGCCACAGCCAGGAAGTTGGCATACGGGTCCGGCCTCGAGACTCCGTCGGCGAAGGCACGCCAGGCGCCGTCCGCGGGACTCCACGCCATCTCGCGAAGGGCCTCCAGTGCTCGTGCCCGCAATTCGATGAGGGCTGCCGCTGTCGTCCCCGCCCGTCCCAGCACTGCCGAGGCACTCTCCAACGCCCATACCCACAGCATCTGCAGGGCTGTCGAGACCGTCCCGTCAGGCAGCTCATAGCCCCAGTCGATCAGCACTGAGCCGGGATTGTCGGTGTCGAAACCAGGCAATGTGACCGGAACGAACAACCCGCGTTCGTCGACGCGTTCCAGCACCGAGTCGAGCAGTCCGCGCAGGCAATCGGTGAGGTAGGGCGACGCATCACGCGGGAAGTACTCGTGCAGCAGGTCGGCGGTGATCAGCCACCACAGCGAGTAGTCCGAGATGCCGTTCACGTAGCCTCCCTGGGGCGCACCGAGCGCAAGCAGGCCGTCGTAGGCAATCCGGGCGTCGCCGAAGCTGTAAGCGTTGGCCAGGACGGAAATCGCCTGATCACCGATCCAGGGCATCCGGTCGCGCTTCAGTCCGTCGACCACCAGCCGCTGCATGCAGAGACGCAGGGTGTAGGCGCTCGTCCCCCAGATCCGGGAGAGCTCGGGATCGGAGCACACGAACGCTCCTCGCCGGGGAACCGGACGGATGGTGGCCTCGGCGTGAACGGCGTTGGCCTCGACATCGAGTTGCACATAGCGCAGGGCCAGCGCGTGCTCCGACCCCCAACTGCCGTCCGCGCGGGGCAGGACGGTATGGACGTTCTCCTGGTCCAGCCCGCGGGCGAGACGTGCCTCCTCGCGGCTCTCGCCGGTGGCGATGCTCGGCATCGCCGGGCTCTCAACGACGATCCTGGCGAGCACTTCCGCCGGCGCCTCGAACAACCCACGGCTGGGCCGCAACGGCAACCGAACCGTCGGTTCGGGTTGTGTATGAGCAGGACGCACCTCACCTATCCGGGGTTCGAGGTCGACCAGGAACCCGGGCTGTACCTCGCAGGTCGGCGGCGCCACCAGCCGCCCGCCCCCCGAATCCACCGTGAAGGTGGCAGGCTGCCCGGCCGCACAGGTCACCTGAAACTCAACCGTGCCGACGAACCGGCCCGGTACCCGCAGAATGTGGTCGTGGCTGTGGTCGATCGCGCCGTTGCCGCGGATCACGAGTTCCTCCCCACCGGCCGCGACCTGTAACTGCGCGGCGAGCACCTCGCGAGGACGGCGGTAGTTGTCGGCGAAGGCGTAGTGACGGGCGACCGCCGCGGACTCGGTCACCAGGTGGTGCAGAGTGCCCGCTTCGTACTCCCCCGGCGGGTACCACCAGACGGCGGCGGGACCGTCAGGCGGCGGATCATCCGGGAACGGATCCGGGCTGAACCGACGAGCGCTCTCCAGGGTGGCCTCGATGCCGTCCGGAAGTCGGTCACTGTCCAGCGGCTCCGCTGAAGCGCTCATCCACAACACCCTTTCGTACCGGCTCCGGCCGCCGGGCTAGCCGGTCGGGCCGGAGTCTGACAGGCGGTGGGGCGGGCCTCGACCCGCCCCACCGCCTGTTTCACTTGATCACCACGGAGTATGCCGACAGGTCCGTGTCATAGGAGCCGCCGACCGTCACCTTGTGGATGCCTGTCGCGGTCTGCCAGGCAGCTTTCTTCTCGTTCCAGTACTGCAGCAGCCGCTGGTCGGCAAGGTCTTGCGCGCTCAGGCGGATCTCGACCTTCCTGGTCTCGCCCGGTTTCAGCGTCACCTTCTCCCAGGCCAGCAACCGCTTGGCCGGTTCCTTAGCGCTGCTGGGCAGCTGGAGGTAGACCTGCGCGGTCTCGGTGCCCTTGACCTTGCCGGTGTTCTTCACGTCGAACCGGACCTGCAGGCTCCACTTGCCCTTCCCGCTGGCGATCGGCGTCACCCGCAGCCTGGAGTAGTGGTAGGTCGTGTAGCTCAGCCCGTGGCCAAACTCGAACAACGGCTGGACATGCTCGGCGGCGTACCAGCGATAGCCGACCTTCAACCCTTCGGTGTAGTCGACCTGCCGGATTTCGTTGCTGCCTACCGGACGGGTGGTCGAACCGTCGGAGAAGGCGCCGGGGTACTGCCCATCCGTCCGGGCGGGGGTGTCGGCCAGCGACTTCGGGAAGGTCATCGGCAACTTGCCCGAGGGGTTGACCTTGCCGAACAACAGGTTCGCCACGGCCGGCCCCATCTGCTCTCCGGCATACCAGGTCTCCAGCACGGCCCCGACCTGCTTCACCCAGGGCATCTCGACCGCCGAGCCGGTCTGCAGCACCACCACCGTCTTCTTTGCTCGCTTCGCTACCGCCTCGATGAGGGCATCACCGTTGCCGTGCAGCAACAGGTCGGGCAGATCGCTGAACTCGCCCATCCGCTGGTAACCGAACACGATCGCAACATCGGCGGTCGCGGCCTGCGCCGCTGCGGCGACCAGATCTGTGCCCGCGTCCCAGGTCACCGTTCCACCGGCTGCCTCGACCACCTGCCGGATCGCGGTCTCGGGCGTAACCAGATCCTCACAGGGCATGGTGTTGCGGCCACCGCCGAAGGGCAGGTAGAGGCTGCAGATGGTGCGGGCGCTCACCCCGTCGGTCGGTGTGTCGGACGCGGTGGGCCCGAACAGCGCGACCTTGAGGTTCTTCTTCGCCGTCAGTGGCAGGGTGTTCCGATCATTCCGGAGCAGGACGCTGCCGTCCTCTGCCAGCATCCTGGCGAGATCCTTGTGAGCGGCGGTGGAGCCGTCGGTGACCTCGGCAGCCATCGGCCGGTCGAACAGCCCGGCCGTGATGTATGCCGTCAGCACTCGCGTGGCGGCCTCGTCGATGCGGGCCTGGGTGATCTGTCCGGCGGCCAGGGCGGCGTCGAGCTTCTCGGGAGTGAACCAGACCGGCCGGTTGAGTTCCTGATCCAGACCGTTGTTCAGCGCCTCGGCCGTGCTGTGCACAGCACCGAAATCGGAGACGATGTAGCCATCGAAGCCCAGATCGTTCTTCAGGACGTTGTTCAACCGCTTGTTCTCACACGCATATGTCCCGTTGATCTGGTTGTACGAGCACATGATATTGGCCGGACTGGAGTAATTAAGCGCAATTTCATAGGGCAGCTCATAGATCTCGCGCAGCGCCCGCTCGCCGACATTGGACGAACTCGTCTGCCGGTCGAGTTCCTGTTCATTGGCGACGTAGTGCTTCAACTCCGCCATGACCGCCCGCTTGCCGGTGGGATGTTGAATGCCGTTGACCTGGGCCGCGGCCAGACGTCCGGACAGTACGGCGTCCTCACCGAAGTACTCGGGCGTGCGACCGGCCAACGGCGTCCGCGCGCTGGCCAGCCCCGGCGCCAGGATGCCGTTACGGCGCTGGTCGAACGCCTCGTCGCCCATGGCCACACCTTTGGCGTGCGCGAGCCCGGTGTCCCACGTCGAGGCGAGCGAGATCTGGGACGGGAAGGTGGTAACGCCGGAGTCAGCGCGTACCCCCTCGGGCCCATCGGTGTAGATCACCGTAGGAGTGCAGTCCAGCTGGGCCGGATACGTCACCCCGGAGAAGGTGGTCTGCTGCGGGCTGTTGGCGGGTTGCTCGACCAGCCAGCGGTACTTCTGGTGCTGGGTGCTGGCGGCCAGCAACGCCCGGGCGCGCTGCGTCGGGGTCTTCGACCGGTCCATCCAGGCTGCATCGGCACAGGACGTGGCCGCTGCCGCCGGCTCCATCGGCGTCAGCACGGCCAGCGGGGACACCACCAGGCCGAACACGGCCGCGGTGGCGAGCAGACGGCGTTTCGGCCGTCGAGCGAGAGTTGGGGTGGACGACATTATCTGCCTTCTTTCTCGTCAGGGGGTATTTGCGAGGATGAAGCGCTTCGCCTGTAACGGTAGGGCAGTCGCATGTTTTCGTCAATAAACCCTGGCCCGTAGAATTCGTGTGTTCTTCTACACGGAAAACCAATCTCATTCGACATGCAAAAGCGCGCGAAAACAACGCCCCATCCATTCCACCAGCAATTCCCGCCACTTTTCGGCAGGGTTCGGTTGCACACCCTCAGGCGATGGACAGCATCGCCTGCCGGCACGTGACCTCCACCACCATTCCCGCAGTTCCGGCGTCCGGGGTCACCCGGATGCGATGCCGTCCGTCCACTGGTTGACGTCGCCGCAAGCCGCTGTCCCAGCGCGCAAAGGCGTCGGCCGTCACCTCGACGCAGGCTTCCGCGCGACCACGGGCGACGACAGCCACGCGGGCCACCGCTGCCAGTTCCAGCGGTTCTCCGTCCACTTCGGCGTAGGCCTGGACAACGGCGACGGTGTCGCGCTCTGTGGAGTTTTCCACCGCGACCCACACCTGGACGATGCCGTCAGTGATGGTGACCCCAGCGAGCGACCAACTCGTGGGGGCGAAGCCAAGCCCATGACCGAACCAGTACGCCGCGCCATGCTCGCGAACCCCCGGAGCCCGGTAGCCGATCCCGCCGTCGGCGTCGTAGTCAAGCCGGGCGGGTACCGTCTCGGGCCCGTGATCGCCGCCTGGCAGCTGCTCCCGCCGGTGCGGGAAGGTGAGTGGCAGCCTGCCTCCGGGTTCCCGGTCACCGAACAGGATGGACGCCAGGGCCGCGCCGAACCGCTCGCCCGGATACCAGACCTGCAGGATGGCAGCCACCTGCTCCCGCCAGGGCAGCAGCACAGCACCGGGCGTGTTGAGCACCACGACGGTACGTGGATTGACCGCGGCCACCTGACGCACGAGCTCGTCCTGGTCTCCGGGCAGGCCCAGCGAGTCCCGGTCCATCCCTTCCCCGCAGGCCTGGTTCACCAGCACGACGGCCGCGTCGGCTGCCGCAGCAGCGGCGACCGCCTCCGCCAGCAGCGAGTCGGGCGGCTGCCAGCCGAGCCGCAACGAAGGCCCCAGCCCCATCGGCGGAATGGTGATTGCCGGCCCGGGACCGTAGTCGATCTCGAACTCCGCCGGCACCCCCGCTTCCAGGTGGACGACGACCTGCAGCGGGTACGACGGCCCGTCCAGAAAACGTTCGGCTTCGCGAGACCCGATCAGCACCTGTTCGCCGTTCACCCGCAGCGACGCCCTGCCGCCCACAGCCAGGCTCAACCGGTGGCTTCCGGTCACCTGGCTGGTCAGCCGTCCCCGCCACCGCAGCGGCCAGCGGGAGGAGGGATCAGCGGGATCCGCAGCGTGGTCGACCCTCGCCAGCACCTCGCTCCAGCGGCGACCCGCTGCGTCCGCGAACTCCACCTCGACGCCTGCTCCGGAACCATCGGGCAGGGTGAAGGCGCTGGCTGGGACCACCGGCAGCGGTGCATCCCCCCAACTCCCCTGGGCCACGATGATCCTGCAGTCGCCGGCACGCGCCCGGATGCCGTCCAGCGGGGTGACCCTCCGGGCCGGGTCGACGCTGACCGCCGCCGAACCACCAATCACATAGATCGCGTCGGCACCGCTGGGACCAATCACCGCCAGGCTGCTGACGTCCTCGCCGAACGGCAGCGCGTCGGCCTGGTTGCGCAGCAGCACGGTGGACGCGACGGCCACCCGCTCCGCCAGCGCACGGTGTGCCAGAGTGGACGGCGGCTGGGCGACGGGCAGGGGATGATCGACCAGGCCCGACCCGATCAGGGCGCGAACCAGATTGGTCACCAGGTCGTCGACCATGGACTCGGGAGCCTCGGCGACCATGGCGGGCGTCCGTCCTCCGGGACCGCCCAGTGCCCCCAGGTCGAGCCCGGCGGCCAGCGCCCCGGCATCGTCACGGACCGCGAACAGGAAGTCCGGACAGTAGAAGCCCTGCCAGCCCCACTCGCGCCTCGGGATCGCCAGCAACTCGGATGATTCGCACACATAGCGGCCGTTGACCCGGTTGTAGGAACCCATCATCGACCAGGCACCAGCCTCAACGGCGGCCTTGAACGGCCGCAGATAGGCGTCTTGCAGCACGCCGATCGAGACCTGCACGTCCATCGAATCGCCGCGATCGGGGCCCAGCCCCTCCCCGGTACGGCGATCCTCGCCGTTGTAGGCGATGAAGTGCTTCAGCTGGGCGATCAGGTGGGTGGACTGCGCGCCGCGCACGTGCGCCGCCCCCAACATTCCGGTCAGCCGGGGATCCTCACCGAGAGCCTCCGGGATCCGTCCGGCCCTGGGATCGCGGGCGAGGTCGAGGGTAGGGCCGAGCAGCACGGTGAAGCCGGCGGCCCTGGCCTCCTCACCGACCGCGCGGCCGAACTCCTCGGCCAGTCCCGGGTCGAAGGTCGCGCCCAGGGCGATCCCGGTCGGAAAGGCCGTGGCGCCGGGGACGTCCCGCAGGCCCGTGCCAGCATCCACGTAGTGGGGTTCCGGCACTCCCCGGCTGGTCAGAGCCGTGAACTCGCCCAGTGCGATCGCCTGGCGGTCCGCCGTCGTGAGGTCAGCCACCAAGGCGCGGACCCGTTCTTCGAGCGGGCGGTCGGGATCGAGCCAGGGTTGCGCGCTCATACCAGTTGCCTTGCTGCGTTGAGCGCTGCCAGCCCGTCTTCGACCGCCTCGATCACGGCAGGCGAGACCAGGCTGAAGGCACCGAACAGCGGCTGGTTCGGGACCCACGCCATCCGGCGACTGAAGTCCCGCGCCAGCACCGGATCGATCCGGTTGAAGGCTGCGACAACCGCCCGATAGGCCTCGGGGTCGTCCATGATCGTGGCCAGTGAGCTACCGGTGGTCAGTCTCACCGGTGCGGGCAGGGGCAGGTCAGCGACCGTCCACTCGTGATGGCCGGCCGCGACCTCGCAGGACTCTCCACCCGGCAGCCGGACGGTGGCGGTGGAGTTCGGCGGGACGGTCGCGGTGACGACCAGCCGCCCCTCGGTCCGGCGCCAGGCCACCTTGGCCGTGCCGTACGGAGTCTCGTGGCGGGTGCTGGCCCATGCCAGGCCGGGGATCGGCGCTGGCGCGATCTCCAGGTGTTTGTAGCCGGGGCTGGCGGGCGCGAGACCCGCCACGCTGCGGTGCAGCCAGTCGGCCACCGCGCCCAGTGCGTAGTGGTTGAAGCTGGTCATTTCACCGGGGTTGATCGAGCCGTCGGGAAGCAGCGCGTCCCAGCGCTCCCAGATGGTGGTGGCCCCCATCGTCACCGGGTAGAGCCAGGACGGGCACTCGGTCTGCTGCAGCATCCGGCCTGCCTGGCGCAGGTGGCCGGTATGGGCGAGGGCGTCGGTGACCAGCGGAGTGCCCACGAAACCGGTGCTGATCCGGTAGCCGTCCCGGCGCACCAACCAGGCCAGGCGCTGGCCCATCCGGGCCCGCAGACCCGGGTCGGCAGCGATCCCGAACTCAATCGCCAGCGCGTAGCTGGTCTGCGCATCGGAGAGGATCCGCCCAGCGGGGGTGACGTACTCGGCCAGCCAGGCCTGGCGGATCTTCTCGGCCTGCGCCGCGTAGCCGGCCGCGTCCCCGGAGTGTCCCAGCAGTGCCGCGATCTGGGCGAGGAGGTCGGTCGAGCGGTACAGGTAGGCGCTGGCAACCAGGTCGGGGTCGGCCTTCGCCTTGCCCGGCAGATCCGGTGGCGAGTCCGGGTCTACCCAGTCGCCGAACTGGAAGCCGCCCTCCCACAGGGAGCGCTCACCCGCGAGCGCGAGGACCTGGTCAACCCAGGCCTTGCCCGACTCGTACTGCTCGGCCAGCACCTCCGCGTCGCCGAACCGCTGGTACAGCACCCAGGGAAGGATGGTGGCCACGTCTCCCCAGGCCGCAGCCGGCACCTTCGATGAGTCCAGGACGTCGGGCACGATGAACGGCACCCCGCCGGAGTGCTGCTGTTCGAGCGCGAGATCGACCAGCCAGGAGGCGAGCAGGCCATTGCAGTCGTAGAGGTAGCTGGCGGTCGGGCTGAACACCTGGATGTCGCCCGTCCAGCCGAGCCGCTCGTCCCGCTGCGGGCAGTCGGTCGGCAGGTACAGGAAGTTGCCGCGCATCCCCCAGACCACGTTCTCGTGCAGTCGGTTCACCAGCGGATCAGAACACTCGAACCAACCGGTTCGCTGCATATCGGAGCCGATCACCTCGGCCGTGACCGCACCGGGATCGAACGCACCCGGCCATCCGGTCACCTCGGCATACCGGAAGCCATGGAAGGTGAAGGTGGGTGCCCACTCCTGCAGCCCGTCGCCGGCCAGTGTGTAGTGATCGGTCGCGTTTGCGAAGCGCAGCGGACGGACTCCCAGTTCGCCGTTCTCCAACACCTCCGCGTGCCGCAACGTCACCGTCGTCCCCGCCTTGCCCTGAATCCGGATCCGCAGCCGACCGACCAGGTTCTGGCCGAAGTCCAGCAACAGCCGGCCCGATGGCGAGGTGAACGTCTCGACCACCGGCAACCGCCCGGTGACACGTACCTCGGGTGACGTTCGCGCACCGGGCTCCGGGCCCGCAGGCACCACCCGCGCCACCGGCCAGGCGGTGCCGAATCCCGGCGACGACCAGCCTGCCTGTAGCCGGCGGGCGTCGTAGGTGTCACCGGCGTAGATCCCGGACCCTGCCCAGGGACCATCGCCACTGGCCTGCCAGTCCGATCCGGTAGTGATCCACTCGGCGGTGCCACCGGCATACTCCAGCAGCAACTGTCCGGCGAACGACGGCTGGTCGCCGTAGAACGGCTTGGCCAGCCCGTGGAACCCGTAGGCCTCGGTGTACCAACCACCGGCCAGGGCCACCCCGACCGCGTTGGCGCCCTCCGACAGCAGGCTGGTCACGTCGGTGGTCTCGTGGATCAACCGGTACTGGTACGGCGTCCAGCCCGGCTTCAGGATCTGGTCGTCTCCCGGAACCCCGTTGAACTCGGCGGTGTACACCCCCAGGGCGGTGGCGTACCAGGTGGCCCGCACCAGCCCCGCACCAACGACGAACTCCCGCCGCAACAACGCCGGTTGCGCGCGCCGCGCCGGTGAAGGCAGACCGATGAACCGGGCACGCCATTCGCCCGGGGCCAGGAAGGCAGCCACCACCTCGCGCGGAGCGCTCCAGTCCGTCCAGCCGTCCACCCCCTCGACCCGGACGCTCAGCCGGCCGCGCTGTCGCGGAGCCAGGTCCGGGAACGGCCAGGCCACCAGCACTGATCCATCCCCTGGCAGCCGGTGGGTCACCCGGGTGCTGCCGTCGTCCCACGACAGCTCGGCTGCCAGCTGTCGCCAGCCGGGCACCTCGCTGCGGGTCACCCACGAGATCCTGGGTCGGGCGACGGCAACGAACGGTGAGTCGGCACGGTATTCCAGCCGGACGGAGTCGACCACGGAGGGCATGGCAAGGCCTTTCGATGTTGAGGTGGAGATCAACCCTTGACTGCGCCGGAGGTCATGCCGGCGACGATCTGGCGCTGGAAGAAGATGTACATCACCAGCATCGGAATGGTGATCACCAGGATGTTGGCGAACAACAGGTTGTAGGTGGTGACCGCCTGGCTCTGGAAGTTGAACAACGTCAACTGGACTGTCGCGTTCGAGTCTCCGGGCAGGAAGTACAGCGGGTTCTGGAAGTCGTTGAACACGAAGATCGACTGCACCACCACGACGGTGACGATCACCGACTTCAGCAGCGGGAAGATCACCCGGAAGAAAAGCCTGAAGGGGCCTGCACCGTCGACGATCGCCGCCTCGTCGATCTCCCGGGGGATGGTCGCGACGAAGGCGCGCATGGTGAGCACGGTGAACGACAGGCCGAAGGCGACTTCGATCAGGATCAGCCCGTGGAGGGTCTTGAACAGGCCCATGCTCTGCATCACCCAGATCGTCGGCACTACGGCCGGCGGGATGATCAGGCCGGCCAGGACCAGCGTGTTGATGAGGGGATTCAACCGGCTGGGGCGCCGGTCGAGGACGAAGGCGATCATCGAGCCGAAGATCACCATCAGCGCCACGCTGGCGACAGTGAGCACCGTCGAGTTGATGAACGCGATGATCAGCATGTAGTCGCGGGCCTGGAAGACGTCGACGATGTTCTGCCACAGCTGGAAGTGCTCCGGCCAGGTGAACTGCAGCTTGGAGGCCTCGTTGGGATCCTTGGCGGCCATCGTGAAGATGAAGCCGAACGGCACCAGGAACAGTGCCGTCGTGAGGGCGATGCCGAGCAGGCCGATCAGCCAGCGGGTGGCGGGACGCATGGCGTTCACAGCACTGTCTCCTTCGAGTTGAGCCAGCGCGACAATGGGTAGATGATCGCGGTCACCACCAGGAACAGGATGACGTTTCCGGCGGTCGACAGGCCGTAGAAGCCGGCTTGGTACTGCTTGTAGATCACCGAGGCGATCACGTCGGAGGCAAAGCCCGGCCCACCGCCGGTGGTGGTCCAGATCAGGTCGAAGCTGCGCAGGCCGCCGATCAGGGACAGGATGATCACCGTCGAGGTGGCGGGGAACGACAGCGGCAGGATGATGTTGCGAAAGCTCTGCCAGGACGACGCACCGTCGACGCGGGCGGCCTCGAAGTACTCGTTCGGGATCGCGGCGATCCCGGCGATGTAGATCAGGGTCGCCAGGCCGACGCCCTTCCAGATGTCGATCGCCGCGACGCTCAGCAGGGCGATGTTGGGATCGGTCAGCCAGCCCGGACCGTCCGCACCAGTGATTGACGAGATCACCTGGTTCACCAGGCCGTTGAACGGATCCAGCAGCACCTGGAAGGTCAGGCCGACACCAACCGCCGAAACCAGGACGGGGAAGAAGGTCACCGAGCGCAGGTAGCCACGCGCGATGATCGGGGCACTCAACACCACTGCCAGCAGCATGCCCAGGACCACCTTCGCGCCGGAGGTGACGAAGCCGTAGACCAGCGTGTTGCGCAAGGAGCCGATCAGGCCGGGCTCGCTGAAGAACATCACGAAGTTGTCGAAGCCGATGAAGTACGACTCGAACAGCGTCCAGCGGGTGAAGGCGAAGTAGAAGGAGAAGACGGTGGGAACCAGGAACAGCAGCAGGAACACGATGCCGCCGGGCAGGTGGAACCAGAGCGGGTAGGCCTTGCGAGCATAGGCGGTGGGTTGTGCAGCGGAGTGCCGGGGACGGGCGCTGGTCCCGTCGGGGATGGCTTCGGTGGCAGTCATGGTGCCTCCCTGTGGTCGTGGGGAACCGTGGCGGTGCCGGTTGTCACCGGCACCGCCAGCGGAGATAGATTTCAGCGTGGGAGGTGGGGGCCGGGCTCCATCCGGCCCCCACAGCCCGTCACCAGCCGGGCAGGCCGAGCTGCTGGGCCTGCTTCTTGACGTCCTCGTCGTAGCGCTTGGCTCCGTCAGCGGCCGAGCTGATGCCCGAGCCGACCTCGACGGTGATCTTCTCCAGGTTCGGGCCCTTCAGTGGTGACACGAACTCGAGCGCCGGGCTGGCATTGCCATCGGTGAAGTACTGCTGCAGATCGTTCACCGCGGTAGGCAGGCCCTCTGGCAGCGTGCAGCCCTTGACCATGTACGGCCCGGTCGGCGTCACCGCGGCAGTCTGCGCATCGCAGCCGGCCGGGCTGGCCCAGAAGGCGAGGAACTTCTTGGCAGCTTCCAGTTTGTCGCCGGTGGTTGTGGTCGGGATGTACAGGCCTCCGGGCGACCAGGCGGTCAGCCCGTAGGTCGCGGCATCGTCGCCCGGCTGGGCGAAGAAGCCGATGTTCTCGGCGGCGTCGTCGGCCATGCCGACGTAGGCCGAAATGACGAAGGTCAGCATCGGGTACTGCGCGCCACTGCCTTCGACCAGCTTCTGCAAGCCCTGGGACTGCTTGGCGGAGGCGAAGTCCTTGTTGAGGTAGCCCGCCTTGTAGACCTCCTCCAGCCGCTGGAACCCCTTCAGCGCCGGCTCCTCGGCATAGTGCGCCTGGTTGGCGGTGTACTGCTCCGCCCAGTCGGACTGCGCCGCCGTCACGTTGTGGAAGTCGGCAAGCACGAACAACTGCGAGGTCCAGGTCTCGCCGTAGGTCTGGATCACCGGGTCGATGCCGGCAGCCTTGATCTTGGCGTTGTTCGCCATGAACTCCGCCCAGGTCTTCGGGATCTGCAGGTTGAGGTCGGTGAAGACCTTCTTGTTGTAGAGGATCCCGCCACCGGTCGCCGAGCCTTGCGGCGCACCGTAGATCTCCCCACCCTGGGTGACGGAGGTCTTGAAGGAGTCGTCGACATTGGCCATGAACGGTTCACCGGTCAGCGGGACCAGGTTCTTGGCGGGGTCGAGGGCTGCCAGCAGGGAACCGGAGTTGTACTGGAAGATGTCAGTCATCTCGCCGGTGGCCAAACGGGTCTTGACGATGTTGTCGCCATCGGTGCCCTGGGCCCTGGTCTCAAGCTTGACCGTGACGCCTGCGTCGGTCGCGTTGAAGGCGTCGATCGCTGCCTGCAACGGTTTCGACGTCTGGTCGGAACTGTCGGCCAGCACGGTGATCTCCACATTTGCGGCATTGCCCGTACCGGGCGAGCCACTGCTGGTGCCCAGCGATCCGGCACTGCAGGCCGACAGGGCCAGCATGCCGGCCGTCAGGCTGGCAATCAGGGCCCAGCGGCCCTGGTTGAGGATTGACACGGCGTTGTACCTCCTGAATTCGTGGTCGCCACGGTGGTCGACCGGCTAGCGGGATTCCTGTGTCGCACGGGCGACCGTGCCCGTGGACTGGGGGGTGTGCGGATCCGGGGCCGCGGTGGACCCGCGAACCATGACCTTCGGGGTGACCACCTCATGGACAGGTTCGACGCGACCGGCGATGCGCTCCAGCAGCAGGCGGACCGCAATCTCACCCATCCGGGTGCCGGACTGGTTGATGCTGGTCAGCGACATCCGCGGATGGGCGGCGATGTCGATGTCGTCATAGCCGACCACCGAGGCCTGGGCCGGGGTCAGGCCGAGGTCGGCAACAGCAGTGAGGACGCCCAGCGCGAGTTCGTCGTGAGAGACGAACAGCCCGACTGGGCCGTCCGCCGACCGCAGCAGGGCGCGTGCGGATGCCTCCGCGGCCGCGACGTCCGGCTCCACCCAGACGATCTCCGGCGACAGGCCCAGTTCTTCAACCGCACGCTCGTAGCCGATCTGCCGCACCGAGTGGGGAGCACCGACATTTGAGGGATCCCGCGACTCGTTCAGGGTCAGGTGGACAATCCTGCGGTGGCCGAGATCGTACAGATGCCGGACGGCCAGAGCCGCACCCAGCAGGTCGTCCCCGACAAGGGTGTCGTAGTTCTTCGACGCGTAGTGGCTGCCGATCGCGACCAGCGGCAGCTTGCGTCCCAAGTTCTCCAGCCACTCGTAGGGCACCCGGGTGATCACCACGATGCCGTCCACCTGGCGGTCGGCCAGCGCTTCGATGGCCTTGAAACCAGCGTCTTCAGGAACCGCTGGCGCGATGATCAGCTGGTAGCGGCTGTCGGCCAGGGTCTGGGAAGCCCCGTTGATGATCTTGGGGAAGAACTGGTTGAGGATGCTCGGGATCTCGACCCCGAACGTGTAGGTGGCGCCACGCATGGCACGCGCAGCGACCCGCGGCCGGTAGCCGAGTTCATCGATCGCGGCCTGCACCTTCGCACGCATCTCGGGACTGACCCCGTAGGCGTCGCGGATGACCTTGGAGACCGCGGCACGGGAGACACCCGCGGTGCGGGCGACATCCTCGATGGTGACCGAGTGCTGCGCGTTGATCGCCACTGATCCTCCTCATTCGCAATGTAGATCGGTCTACACCGCGTGATGAAGAGCACACTACAGGCGTTGTAGAGCGATCTACAAGAGGCGGATGGAAATTCGCCGGATAACAATCCGGTCTCAGTGCAGCACCCGGCGCAGGAACTCCCGGGTCTGGGGCCGTTGCGGGTCGTCGAGCACCTGCTCGGGCGGTCCCTGCTCACAGATCAGGCCGTTGGCAAGGAAAACCACCCGGGTGGCCACCCGGCGGGCGAAGCCGATCTCGTGGGTGGCCATCACGATGGTCGAGCCAGCCTGCTTCAGCTCGGCCACCAGGTCGAGCACCTCGCCGACCAGCTGCGGGTCGAGGGCGGAGGTGATCTCGTCCAGGAGCAGGAGTTCGGGGTCGGTGGCGATGGCGCGCGCGATCGCCACCCGCTGCTGCTGCCCGCCGGACAGCCGGTCGGGGAAGTCCTGCGCCCGGTCGGCGAGGTCGATCCGGGTCAGCAGCTCGCGCCCGCGGCTCTCGCACTCGGCGCGCGGCCGGCGGTGCACCTTGCGG
>NZ_JAYFPT010000074.1:0-4786 GCF_034927565.1 Propionicimonas sp.
GTCACCTCGGACACCCAGGTTGCAGGTATCTCAGTGGTTGGGTCTGCCACTGCTCACGTTGCCGAGAGGGTGAGTCTCCCGGCGTCCTCGATCCAGTGGCCGCGATTGCCGTCCCCGAGGATCTCGACAAGGTCGTTCTCACACCGGACTGCTGTGGTGGGGTGCTCCGCTGGGGCACGATGACCAGACGGCGTGCAGGTGGACCTCCGCGGCACCACCGTGAAGGCGTCACTTGGCGCGGAAGCTTCTGGCCGGCAATCTCGCCCGCGATGTGAACAGTGCTTGTCGCGCACGGCTTTGGTCCCTAAGATCGCCACGTGACTTCGGAGTTCTCTGCTGCGCCCGCCGCTTTCCGCGGCGATCGTGGCATGCGTTCCGTCGTCCCGGCGGCCATGTGCCGCTGTTGTCAGGCCCGGTGACACCGGCTCGATCGACTCCTGTCGGTCTTGAGCGTGCACCTGCGGCCATCCCCCGTGACCACCATGGCGGTCGTTGGTGTGCGCACACACCCATCCACGCACACGAACCAGAGGAAGAACCATGTCTGCAACCACCACAGCTGTGCCGTCCGGCGGCCGGCTGGTCAACCCGAACTCGGTGACGCTCGTCCTGACCATCAGCGCGATCGCCGTCGTCATCAACGTCGTCGGCGGGACGCTCGTCTCCCTGCTGGCGCTTCCCTTCCTGTTCCTCGACACGATCGGCACCTTCCTGGTGTCGGTGCTGTTCGGGATCCGCTGGGGCATCCTCGTCGGAGTCGTTTCCAACCTCGTTCTCGGCATCACGTCCGGGCCCTCCGCCATCCCGTTCGCGATCGTCCAGGTCGTGATCGCCGTCATCGTCGGCTTCATCGCCAACCGGTGGGGGTACACGATCAGGACCGTGCCGGTCGCCGGTGCGGTCGTCGCGGTGATCGCGCCGCTGGTGGGCACCGCAATCGCCGTCGGCGTGTTCGGTGGGCTCACCGGCGGCGCGCTCGACGTGCTGGTGCTGTGGGCGGAGCAGGCCGGGCAGAGCGTCTTCGGCGCGGCCTTCTGGCCGCGGCTCGGGTCCAACGCCGTCGACAAGATCCTGACCGCGTTCATCGTCCTGGCGATCGTCCAGGCGATCCCGGCCTCGCTCGTCAAGCCGCGCTACCGGGTCGGCGCGGAGTCGGGCGAAGCGTCCACCGACGCTGTCGGGGACGTCGCCGAAGCATCCGTCGCCGAGACTTCCAGCCAGAACGCATGACCGAAACCACCCGAAACCAGGGACCGGCAGCAGGCGGTGCGGACGCTGCGCCGCGCCGCCTGCTGATCGCGTCCCACTGCGTCCTCAACCAGAACGCGGTCGTACAGCCGCTGGCTCGCAGCGCTGGCGTCATGCGCTCGGCGGTCGACTGGGCGATCGCGAACGGCTACGCGATCTACCAGCTGCCGTGCCCAGAGTTCCGCTACGCGGGTCCCGGCAGGCTCCCGGCCTCCTTCGACGACTACAACACCGAGGGGTTCCATGCCTCGAATGCAGAACTGCTCGGACCGGTGATCAGGCAACTGAAGCGCTACCAGGCGGCCGGCTACCAGATCGTGGGTGGCCTGCACGTGCAGGGCAGTCCTGCCTGCGACCCGGATACCGGCAACTGGATCACCGACCTTCTCGACGCGGCCGCCGCAGCGGGGATTGAGATCACGCAGTTGTGGCAGGTCCCCACCACGGCAACCGGTGAGTTCGACCCCGCCGACCCGCAGACCTGCTTCGGTGACCCCGCCGTCCGGCGGCTCTACCCGGACGACGCCGACTCGTTGACGCTCGCCCAGCGAAAACGTCGTGAGCAGCGCGCTCCCGTCCTCGTCTCGGACGGACCCGGGCTTCCGGTACGGCGCACCAGGAGGGTGGCCGTCGATGCCTGAGACCGACGTCGACCGGCGCGGCTACGGCATCGTGCTGGTCAGCCACTCCGTCCTGAACGGCAGCATCGTCGGGGCAGCCGACCCGGTCAGTGCTGCCGTCGTCGCCTGGGCTGATGCCGCCGGACTCGGGGTGTACCAGCTTCCCGTCCCCGACCACCTGCTGCCCGCAGCTCCGGACGGCAGCCCCGGCGAGGACCGCGCCAACCTGGAGTTCGTCTTCGGGCAACTCGCCAGCTACCGGGCTGGCGGCTACACCGTCGCCGGGCTGGTCCTTCGGATCGCGGACGAGCGCAGTGCCGCGGGGCGGGCCTTCGTCGACCTCGTCCTCCAGGTCGCCCGGGACACCGGAGTCGACCTGCCGCGACTGTGGCGGCTACCCCGCGGTGCGCGCAGTTTCGACCCAGAGGCCGACCGCTTCCGGCACCCGCGGACCCTGGCGGTGGCCTCGTGATCGTCCTTGACCACGTCCGTTTCGGTTACGAAGCCGGCTCACCCGCCGTCGTGGATGATCTCAGCCTGCAGATCGAGGACGGCGAGCACGTCGCCCTGCTCGGACGCAACGGTTCCGGCAAGTCCACCATCGCACGCCTGCTGAACGGGCTGCTGCGTCCGCTGTCCGGCACCATCCGGGTTGACGGGTATGACCCGGCCGACCCCGGCCAGGCGCCCGAGGTGCGCCGCCGCCTGCAACTGGTTTTCCAGACCCCGGAGAACCAGCAGGTCGGCGCGACCGTCTATGAAGACATCGCCTTCGGGCTGGCCAACGTCGCCGTCCCGACCGACCGGATGCCCGAACGGGCGCGGCAGGCACTGGCGGCAGTGGGCCTCGAGGTCGATCTGTCCCGCGATGTCGACTCGCTGTCCGGTGGTGAACTGCAGCGGCTCGCGCTGGCCGGCGTGCTGGCGCTCGAACCGCGGCACCTGGTCCTCGATGAGGTGACTGCCATGCTGGACCCGTGGGGACGCGAGCAGGTGCTTGCCACCGTGGCGGACGTCGGGGGACGGTCGGGGATCTCCGTTGTGCAGATCACCCACCACCTGGAGGAGATCGAGCAGGTGGACCGGGTCTTCGTGATGGACGGCGGCCGCGTCCGTGCGGTCGGGACACCGGCCGAGGTACTGGTACGGACCGAACTGCTGGAGCAGTGCGGTCTGGAGCCGCCGTTGCGGTGGCAACTGCCCGGCCCGGTGGAGGTGCGGACGACGTGGGGGAGTCCGGCCGCAGGCCCGGCGCTGGTAGAAGCCCACGGCGTCGGTCACGACTACAGCATCCGGGTGCGGCCGCGCTGGTGGCCGCAGCGTTCCCGTCCCACCACGCCGGACGACCTGCCGGCACCCGTCCTGCGGGGCGCGGACCTGGCCATCCGTCCCGGTGAACTGGTCGCGATCGCAGGACGTTCCGGGGCTGGCAAGTCGACTCTGGTCTCGATCGTGAAGGGCCTGCTGAGGCCGACCGTCGGTTCTGTCCGGGTCCGGACAGGGGACGGTTCCGCGGCTCGTGATCCGTGGGCGCTGCGAACGCCGGAGTTGTTCGACCCGATCGGTTACCTGTTCCAGCACCCGGAGCACCAGTTGTTCGCGCCGACCGTGCGCGAGGACGTCGGCTTCGGGCTGCGCGCGGCGAGGCTTGGCAAGGACGAGGAGTGCCGCCGCGTCGATGCGCAACTGCGGCGGGTCGGACTCGATCCCGACGAGTTCGGCGACCGCAGCCCGTTCGAGCTCTCGGGTGGACAGCAACGCAAGGTGGCTCTCGCCGGGGTGCTGGTCACCGAGCCCCGCGTCCTCATTCTCGATGAACCCACCGCGGGCCTGGACAAGCCCTCCCGCGACACCCTCTTCGAGATCCTCGCCCGATTGCGAGCCGACGGCTTGGGTGTGTTGTGGGTGAGTCACCGGCTGGAGGAGATCTTCGCCCACGCTGGACGGCTCATCGTGCTGGCCGACGGGCGCGTGCTCGCCGACGGCGACCCGGCAGAACTCCTTGCCGCGCGGCGGTTGCGGGCCGCGATGGGCTGGCCGCTGTTGCCGGAACTCGACCCGGCGATCGTTCGCGGCGAGGCCCGCACGCGGTACCTGGAGGGCCGGCGTGTTCTCGACGACGACCTGCAGGAGGTGGCGGGATGACCGCGGCGCTCACTCTTTATCGCGAAACCGGTTCGCTCGCAGAACGGCTCGACCCCCGTTCGAAGATCGTCGCCGCCGGTGTCGCCGTGGTCGCCCTGATCGCCTCGGACTCGCTGCCGTTCAAGGCCACGGTCGTGCTGGCGCTGGTGGTCGCCTGGGTGACCGCCCGCCTCGGCCTGAAGTTGCTGGCAGGGACGTTGGCCTCACTGACGTTCTTCTTCCTGACAACGCTCATCCTGCGTGGCGTGATCCGCGGCGCCGCGGCCCCGGACGCCACACTCTGGGGTCCGTTACGGGTCTCGCCGTCCGGCCTGCTCGACGGAGCCACCATGTGCTGCCAGATCGCCGGCATCGTGCTCGCACTCACCGTCCTGGTCCGCTCTACCGAACCCATCCAGCTGGCCGAAGGTGGTGAGCGGCTGCTTGCACCTCTGAAGCGGTTCGGCGTGCCGGCCCACGAGGCCGTCATGATGTTCAGCATCGCGCTGCGGTTCCTGCCGATCATGCTGCGCGAGGTCGGACGAATGCAGGCCGCACAACTTGCCAGAGGTGGTGGCATCCAGCGCGGTAACGCGCTGCAACGTACCCGCGCCGTGGTCCCACTGGTGATCCCGGTCGTGATCGTCGCCCTCGTCCGCGCCAGGGAACTCGCCGAGGCGATGGATTCGCGCGGCTACCGCGGAGACGTAGGGCGTACGGCGATCCGGGCCTACCGACTGGGGGCCGCGGACGTCGTGCTCATCGTCGGGGTGGCGACCCTGCTTGGCGTGGCG
>NZ_JAYFPT010000004.1:0-27056 GCF_034927565.1 Propionicimonas sp.
CGAGCCTGCGCGGCTTCGCCGAGTGCGATCGTGCGCGCGGCAGCCCGCAGCCTCTCGATCGCTGGCGCCTGCTGCGCAACCCGTCCCTCCATGAAACAAGTCTGACAGCCGGGTCCGACAGTTTTTCGCGAGCAGTCGGGAGCCTGTGGAAACTCGCTGGTCGAGTTCGCCGCGACCCTCCAGAACCTGATCCCGCCGCTGAGTGCGTCCACCTCCACCGCCGCGATAGACTGGCACTCAACCTGCGAGAGTGCCAAGACGGGAGGCGTGCACCATGCTCGATGACCGCAAGCTCGCCATCCTGCGGGCGATCGTGACCGACTACGTCTCCATGCGCGAGCCGGTCGGATCCAAGGCCTTGGTCGAGCGCTACCGACTCGAGGTCTCCCCGGCCACCGTCCGCAACGACATGGCGGTGCTGGAGGAGGAGGGCTACATCACCCAGCCGCATACCTCCGCCGGGCGCATCCCCACCGACAAGGGCTACCGGCTGTTCGTCGACCGGCTGGCCTCGGTCAAGCCGCTGTCGACCGCCGAGCGGCGGGCGATCGAGACCTTCATGGCCGGCGCCCTGGACGTCGACGATGTGGTGCGCCGTACCGTCCGGCTGCTGGCGCAGATCACCCAACAGGTGGCGATCGTGCAGTACCCGATCGACCTTGGCTCGTCCATCCGGCACGTGGAGATCGTCACCCTCGGCTACGACCGGGCACTGGCCATCGTGGTCACCTCGGCCGGCCGGGTCGAGCAGCGCTCGATCGATACCGGCGGGGCCACCGAGGACGATGTCGCCGATCTCCGCGGACGGTTGAACACCGCCCTGGTCGGGCTGACCGCGCAGCGTGCGGCGGCGGTCATCGCCAGTTTCGTCGACGAGTTGCCGGCCGGGCTTCAACCGCTGGGCGCGGTCGTGTCGGCCGCGGTGCTGGACATCATCGGCGTGGAGCGCTCCGGCCGGGTGGTGGTCGGTGGAGTGCCGAACCTGACCCGGTTCTCCGACCAGTTCGAGTCCACGGTGAAGCCGGTGCTGGAGGCGCTGGAGGAGCAGGTGGTGCTGCTGCGGCTGCTCGGCGAGGCCTCCGGCGAGGACGACGTCACCGTCCGGATCGGCCGCGAGAACCCCTACGAGGCGCTGCAGTCCACCTCGATGGTGGCCAGCGCCTATGGCGCCGCGCCGGACGGCTGGGCGACGTTGGGTATCGTCGGACCGACCCGAATGGACTATCCCTCCACCATGGCCGCGGTGCGTGCCGTGGCCCGCTATGTCGGCCGGTTCCTGGCAGAAGGATGAGCGTGACCACTGACTACTACGAGGTACTCGGCGTCTCCCGTGACGCCAGCACCGAGCAGATCAAGAAGGCCTATCGCAAACTTGCGATGAAGTACCACCCGGATGTCGCCGACGATCCGGGCTCCGCCGACAAGTTCAAGGAGATCGGCGAGGCCTACGAGGTGCTGCACGACCCCAACAAACGGGCCATGTACGACCGCGGTGGGGATCCGCTCGGCTCCTCCGGTGGCGGGTTCGGCGGGTTCGGCTTCCCCGGTGGCGCCGGCTTCGACTTCACCAACCTGGTGGACGCGATGTTCGGCGCGCAGACCTCCAGTCGCGGCCCGCGGTCGCGCACCCGGCGCGGTCAGGACGCCCTCGTCCGGCTCTCGCTCACCCTCGCCGAGGCCGCTTTCGGGATCACCAAG
This sequence comes from Propionicimonas sp., assembly GCF_034927565.1. GTDB lineage: Bacteria > Actinomycetota > Actinomycetes > Propionibacteriales > Propionibacteriaceae > Propionicimonas. Next base: position 1,699 of record NZ_JAYFPT010000004.1, read on the forward strand.
CCGTTACGGGTGGACACCGCGGTGATCTGCCCCAAGTGCAACGGCGCCGGCGCCGAGCCGGGCACCGAACCGATGACCTGCCAGACCTGTCACGGTCAGGGCGACATCACCCAGGTGCAGCGCTCCTTCCTGGGCGATATCCGCACCACCCAGCCCTGCCCGACCTGCCGCGGCTATGGCACCGTGATCCCGCACCCCTGCGGTGAGTGCTCCGGTGAGGGCCGGGTGCGCAGCAATCGCACGATCAACGTCAAGATCCCAGCCGGGGTGAGTTCGGGCAACCGGATCCACCTCGACTCCCAGGGCGAGGTGGGCCCCGGTGGCGGTCCGGCCGGCGACCTGTACGTCGAACTCGCGGTCGCACCCCACAACATCTTCAAGCGCGAGGGCGACAACCTGGAGGTGGTGGTCAAGGTGCCGATGACCGCGGCGGCGCTGGGCACCGAGATCACACTCGACACTCTGGAGGCCGAACGCGACGACCTCGACCCGTCCGAGGCGACCGTCGCGGTGGCCATCCCGGCCGGCACCCAGTCCGGCACCCGGATCGCCATCAGCGGTCGCGGCGTGCCGCGGCTGCGCGGCGGAGGACGCGGCGAACTCGGCGTCACCCTGCTGGTCCAGACGCCGATGAAGCTGGACGACGAGCAGCGCGAGTTGCTGCGGAAGTTCGCCGAACTGCGCGACGAGGGCCGTCCCGAGGTGGCGGCGTCGAAGCACCGCAGCGGGGTGCTCGGCTGGCTGAAGGAGACCTTCTCATGACCGAACCGGTCTTCCTGTCCTACCTGGACGACCCCGCCCTCGGCAGCCGCGTCGAGTTGACCGGGGACGAGGGCCGGCATGCCGTCTCGGTCCGGCGGATCCGGCTCGGCGAGGTGATCTGGATCGCCGACGGCGCCGGTACCGCCGTCCGCGGACCGGTGGTCGAGCTGGGCAAGGGCAAGCTCGCCGTCGAGGTCGACGAGGTGGTGCACACCCCGGCCGGCCCGATTCGCTACGTGGCTGTCCAGGCCCTGCCCAAGGGCGACCGCGCCGAGCAGGCAGTCGATCTGCTCACCGAACTGGGCGTGGACGAGATCGTCCCCTGGCAGGCCGAGCGGTCGGTGGTGAAGTGGACGCCGGAACGGGTTGAACGCGGGCTGACCCGCTGGCGCGCCACCGCGCGCGAAGCGGCCAAACAGTCCCGGCGGTTCCGAGTGCCGATCGTCAGCGCACCGCTGACCACCGACGAACTCGCGCTGCGGATCAAGCAGACCGCGCTCACTGTCGTGCTGCACGAGACCGCCACCGAGCCGCTGGCCGGACTGGATCTTCCCGGCAGCGGCGAGGTGATGTTCATCGTCGGCCCCGAGGGCGGACTCACCGACGCCGAGGTGGAGACCTTCGCGTCGGCCGGCGGCCAGGTGGTGCTGATCGCCGACACCGTGCTGCGCACCTCCACGGCGGGCGTGGTGGCCCTGGCCCAGCTCCAGGCGCTCAGCGCCCGCGATGCTCGTGGCTGAGGCTGCCTTCGGCTTCACCCCCGGCACCGTCCTGCCCGACGGCCGTGGTCGCAGCGGCGTGATCCGTAGCCCGCACGGCGAGATCCGCACCCCGGCGTTCGTCGCGGTCGGCACCAAGGCCACGGTCAAGGCGGTGCTGCCGGAGTCGGTGGCGGCCCTCGGCGCGCAGGCAGTGCTGGCCAACGCCTACCACCTGTTCCTGCAGCCGGGCTCCGACATCGTCGATGCCGCCGGCGGCCTGGGGGCGTTCATGAACTGGCCCGGCCCCACCTTCACCGATTCCGGCGGCTTCCAGGTGATGAGCCTGGGGGTCGGTTTCAAGAAGGTGCTGGCGATGGACACCGTCGGCCTGGCCGACGACGACGTGATCGCCGAGGGCAAGCAGCGGCTGGCGCAGGTGGACGACGACGGGGTCACCTTCCGGTCCCACCTCAATGGCGACCAGCTCCGGTTCACCCCGGAGGTCTCGATGCGGATCCAGCACGAGCTGGGCGCCGACATCATGTTCGCCTTCGACGAGTTGACCACGCTGATGAACACCCGCGGCTACCAGGAGCGCTCGGTCGACCGCACCCATGCCTGGGCGGCCCGCTGCCTGGCCGAGCACGACCGGCTCACCGCCGTCCGGGCCAGCAAGCCCTACCAGGCGCTGTTCGGGGTGGTGCAGGGCGCCCAGTACCAGGACCTGCGCCGGCAGGCCGCTCGTGACCTGGCCGGTCTGACGGTCGAGGGCAGGACGTTCGACGGGTTCGGCATCGGTGGTGCGCTGGAGAAGGAGAATCTCGGCACCATCGTCGGCTGGGTCACCGACGAACTGCCCTTCGACAAGCCCCGGCACCTGTTGGGGATCTCCGAACCGGACGACTTCTTTGCCGCCGTCGCGGCCGGCGCGGACACCTTCGACTGCGTGATGCCCTCCCGGGTCGCCCGCAACGGCGCGCTCTACACCCCCGACGGCCGGTTCAACGTGGTGACCGCCGCCAACCGGCGCCGCTTCGCCCCGATCGACCAGGACTGCGACTGCTACACCTGCCAGCACTACACCCGGGCCTACCTGCACCACCTGTTCAAGGCCAAGGAGATGCTGGCCTCGACCCTGGCCACGATCCACAACGAGCGGTTCACCGTCCGGCTGGTGGACGACATCCGGACCAGCATCGAGGCCGGCGAGTTCGAGGCCTTCCGGACGGAGTTCCTGGGCCGCTTTTATTCCGGACGCCGCTAGCGCGCCGTCCGTCGAGACTCCACCCGCTTCACCCGCGGAGCGGCCGAGAGCGAGCCTCGTCTATTCCGGACGCCGCTAGCGCGCCGTCCGGCTTGACTCCCGGCGTTGCGGCATGTGGCACGATGCAGCAATGCGCTTCACCTATCAGCCCGGCAGCGGTACTGCGGTCTGCGGACCGCTGGTCGCCGCCCTGGTGTCGCTGAAGCCGACCCATCCGCTGGTGAGTCGGCTGGCCAGCTGTGCCGCGACCGCTGCCTCGGCCGATGACCTGGTCGAGGTGCTGCTGTCGCCGGGGCTGCGGGCGGTCAGCGACTTCTTGATTCTCGAGCGGGGCACAACCGGGCCGCGGGTGGTGGTCCGGGGCAGCTACACCGCGCTGCTCGCCGACGGTTCCCAGATCACCGGTTCCGGCCTGCTGACCGACCGCAGCCTGCCCGTGGGGACGGAGGTGGCCGCCATCGCCGCCGGGGAGCCGACCGGGGTCAGGCTCCGGCTCGGTGAGGGAGTGGTGCTGGCCGACCGGATCTGGCTGGCTGCCGACGAGCCGACTGACGGCCTGCCACCGGCACCGGACCCGGGCCCGGCGACCGCCCTGCTCGGCGGCGGCCCGCCGCCGTCGGCTCCGCCGTCCGACTGGTCGCCGCCGCCCGGGCCACCGCTGTTCATCGCGCCGGTGGTGCTGGCCGTCCAGTGCCCCCAGGGCCACCTCAACCCACCGCACGTCGCCTTCTGCCGGGCGTGCCGCCAGCCCCTGGCCGCGCAGCAGCCGTTCGAGGCCCAGCGCCCGCCGCTGGGCGTGCTGCGGCTGTCCACCGGCGAGGTGGTCACCCTCGACCGGGGCATCGTGCTCGGCCGCCATCCCACCCTGCCCGACGGCCACAGCGGGGAGCCGACACGGCTGGTCACCCTGGTCGACCCCGACCGCGACACCTCCTCGATGCACCTGGAGGTGCTGCTGGACGGCTGGAACGTGCTGCTGCGCGACCTCGGCTCGACCAACGGCACTGTGGTGGTGCCGCCAGGGGCACCGGCGGTGACCCTGCGGCCGCGCGAGCCGTTCGCCATCGAACCGGCCACCCGGGTGATCCTCGCCGGCACCATCGAATTCGTCTGGGACGCCGCCGGCCAGCCAGCCTAGAATCCTGCCCGTGGACTGGGCGATGGCGGTCATGGCGACGCTGCTCGCCGTGGCGGCGGCGACGGTGGTCTGGTGTGCCGTCGAGTGGCGCCGGGCGTCCGCCGACGCCCGGCGGCTGCGCAGCCTGGCTCGCTGGCGGGCCGACCAGGTGTCGATGCTGAGCCACGAGTTGCGCACCCCGTTGACCATGGTCAAGCTGTCCGGTGATCTGCTGGCCAGCCAGAGCCCGGGACCGCTCACGTCCGCCCAGGCCCGGTTCGTCGAGACCATCCGGCACCAGGCGGACTCCACCATCGAACTGGCCGAGGACCTGCTCACCCAGGCCCGGATCGAGGCCGGACGGTTCAATCTCCACCTCGAGCCCTGCGACGTGGCCGAGATCGTCGTCGGGCTGGTCGCCGACCTGCGCGGGCTGCGGGGCAGCCCGATCGTGATGGACTGCCCGACCGTGCCCTGCTGGGTGCAGGCCGACAAGCTGCTGGTACGGCAGGCGCTGGCGAACCTGATCAACAACGCGGTGGTGGTCAGTCCGGCCGGCAGTCCGGTGACCGTCCGGGTCACCCAGCGCGAGTATGACGTCCTGGTGTCGGTCACCGACGACGGGACGGGCATGACCGCCGCCGAGCGGCTGGAACTCTTCCACCGGTTCGCCTCCGGGCGCCCGCTGCGCAGCGGCACCGGCCTGGGCCTGATCATCACCAAGCAGATCGTCGAGCGGCACGGCGGCCGGCTGTTCGTTGATACCGTGGCCCAGCGAGGAACCACGATGATGTTCAACCTGCCGATCGGCGGCCCCAACGAGGTGGTGGCATGACGGAGCCCGTGAAGGCGCGGATCCTGCTGGTCGAGGACGAGCCCCAGATGCTCGACATCTGCGACTACATTCTCACCGGGGCCGGCTACCTCGTGGTTGGGTCTCCCGATGCCGAGACCGCCCTGCAGCATGTTCGCGCCCAGCACTTCGACCTGGCACTGTGCGACATCATGCTGCCGAATGCCTCCGGCCTCACCCTGTGCCGCAGGATCCGGGACTCCACCGACATCCCGGTCTGCTTCCTGTCGGCCAAGGGCACCCCGGAGGAGCGGGTGGCCGGCTTCGAGGCCGGCGCCGACGACTACATCGTCAAGCCGTTCAATGCCCGGGAGTTGTTGATGCGGGTGGCGGTGATCCTGCGGCGCAACGCCCAGGGTGAACTCAACAACGGCCCGCTGGTGCTGACCCGCGGCTCCAACACGGTCCGGGTCGGCCACCGCAGGGTGCCGGTCTCGGACGCTGAACTGCGGCTGCTGGTGACGCTGCTGGAGCACCGGGGAGAACCGGTCTCGTGGCGCGACCTGGTCGCCACCGCCTGGTTGACCGAGGCGCCCGAGACCGGCCGGGACATGCTGAAGACCACCATCCACCGGCTGCGTGCCAAACTGGGCGACACCGAGCCGCCCCTGATCGTCGCCGTGCGGGGAGAGGGCTATCTGATGCCCGATCTGCTCCCGGACCGACGGTGACACAGCTGTCACCAAACGTGACCTCGGCGTAGCCCACTGCCGAACGCGGCTGTCCTAGCATCAGGCTCAGACCAGACCGGGCAGAGTCGCCGGCTGGACCTTGCGGAAAGGACTACCCCCATGAAGATCCGATCTCGAGCAGCACTCACCTCCGCTTTTGCCCTCACCCTCACGATGCTGGCGTCCTGCGCCGTCGACGAGGCAGGCGTGGGTACGGACACCGGAAAGCCGAGCGGCAAACTGGTCGTCGCCTGCGGCGCCCAGGAGGACTGGTGCCAGGCGATGACCGCGGCCTTCCAGGCCAAGACCGGAGTCGAGACCAGCTTCGTCCGGCTGAGCTCGGGTGAGGCGGTGGCCCGCCTGGAGTCGGCGAAGGAGCAGCCCGAGTTCGACGTCTGGCACGGCGGCCCGGCCGACGGCTACGGCCAGGCCAGGGAGAAGAACCTGCTGGAGGCCTATGTCTCCCCGAACGCCGCCGCCATCCCTGCGCAGTACAAGGATCCCGACGGCTGGTGGACCGGTGTCTACGTGGGTGCCCTCGGGCTGTGTTCGAACACCGAGGTGCTGTCCGAACTGGGTGTCGAGCAACCGATGTCGTGGGAGGACCTGCTCAACTCCAAGCTGAAGGGCCAGATCATGATGGCTCACCCGGCGACCTCGGGCACTGCCTACACCGCACTGTGGACCCAGGTCGTGCTGAAGGGCGGCGAGGACCAGGGCCTGGAGTACATGAAGAAGCTGAACTCCAACATCCTGCAGTACTCCAAGACCGGCTCGGCCCCCGGCGAGGCGGCCGCCCGCGGTGAGGTGGCAGTGGGCATCATCTTCACCCACGACTGCGTGAAGTACCGCGAGGAAGGTGCCAAGAGCCTGGTCGTCACCCACCCGTCGGACGGTGCCGGCTACGAGATCGGCGGCGTGGCGATGATCGCCAAGAACCAGAACCCGACCGCCGCCAAGGCCTACATCGACTGGGCACTGACTGCCGAGGCGCAGGACATCGGCCCGACGGTCGGTTCCTTCCAGGTGCTGACTGCACCGGACGCCGTCACCGACGAGCGGATGGCCAAGCTGAGCGAGATCAAGCTGATCGATTACGACTTCGCCGCAGCCGCCGCAGCCAAGTCCGGCCTGATCGCACGCTTCGACGCCGAGATCGCCTCGGAGCCGAAGGAGTGAGCACTGCCGTCTCCACCCCTGCGGCCACGACCGGTCAGCGCCGACCCCGCCAACTCCGCCAGGACACCTCCACCCGCGTCCTGATCCTGCTGGTGAGCATGGTGTTGTTCCTGTTGATCGGCTTCCCGCTGATCAAGGTGCTGTCCAATGCCTTCGGCGAGGACGGACGCGAGGTCCTGGCCCACATCTTCTCCACCGCCTTCAACCGCACGGTGATCCTCAACACCATCGTCCTGGGTGTAGTGGTGGGGCTGATCGGGACCGCCATCGGCTTCCTGCTGGCCTACGCCCAGGTGCGGCTGCGATTCCGGGGAAAGAAGTTCTTCCACCTGGTGGCGTTGATGCCGATCGTCTCGCCGCCGTTCGCCGTCGCGACCGCCACCATCACCCTGTTCGGCCGCCGCGGGCTGATCAGCCACGATCTGCTGGGGTTGTCGATCAGCCCCTACGGGCTGGGTGGGCTGGCCTTCGTGCTGTCGCTGAGTTTCTTCCCGGTGGCCTACATGAACTTCAAGGGCCTGCTCGAGCACCTCGACCCGGCCCTCGACGAGGCCGCCCAGTCCCTCGGTGCGTCGAAATGGACCATCTTCCGGACCGTCACCTTTCCGATGATGATCCCCGGCATCGCCAGCAGCTTCCTGCTGCTCTTCGTGGAGGCCATCGCCGACCTGGCCAACCCGCTGGCGATCGGCGGCGACTACACCGTGCTGGCCTCGCGGGCGTTCATCGCGATCACCGGCGAGTACAACGTGGGCGCCGGTGCCGCCTACTCGGTGGTGCTGCTGTTCCCGGCGCTGCTGGTCTTCATGGTGCAGCGCTACTGGGTGTCCCGCAAGAGCGTGGTCAGCGTCACCGGCAAACCGGCCGGAAAGCCGCAACTGCTCCGGCGTGGTGCCGGATTCGTCGCCATCAGGACCGGAGCCACCCTCGTGGTCGCCCTGGTCGTGCTGATGTACGGCACCGTGATCGTGGGCGGCTTCATCCAGTCCCTGGGCATCGACAACAGCTGGACGCTGGACAACTACCGCTTCATCCTGCAGGGCATCGGTGCCCAGGCGATGATCACCACCACAACCCTGGCGCTGATCGCAACCCCGATCGCCGGCGTGCTGGGCATGTTGATCGCCTGGCTGGTGGTGGTGAAGCTTCGCCGCGGCAAGGGTGTGCTCGACTTCGTGGGCATGCTCGGGCTGGCAGTCCCCGGCACCGTCGTCGGCATCGGCTACTCGGTGGCCTTCTCCCAGGCCTACATTGCGGGCGGACGGATGTGGTTCCCGGCACTGGCCGGCGGCCGTGCGATCCTGGCCGGCGCGCTGGCGATCGTGATGGTCTACGTGATTCGTTCGATGCCGTCGGGCCAGCGCTCGGGGGTGGCGGCGCTGCAGCAGATCGACCCGGCGATCGACGAGGCCTCCACCTCCCTGGGGGCGTCGGGTTTCCAGACCTTCCGCAAGATCACCCTGCCGCTGATCCGGCCGGCCTTCCTCTCGGGGTTGACCTACTCGTTCGCGCGCTCGATGACCACGCTGTCTCCGATCATCTTCATCACCACCCCGCAGACCAAGATCATGACCTCCCAGATCTTCGCCGAGGTCGACGCCGGGCGGTTCGGCCACGCCTTCGCCTACTGCACCCTGCTGATCATCCTCGTCATGGCCGTCATCGGCCTGCTCAACCTTGTCGTCCGCGATCGCTCTCCGCTGGCCGCCGACGCCCTTGCTTCGTGAAGGAGCCTCAGATGACAACCTCCTCATCGTCCGGCGAACTGGTGCTGGCCGGCCTGGAGAAGGTGTTCGCCACCAAGAAGTCGGTGGTGCGGGCACTCGACCGGATCGACCTGACCATCACCCCCGGCGAATTCGTCACCCTGCTCGGCCCCAGCGGCTGCGGCAAGACCACCACGCTGCGGATCATCGCCGGTTTCGAGACCCCCAGTGCCGGGGACGTCCTGCTGGACGGCCAGTCGATGGTTGCGGTCACCCCGGACAGGCGGCCGATGGCGATGGTCTTCCAGTCCTATGCGCTGTTTCCGCACATGACGGTGTGGGAGAACGTGGCCTACGGGCTGAAGCTGAAGAAGTTGCCGGCCGCCCAGCTCAACGACGAGGTCGAACAGGCGCTCACCTCGATGGGCCTGACCCACATGCGCGACCGTGCCCCCGCCCAGATGTCCGGCGGCCAGCAGCAGCGGGTCGCACTGGCCCGTGCGATGGTGATGCGGCCGAAGGTGTTGCTGTTCGACGAGCCGCTGTCCAACCTGGACGCCAAACTGCGAGTGGCGATGCGCTCGGAGATCCGGCGGCTGCAGAAGCGGCTGGGGATCACCGGCGTCTACGTCACCCATGACCAGGACGAGGCGATGAGCATGTCCGACCGGATCGTGGTGATGAACGAGGGCCGGGTCGAGCAGGCCGCCACGCCGGTGGAGATCTACCGCCATCCGGCGACGGTCTTCGTTGCCGACTTCATCGGCCGGGCGAACTTCCTCAAGGTCGATGCCGCCCATCGCGCTGGGGAGGGTCAGGTCCGGGTGGCAGTACTGGGCGAGGAGTTCGTCACGCCGGCGGCACCGGGAGCGCTCGACGGCCAGCCCGTCCTGCTGGTGCGGCCGGAGTCGATCCGGCTGGAGCCGGTCGCTGAGCAGACCATCGGCGGCCAGATCGGGCGGGTGTTGTCCACCGTCTTCTACGGTGAGTCGGTGGAGTATGTGGTCGAGACCGCGCAGGGCAACATCACCGCGGCCGAGGCCGACCCGGACGAGGCAGGCATCCTCCAGGCCGGCGCCTATGTCGAGGTCGGCTTCGAGCTGACGCGAACCTGGCTGCTGCCGGCCGGAGCCTGACCCGGCACGGCCGGGTCAGGCCGTTGCTGTCCGGCCTACTGGTGCGGTCCCGGGTTGCCGCTGGAGCGTGGCTGGTCGTATTCGTCGGTCGGGTCGATGGTTGTTCCGGGGTTGCCGATCGAGCGTGGCTGGTCGAACTCGTCGGTCGGGTCGGTAGTCGTCCCCGGGTTGCCGATCGAACGTTGGCCCGTGGCCGGGTCCGGCTGTCCGTCCGGAGCTGACGGTACTGCCTCGTCGTAGCCGCTTGACATAGCTTCTCCTGTTCGCAGCGGCGTCCGCCTTCCGGCAGGTCGTTGCGGCCTGCGTGCAGGCGCCTGGTATCTGACGAGTCTACCCGCGCCCACATCACCTGACGGGACACGCCCCGGCGAACACGGTGGGTGCCAGTTCACCCCGGTCGTGGCAGGCTAGGAGTATGACCGACTACGACGAAGCCGTCCCCGAAGAATCGGAGCAGCTCGACCAGCTGCAGCCTGAGGGAACCCTGCTGGACCGCGGCGTGGTCGACGTGCTCGACGAAGGCTATGTGACGCCCGAACGCTGGTCGCCCGCGATGGGCTTCGGCAGTACTCCCGCCGAGATGCGCCAGGGCGAGACCCTGGAACAACGCATCGGTCAGGAGTGGGTCGAGCCGCCGCGGCTCGACGGTCCGTGGAACCCCGACCCGAACGAACCCCGTGAGGTCGGCCATCACCGGGCCGGACGGCTGGTGGACGCCAATCACGGCTACGAGGGCGAGGACGCTGAGGCCGAGAGTGTCGGTCATGACGTCGGGATCGACGGCGGCGCGGCGAGTGCCGAGGAAGCCGCTGTGCACATCATCGACGATCTCGACGACCTCGACGATGAGGACTGACCCGCTCTACCCGCCACTCGAACCGTACGCCCACGGCTGGCTCGACGTCGGCGACGGTCAGCGGCTGTACTGGGAGGAGTGCGGCAACCCCGACGGGCTGCCGGCGGTGTTCGTCCACGGCGGCCCCGGTGGCGGTCTGGCTGCGGTCTACCGCCGCTACTTCGACCCCGCGCGGTATCGGGTGGTGCTGTTCGACCAGCGCAACTGCGGACGCAGCACCCCGCACGCCTCGGAACCGGCGGTCGACCTGTCAACCAACACCACCTGGCACCTGGTGGCCGACCTGGAGAAGCTGCGTGCTGACCGCGGCATCGATGCCTGGCTGGTCTTCGGCGGCTCCTGGGGGAGTTCGCTGGCCCTGGCCTACGCCGAGACCCACCCCGACCGGGTCACCGCACTGGTGCTGCGCGGCATCTTCACGCTGCGGCGCAGCGAGCTCGACTGGTACTACAACGGCGGGGCCGGCAACCTGGCACCGGCCTGGTGGCGTTCCTTCGAGGCGCCGCTGCTGGGGGCCCACGAGCCGTTCGACGCCCCCTGGCCGCGCGGTCAGGGCACGGTGCCGGCGACCTCCGAACTGCTGCGGCGGCACGGCGGCGACCGGATTGCCGCCTACCACGAGCTGCTGTTCGCTGCCGACCCGGCCGTCCATGTGCCGGCAGCCCAGGCCTGGACCTCCTGGGAGACCGCCACCTCCCACCTGGTCCTCGACCAGGCAGCGGTGGAGGAGTCCCTCGACCCGGAGCACGCCGTCGCCTTCGCCCGGATCGAGAACCACTACTTCGTCCACGGTGGCTGGTTCGCCGAAGGCCAATTGCTCCAGCAGGCCGATCGGCTCCGGCAGATCCCTGCGGTTATCGTCCAGGGCGCCTACGACCTGCCCTGTCCGGTCCGCACTGCCGACGACCTGCACCGGGTCTGGCCCGAGGCCGACTACCGGGTGGTGCTGGCCGGGCACTCGATCACCGAACCGGAGATCGCCGCCGAACTGGTGGCTGCCACCGACAGGTTCGCAGCGTCGGCAGGTTGAGTACGATAAGGGGCCTCACGTCACAGGAGGACCGCTGAACCAGCCAAGCGCAGCCATCGCCGAGCGCCGCGTCGCCATTCCCGCATCGATCAACATGGTGTCGGTCCTCGGGCCACGCGACGAGTTCCTCCGGATCCTGGAGTCGGCACTCGAGGCGGACATCCACGTGCGGGGCAACGAGATCACCTTCGTCGGAGACCCGGCAGCGGTGACTGCCGCCGCCGATGTGCTGACCGAACTCATCACCATCGTCCGGACCGGCCAGGGCCTGACCACGGACGCGGTCGAGCGCGTGGTCGGCATGGTCAGTCACGACGTCCCGGCCGCGGAGGTGCTGACCCACAACATCCTCTCCACCCGGGGCAAGACCATCCGTCCCAAGACGCTCAACCAGAAACGCTATGTGGACGCGATCGACAACCACACGGTGGTCTTCGGGATCGGCCCCGCCGGCACCGGGAAGACCTACCTGGCGGTCGCCAAGGCCGTGCAGGCGTTGCAGGCCAAGCAGGTCAACCGGATCATCCTCACCCGGCCGGCGATCGAGGCCGGCGAGCGGCTCGGCTTCCTGCCCGGCACCCTCAACGACAAGATCGACCCCTATCTGCGGCCGTTGTACGACGCCCTGCACGACATGCTCGATGTCGAGAGCGTGCCGCGGCTGCTGACCGCGGGCACCATTGAGGTGGCACCGCTGGCCTATATGAGGGGCCGCACGCTCAACGATGCGTTCATCATCCTCGACGAGGCGCAGAACACCTCGATGGAACAGATGAAGATGTTCCTCACCCGGCTGGGGTTCAACTCCAAGATGGTGGTCACCGGAGACGTCACCCAGATCGACCTGCCCACCGGCACCCGCAGCGGCCTGAAGCTGATCGAGGACGTGCTGGACGGGGTGCACGACATCGCCTTCTGCAATCTGACCAGCCATGACGTTGTCCGGCACCGGCTGGTCGGCAGGATCGTGGCGGCTTACGACCGCTACGAAGCCACCCGGAACAGCCCCACCCACGACAGGAAGACCCGATGATCGACCTGAACAACGAGTCCGGCCTCGCGGTGGACGATGCTCGCCTGGTCGGCCTGGCCGAATTCGCGCTCGAGCTGCTACGCATCCATCCCCAGTCGGAGCTGTCCATCCTGCTGGTCGACCCCCAGACCATGGCCGCCTACCACGAGAAGTTCATGGACGAACCCGGTCCGACCGACGTGCTGTCCTTCCCGATGGACGAGTTGCGTGCCCCCAGCGACGGCGAGGAGCCGCCGCTCGGCCTGCTCGGCGACATCGTGCTCTGCCCGGAGGTGACCGCCGCGCAGGCGGCCGAGAATCACCGGACGGCGGAGCAGGAGGCCGACTACCTGCTGATCCACGGCTTGCTGCACCTGCTCGGTCACGACCACGCCGAACCGGCCGAGAAGAAGGTCATGTTCGACCTCAACGACCGGATCATCGCCGCATGGGGCAGACACCGGGCCGCTGCCGGCCAGGCCGGGTGAGGCAGCGGTGACCCAGACGCAGTGGACCCTGATCGCCTGCGCAGCGGTCTGTGTCCTGCTGGCCTCGCTGCTGACCGCCGCCGAGGCAGCGCTCTCGTCGGTCTCCAAGTCCCGGGCCGAACGCCTGGTTGACGAGGGCCGCGGTGGCGCCCGGCGGCTGCAGCAACTGGTGGCTGACCGCGCGCCCTACCTCAACACCGTCCTGTTCCTGCGGGTGCTGTTGGAGGCCACCGCCATCGTGCTGGTCAGCCTGGTCTACTTCGAGCACCTGACCGCGCTGTGGGAGCAACTGCTGTTCCCGGTGCTGACCATGGTGGTGGTCTCCTTCATCGTGCTCGGCGTCGCCCCGCGGACCCTGGGACGCCAGCACGTGGACACCGTGGCGCTGGCCGCCGCCGGCCCGGTGAACGCGCTGACCACCGTGCTGGGCCCGATCCCGCAGTTGATGATCGTGATCGGCAATGTGCTCACCCCGGGCAGGGGGTTCTCCGACGGGCCGTTCACCTCCGAGGCCGAACTGCGGGAACTGGTCGACATGGCTGAGGCGAACGAGCTGATCGAGGCCGACGAGCGCAAGATGATCCACTCGGTCTTCGAACTCGGCGACACGATCGTCAAGGAAGTCATGGTGCCGCGCACCGAGATGGTCTACATCGAGCGCACCAAAACCCTGCGGCAAGGGGTTTCGCTGGCGCTGCGGTCGGGCTTCAGCCGGATCCCGGTGATCGGCGATGACGTCGACGATGTGGTCGGCGTGCTCTACCTCAAGGACATCATCCGCCGGATGTACGACAATCCGAAGGCGCAGACCAGCGAACTGGTCGAAACCCTGATGCGGCCGCCGTCCTTCTGCCCCGACTCCCGTCCGGTGGACGAACTGCTGCGCGAGATGCAGCTCACCCGCAGCCATGTCGTGGTCGTGATCGACGAGTTCGGCGGCACTGCCGGGCTGGCGACCATCGAGGACATCCTGGAGGAGATCGTCGGCGAGATCGTTGACGAGTACGACCAGGAGGTGCCGCCGGTGGCCCAACTCGGCGAGAACCGGTTCCGGGTCTCCGCCCGGCTCCCGATCGACGACCTGGGCGAGCTCTTCGGACGCAAGCTGGACGACGAGGAGGTCGACACCGTGCTGGGGCTGATGGCCAAGGAGTTGAACAAGGTGCCGATCCCGGGCTCGGTGGTGCACTGGGAGGGCATCGAACTGGTCGCCGAGCGCGGCTCGGGCCGCCGCCACCAGATCCAGACGGTGCTGGCCTCGCTGGTGCCCGACGAGGATGACGACAGCGTCGACGAGGCGGCCGAGGCCGCCGCCAAGCTGGCCGCCGAATCGGCGGGGAGGACGTCGTGACGCGTTCTGGCTTCGCCTGTTTCGTTGGCCGTCCGAATGCCGGTAAGTCGACCCTGCTGAACGCGCTGGTGGGAGAGAAGGTGGCGATCGCGTCCTCCAAGCCGCAGACCACCCGGCACGTCATCCGCGGCATCGTCAACCGGCCGGATGCCCAGTTGATCCTGGTCGACACCCCCGGCCTGCACCGGCCGCGGACCCTGCTCGGCGAGCGGCTGAACGACCTGGTCTTCCAGACCTGGTCGGAGGTGGACGTGATCGGCGTCTGCCTGCCGGCGAACCAGCGGATTGGTCCGGGGGACGAGTTCCTGGTCGGTGAGATCGCCGCGTTGCCCCGGCCGCCGGCGCTGGTGGCGCTGGCGACCAAGTCCGATCTGGTCAAGCCCGCCCGGATGGCAGAGCACCTGGTGAAGATCGCCTCCCTGGAGGACAAGCTCGGCATTCGCTGGTCGTGTGTCGTCCCGGTCTCGGCGCTGACCGACGACCAGGTCGACGTCGTCGCCGACGAACTGATCGCGCTGCTGCCCGAGGGCCCGCGGCTCTACCCCGACGGCGAGGTCACCGACGAGCCGCTGGAGACCCGGATCGCCGAACTGATCCGGGAGGCGGCCCTGGAGGGGGTCGAGGACGAGCTTCCGCACTCCCTGACCGTCATCATCGACGAGCTGGGCCAGCGCGAGGGCCGTCCCGCCGACCGTCCGTTGCTGGACATCTACGCCTCGATGGTGGTGGAACGCGACTCCCAGAAGGGGATCGTGATCGGCCACCGTGGCCAGCGATTGCGGGAGGTCGGCACCGCCGCCCGCATCCAGATCGCCGAACTGGTCGGGATGCCGGTCTACCTGGACCTGAAGGTCAAGGTGGTCAAGGACTGGCAGCGTGACCCGAAGAAGCTCAACCGGCTCGGATTCTGAAACGCCGACGGGCAGGCTGGCGGATCGGTCCGTGGTGTGCGACAGTAATTCCCATGTCGTGGGCGACCCTCCTGCTTGCTCGCCGCAGCGAGGCCTAGTTCCAAGTTCAGGCCTCCTCGCTGCGGAGTTCGTCACGCGCCTGGCTCACCAGTAACCCAGCGAGGAACACCATGACAACCATTCACCCCACCCGGCCTCAGGCTGTGCCGGTGCAGCAGCCCAGCCCGATGCCGTTCGGCCGCTACACCCCGTTCGAGCCGATCGACCTGCCCGACCGCACCTGGCCGGCGAGGAAGATCACCCACGCGCCGCGCTGGCTCTCCACCGACCTGCGGGACGGCAACCAGGCTCTGATTGACCCGATGACGCCCTCGCGCAAGCGGAAGATGTTCGACCTGCTGGTCCGGATGGGCTACAAGGAGATCGAGGTCGGATTCCCGTCCGCCTCACAGACCGACTTCGACTTCGTCCGCTCGCTGATCGTCGAGGACGCCATCCCCGACGACGTCACGATCTCGGTGCTGACCCAGGCCCGCGAGGACCTGATCGAGCGCACCGCGCAGTCGCTGGTCGGGGCGAAGCGGGCGACCATTCACCTGTACAACGCGGTCGCCGAGCTGTTCCGCCGGGTGGTGTTCGGCATGGACGAGGCGCAGACCATGGCGCTGGCGACCCGCGGCACCGAGTTGGTGATGAAGTATGCCGAGCAGCACCTGACCGATGTCGAGTTCGGCTACCAGTACAGCCCGGAGATCTTCACCCAGACCCCGACCGACTACGCGATCGAGGTCTGCAACGCGGTGATGGACGTGTGGGCGCCGGAGGCGGGCCGCGAGATCATCCTGAACCTGCCGGCGACCGTCGAGCGGTCGACGCCCAACACCTACGCCGACCAGATCGAGTACTTCGGCCGCAACGTCCGCAATCGGCCGCACGTGGCGATCTCGCTGCACCCGCACAACGACCGGGGTACCGCCGTGGCCGCTACCGAACTGGCTCTGATGGCCGGCGCCGACCGGGTTGAGGGCTGCCTGTTCGGCCACGGCGAGCGCACCGGGAACGTCGACCTGGTGACGCTGGGCATGAACCTGTTCAGCCAGGGCATCGACCCGCAGATCGACTTCTCCGACATCGACGAGATCCGTCGCACTGTCGAGTACTGCACCAACCTGCCGGTCCATCCGCGCCACCCGTACGCGGGGGATCTGGTCTATACCGCCTTCTCGGGCTCCCACCAGGACGCCATCAAGAAGGGGCTGGAGGCGCTGGAGAAGCAGGCGGCTTCCCAGGGGCAGACGATCCACGAGGTCGCCTGGGAAGCACCCTACCTGCCGATCGATCCGCACGACGTGGGCCGCACCTACGAGGCGGTGATCCGGGTGAACAGCCAGTCTGGCAAGGGCGGCATGGCCTACCTGATGAAGTCCGAGCACCAGCTGGAACTGCCGCGGCGGCTGCAGATGGAGTTCAGCCGGGCAGTGCAGAAGCACACCGATTCCGAGGGCGGGGAGGTGTCGCCGGCCGAGCTGTGGGAGATCTTCTCCGCGGAATACCTGACCAGCACCGAGCCGCTGGAACTGGTCACCGTCAAGGCCGTCTCCAACGGCGGCGGCTACACCGTCACCGCCGTTGTTCGTAACCACGGCGTTGAACGCGAGGTCATCGGTGAGGGCAACGGCCCGTTGTCGGCCTTCGTGGACGCCCTGGCCATCCTGGGCCACCACGTCCGGGTGCTGGATTACTCCGAGCATGCCCTGTCCGCCGGCGGTGACGCCCGTGCGGCGGCCTATGTCGAGACCGAGATCGGTGAGGGGGAGGACGCCCACGTGATGTGGGGGGTCGGTCTGCACGAGTCGATCGTTACCGCCTCGCTGCGGGCCGTGGTGAGCGCGGTCAACCGTGATGCCCGCGACCACGAGGCGGGGATGACCGACGAGGCCGCCCCCCGTCCCTGAGCCCTGCCAGGGACGGGCACGGTGGGGTGACCCCGAACCGAGCCGATAGGATCCGGCCATGCCCAAGGTCCTCACCGAACTTCCGGTCGGCGAACGCGTCGGCCTGGCCTTCTCCGGCGGTCTCGACACGTCGGTCGCTGTCGCCTGGATGCGCGAGAAGGGTGCGATTCCCTGCACCTATACCGGCAACCTCGGTCAGTACGACGAGCCGGACATCGACTCCGTCCCGGGCCGCGCGCTGGAGTACGGCGCCGAGCTCTCCCGGATGGTCGACTGCCGGGACCTGATGGTCGAGGAGGGCCTGGTCGCGCTGACCTGCGGCGCCTTCCACATCCGGACCGGCGGCAAGGCCTACTTCAACACCACCCCGATCGGGCGGGCGGTGACCGGCACCCTGTTGGTGCGCGCGATGCGCGACGACGACGTCTGGGTGTGGGGTGACGGCTCCACCTACAAGGGCAACGACATCGAGCGGTTCTACCGCTACGGCCTGCTGGCCAACCCCAAGCTGCGGATCTACAAGCCCTGGCTGGACGAGGCCTTCGTCGGTGAACTCGGCGGCCGCGCCGAGATGAGCCAGTGGCTGGCCGAACGCAAGCTGCCCTACCGCGACTCGAAGGAGAAGGCCTACTCCACCGACGCCAACATCTGGGGTGCCACCCACGAGGCCAAGGAGCTGGAGAACCTCAACGTCGGGGTCGAGATCGTCGAACCCATCATGGGCGTGCGGTTCTGGGATCCGGCGGTCGAGGTTCCCACCGAAGACGTCACCGTCCGGTTCGAGCAAGGCCGCCCGGTCGAGCTGAACGGGGAGACCTTCGCCACCGCAGTGGACCTGGTCTACCAGGCCAATGCGATCGGTGGGCGGCATGGCCTGGGCATGTCGGACCAGATCGAGAACCGCATCATCGAGGCCAAGTCCCGCGGCATCTATGAGGCCCCGGGCATGGCCCTGCTGCACATTGCCTACGAGCGGCTGCTGTCGGCGATCCACAACGAGGACACCCTGGAGAACTACCGCTCCTTCGGGCTGAAGCTCGGCCGGCTGATGTACGAAGGCCGCTGGCTCGACCCGCAGTCGCTGATGCTGCGGGAGTCGATCCAGCGCTGGGTGGGCTCGGCGGTGACCGGGACAGTGACCCTGCGGTTGCGCCGTGGCGACGACTACTCGATCCTCGACACCGACGGCCCCAACCTCAGCTACCACCCGGAGCGACTGAGCATGGAGCGGGTGGAGGACGCCGCCTTCGGTCCGCTGGACCGGATCGGTCAGCTCACCATGCGCAACCTCGATATCGAGGATTCCCGCACCCGGCTGGAGCAGTACGCCGGCCAGGGCATGGTTGGCGGCACGATCTCCCAGCTGGTGGGAGTCCTCGAACAGGGCGCGGCGCCGGCGATCAGCGAACTGCCGGCCGAGGTCTCCCCGGCCGTCGCCGAGGCGGAGGAGGGTGCGGCCTTCGATTTCGGCACCGACTGACGCCTGCCACCACCAGCTGGTGGTTCGCGCAGCGGTACCCGCCGGATGAACCGGTAGGTTGGGGTCATGGCGGTGGTGGAGCTGGAGAACGTGTCAGTGGTGCGCTCGGGAGCGACCCTGCTCGACGGGATCACCTGGCGGGTCGAGGAGGACGAGCGCTGGGTGATCATCGGCCCGAACGGTGCCGGCAAGACCACCCTGCTGCAGATCGTGGGCGCCCAGTGGCACCCCACCCGTGGCACCGCCCGGATCCTCGACGAGCGCCTCGGCGCCGTCGACGTGTTCGAATTGCGTCCCCGGATCGGGGTCACCTCGGCAGCCCTGGCCGACCGGATCCCCAAGGCCGAGCGGGTCAGTGACGTGGTGGTGTCGGCGGCCTACGCGGTGATGGGACGCTGGCGCGAGGAGTACGACCAGACCGACCTCGAGCGGGCCGGGCTGCTGATGGCCCAGCTGCAGGTGGAACAACTCGCCGATCGCACCTTCGGCACCCTGAGCGAGGGTGAGCGCAAGCGCGTGCAGATCGCCCGGGCGCTGATGACCGACCCCGAACTGCTGCTGCTCGACGAACCGGCCGCCGGTCTCGATCTCGCCGGACGGGAGGCGCTGGTCGCCACCCTGTCCGACATCTGCGAGGACGAGTACGCCCCGGCCACCGTCCTGGTCACCCATCATGTCGAGGAGATCCCGCGCGGGATCACCCACGCCCTGCTGCTGAAGCGCGGACGAGTGGTTGCCGCCGGCCCGATCGAGGAAACCCTCACCGGGCCCAGACTGTCGGCCACCTTCGGTCTGTTGCTCGACGTCCAGCACGACGGCGGACGCTGGACCGCCCGGGCCGCCAGCCGGGCCGGGCAGCGCCCGCCAGCACGTCTGGCCTGACGAAAGCCGCCTGCCCCGACCGGCCGGCTGGCATGATGAAGCCAGTGCACAGGTAGGAGATCACCATGCTGGAGTGGCTGGCGGAGAACGTCTGGGTGGTGTGGCTCGCGCTCGGCGTCGGCCTGGCGGTCACCGAACTCTCCACCCTCGACTTCACCCTGCTCATGCTCGCCGCCGGCGCGGTGGCCGGCGGGATCACGGCGATCGTCCTGCCCGGCCTGTTCTGGGTGCAGCTTGCCGTCGCGGTGGTGGTAGCGGTGGCGATGTTGGCGCTGTTGCGGCCGACCCTGCTGCACCGGGTGCGCTCAATGCCCGGCTACCGCTCGTCGGTGGACAAGCTGGTGGGCAGCAGCGGCACGGTGACCGCCGAGGTGACCGGCGAGACCGGCGAGGTGAAGGTTGCCGGCGAGGTATGGAGCGCCCGCAGCGTGGACGGCGGCGCCATCCCGGCCGGCGAGCAGGTGGAGGTCTACCGGATCGACGGCGCGACCCTGCTGGTCTATCCCCGTCATCAGGCACTGCCCTGACCCGCCTTGTGCGCCGCGGGCGGCTATCGTGAAGCAACGAGCGCAGGAGGAGTCATGGAGTATCTGCCTTTGATCATCTGGATCCTGGTCGCCGCGATCGTGGTGGCCGTCCTGGTCCGCAGCGTCCGGGTGATCCGACAGCAACAGGTGGCAGTGGTGGAGCGGCTGGGCAAGTTCCGGCGTACCCTCGACCCGGGTCCGCACCTGCTGGTGCCGTTCATCGACACCGTCCGCTACACCATGGACATGCGCGAGGCCGTCGTTCCCTTCCCGCCGCAGGGAGTGATCACCGAGGACAACCTGATGGTCAACATCGATTCGGTGATCTACTTCCAGGTGGTCGATCCGGTGCGGGCGGCCTACGAGGCGCAGAACTACATCCAGGCGATCGAGCAGCTCACCCAGACCACGTTGCGTAACATCATCGGCGGCCTCGACCTGGAGCAGACGCTGGTCAGCCGCGAGGAGATCAACCAGAAACTGCGCTCGGTGCTCGATGAGGCCACCGGCAAGTGGGGTATCAAGGTCAACCGGGTCGAGCTCCGCTCGATCGAACCGCCGGCCACGATCAGGGATGCGATGGAGAAGGGCGCCCGGGCCGAACGCGACAAGCGTGCGGCGATCCTGATCGCCGAGGGGCAGCGGCAGTCGCAGATCCTGTCGGCATCCGGTGAGAAGGAGTCGGCGATCCTGCGTGCCCAGGGCGACCGGGAGGCTGCCGTGCTGCGCGCCCAGGCCGACCGCCAGGCGGCCATGCTGCGCGCCGAGGGCGACGCCCAGGCGATCTCGACCACCTTCTCGGCGATCCACGCCTCCAAGCCCACCCAGGGTCTGCTGGCCTACCAGTACCTGCAGATGCTGCCCAAGCTCGCCCGGGGCGAGGCCAACAAGGTGTGGATCATCCCCAGCGAACTCAACGAGGCGCTGAAGGGGCTGGGCACCATAGCGGGCAATGCGGTGAACGCGATCGCCACCGAGCCCGAGGACGTCTCGGAGTTCGCCGTCCCGAAGAAGGTGGACGTCTTCGCCGAGATCCAGGCACAGAAGGCTGCCGAGGACGAGCAGTCCCAGAAGTCGGTGCAGGAGGCGATCGCCGAGGCCGCCGCGATCGAGGGCCGCCGGGCTGCTGCGCTACGACCGCAGGGCGAGAGCCCGGCGATCGCGAGCCCGGAGTCAGCCCCACAGCGGGCGGTCGGAGAGGCGCCCGAGGCGCGGACCGAGCCCGAGTCCCCTGCGCAGGGCTGAGAGCCGCCGTCAGTCGGTTGCCGCCGGCTCGGTGACAGTATCGGGTTCGGCGCGGCGGGCGTAGTGTCCGGCCAGCGCCGAGCAGGCCATCAGCTGGGCCTGGTGGAAGATCATCAGCGGCAGCATGAGCAGGCCGATCGGCTGACCGACAAACAACACGCCGGCCATCGGCAGCCCGCTGGCCAGGGACTTCTTGGTGCCGCAGAACTGGATGGCGATGGCGTCCTCGACGCTGAAGCCGAGCCGGCGGGCCGTCCACCAGGTCAGGCTCAGCATCAGCCCCAGGACCACCACGCAGATCGCCAGCAGCACCAGCAACTCGCCCACCGAGGTCTGCGCCCACATGTTCTCCCGCATGCCGGCGGAGAAGGCAGCGTAAACCACCAGGACGATTGAGCCGCGGTCGACCAGCTTCAGCCGCGGGTGAGCGGCGATCCAGCCGGCCGTCCAGCGCCGGGACAGTTGGCCCAGGACGAAGGGCAGCAGCAGTTGCAGCACGATGTCCAGGATCGAGGACGTGGTGAACGCCATCTTGCCGGTGTTCGCCAGCAGTAGCCAGCACAGCGCGGGGGTGAGGGCGACCCCCAGAATGTTCGACGCCGAGGCGCTCACCACCGCGCCGGCGACATTACCGCGGGCGAGGGAGGTGAAGGCGATCGACGACTGCACGGTGGACGGCACCAGCGTCAGGTAGATCAGCCCGGTGACCACCGGCTGGCTCAGGTGACCAGCGGCCAGCGCACCGATCGCCAGCCCGAGCAGCGGGAACAGGACGTAGGTGAAGCTGAGGATGGTCAGGTGGAGCCGCCAGTGCCGGATGCCGGCCAGGGTCTCGGCGGGTGAGAGCCGGGCGCCGTAGAGGAAGAACAGCAGCGCGATCGCCGCCGTGGTGGCCCAGTCGAGGACGTCCACCCCGACCCCTCGGACCGGCAGCAGGGTCGCCAGCACCGCAGCACCGACGATCGCGAGCAGGAAGCGGTCGATCGGGATGCGGGTGAGCCAACTCATGTCGCCGCACAGCCTATGCCGGCGACCCGCCGGGGCTCGCCGAATCCGGTTCGATAGCTGTGGCGGAGGGGGATATTCCCTCCGGCTGTGGTGTGGAACCGGATTTGGCGCAGCAGTCGGGCGTCGGTGGGTTCGGGGCGAGCCGGCGGGCGCGCGTACGATGCCCGGCATGGCCACCCTGCTCGCTGTCACCGATCCCGGCGATCCCCGGCTGGCCGACTACGTCCGGCTGCGCGAGACCTCGCTGCGCAGACTGCTGGAGACCGAGCACGGGTTGTTCATCGCCGAGGGTGCCAAGGTGATCCGGCGGGCGCTGGAGGCGGGCTACCAGCCCCGCTCCTTCCTGCTGGCCGAACGCTGGCTGGCCGACCTGGCAGACCTGCTGGACCAGATCGACGCGCCGGTCTACCTGGTCACCGAGGAGTTGGCCGAACAGGTCACCGGCTTCCACGTCCACCGCGGGGCGCTGGCCTCGTTGCACCGCCACGACCGCTATACGGTGGCCGATATCCTGGCGCGGAGCCGGCGGCTGGTGGTGCTGGAGGACCTGGTCGACCACACCAATGTCGGGGCGGTGATCCGCAACGCCGCCGGGCTGGGCTGGGACGGGCTGCTGGTCAGCCCGCGATGTGCCGATCCGCTCTACCGGCGCTCGATCAAGGTGTCGATGGGGGCGGTGTTCTCGCTGCCGTGGGCGCGACTGGCCGGGCACCGGGACGCCCCGGAACTGCTGCACGAAGCCGGCTTCACCGTCGCTGCGCTGGCGCTCGCCGAGGACGCCGTCGAGCTGGCAGGGTTCGCCAGCCGGCTGGGCGCGTCCGACAAGGTGGCGATCCTGCTGGGGACCGAGGGCGACGGGCTGAGCAGGCGCTGGATCAAGGGTGCCGACACCGTGGTCCGGATCCCGATGCGGGCCGGAATCGACTCGCTGAACGTGGCCGCCGCCAGCGCGATCGCCTGCTACGCGCTCGCCCCCTGACGTTGCTATCCCGAGGCGGCGAACAGGGAATCAGAGGTCGGCGGAGCGCTTCTTGGGCGTGACCGGCCAATCGTCGGGGTAGAGGTGGGCGAGTTCGTCTGCCTGGGCGTAGAGCTTGCGGCGGACCCTTCCCGACAGCCGGTCGCCGAAGACGATGCCGCCCAGGTGGTCGGTCTCGTGTTGCAGACAGCGGGCAAGTGTGCCCGTGCCCTCGACCCGAAGCGGGTTGCCCCAGGCGTCCTGGCCGGTGCAGACGGCGAAGTCGGGCCGGGCCAGCGGCTGGTAGCCGCCCGGCAGCGACAAACAGCCCTCGTCGTCGGACACCAATCGGCGATCCCTGCCTTCCGGCAGAGTGACGACCGGGTTGCAGACCACGCCCTGGTGGTGGATGTCGTCGGCGTCGGGGCAGTCAAAGATGAACAGCGCGAGGTCGAGCCCGACCTGGGTGGCGGCCAGCCCGACACCGCGGGCGGCTTCCATGGTGGCGAACATGTCGCGCACCAGCGACCTGAGATCGTCATCGAAGGTCTCGACCGGGCGGGTGGGGGAGTGCATCACCGGGGTGCCCCAGCGCGTGATCGGCAGCACGCTGCCGCCTTCCATCAGTTCCCTGACATCCATCTGTCGTCCCACCTGGTTGACTGTCGTCGCTTCGACCGCATCCTACGTCCGGACGCGTGGCGGCTTGCGCCAGCCACCCCGGACGGGGACGCTGAACAGGTGAACCGGGGTGTGGAAGCAGCGGGCACCGCCGAGCAGTTGACCGCCGAGCAGGCCGAACTGCTCGACGCCTTCGCCCGTCACCTGGCGGTGGAGCGCAATCTGTCCCCGCACACCGTCCGCGCCTATCTGGGTGATCTGACCAACCTGTTCGCCCACCTTGACCGGGTCGGGGAACAGACCGTCTCGGAGATCGACCTGACGGCGCTGCGGCGCTGGCTGGCAGTGCAACAGGCCGGCGGTGCCGAGCGGGCCACGCTGGCCCGCCGGGTGGCCGCCGTTCGCACCTTCTTCGCCTGGGCACAGCACACCGGCCGGTTGTCCGGCGACCCCGCGGCCGCCCTGCGATCGCCGCGGCTCGACCGGCGGTTGCCGCCGACCATTGAGGTCGACCATGCCCGGGCGCTGCTCGACCGGCTGGCCGAGCAGGCAGAGGCTGCCGAGACCCCGGACGAACGTGCGCTGGCACGCCGGGATCTGGCCATCGTGGAGGTGCTCTACGCCAGCGGGATCCGGGTCTCGGAGCTGTGCGGCCTCGATCTGGACGACCTGGACACCTCCCGCGGTCTGGCCCGGGTGCTGGGTAAGGGTGGCAAGGAGCGCACCGTGCCGCTCGGGCGACCTGCCTGGCGGGCGCTGGAAGCCTGGCTCATCGACCGGCAGCGGCTCGCCCGGCCAGCTGCCGGGCAGGCGGTCTTCGTGGGGGAGCGTGGTGCCCGGATCGACCCGAGGGTGGTGCGACGGATCGTGCACGAGGCGTTGGCGGCGATTCCCGGTGCACCCGACCTCGGCCCCCACGGTCTGCGGCACGCCATGGCGACCCACCTGCTCGAAGGCGGTGCCGATCTGCGTTCGGTACAGGAGATCCTCGGCCACGCTTCGCTGGCGACCACCCAGCTCTACACCCACGTCTCCGACGACCGGGTGCGTGCCGCCTTCCGCCAGGCACACCCCCGCGCCTGAGCCGACCCTCGCGTCACGTCACGTCACGTCACGAGAGCGTCATCCACGCTCTGCTGCACTGGCCCGGGCGAGACCGACAGCGGCCTCGGGCAGCAGCTGTACCTCCGGCCGCCGGATCAGCAGCATCGGGTCGAGATAGGTGTCGCCCTGCTTGAGGCCCCAGTGCAGGCACCAGCCGCCTGGACAGGCATGGCCTTCGGCCAGTCGGCCGATCGCCTCACCGACCGAGACCGACTGGCCCTCAGCCACGCTGGCCACCACCGGTTCGTAGGTGGTGCGCAACCTGCCGTGCAGCACCGTGACCACCGGCTTGCCTGCGACCAGCCCGACGAAGCCGACCCGGCCGGCCATCGCGGCCCGTACCCGAGCGCCCGGGGCAGCCCGCAGGTCGACCCCGCGATGCCCGGCCAGCCAGCGTTCGGCCGGCGGGTCGAACCCGCGGGCGAGGCTGCCCGACACCGGCAGCACCGCGTCGAAGGCGCTGGCCGCAGGGGCCATCGTCCAGGCCAGGACGCCCAGCATCGCTGCCACCCACCATCGCTGTCGCCGCATTCGTCCCCCT
>NZ_JAYFPT010000020.1:0-17218 GCF_034927565.1 Propionicimonas sp.
ACTGTGCAACCAAGCACTGTTCAGGGCGATCTACATCGACGAGGACAACGACGTGCGCGTCGGCTACCGGAACCCGTATGACGGACTGAGCCTCTCCGGCCTCCACGCCGACGCCCTGAGCTGGGCCGCCGAGGCGAAGAAAATGGGCCAGGCGCGAACCGCGACCAAGGGTGGCCCCTTGGTCGCAAGTTCACACCTGACCCGTTTGGGGTGGCTGACGGGACTTGAACCCGCGGCCGCCTGGACCACAACCAGGAGCTCTACCAACTGAGCTACAGCCACCATGCGCTGTCGGGCGGTCCCGACGGCTGCGACAGTCTAGCGGGTCACCTCGGCATCCTTGAAATCAGCTTCCGGAGTCTCGACCGGTGACGTGCCGGCGTCGGCCGGGGCGCGACCGTGGCCGTTCAGGGTGGAGGTGATGGAACCCTGATGCCGGAACGCGATCTCGCGCAGGTTGCTGGTCGACAGCCCGGGCGGGGTGATGAAGACGGCCTCGCGGTAGTAGCGCAGTTCCTCGATCGACTCGGCGATGTCGGCCAGTGCGCGGTGGTTTCCCGACTTGGACGGCGTGTTGTAGTAAGCCCGCGGGAACCACCGCCGGGCGAGTTCCTTGATGCTCGACACGTCCACGCTGCGGTAGTGGACGTGGCTCTCCAGGGCGGGCATGTCGCGGGCGAGGAAGCTCCGGTCGGTACCCACAGTGTTGCCGGCCAGCGGAGCGCGCCTGGCCTCCGGGACATATTCGCGGACGTAGGCCAGTACCCGCTCCTCGGCCTCGGCCAGGCTGATACCGTGCTCCAGCTCGGGCAGCAGACCCGACTTGTCGTGCATGGTGCGGACGAAGTCGCCCATCTGGTCCAGCGCCTCGGCGGGCGGGCGGATGATCTCGTCGACGCCGTCGCCGAGCACGTTCAGCTCGGCATCGGTCACCAGCGCAGCGACCTCGATGAGCGCGTCGCGGGTCAGATCGAGACCAGTCATCTCGCAGTCGATCCACACCAGGTAGTCAGTCACGCAGGACACTCTATTCCTGAGCTACCAACGACCGTCCGGCCGCTCGACGCGGCACACCCCCGATCTCGTCCCCGCTCGGTTATCGTGGGAGCCAGCGGCGACGATCGCCGTCGCCTGCTCAGGAGGGGTCATGACGAGTCTGCCGGAGCTGGACGGTTTCCAGCCGGATGTGGACGAGAACCTACGGGTGTTCATCGATCGCCTGGTCGCGCAGGGTTACACGGTGGCGGACGGGGACAGCCCCGACCCGCAGCTGATCGACCCCGGTGGCCGGGCGGTGGAGACCTGGCGTGAGGACTACCCCTACGACGAACTGCTCGATCGCGAGAGCTACGAGCACGAGAAGTACCTCCTGCAGATCGAACTGCTGAAGCTGCAGTACTGGGGCCAGGACAACGGCACCCGGCACATCATCTTGTTCGAGGGCCGGGACGCAGCCGGCAAGGGTGGAACGATCAAGCGGTTCACCGAGCACCTCAACCCGCGCGCTGCCCGGGTGGTCGCGCTCACCAAGCCCACGACCACCGAGCAGGGCCAGTGGTACTTCCAGCGGTACATCCGGCACTTCCCGACCGAGGGCGAAATCGTCCTCTTCGACCGCTCCTGGTACAACCGTGCCGGCGTGGAGCGGGTGATGGGGTTCTGCACTGAGCAGCAGTACCAGGTGTTCATGAAGCAGGTGCCCGAGTTCGAGCGGATGATCGTGAACGACGGCATCCACCTGACCAAGTTCTGGTTCTCGGTCACCCAGCGCGAGCAGCGGACGCGGTTCGCGATCCGGCAGATCGACCCCGTCCGGCGCTGGAAGCTCTCGCCGATGGACCTGGAGTCGCTGGGCCGCTGGAGCGACTACAGCGCCGCCAAGGAAGCCATGTTCGCCGGCACCGACACCGACCACGCTCCGTGGATCACCATCCGCTCCAATGACAAGAAACGTGCCCGGCTGAACGCGATCCGCTATTTCCTGAGCCAGTTCGAGTACCAGGACAAGGACCACGCGGTGGTCGACCAGGTGGATCCGCTGATCGTCTCCCGCGCCCGGGACACCGTCGGCGACTGAGTCGCGTCCGGTCTACACGTGTCCGACCCAGTCCGAGGGCCGGGCGATCGCGCGCTCCCGAAGGCCGCGGACGTAGGCCGCCTGGCCGATGTGCTGCGCGGTCTCGACCATCACCGAGACCAGTCGGACGGCGAGGGTCACCGGTGGATCCCACCGGGTGTCGACCACCCGGTCGTAGTCGGATTCACCGAGCCCGGCGAGCACTTGCCGCGACTGCTCGGCAACCGCTGCCGCGTAGTCCACGAGCAGACTGGGGGAGGGGACGTCGAAGGCACCCACCTCTGCCGAGGTCATGCCGTAGCCGTGAGCGGACACCGGGTAGGGCAGGCCGAACCGTCCGGCCCAGTCCGGCCAGATCTGGCCGATCCCGCCCAGATCGGCTAGGTGGTCGTCCTCGACCCGGGTGAGGTGCCAGACCAGCCAGCCGATCGAGTTCGAATCCGGGTCGGGACGCCACAGCACGTCGTCGCGGTCGAGGCCGTCCAGAACGGCCGGGATGAGTTCGTGGACGCGCTCGAGGGAGTCCAGGACGAGATCGGTGGTGGTCATCACCCCATCCTGCCCCGGCTGCCCGCGGCAGACCAGAGTCCCTGCATCGGCGTGGCTGCTGCGGGCGCTACCATCGAGAGGCGCGAGCCCCCATAGCTCAGCGGATAGAGCAGCAGCCTTCTAATCTGACGGTCCCAGGTTCGAGTCCTGGTGGGGGCGCCTTCCGATGCGAACAGTGAGGCGGCTCCACACTCGCCCACTGCGAGGGCCGCCCGCGGCGAGCCCGGTGACTGCTGGGGACGCGGTTCGGCCGAACCGTCCCTGCCGAACCACTATCGAACTGTGCTGGACCCAGTCAGGGTGCGATGGCCCATCGCGCGGCACCGAACAGTGCGGCATCATCAAGGCGCTGGGCGTGAACCACCTCGACAGTCGCCGATGCCGCACTGAACCCGGCGGTCAGCAGTGGTCCGACCACGTCCCAGGACCGCGCAATGGCGCCGCCGACCACGACGAGATCGGCACCGAATCGGCGAACCCAGGGCCCGATGGCTGCGGTCATCGCTTCCAGAGCGGTCTGCCAGACGCTGACGGCGATCGGATCGCCGGCACGGGCCAGGCCTGCGATGTCGATCACGTCGAGATCCTGGCCGGTGGCCTCGGCGTAGGCGCGTCGCAAGGCGCGTCGCGACATCCAGTCCTCCAGATCGCGGCCGGAGTGGGTCAGGACATGGACGAAACCGTCCGGCGGCACCTGATCCCCCGACTTCACCGGGTAGCCGTCAGCGATGAACGTCGAGCCGACTCCGGTCCCCAGTGTCAGGCAGACGACCCGGTGGTGGCCGCGGGCCGCGCCGGCGACGGCCTCGCCGATGCCGAAGGCGTCGGCGTCGTTCAGGAACCGGATCTTTGCAGCAGCCAGCGCTGGCCGCAGCGCTGCGCCGAGGTCGATGCCATTGAGCGCCTCGAACTTCGCGACTCCCTCGAACCGGCCGATACCCCGCTCGTAGTCGAAGGGGCCGGGGATCGCGACCCCCCAGTCAGCCTCGCGATGCGCGGCTATGCTCCGGCCGGCAGCGATGAAGGCGCCGATCAACTCCTCACATCCGGCGATCAGTGGCAGGGACACCTCGTGGCGTTCCTGGACGGTCTGCGCTGCACCGTCCACCAGCGCGGCGGTGATATGGGATCCACCGATCTCAAGGACGGGGATTGCGCACATGGTCACCCCTCCGGCCTAGGCCGCGACTCCCGCCTGGGTTCCGCGGACGGATGCCTTGACCGTGCCGCAGCGTTGGCCGTCCGCAGACCCGTGAGGACTGATCGTGTACGGCCCGACCACCGCCGGGACGATGAACGTCTCTGCGTAGTGCACCACGAACGGCGCGAACGCGCCGGTCGGGCTCTCGACGAGCGCCTCTGCCCCTTCGACCAGGTTCAGGACGTTGACCGTGCCCCCAGTGTGGTGCGGCACCGGTCCGGTGAACCAGTGCCGCCGCACCTCGATGAACTCCAGTTCGTGCAAGCCGGTGCGCTCCTCGACCCAGCCCTCGCCGCGCGTCACCTCGTCGACCCGACCGACCAGATTGCGGGCCGTCCACTCGCTGTCGCGGCTCCACTGGATGTTCGCCTCGGCGTGGTCGATGTTGATCGGCCGGGGCAGGCCGTCCAGCCCCACTCGGCCCCAGTCCCACATCTTGAAGGTGAAGATGAACGGCGTGGCCGAGATCTCCAGCACCATCGAGTTCGACCCGCTGCAGTGCACGGTGCCGGCGGGGATCAGAAAGTGGTCGTGCTTGCGGGCCGGGAACGTGTTGACGTAGCGGTCGGCGTCGAACTGCACGCGTCCGTCCTGGGCCGCTCGCAGGTCGGCCATCATCTGGCCGGCGTCGGCGCCGGTACGCAACCCGAGGTACACCACGGCGTCGTCGGCGGCATCCAGCAGGTAGTAGGACTCATCCTGCGTGTAGGACATGCCGAAGTGGTCCTGGATGTAGCCGGTCAACGGATGCACCTGCAACGACAGGTTGCCCCCGTTCATGGTGTCGAGGAAGTCGAAACGGATCGGGAACTCCGGGCCGAAGCGGGCGTGGGTCAGGGCTCCGAGCAGTTCGACGGGGTGGGCGTGGACGAGGTTGATCGCCGGGATCTCGACGCTGACCTCGCCGATGTCGAGCAGCAGGGAGTTCTCCTCGGGCACGCAGTCGAAACACCAGGCGAAGTTCGGGGTGTCGGCATCCAGGCCGCAGACCTGCCGCATCCACTGCCCGCCCCACACTCCCGGGTCGAAGAACGGCACCACCCGGAACGGACGGACGGTCGCCTCTTGCAGTCCGGCGCGGACCGCGTTGCCGGGGACGAGGACCGCCTCGGCCACCGAAACGGTGGTGTCGAGCAGCAGGTCCATCCGCTGCAGCAGTGGACGCTTGTGCCGGTCGGCGACCCGCCACTCGACGAAGAAGCCGCGCTTGTACTTGCGCAGCACGTCCTCATTGCCGTTGTGGCAACGCCAGTTGGGCATGCCGGCACGCTGGCGTTGCTGGATCTCCCACCGTGGCAGGTCGGCCAGCACGACCAGGTCGGCCGGCACCGGCACCAGCGCCGCCCCCCAACCGACGATCACGACAGGCTGCGCCGAGGTACGCGCCGTGGTGGCGATGCGTTCGAGCCGCTCCGGATCGTAGAACTCGGTCAACTCGGCGTGGCTCATCACGCCGAACACCCGGTCGTCGGTGAGGTTCGCGGCGATCATCTGGTCGATCCGCTGAATCGGCCAGGCAGCCTCCTCCTCGCAGTCGATCACCAGCGCCTCCGGTGCGGTGCGGCGCAGTCGCTCCACAATCGCAGCGACCTCCACGCCCGGGTAGCAGTCAATGACCGTCACCCGGCTATCGAGAATCCGCCTGGTCAACTCCTCCCAGGCCGGGGCGCCCCGGAAGCCGCTGTAGTCGCCGGGAACCCGGATCGACGGCGACTTGTCGTAGCTGGAATGCTGATACGGAATCGACACCGCTCATCCTCTCTGCACGAGCATGTGGCTGGTAACGATATCAGCCCGGCGTCGTTCCGTCACTCTCCAATGAGGGAAGGGAGGTGCGCCGGATGACCGCCGGCAGGGTGACCTTGATGTAGGGGCCGGTTTCGGCGCCATCCAGCCGCCGCAGCAGCATCTGGGCGGACGCCCGTCCGAGTGCTGGCGCGTCATGGTCGACGACCACCAGCGGGTAGGGCATCAACTCGGCCAGGTCGAAATCGTCGAAACTGACCAGCGGGGGCGGGTTCTCGCCGGCGGCTGGCACGAGGACGCGCAGGGCTCCGACCGTCATGCGGTTGGTGGCGGCGAAGTAGGCGTCGGGCGGCTCGGGCAGGGCGAGCAGTTGACGCACGATCGCCTCGGCGCTGGCGCTGTCGGTGGCGTCACGGCGGACGAGTTCGTCGCAGACCCGAACTCCAGCCCGCTCGTGGGCAAGCTGAAAGCCCTCGAATCGGCGAGCTGAGGTGGAGACCGACGCGCCTGCGCCGACAAAGGCCACCCGCCGGTACCCGGCGTCCAGGACGCGGCCTACTCCGGCGAGCGCTCCGCCCACATCGTCCACCATGACCGTGTCTGCTTCGACGCCAGCCAGCGGCCGGGAGGCGATGGAGACCGGGATGCCCAGCTTCTCAGGCGCCAGATGCACGCTCTCGTTGTCGGACGGCACCACGATCAGCCCCTCGATCTGACGGCCGATCATGTCCCG
This sequence comes from Propionicimonas sp., assembly GCF_034927565.1. Classification (GTDB taxonomy): domain Bacteria; phylum Actinomycetota; class Actinomycetes; order Propionibacteriales; family Propionibacteriaceae; genus Propionicimonas. Next base: position 6,307 of record NZ_JAYFPT010000020.1, read on the forward strand.
CAGGAGTTCCTTCTCCAGATCGAGGTCGGAGTGCGAGATGCCGACCAGGATGCGCCTCCCGCTGCGACCGATCACCCCCTCGACACCGCTCATCACCCGGGCGTAGTAGGGGTTGGAGATGTTGGTGATGATCACGCCGACCAGGCCGGAGCGCTGTCCGGGGCGGATGGAACGCGCATTCTCGTTGCGTCGGTAGTTCAGCGCGGCGGCGGCAGCCTCCACTTTGCGGCGCAGCGCCGGCCGGACATTTTCACCACCGTTGAGCACCCGGGAGACAGTCATGGTCGAGACGCCGGCCCGCTGGGCGACGTCCCGCAGTGTCGGGCGCCGGGCAGTGGTTTCGGTCACGCGGCCAACCGTAGCGGCTCTGCCATGAGTTGGGCAGGCGCTCCAGCAAAGTCTTGTTATCGTTCCCAAGCCGTGCTAGCGTGCCGCACACCGATACACGATGGAGTGTCGAATGAAGAAGAGCCTGATCGTCCTCGCGGCGGTGACCATCCTCGCCCCGCTGTCATGGGCGGCACCGTCCGCGACTGCCCACAATCGCAGGCCCGAGCCACCGGCTCGTTCCTGCTCGTTGGTCAACCAGACCCTGGTGCCCACAGCGGCCACCGACCAGCAACTGACCAGACAGTTCACCCGTTACGGCAATACCAGCGGCAAGTGGAGTGGCGCTGATTCCAGCTATTCGGTCCGGCTGAAGAGCGGTACGACTGCCTGGCTGTTCTCCGACACCTTCTACGGCCGGGTCAACGCCGACGGTTCGCGTCCGACCGACACCACGTTCATCAACAACTCGATTGTGCTCCAGAAGGGCTCCCGGCTGGAGACGATCACCGGCGGAATGCCCGGGCATCCGGCCGCCATCATTCCGCCTGAGTCGGACACCTCCTGGTACTGGCTCGGCGCGGGCGCGCTGTCGGCGAACGGTAAGACCCTCTATCTGGGGGCACTCAACTTCAGCAAGTTCCCGCCGTACGGCATGTGGGACTTCGGCTGGGACTCCACCTCGATCGCCTCGGTCGACACCCGCACTTGGACGCTGACCAAGCTCACCCCGGCTCCGTCCGACCACGGGGTGCAGTGGGCCTCCTGGTTCCAGCAGGTCGGTGGTCACACCTACATCTACGGGGTGGAGGATCTCGGCCTGGCCAAGTACATGCATGTCGCGCGGGTGCAGGGCAAGGACCTCACCCAGGTGAAGAAGTGGCAGTACTGGACGGGCTCGGGCTGGTCGGCCAAGCCGGCCGACTCCACCCGTGTGATGGCAGGGGTCGGTAACGAGTACTCCGTAACGCCCTTCCGGGACGGCTACCTGCTGGTCACCCAGGACACCAACGAACTGTTCTCCGCCACGGTGCTCGGCTACACCTCCTGCAGCCCCACCGGGCCGTTCGTGAACCCGATCACCCTGTTCGAGATGGCCGAAGTCGGTCCGTCCGGCTCCTACGGCGACCCCGACGTGTTCGCCTACAACGCGCACGTCCACCCTGAACTCAGTAGCAACAGCCGGCTGCTGGTGACCTACAACGTCAACTCCTTCGACAACGTTGGAGACGTCTACAACGACGTCTCCATCTACCGTCCGCGTTTCATCGACGTGGCGATCAAGACCCCCCGCCGCTGACCACACTCCGAACGAAAAGGAACTCTTATGGCTGGCCACTTCCGCTCACTGGCGATCGCGCTCACCGGCGCGGCGCTGGTCCTCACCGCCTGCACGGCGACGCCGTCGACGCCGTCGGCTTCCCCGGAACCCGGCGGTTCGAGTTCGGCTCCGACGATGGAGCCGACAACCCTCAACTTCTTCACCGACAAGGCTGCCTGGGAGCCGAGCTTCGACCAGATGAACGCCGCGTCACAGTCGACCGGCCTCACCCTGAGCTTCACCGGCTACTCCGACCCGACCGCCTATGACGCCTTCATCAAGCAGGCCTTCCAGACCAAGAAGGTTCCCGACCTGTTCACCTGGCACACCGGAGACCAGCTCAAGCAGCTGGTCGACCAAGGGCTGGTGGCCGAGACGACCCAACTGTGGGCCGACGCCACAGCGCAGGGGCTGGTTCCCGATGGACTCATCGACAACTACACCTACGACGGCAAGCAATACTGTGTGCCGCTCAACGTGGCCTACTGGGCGATGTACTACAACAAGCACGTCTTCGCCGACCACGACATTGCCGTCCCCACCACCTGGGACGAGTTGATGGCGGCTGCCCAGAAACTGGTGGACGCCGGCGTCACCCCGTTCCACCAGATGAACTTCATCTTCGAGTTCGTCTGGTTCCAGTCCCTGGTGCTGGGCATCGATCCGGGTGTCTACCGCGGCCTCGGCACTGGTGAGTCCTCCTTCCTGGATCCTGCGGTGGTGCAGGCGATGGAGCTGTGGAAGCAGATGGGCACCAAGGGCTACTTCATCGATCCCGGGGTTCAGACTGACCCGCAGACCCTGCTCTCGACCGGCCAGGTGGCAATGGCCAACTTCGGCACCTTCTTCACCGGCCAGCTGACCGGTATCGACGCGGTCTCAGGCGAGGACTACGGCATCTTCGTGATTCCGTCGGTCAACCCGCAGGTCAAGAACCAGATGGTGCTGGAGACCGCGCCGCTGTGCGCCGGCGCCGGCGCAGAGCACGAAGCGGCCGCGCTGGCCTACAGCGGCTGGTGGTTCACCGACGACGCGCAGACGGTGTGGTCGGACTCCCGCGGCGACGTCTCCTTCAACCCGAATGTGGCGGTGAAGGACCCCGAACTGGCCGCCCTGGTTCAGGCCGCCAACTCGCCCGACGTGGAACTGCAGCCCCGCTTCCTGGAGATGGTGCCGAATGCCGTCTACACCACCGAGGCTGAGGTGATCGGTGACTTCGTGACCAACTGGGGCGACCCGATGGCTGCGTTGAACAAGTTGCAGGCAGCCGCTGACGAACACTGGGGCAAGTAGCCCTCGCCCGAGCCAGGGGACGGTTCCCTGTCCCGGGACGGGGAATCGTCCCCTGGATCCACTCGGGACGGGGAATCGTCCCCTGGCTCACTGGCTCCTCGGGGCCGGGGAACCGTCCCCTGGCTCACTGGTTCACTCAGCTCACCGGAGCACTCGTCCTACCAAAGGCACGCTCATGACAACCACCGCGAGCTTGGCTCGCCCCACGAAATCCCGCAACCCGTTCTCCCGTGCCAGCGTCGGCTTTGTTCTGCCGGCGATGGTGATGGTCGCGATCCTGCTGTATGTCCCGTTCGTCTACACCACGTACCTGTCCTTCACCGAGTTCTCCGGCCTGGGGACGCCCGAGTTCATTGGTGGGGCGAACTACGTCACGGTCTTCACTGACCCCACCATCCTGCGCTCGCTGCTGAACACCGCGATGTGGGTGGTTGGCACGCTGGTGCTGCCGGTCGGCATGGGCCTGCTGCTGGCCGTCCTGGCACACGGCCTCAAGGGGTCGGCCTGGTACCGGCTGCCGTTCCTGCTGCCGTACGCCATCTCCGGTGTCGCGGTGGGTCTGGTCTGGACGTTCATCCTGCAGACTGACGGGGCGCTCACCGAGGCGCTCACGTTCTTCGGCCTGCCCGGCGCGGACGCCCGCTGGCTGCTGGACTGGCCGCTGAACACCATCGTGATGATCATCGCCGCCACCTGGCAGGGGGCCGGCGTCAACGCCCTGCTGTTCGGCATCGGGCTGCAGTCCATTCCCAAGGAGCCGATCGAGGCCGCCCGGATCGACGGGGCTTCCGGCTGGAACCTCTTCCGGTACATCACCTGGCCGATGCTCACCCCGCTGACCACTGTCGTGATCGGCCTGGCGATCGTGGGCTCGCTGAAGACCTTCGACATCGTGTGGGCGATGACCAAGGGCGGTCCGGGGCGGGCCTCGGAGACCCTGGCGCTCACCATGTTCAAGGAGACCTTCACCGAGTACAAGTACGGCCTGGGCGCGGCACTGGCGGTCGTCCTGACCATCGTCACCGTCACCTCGGCGCTGCTCTACCTGCGCCGCCAGCTCGCACCGGCCAAGGAGTTCTGATGGGACAGCTCGTCCGCAAGTCCGTGTTGATCGTGCTGGGCGCGATCTGGCTGGTTCCGGTGTACCTGATGATCGTCAATGCCGGGAAGACCAACGCCGACTACGGCAAGACCTCGCCCTGGCAGCCCACCTCGCTGGGCAGCCTGGTCGACAACGCGGCCACCGCCTGGGACCGTGGCAACCTGCTGGACGGCGTCATCTCGACGCTGATCTATGCGGTCGTGTCACCCTCAATTGCCGCGATCATCGGAGCGATGGCCGGGTTTGCGATCATCGCCTTGAAGTTGCGGCACTCCTTCCTGTGGTTCACGGTCATCTTCTCCTCGACGGTGTTCCCGATCCAGATGGTGCTGATGCCGCTGTTCATCGGCTACGTGCAGCTGGATCTGTACGACACCCGGTTCGGCATGATCCTGCTCTACACCGTCATCTCGGTGCCGTTCAGCGCCTTCGTGATGCGCAACTTCTTCTCCGGCATCGCGCAGCAGGTGTTCGAGGCCGCCGTGATGGACGGCGCCGGCAGCTGGCGGATCTTCTGGCGGATCTACGTCCCGATGTCCTTCCCGGCGCTGGTGGCGATCTTCATCCTGCAGGCCACCTTCATCTGGAACGACCTGCTGCTCGGCCTCACCCTGACCCAGTCGCGGGAGAACCGGCCGATCGTGACGCTGCTCTCGGCCCTGCAGTCGACCTACGGTGGTTCGACCATGCCAGTCGTCCTCGCCGGTGGCTTGCTGGTGTCCCTGCCGACCGTCATCCTCTTCCTCGCCACCCAGCGCAGCTTCACGCGCGGTCTGGCGCTCGGCCAGTTCTAGATCGGAGTTCTCAACCATGGTGCCCAGTTGCGCCGACTTCGCCAGTGCTGTCGTGCTCGATGGCTACGACGACCTGCTCTCCACCGCCGGCCTGACCAATCACCTCGCGGTGACCCAGGTCGAGCACGACGTCACGGCCATCCGCTCGCTGAGCGTCCCGCCGGTCGCCTCGGCGGGAATCCCGACCGCCAAGCTGTACCTGGACGGACGGCTGGCGCAGTCCTTCGGCTGCCCGGTCAGCCATCAGTGGTTCCCCGACCGACACCTGCGCAGCGTGACGATCGACGGACTCGAGATCTCGACGATCACCTTCTGCCCGGTGGACGCCCCGGCGGTCGCGGTCCGGATCACGGTCCGGAACCTGGCCGCGGCGCCCCGGCAGGTCCGGTTCGGGCTCTGGGTGGATTCCACAGCCACCGACTCCGGTGCACCCTGGCTGGCCTGCCCGCCGCCCGCGTCCCCGAACCGGCTCGAGGTGGCCGGCGGTCGGCGGATCGGACGGCCCGTGGCGGGCAACCCCGCGGTGTGCCTGCAAGGGTTGCTGGACGCCGACGGCCGCGAGGTCACCGATCTCAGCGGACGCCAGCACCTCATCGAGTGCACCCTCGACCTGGCGGCCAGCGGCAGCTGGCAGGGTGGTTATGTGATGGTGCTGACCTCCGGCGAGCAGGCCCTGGCGACGGCAGAACGCTGGTATGCCAGCATCACCGCCGATCTGGACGGTCAGCTCGCGGCCGTCCGGCGGTACTGGGACGAGGCGCTGGCGGCGATGTTCACCCCGGGCAACGATCAATTCGGCGGCTCGTTGCCCGTCTTGGAGACCAGCAACGAGGCGCTGCGCACGCTGTACTGGTGGGGTGCGCTCGGGGTGCTGTACTTCCGGCGCGACAATCCCGCCTCGGTGCTGGGCCGCACCTACGACACCCTGATGCCGGCCAACTGGCAGACCACCACCTTCATCTGGGACTACTCGCTGTCCTCACTGGTGCACGCCCTGCTCGACCCCGGGGTGATGGAGCGCCAGATCGCGCACTGGGTGAACCTGGACATCGATCACCACTTCGGGACCGAATGGCTGACCGGCGGACCGGTCGGCTACTGGTACTCGGTCAACCAGTACGCGCTCACCCGGCTGGTGGCCGACTACGTCCGGTTCAGCGGGGACACCGGCTTCCTCGACCGGACGATTCCCGACGTCACCGGCCGTCCGGTGACCATCGGTGATCACGTCCGGGCCTGGGCCTGGTCGTGGCAGGACAAGCGCCGCGGCTCCTACCTGGCCGACTACGGCGAGATCGACAATCTGCTGGAGTGCGTCTCCACCTACGTCCACGAGGTGGCCAGCCTGAACGCGGCCAACGTCTGGGTGATGCGGACGGCCGCCGAACTCTCCCGACTGCAGGGTCGGGACGAGGACGCGGATGCGCTGGAGCAGGCAGCCGCGGAACTGCTGCCCCGGGTGCTGGAGCTCTACCACCCGGGCAGCGGCCACTTCGTGGCGCGCTTCCCCGACGGCACCCGGGTTCCGACCACACACTGCTATGACTACGCCACCGTCGGCACCACCATCGCCGCCGACCTGTCCGGCGAGGTCCGGGCCGAGATGGTCCGGTTCTTCGACACCGAGTTGCGCACCGACAACTGGATGAGCGCGCTGTCCCCTCACGACGTCGACGCCGGCTACTCACTGCGGCCGGATCACCAGTGGAACGGCGCCTACCCGGCCTGGCCGCCGGACAGTGCGCGGGCCACCATCGCGCTGGGCCGCCCTGACATCGTCGCAGCGTGGCTCCCCGGTCTGGCACGGTCGGCCAACCAGGGTCCGCCCGGCCAGGCCCACTTCATCGAGGAAGCCGTGCCGGGCATCGACGGCGGTGCCCGCAAGGCCCCCAACTACGAGCCCTACATCACCGACTGGGCCTGCTCATCGGCCGGGGCGTTCTGCGAGTTGGTGATCGACGCGATCTTCGGACTCCGGGTGGGAGTCGACGGTCGGGTCACCGCACAGGGTCACCTGGCCGAGTTCGATCCGCAGGCGGTGTTGCGGGGAGTGCCCATCCGTGGCGAACTCTGGGACATCGACGCCCAGGGGGCACGGCCGGCCCGGGCTGGGTGATCGGCAGGGCCAGGGACGGCCTGCGGTGATGCCAGTCCGTGACGGTGGCTGACGGCACCGGTGCCGGGTCGGCACGGCAGCCGGGCAGCTTCCGCGGACATCGTGGTGAGCTGCCGCCGGTTGCGGGCAGCTCGCGAGTAGCGTGAAGTTCCATGAGCGCTCAGCCCGATGCGACAGATCCGTCCGCCGCGCTTTCCGCGCACTGGATCCCGGTGCGTCCCCGGCTCGTCCTGGCCAGCGCCTTCATGCTCTTCCTGGAGCTGGCGCTGATCCGCTGGACGGGCTCCAACATCGTCCACCTGAGCTACTTCACCAACTTCGTGCTGCTGGGCTCCTTCCTGGGCATCGGCCTGGGCTTCATGCGGATCGGACGGACGCGGCGGCTGCCCTACTACTCGCCGATCGTCCTGGCGCTGCTGGTGGTCACGGTGCTGGTCTTCCCGGTGACCGTCGACCGCTCGGCCGAGGGCATCATCTACTTCACCAGCCTGTCCACCTCCGGCCCGCCGGCCTGGGTGATCCTGCCGATCGTCTTCATCGCCGCGGCGATCACCCTGATGGGTCCGGCGGAACTCGTCGCCCGCTGTTTCCCGCAGCTGAAGCGGCTGGAGGCCTACCGCTACGACCTGATCGGCAGTCTCACCGGCATCACCACGTTCACGCTGCTGTCCTTCCTCAGCGCCCCGCCGCTGGCCTGGGGCTGCGTGGTGGCGGTCGCCTACGTCGTGCTGCTCTGGCCGCGGAAGCTGTCCCAGCAGCTGCTGGTCGGCATTCCGGCGATCGTGGTGGTCGGGGCGCTCGCGGTGGAGTCGTTCACCGCCGGCGCGCTGTGGTCGCCGTACTACAAGGTCACCTACGCCAGCTTTGACTACCGCGGGGTGCCCGTGCTCGACATCTCGGTCAACGGCATCCCGCACCAGCAGGCCACCCCGGCCGAGGCGCGGCTGCAGTGGGAGGGTCAGTATGCGCTGCCGTACGAGCGTGCGGTGTCGGCCCGGACGAACAGTCTGGACAACGTCCTGATCGTCGGCGCCGGTAGCGGGACGGACGTCGCGATCGCGCTGCTGAAGGGCGCCAAGCACATCGACGCCGTCGAGATCGACCCCACGCTGCGCGAACTCGGCGGACGGCTGCACCCCGACCGTCCCTATGACGATCCACGGGTGACCACCACGATCACCGACGGGCGGGCCTTCCTGGAACGCACCGACACCACCTACGACCTGATCCTGTTCGCCCTGCCCGACTCCCTCACCCTGGTCTCGGGCGCCAGTTCGCTGCGGCTGGAGAGCTACCTGTTCACCACGGAGGCGCTGACCGCTGCCCGTGACCACCTCAGGCCCGGTGGCGCCTTCTCGATGTACAACTACTACCGCGAGCAGTGGCTGGTCGATCGCCTGGCGCTGACCGCGCAGACCGCCTTCGGCCATCCCCCCTGCGTGGACGACATCAACGGCACCCACCAGGCGGTGATCACCGCCGGACTGACCGCGGCCGACCAGACCTGCGGCGAGCCGTGGCCGGGCGCGGCGGCGGGCACGCCGCAGCCGGTGGACGACGACCGTCCCTTCCTCTACCTGTTCGGGCAGGAGATACCGTCGCTCTACCTGATCACCCTGGGGCTGATCCTGCTGGTCAGTGCGCTGGCGGTGCGCGGCCTGGGCGGGCCCTACCGGCAGATGCGTCCCTATCTCGACCTGTTCCTGCTGGGCGCCGGCTTCCTGCTGCTGGAGACCAAGAACATCACCGGCTTCGCGCTGCTCTTCGGTACCACCTGGCTGGTCAACGCGATCGTTTTCGCCGGGGTGCTGGTCGCCGTCCTGCTGGCCGTCGAGATCACCCAGCGATTCCGAACCCCGCCGCTGCAGGTGATGTACGGGGTGCTGCTGGCCGGGCTGGTCCTCGGCTGGGTGGTGCCAAACTCGTGGCTGCTCAGCCTGCCGGTAGTGCCGCGGGCGATCCTCGCGGTCATCGTTGCCTTCCTGCCGATCTTCGCCGCGAACGTCGTCTTCGCCAAACGCTTCTCGCAGACTGACGACGCCACCGGTGCCTTCGGGGCGAACCTGCTGGGGTCGGTGGTCGGCGGCTGCCTGGAGTACCTCTGCCTGCTGGTCGGCTACCGGGGGCTGCTGGTGGTGGCAGGGCTGCTCTATCTGGGTGCCTTCCTGCTGCTGCCGAAGAGCGCCCGGCAGCGGACCTGAGCCCGATCCGGAGCAACCCGGGGCGGGTGGCCTCAGCAGGTGACATCAGCATTTGTTGACAAAGGGTCGCTACCCCAGCTTGAGGGTTGGGCCCGACCTCGCCGGCAAAGCACCCAGCCGGCCTCGCCTGAACCCTAAGCTGACCCCGAACGGGGGACAGATGAAAGGGTTTGCACAGCGTCTGGTCTTCGCCGGCGCGGTGGATGCTGACCGGATGACGGCCGCACTGGCGCAGTTCGGTGACACCGAGGAGCTGCGGCGGCATCTGGTGGCGACCCATGTGGTCACCGAGGTTCAGCTTGCCCAGGCGGTTGCCGCCCAGACCGGGTACGAGTTCTACGACCTGGCCAACGTCCAGCTCGACACCGCCATCACCTCCCTGGTGTCCGGGGCGCTGTGCCGCAAGTACCAGCTGATCCCGATCGAGCGCCGCGCCGCCGACCGGTACCCGGCGCCACGGCGCACCTGGGAGGACTCGGTCACCGAGGTCGACACCGAGGTGCTGCTGGTCGGCATGGTCGACCCGACCGACATCCTCGCCATCGACGATGTCGCCAGCGTGACCGATCTGAGCGTCGAACCCGTGGTGGTGGCGCAGGATGCACTCGCCCAGGCGTTCGAGCGCTATCTGCGTTCGGACGAGGAACTGAACGACCTCTCCACCATGCTGGAGGAGGATGCTGCCTCGGACGCCCCCTTCGTCGAGGTGTCGGAGGCCGGCGCCAGCGATGCACCCGTCGTCCGGTTCGTGAACCTGCTGATCGCCCAGGCCGTCAACGACCGGGCCAGCGACATCCACATCGAGCCGGGGGAGCGGGAGCTCACCGTCCGGTTCCGGATCGACGGGGTGCTGCACGAGATGCAGCGGGCCGACCGGGCCATCCAGGACGGCATCATCTCCCGGCTGAAGATCATGGCGAATATCGACATCGCCGAACGGCGGCGTCCGCAGGACGGCCGGATCTCGATCGTGCACGAGGGCCGCCCGATCGACCTGCGGGTGGCGTCACTGCCCACGGTGTGGGGCGAGAAGATCGTGATGCGCATCCTCGACACGTCCGGGCACTCACTGACCCTGGACGACCTCGAGCTCTCGCCGCTGAACCGGGATCGGTTCAATCGGGCGATCAAGCGTCCACACGGCATGGTGCTGGTCACCGGACCCACCGGCTCGGGCAAGTCCACCACACTGCACGCCGCGCTCAACATCGTCGCGACCCCGACGGTGAACGTGATCACCATCGAGGATCCGGTCGAGTACCGGATGAAGGGCGTCAGCCAGATCCAGGTCAACCACAAGGCCGGGCTCACCTTCCAGTCGGCGTTGCGTTCGGTGCTGCGCGCCGACCCCGATGTGGTGCTGGTGGGCGAGATCCGTGACCAGGAGACGGCGATCATCTCGATCGAGGCGGCCCTCACCGGCCACCTCGTGCTGTCCTCGCTGCACACCAACGACGCTCCCAGCGCGCTCACCCGGCTGGTGGAGATCGGCGCCGAGCCCTATCTGGTGGGCACTGCGCTCTCGCTGGCAATGGCCCAGCGGCTGGCCCGCCGGCTGTGCGTGCGCTGCAAGGAACCGCGGAAGGTCGATCCGGACCTGTTGCGGAGCGTCGGCTTCCCGTACGACCCGGCCGATCCGCCCCAGCTCTACAAGGCGGTGGGTTGTCAGGTCTGCTCGGGGACCGGGTACCGCGGACGGCTGGCGCTGCACGAGGTCATGGAGGTGACCGAGGAGATCGAGCAGATGGTGGTGCGCAA
>NZ_JAYFPT010000090.1:0-6450 GCF_034927565.1 Propionicimonas sp.
GGGAACCAGGCCAGTGAGTCCGCCGGCGCGTCGATGAGCACCTCACAGTGGTACTCCCAGCCGAGCGCGAAATTCTCCTCCAGGGTCGTCACCGGGTCGAGGTCGTCCGGCGGGAGAAATTCATCAGCAGTCAGTTCCAGGGACTGGACGCGGTCCAGACGGTAGGTGCGCAGCTCACCACTGCGCAGCAGCCGGCACAGCAGATACCAGCGTCCGTGCCGGGCGACCACCGCCCACGGCTCGACCCTGGCCACCCACTCCGCGCCGGCTTCGGAGCGGTAGCCCAGCTCGACCACCCGGTGACGTGAGGACGCCTCGACCAGCGTGGCCGTGACCGCCGGATCGGGACGGGCGCTGCGTCGATTGGGGACGGTGTAGGTCGACCGTCGAACCGCCTCGGCCTGCCGGGCCACCGGCTCGGGCAGCGCCCGGACGATCTTCCCCAGCGCGCTGCCCACCGGATCATCGGCGTCGGACGGGTCGAGGGCGGCGTCCAGGGCGGCCATCACCAGCCCCAGCGCTTCCGCAGAACTGAAGATCAGCGGCGGCAGGCGCACCCCGCGTCCGACCCGGTAGCCCCCGTAGCGACCCCGGGTGGACAGGATCGGGATCTCGGCCTCGCGCAGCATGCCGACATAGCGCCGGGCGGCCCGCTCGGTGACTCCCAGCGCGCCAGCCAGTTGCTCGGCGGTCACCCCCGGGGTGTTCTGAATCAGCTCCAGGGTCATCAGCGCGCGTGCGGTCGGACTGTTCTCGGTGCTCATCGGGGAGCTCCTGAAATTCATCGAAACTCATCGGAAAAACCGGACGTAGATCGTCCGGAAGCCACTTTACGGTGTTTCCATGACACAGCGAATCTCTCCGTACGCGGCCACGGGTGGGCTGCTGCTCGCCCGGCGGTCGGGGGCCGCCCGCTCCTCCGAAGCCTCCCGTCGACGGGTCCGTCGGACGCTGACCGGCCTCGGCGTCATCGTCGACCGGCTGCTCACTGTGCTGATCTCCACCCGGAGCGCGGGGGTGTGGCAGCTGAACCAGCTTCCCGACCAGGTGTTGAAGGACGTCGATCCCGCTCTCTACCAAGCCCGCCGCACCCGGACGGACGGCTGGCGCAGCGTCGACCAGCGCTACCCGTTGTGGTGACGACAGCAGCCGCCGGCCCCGCAGGGCGCGACCGGCGAGAGCCGCTGCAGGTTCCCCGAGCGGGACCTCAGGCCTCGAACAGCGACTGTCCCACGTACTGCCCCGTCGTGATCCCCGGCGGCACCAGGAAGACCGAGGACGAGGTGGTCTTGAGGTACTCCACGAACATGTCGTCCCGGGCCATGTTCTGGTGCACCTTCGTGAACCGGTCGGGCGATTTCACGAAGGCGATGAAGAACAGCCCGGCGTCCAACCGTCCGGTGTCGTCGTTGCCGTCGACGAAGTTGTAGCCGCGGCGCAGCATGGCGACGCCGTCGTTGTTGTCGGGGTGGGTGCGGAAGACGTGCGAGCGCTGGTCGATCACCGGCTTGCCGCCGGCGTCGAGCGCGGAGAAGTCCGGGGCGGTGAACTCCTCACCGCCGGACAGCGGCGCGCCGGTGCCCTTCTCCCGTCCCAGTACCCGGTCCTGTTCCTGCAGTTGCAGCCCGTCCCAGACTTCGATGGTCATCGAGATCCGGCGGGCCACCAGGTAGGAGCCGCCCTTCGCCCACGCCGGATCGTTGGCGATCCAGACGTGCTCGGCGAGCCTGTCGGGCTCTTCGGCCTTGAGATTGTTGGTGCCGTCCTTCTGCCCGAACAGGTTGCGCGGGGTGGCCTGGGCGGTCGAGGTGGACGAGGTGCGCCCGAAGCCCAGCTGCGACCAACGCAGCCGGCTGCGGCCGAAGCCGATCCGGGTGAGGTTGCGGATCGCGTGCACCGCCACCTGCGGATCGTTCGCGCACGCCTGGATGCACAGGTCGCCGCCGGAGCGGGAGCGGTCGATGAAGTCGTTGACCATCTTCGGCAGCGGGCCGAACTCCGGCGGCAGCGAAGCCGCCAGCCCGAACCGGTCGACGCCATCGTCGGTACGGAACAGCGTCCGCCCGAAGCCGAAGGTGAGGGTGAGGCCGGACGGCCCGAGGTCGCTGGCCTCACCGGTGTCGTCCGGTGGCAGGTAGGGGCCGCCCTCGAAGGCGCCCTTGGCGCTGACATCCAGGCCCATCACCAGCCGGCTGGCGGCGTAGGTCCAGTCCTGCAACAGTTCGATCAGGTCGTCACGGGTGACGTCGTCGCGCAGGTCGAAGGCGGCGAAGTGCATCCGGTCCTGGGCGGGAGTGACGATGCCGCCCTGGTGCTCGCCGTAGAACGGGTACTCGAGGGTGTCGCTGACCGTCGAGGTCTTGGTGGTGAAGGCAGCGGTCGTGAGGCCGCCCGCCAGCGCACCGGCGGCCAGGCCGGCGCCGCCACCGAGGGCGAGCAGCCCGCGCCGGGACAGCCCCTGCGGGCGTCCCGGCGCGGCCCCGTCCACTGGACCGGGTTGCGACTCGTCGGTCATGGTCAGGCGATGCCCAGTACCGCGTTGGTGAGCTTGGACAGCGGCTCGCGCAGCGCGTCGATCTGGTCGGTCAGTTCACGCTGCTGGTCGCGGTTCACCTCGGCGTAGCTGACGAAGCCGGATTCGAGGCTGCCGTACGTGGCCAGCAGAGCCTGCAGCTTGTCGAACTCGCCGCTGATCTGGGCGACCAGTTCCTTGCCCTGCTCGCTCTTGCGTTCGGCGATCGGCGCGACCAGGTCGAAGGCGATCCGGGAGCCCTGCAGGTTGGCCTGGAAGTCGTACAGGTCGGTGTGCGACCACCAGTCCTCCTCACCGGTCACCTTGCCAACGGCGATCTCCTCCAGCAGCCCGGAGGCACCGTTGGAGACGGTGGCGATGTCGAGGCTCTGGGTCTGGATGAAGTCGGCGGCGTGCACGGTGTCATACAACGTGGCGATGTCAGCCACCAGCGTGTCGGCGATCACCGCGCGCTGCTCGGGAGTGGACGGCGTCCAGCCGTCCCACGCGGAGGTACCGTCCGGCTGCAGGGCGTCCTTGGCGGGAACCCACAGGTCCTTCTCCATCCGGTGGAAACCGAGCCATTCGGTGAAGGTCGGGTCGTCGCCCTTCAGCTGGTCGGCCTCGGCGAGGTAGTCGATCTCGCGGTAGTCGATCCGCGGGTCGAGGACGCCGAGCGCCTCGGCGATCGGCTCGATCCGCTCGTAGTGGACGCGGGTGGTGGCGAACATGGTGCGGGCCGCCTCGTCGTCACCGGCAGCGTAGGCCTTGGCGAGCTCGGTGACCTTGGGCTGGAGCTCGGCGACCTCGTTCTTGACGAAGTTGACGTAGTCGGACACTGCCGTGGCGAACAGTTCCTGGTCCTCGCCGGAGAGTTCGATCGGGTCGCCGGTCACGGTGAAGGCGGTCTCACCGATGTTCGCGCCGCGCATCCCTGGCTTGCAGGCGGTGAAGTAGCTGCCGGGCTGCAGCGACACCGACAACTCGGCGGAGGCGCCGGGGGCGATGTTCTCCTTCTCGGCCGCGATCCGCAGGCCGTCGGAGCCGAGCAGGTAGAACTCGGTGATCTGCTCGCCGGAGTTGGTGATCGCGAAGCTGACGTTGCCGCTGGAAGCGGTGTTCGCCGAGACCTCGCAAGTGTCGGCGGTGGAGGTCACGGTCAGCGCGCCACCGGCGGCGGGCGGGCTGCCGGAGGCGGACGGGTCGGTGGAGCCGGCCGGGACGGGGTCGGGCTGCTTGGCCACGCAGCCGGCCAGCAGGAGGCAGGCTGCGCCGGCGGCTACCAGCGGACGGACGAATGAACTCATCAAGGGTTCCTTCCAACGGTGGGGAGCGGGGGCTGCACCGCGGCGGTTCGTGCCGCGATGCTCGGGATGCCGGACGGCTCCCGGGTTTGGTTCGCCGGGGTGGCGGCGGACGCGACCGCGGCTTTCCGCGCGCGTGAGGCGGCGCGGTTGCGGCGGACCCGTCCGAAGAACAGGGGGAAGACGATGGCGAGGTAGATCGCCCAGGCGGTGACCTCCAGCCAGCTCATCTGGGGGACGAAGCCGACCGTGCCCTTGAGGAAGGCTGCGGCGAAGCCACTGGGGTCGATGCCGTTGGAGAGGTCGAAGGCCCAGCCGAAGGGGAAGGCTGCCGCCCAGTAGGGGCCGTCGAAGAAGCCGGTGAGCACCTCGCCGGTGCGGAAGTCGGTGGGGGTGATCGGATGGCCGGAGAACGGCCCGGGCAGGACCGCTGCCTCCTGCAGGTCGTGGATGGCGTAGGCGAGGATGCCCGCGGAGACGATCACCAGGAAGGCTCCCGTCCAGGCGAAGAAGGTGCCCAGGTCGATCCGCACCATGCCGCGGTAGAGCAGATAGCCGACGCCGACCGAGACCAGGATGCCGACCAGCGCGCCGGCCAGCGCAGCCGGCTGAACCACCCACCCCCACAGCATCAGGGTGGTCTCGATGCCCTCGCGGCCGACCGAGAGGAAGGCGATCCAGAAAATGCCCCACCCGGAATCGAGGCCGAGGGCGGTGTCTGCGCTGTGCTCGATCTCGGACTTCAGCCGATGGCCGGTCTTCATCATCCAGAAGACCATCCAGGTGACCATGCCGACGGCCACCAGGGACATCACGCCGCCGACGACCTCCTGTGCCTGGAAGGTGAGCTCGTAGCGGCCGAAGGTGAAGATCGCGCCCAGGAGCAGCGAACCGGCGACCGCCAGCCCCACGCCCCAACCGATCCGGCTACGGACGGCGGTCCGTCCGCGCTTGTTCACATAGGCGAACAGGATGCCCACGATGAGCGCAGCTTCCAGCCCCTCACGCAGGCCGATCAGCAGAGAGGCGAGGAACACGCGAGGTCGCCCTTCCTTAGGTAAGGCTTGCCTTAAATAAATAGAACAGCAGCACCTTACCTATTTCGGAGGTGTGGGCGAAACCCGTTCCGGGTGGTGGTCCGGTTGGTCGTCTGGTTGGTGGTCCGGGCGTCGGAGCGCCGTGCAGTCAGGCGCTGCGCCCCGGGGTTCCGACGACAGTCTGTGGTTGGCCGCGACGCTGGAGCGGGTCGGTCCACGCGCAGGTTCCGCTGATGCGGCGGAAGGTGCCCTCCGGCGGTCAGGCGACGCGCGCGGAGGCCCTGCTGGTGGGTGCAGTATCCGAAGCCACCCAGGTGGGGTCAGTCCACGCGCGCGGAGGCCCTGCGTGATCGGCAAGGTCCTGGAGCAGACCCTCCCGGGTCAGCCCACGCGCGCGGAGGCTCTGCGGAGGAAAATGTCCAAAGAGACCGCACTGTGGGGTCAGGCCACGCGCGCGGAGGCTCTGCCTCGTTGTGACCGGGCTTGTCTTGACGGCGCAGGGTCAGTCCACGCGCGCGGAGGCTCTGCCTTACCACTGGCGACCTCCGTTCAATCACTGACGGTCAGGCCACGCGCGCGGAGGCTCTGCCCCCGGCGGGGTCCGAGAGCGCCTCGAACTGGTCAAGCGTGGGCGCGGGTTCTGCCGCGTCTGGGTTCGAGTCCGGTGCCTCGGGCACGATCAGGCCACGCGGGCGCGGGTTCCGCGTCCCACCACCACGGCGTGCGCGCTGAGCACCTCCGTGAGTGGCGGACGTACCGGCACCGCTGCGGCAACGTTTACTGCGCCCTCGTTGCGGGCGCGACGCAGGTGGCGCTTCACGGTGGACAGTGAGCAGCCGAGCCGTTCGGCGATGGTCTCCAGGCTGGCATCCGGGTTGGCCTTGCGCAGCCGCAGAACCTCGTTGTGGCTGAGCCGGCTTCCCTCCCGGGAGGTCCCGGCGAAATCACCCAGATCCTCGGGCTCCGGCCGGACGCCGAGCAACCGGCGAATCCGCAACCGCTGCGCCGAGGTGGTGCCGGCGGCGACGCCGGCGACATCGTGCTCGACGACAGCAGCGTAGAGACAGCGCTCGAACAGGGGACAGTCCGCGCACAGCGTGGCGGCCTTGGCGATCAGCCGATGTGCTTCAAGTTGATTGGCTGGATCGCGGGCCAGCGCGGGCTCCTCGACGAAGGGATGCTGGAAGACCTCGGGAGAGTTGATGCAGAGGGCAGCATGCTCGGGCATCGGAGACCTTTCTCTGGAGTGCTCAGCACCGCTTTGACGCAAGGACGCCCGGCTCGGTTCCGTCCAGTTCGCGTTCGGTCGGACCGCGCCAGCAACTTCTCCTGAACAACTTCTCCTGGTCTTACCGTCTCGGGTCGTGCAGAAACCGGGCAGTAGAGGCCACTCACGTGGATAATCCACGCGCCCTGCCGAAATCGCCCGGTTTGTGCAGAAGTCTCCCGGCTGGCTCCGGTTGGGACAGTCCCCACCGTGAGTCAGAAGCAGGGCTGGGCGGGGTGGCGCGCCCGACAACCACCCACCCTGTCCCCGACACAAACCGGGCAGCAGAGATCACGCGCGTGGATAGTCCACGCGAACCCCCGGAATCAC
>NZ_JAYFPT010000078.1:0-18290 GCF_034927565.1 Propionicimonas sp.
CCGTCCGGGGTCACCCTGAACCTCCCCTTGGCTTGGGCTTGCCCGGTGTCCGGCCCGCCGGCCAGGGCGTAGCGTCGGAGGCATGACAGCGTCTGCCTCCGAACCCATCGACGTCGGTCCCGCCGTCGGCGGAGACCTCGAAGCCACCGACCTCGACCGCCAGCACGTCGTCCAACTGCTGAACGAGGCCACCAACGAAGGCCTGCTCCCCGCCGCCGAGCGCGACCGCCGGGTCAGCCTCGCCCGGGTCGCCGAGACCTTCGACGACCTGGTGCCGCTCACCCGTGACCTGGTCAGTGTGGACGGAGCACTTGTGCACCCCGTCCCCCTGACCGCACCGGCGTTCCCGATGGCCACGCCGGCCTCCCCGGCTTCACAGATCGACACCGCCAATGCCACCGAGAATGCCGACCAGATCATCGCGGTGTTCGCGGGCACAACCCGCAAGGGTCACTGGCGGGTGCGCAAGAACACCTCCATCCTGGCGGTTTTCGGCGGTGCAGAACTCGACACCACCGAGGCGGTCTTCGAGGCCCGGGAGATCACCATCAACACCTTCTGCATGTTCGGCGGCGTCGAGGTCACCGTCCCTCCGGGTGTCGAGGTGCGCAACCATGCCGGCGGGCTCTTCGGCGGTGTCGAGACCAAGATCGAACCACCTCAGCCCGGGGCCCCGGTCATCACGCTCAAAGGCATCGCACTCTTCGGCGGCATCGCGGTGAAGAACCCCAAGCGCAAGAAGCCCTCCAGAGGGTGACACCAACGGCGAGACCCCGGCAGACCGGGCGAACCTCATGGCCGGCCGTCCCGCTGCCCACGGCGTGTCCCCAGTCCTCGCCACCCTCTGAGGCGCCCGACGACACCGCCGCCAGTCGCCACCTCGACGCCGCACCACCACCGCCTCTCGCCTCCGCCGGCCAGGCACCCCGCCGAACGCCGCTGCGACCAGGGGCTGGAAGCCACGCTCTAGGCTTGCGCCATGGAATCGGCGTTCACCCCTGAGGGACTGACCTGGCAGCGGCTCGCTCCCCGCGCCGCGACCGCCCGCGCCGTCGGCGCCGCGGTGAGCAACCTCGTGCTGGTCGTGATCCTCGTCGCCGCCGCGTGGTGGTTCCCCGGCTGGTGGGCGCCACTGGCCGCTGCCATCATCGGGCTGTCCTGGCTGACCTGGCGGGTGGTACGCGGCTGGCGCTGGACGCGGGCTTTCGGCTATGCCGAACGCGAGCACGACCTGGTGATCCGCACCGGGCTGTGGAACCGTCGGCTGAGCGTGATCCCCTACAGCCGGATGCAGGCCGTCCAGGTGCACTCCGGGCCGATCGACCGGCTGTGGGGGTTGGCGAAGGTCTCGCTGGTCACCGCGTCCGTCGAGTCGCACGCCGCCATCCCGGGGTTGTCAGCCGCCGACGCCACCACCCTGCGGGACCGGCTGATCAGGGCCGGCGAGAGCCAGGCGCTGCCGCTGTGAGCCAGCCAGGCGCAGTTCCTCCTCCCGATCCGGAGCAGCCACCAGGGACCAGAGCGTGGCCGGCGGACGGCCCGGACGCTGCCGAGACCCCCTCCCCGTCCGCGAAGCTCACCGAGCGCCCCCACCCGCTCACCCCGCTGATCCGCGGCTGGGTGGTGCTGCTGGCGATCGTGATCGGCGTGGGACGGGAGTTCATCCCCGACGGCACCGACCGTCCCGGCGAGTTGCCGCCGTTGCAGTTCCTGCTGCTCGGCATCGGGGCGATCGCGCTGATCGCAGCAGTCGCCGGTTTCGTCACCTGGCGGTTCACCCGCTTCGTCGTGGACGCCGAGGAACTACGGATCGACACCGGCGCGATCTTCCGCACCTCACAGCGGATCGCCTTCGAGCGGATCCAGGCGATCGACGTGGTGCAGCCGTTCGCGGCCCGGCTGTTCCAGCTCGCCGAGGTGCAGATCGACGTGGGCGGCGGCGACTCGACCAAGCTGCGCTACCTCAGCCTGCGGCGTGCCTACGAACTGCGCGACTACCTGCTGGCCCGGGCGCGCGGACAGCGTGTCAATCCCGCCCGCGGGGTGGAGCTCTCGGCCGACTCGATCCTGCAGGATCTGCATGCCGAGGACGAGGTGTTGGTCCGCGTCCCGCCCCAGACCCTCGTGCTCGCCGCGCTCACTTCGCACGAGTTCTTCGGCATCATGCTCAGCGGCGTGGCGGCGGCGGTGCTGTTCTTCGGCTTTGGCCTGGGCGTGGTCGGCATCGGCCTCGCCGTGCCCACCGTCACCGCCCTGGTCGGCTTCGTCGGACGGCGGGTCACCAGCCAGTTCAACTACACCCTCTCCCGGCGCGAGGCCGGGCTGCGGATCACCCGCGGCCTGACCAGCCTCACCAGCCAGTCGCTGCCCGCCCGGCGGGTCCAGGCGGTGCAACTCAGCCAGTCGCTGCTGTGGCGGCGGCTCGGGCTGTACCGGATCGATCTCGAGGTGCTCGGCTGGGGCGCGGTGACCAACGAGGAGAACTCCTCCCAGGTGAACTCGATCATGCTGCCGGCCGGGAGCATCGACCAGGTCAGGGTCGCGTTGCGGGCGCTGTGGCCGTCCGCCGACTTCGAGACCGTCGACCTCACCCCCGCACCGGTGCAGGCCCGCTGGCTCCACCCGTTCTCGGCCCCCTTCCTCCGCTGGGGCTTCGACGACCGGCTGTTCGTCTCCCGGCACGGCTGGCTGGTTCGCCGCTGGCAACTCGTCCCGCACGCCCGCGCGCAGTCGCTCCACCTCGCCCAGGGACCAGTTTCCCGCCGGCTCGGGATCGCCGACCTCGGCGTCCACACCGCCGGCGCCCACCTCAGCGTCCACGCCGAGGGGATGGACGCGGCCACCGTGCAGGCCCGGCTGCCGGCGCTGACCGTGCTGCTGGGGCTGCGGGACGTGGACGTCACCGACCCCGGCAGCGACAGCCGGGATCCGAACCCCAACGACGACCCGTGCCCCGGAGCATCCGTCTGACAAGCGGGTCTTGGGCTCAACCTCCATCGCGAGTTCACATCTCACCAGCCCACCCTGACAAGGGGAAACGCGCTCCGGACAAGCCCTCGTGAGGAGCATGCTCTCGGCGCACGAGGGTCGTAGTCTCAGTTCCAGTGCTCGTGTGCGTTGGTTCGTTGGTGGTCGTGTCGAGGGTCACTGGGCTAACCCGCTGTCGCGATCCTGCACGTCGATGCCTTGGCAGGCCGCGAAATCGCCGGTAGTCGCGTTCGAGACGCAGAATCACGTCACCAGCTGAGCTGGCCGTCCGCAGAGCAAAGGGGATGGGCGCGCTTCTCAGGCATAACTACTCCTTGTAGCTGATGCCTCCACGATCCGGGGTGAACCTCACCAACCATGTCGTCACGGTGCGTGATTCCAGGCGGTCACGGCCGGCTCCGGCGGTGCAGGACGGGGTCGCTGATCGCTATGTTTAGCCCATGACCAACGAGGCTGTGCTGGGGATCGACATCGGCGGATCGGGCATCAAGGGTGCCCCGGTCGACCTGGTGGTCGGCGATTTCGCCGACAAGCGGCTGCGCATCCCGACGCCGACCCCGTCCACGCCGAAGAAGGTGGCCGGCGTAGTGGCCAGAATCGTCGAGAGCTTTGCCGGCCAACTCGGCGACGGCCCGGTCGGTGTCACCATTCCGGCGGTGGTCACCCACGGCGTCACCCGGTCGGCCGCCAATATCGACAAGTCGTGGATCGACGCCCCCGCAGACACGATCTTCTCCGAACGGCTGGGCCGGCCGGTCCACCTGGTCAATGACGCGGACGCTGCCGGCATTGCCGAGGTGAAGTACGGCGTCGCGAAGGGGTATCCAGGCCTGGTGATCGTCACCACCCTGGGCACCGGGATCGGCAGCGCGATGATCATGGACGGCGCGCTGGTGCCCAACAGCGAACTCGGCCATCTGGAGATCGACGGCCACGACGCCGAGACCCAGGCCTCCGCCGGGGCCAAGACCCGGCTCGGGCTCTCCTACGAGGAGTACATCCCGCGGCTGCAGCGCTACTACGACACCATCGAGAAGCTGTTCTCCCCGGACCTGATCGTGGTCGGTGGCGGGATCTCGAAGGACGCCGCCAAGTACCTGCCGTACCTGAAGCTCCATGCCGAGATCGTGCCGGCCTCGCTGAAGAACCGCGCCGGCATCATCGGCGCCGCCTGGCTGGCCGCTGAAGCAGCCGGACGGACGGACCTGCTGGCCTGAGCCAGGGACGGCGCCGCGGCGCTACATCCGCTCCGGGGCCTCGATACCGAGCAGGTCGAGGCCGGTGGCGAGCACCTGTTTGGTGGCCTGGCACAGCCCCAGCCGGGAGGCGCGCACCTCCCCGTCGCTCTTCAACACCGGGCACTTCTCGTAGAAGACGCTGAGCGCACCGGCCAGCTCGTACAGGTAGCCGCACAGCCGGTGGGGCTGCAGGGTGACGGCGACAGCGTCCACCACCTCGCCGAACCGGGAGAGCAGCAGGGCGAGGGTCTGCTCCTCGGGCGCCTCCAGGACGGTGACCGGCCCGACCGGGAAGCTCTCCGCCTCGGCCTTGCGCAGGATCTGGTTCACCCGGGCGTGGGCGTACTGCAGGTATGGCCCGGTGTCGCCGGTGGTGGCGACCATCCGCTCGACGTCGAAGGCGTAGTCCTTCTGCAACCCGCTGGACAGGTCGGCGTACTTGATTGCCGCCAGCGCGATCGCCGGCGCCGCCTGCTCCTCGGCGGCGTCCAGCAGGGAGTTCAGCGTGACGGCGGTGCCCTCCCGGGTGGAGAACTTCTTGCCGTCCGCGCCCAGCACCTGACCGAAGCCGACGAACTCCGCCGACACCTCCGGCGGCAGGTAGCCGGCCTTGCGGGAGACCGCGAAGATCAGGTCGAAGTGGAACTGCTGCGGGGTGCCGACCACGTAGATCAGCCGGTTGGCGCCCAGGTCGCCCACCCGGTGCCGGACGGCGGCCAGGTCGGTGCAGTCGTAGCCGTAGCCGCCCTGGGAGTTCCGGATCATCGCCGGGGCCGGAAAGCCGTCCACGAAGACCACCAGGGCGCCGTCGTCGACGACAGCGATGCCGCGGTCCTCCAGGTCGGCGGCGACCACCGGCAGATCGTCGTTGTAGAGCGACTCCCCCGCCACGTCGGCGTCGGTGAGCAGCACGTTCATCCGCTGGTAGGTGGCGTTGAAGCCGGCCAGCGAGATGTCAATGATCTGCCGCCAGATCCGGCGGGTCTCCGGGTCGCCGGCCTGCAGTGCCACCACCCGGTCGCGCGCCCGGGCTGCGAACTCCTCGGACTCGTTCAGATGAGCGTTGGCCCGCTGGTAGAGCGCCTCGGCGCCCGGCAGGTCGAGGCTGGACGCGTCCAGCCCCTCGTCGACCAACTGCTCGACCATCATGCCGAACTGCCGACCCCAGTCGCCGAGGTGGTTCTGCGGGATGACGGTGTGCCCGGTGGCCCGCAGCACCCGGGTGAAGCAGTCGCCGATGATCGTCGAGCGCAGGTGGCCGACGTGCATCTGCTTGGCGGCGTTCGGGCTGGAGTAGTCGATCACCACGGTCTTGGGGTCGGTGGTGCGGTTGATGCCGCCCTGCGGGTCGGCCAGCACCTCGGAGGCCACCCGGGCCAGCACGTCGGCGCGGATCCGCAGGTTGATGAAGCCCGGGCCGGCGATCTCCAGCGGCTCGCACAGCTCGGCCAGGTCGATCTGCTCCACCAGGCGCTGGGCCACCTCCCGCGGCTTCTCCCCCAACGAGTTGGCCAGCCGCAGCGCGACATTGGTCTGGTAGTGGCCGAACTGCGGACGGGTCGCCGGGCGCAACTCGGGATCCACCCCGGCAACGGCTTGGACACGGGCGCTCAGGACGGCGGGCAGAGACAGCATGGTCGCCATTTTCGCACGCCGCGCGGCGGCTCCCTGCCGGCGCCACCGGGCACGGCCGGAGAACGTCAGCGATGCGCCCAGGGCTTGCGGGTGACGACGTCCCAGACCAGCTTGAGGTTGGCCGCCACCTCGCGGCGCAGCCCGTGCGACCAGGCCCGCCGGCTCAACCTGACACTGGTGTCACCCACACCCCAGGCCTCGATGCCCAGCAGCCGGCAGATCGCCAGGGCGCGTGGCAGGTGGTAGCGCTGGCTCACCACCACCAGCCGACGCAGCCCGAAGACGTCCCGGGCCCGGGCACAGGAGGCGTAGGTGTCCAGACCTTCGGCATCCACTCCGATCGCCGCCTCCGGTACCCCGTGGGCGACCAGGTAGGCGCGCATCGCGGCCGGCTCGTCCTGGAAGCGGCTGCGCCCGTCCCCGGACACCAGCAACTGCTCCACCCGTCCTCGCCGGTACAGCTCGACGGCCATGTCCAGCCGGGCCCGCAGAAAGCCGGACGGCCGCCCTCCCGGGTGCACCTCGGCGCCCAGCACCAGTCCAACCGGGACGGTGGGAAGCTGCTCCACTGCGACGATCCGGTGACGGCTGGCCAGGTGGATCACCCCGGCCAGCACCCCCGGCGCCAGCGCCAGCCCGGCAAGCAGGCCGCCCCAGATCGTCCCTCGTCGTCGCACGGCCTCAGCCTAGAGCGTGCACGGCGGCCGCCCCGGGT
Source organism: Propionicimonas sp. (assembly GCF_034927565.1). Classification (GTDB taxonomy): domain Bacteria; phylum Actinomycetota; class Actinomycetes; order Propionibacteriales; family Propionibacteriaceae; genus Propionicimonas. The sequence continues at coordinate 6,577 of NZ_JAYFPT010000078.1, forward strand.
TGGCCCCGGCAACGCGACCCTCTACCATCGTCCGCAGGCCAGGAGGAGTCAGGAGCGGGGTGGAACCACCCGTCCTGCGAGGCGCACGGTCACCCCAGGGTGGCGGTGTCCGGGTTCGGACATGCCCGGTGTCAGGCTGCCTGGACGGATGTAGCGGAGGACAGCGTTGTGACCACGCGAGTGTTGATCCGGTGCGGGCGACCCCCGCACCAGCCGGTGGGCGTCGAGGCAGCGCATGCCTATCGCGGGGTGGGCACCTTCTCCACCAACTCCGGCAACCTGCTCTTCCAGGACGCGATCTACCGCACCCTGCGGACCCCTGACACCGACCTGGTGGTCGACTCGCTGAGCACCGAACGCCGCGGCATGGACGCCGACCACATCGCCCGGATCAACGACGAGTTCGACGTGGTGGTGCTGCCGCTCGCGAACGCCTTCCGGGACGACTTCCTGCAGCCGCTCACCCGGCTGACCGAGGTGATCGAGCAACTGCGGATCCCGGTGGTCGTGCCGTGTATCGGCGGCCAGTTCGACCTCGACCATGACGCCGACAGCGCCGGAACCGACCTGGACGCGGCCGCCGGCCGGTTCGTCCGGGCGGTCCTGGAGCGCTCCGCGTCCATCGGGGTACGGGGGGAACTCACCCAGTCGTACCTGACCGGCCTCGGCTTCCCGGCCGAGCAGGTGGACGTGGTGGGCTGCCCGTCCCTGCACCTGTACGAGCCGGGGACGACCGTCGCCGGGCCGACCGGCTCGCTGACCTCCGACTCCCGGATCGCGCTCAGCCTCACCCCCTCGGTGCCGCAGTCGCGCGCCCTGCTGGAGTACAACCACGCCCGCCACCCGCACCTGACCTACATCGCCCAGGACAGCCAGACCCTCGGCCTGCTGCTGTGGGGGGACGAGTTCGAGGCGCCGCCCGGGATGCCCGGCAGCCTCGACCACTACCTGTGCGCCGAGGACAAGATCCGGTTCTTCGCCGACCCGACCTCCTGGTTGCGGTTCCTGGCCGGCCAGGACTTCGCCTGCGGCACCCGGATCCACGGCAACGTGGCCGCGCTGCTAGCCGGCATCCCCGCCTACCAGCTGGCCCACGACTCCCGCACCCTGGAGCTCGCCCGGTTCCACCAGATTCCGCACCAGGTGGTGCCGGACGAGGGCTGGGCGATGGACGCCGCAACCCTGTACGAGCAGGCCGACCTGTCGGCATTCAACGCCGCCCGGGACGTCAATCGCGACCTCTGGCTGGCCTTCCTGGACCGCAACGGCCTGCCGCACCGGGACCGTCCCGACCCCGACTACGACGCCCTGGTCACCGCCGCCGCCCGGCCGGACGGGGTGGGGCCGCTGACCGCAGCCGGCCCGGCCGAGATCGCCAGCCGGCTGCGCTGGCTGCACCAGGGGCTGCGGCCGGGCGACGCCGTCCGCACCCACGGGGCCTATCAACCTGAGTTCGCGCCGGCCGGCGCCGCGGCGAAGGATGTCCTGACCAGGATCGCCGAGCTGCGCGGTGTGGTGTCGGAGCAAGCCGGGCTGATCCGCGCCCAGCAGAAGGAACTGGCAGCCCTCACCACCCGGCTGGAGCGCCAGCAGGGTCAGCTCAAGGCGCTCACCGCTGCCACCCGTCCGCTGTATCGCAAGGTCGGCGGCTGGCTGCGTCGCAGGTTCCGCCGCCGCTGAAGCGGATTGGGCCAGGCGGTTCGAGCCCCGGACGGTTCCGGCGAACCAGAGCGCGACTCGCAGGGAACCGTCTCCAACCCGCGCCGTCGCAGGAGGGCGGCGGCGACGGGCGGCGGCCTACTCCGACTGCTCGGTGAGGGACGCCAGCGCCTCGGCGATCAGGTTCGCGTCGCCCGCGCTGCGGGACATCCCGGCGTGGCCGGGCTCCTCCCGGCGCACGTCGATCACCTGGCCGGTGAGGCTGGAGAGCAGCACGTCGATGGTGGTCAGCGCCACCGCCTGGGAGGACAGCAGGGTGCCGGCCGGCTCCTCGCCGAAGGCCTTGACCCGCATCGGCGTCCCGGCCCGTTCCGGGTTGATCACATTCACGCTGATGCCCTCCGACGACCACTCGTCGGCCAGCGCCTGGGCAAGGTTCACCACAGCCGCCTTGGACGAGGAGTAGACCGAGTAGCCGGCCCGGCCACGGGTGTAGGAACTGGACGTGAAGAAGACCAACTGACCACCGGACTCGGCCAGGTAGCGGTGCGCCAGCCGGGCAACGATCACCGGTGCGACGTAGTTGATCCGAACCCCGTCGAGCACCTCCTCCAACTCCACCTCGGCCAGCCTGCCGATGTTCAGCACGCCGGCAGTGAGGATGACGTAGTCGATCCGCCCGCTCGCGGCATAGGCGCTGGCCAGCGCGGCCTCGACGTCCTGGGGTACCTCGGCGTGGGTGTTGGTCTGCGAGCGGCTGAAGGCGTGCACCTCGGCGCCGAACCCGCGGGCCATCGTCGCGATGTCGGCACCGATCCCGTAGCTGCCACCGATCACCACCACCACCTTGCCCTGGAGCCGGTTGCGGTACTCCTCGACGCTGCCCAGCGGGACGGCACTCACCGAGCCCAGCTGGAAGAGCTTGTCGGCGATGAACAGGTCGATCGGTTCGGTGACCTTGATGTTCTGCTCCGAACCGTTGACCACCGCGATCGGCACCTCGGGCAGGTAGCGCAGCACCACCGAGCAGTCGTCGGTGGCCACGAAATCGGGATCCAGCCAGGCCAGCCGGTAGGCCTCGGTGATCGTGGACAGCCGGAAGGCCTGCGGTGTCTGCCCGCGGCGCATCCGGTCACGGGTGGGGATCTGCGCGATCTCGTCGGCGGCGTTGACCTCGATGATGGTGTCGGCCGACCGGATCGCCACGTCCACCGCCTCGTGGCTGTCCAGGGTGGTGACCAGGTCACGGATGATCCGCTGCTCCAGCAGGGGACGGACGGCGTCGTGGAAGAGCACCTTGGTGTCCGGATCGAAGTCCTCCAGCGCGGCCAGGGCGGCTTTGGTCGAGGCGTTGCGGGTCTCCCCGCCGGCGACCACCCGGCTGACCTTCGAGTAGCGCTGGGCGATCGCCTGCGCGGCGTCGAGGTGGTCGGGGTGCATCAGGATCAGGATCTCGTCGATGACCTCCGCCTCCTGGAAGAGGGCGACGGTGTGCTCCATGATCGGTCTGCCGGCGATCTTCAGGAGTTGTTTGGGGGTCGAGAGGCCGACCCGCGATCCGGTGCCCCCGGCAAGGATGACTGCGACCGTGCGTCGTCCCGATTCCATGGCGAAGTTCCCTTTCGTCTGCTGCGACTCTACCGGAGCCGGCCGCCGGATTCGGACGGGGTGCCCGAGGTCGTCGTCGGGCGCGCGGCGGATCGGCAGCGGGTGGTAGGTTGACCGCTGGTCGGGCGAGGCGAGGAGGGGATCGGATGCGGTCGGGCGGCAGCGGCTGGCGAACCTATCTCGCGCTGATTTCCAGCGTCATCAACGCGTACTCGCTGGTGTGCGGCCTGCTTGGCCTGGCAGCCGTGGTCAGCGCCCTGCTGGCACCCGAATCCTGGGTCACCGTGGCGTTGATCCTGCTCGGCGTCGCCGCCGTCCTGGCTTCCCCGCTCACCCACCTGGTACGGGCGGGCTTTGATCCCCAGCGGACCGCAACCCTGATCGGCGAGAACGTCTGGCCACGCCTGATCCTGCTGATCGCCGCCCTGGTGCTGACCGGCGACAGTGGTCCTCGCACCCTCGTCATCGTCCTGGGCGGACTGGTCGGCATCCTGCTGCTGGCCGAGCAGTCGGTCCGGCGACCGCTGACCAGGGCGACCCCGCAGGTGGCCAACCTGCCCGGCTGGGAGGTGCCCGAGCCGTCCCAAGCCCTGGGCACCTGGCTCTACGGCCTGGTCACCCTGGCACTGCTGCTGACCGGCGCCTCGGCCATGACCGGGCTGACCCCGGTCCCTGCGGCAGTGGCAGTGCTGGCGAGTTTCATCGTCACCGGTGTCGTCTTCGTGCAACTGGTGCGCTACCAGCGGCAGCGCCAGCGGCTGGAGGCGAACCTGCCCCGCATCCTGGCCGACCTCGGCCCCGCCTTCGCCTTCCACTGGCAGGCGCCTGCTGGAACCGCCTACCAGGCCACGATGTGGCTGCCGTACCTGAAGCGGCTCGAACGGCCCTGGTTCGTCCTGGTCCGCACCGACGCCAACTTCCGCGAGCTCACCGCCCTGACCGATGCCCCGATCATCCTGCGGCAGAACCTGGAGGACCTCGACGCCGTGGTCTGCCCCAGCCTGAAGGTGGTTTTCTACGCCAACACCGCCGTCCGCAACTCTCACATGATCCGGTTCCCCCACCTCACCCACATCCAGTTGAACCACGGCGACAGCGACAAGATCGCCAGCGTCAGCCCGGTCTTTCGGCAGTACGACCGCAACTTCGTCGCCGGCCAGGCCGCGATCGACCGGTTCGCGATCCACGGCGTGAAGACCCAGCCCGACCAGCTCGTCATCGTCGGACGGCCGCAACTGGAGGACGTCCGGCGGGCTCGTGGCCCGGTCGGCGAGCTCACCGACCGGGTGGTGCTCTACAGCCCGACCTGGTCCGGTTTCTACGAGGACTCCGACTACAGCTCGCTGCGGGCGGCGACGGTGATCGTGGGCGCCCTGCTCGAGCGTGGCTGCACGGTCATCTTCCGGCCCCACCCGTACTCCCGCCGGCACCGGGCGAATGCCGAGGCCTGCGACCAGACCATCGCGCTGCTCGCCGCCGATGCCGAGGCCACCGGACGCAAGCACGTCTTCGGCCCGCAGGCCGAGACCGCGATGAGCCTGTTCGACTGCTTCAACGCCTCCGATGCCATGGTCTCCGACGTGTCCTCGGTGGTCTCGGACTACCTGGCTTCCGGCAAGCCGTTCGCCATGGCCGCCGTGTCCGCCCACGGTGAGGCCTTCGCACGGGAGTTCCCGCAGTCGGCGGCCGGCTACGTCTTCGATGTCGCGACCGGGTCGGTGCCCGGTTTCGACCAGGTTCTCGACGCCATGCTGGGAGCCGATCCCAAGCAGGCCACCCGGGACGAGTTGCGGGTCTACTACCTGGGCGACTCCCCGGCGGGGAAAGTCGCCGACCGGTTCATCCAGACCGCCCGGTCGTACCTGGACGACACCGGGGACGCCGCGAACTGAGCCCGCGCCGCTCCGGGCCACCCTCTCGGATCAACCCGGCCCGGCCAGCGCGCGTCAGGAGCAGTACGCCCGGGACTGGTCGTTGATCGCGGCCATGGCGGTGTTGAGCGTCTCGAGCTCCTCGAACTTGGCCATGATCTTGGTGAAGTCACCGCCCTTCACCACGGCGATCGCCTCCTTGAGATAGGAGATCACGGTGTCGTACTCGTCGGTCAGGCTGTCTGGCGCCAGCGCCGCCGCCTCGGCGTACTTGTCCAGGTACTCCTCGTACTTGGCGGCCAGTTCCTTGAGGTTCTCCGCCCGGTTCTCACTGCCGACATCGGTGCCGCCGGCGATGATGGTCCGGAACTTCTCGCAGTAGGGCAGGTCGGCGGTCGGCGCGGGCTCCGAGGGCTCGAGTTCCGAGGCCAGGCCTTCGGGGATCTCCTCGTCCGTTGCCGTCGGGGTGGCGGACGGGGTCGGCGTCGGCGAGGGCGCCACCGGCCCCTCGGCGACCGGCCGGTTGGCCACGGTGACTGCGACCGCGACACCGATTCCGGCGATCACCACGACAGCCGCGACGATCCAGAGCGCGGGCCGTTTCCACCAGCTCCGACGGTTGGCGACCATGAGCGTCCACCCCTCCCTGTCCTGGCTGCCATGGTAGGCGACCCCCGCCCCGGCGGGAGCCCGGGGTATGCTGACCAGCATGCCGCACTCCGGAAACTGGCCTGAGCGCCTGCGTAAGCCTGTCGTCTGGCTCAGTTGTATCGCACTTCTCAGCGCCGGCCTCAGCTCAGTCACAGCCACCCAGGCGAGAGCCGAGGGCGAGGGCGGTTCGGCCCCCATCCAGGCGTACGACGAGGCCATCGAGAACCCCGATGCCACCGAATCGGCGAGTTCCGAGCCGGTGGAGACCCCGTCCAGCTCCGAGACGCCCACCGCGTCCGAGACTCCCACGCCACAGGCAACCGACGCGACCAGTTCTCCGGTCGCGACAGCCGAGGAGACGCCGACGCCGACGCCGACAGCTGCGGAGACCACCGCGTCGACGACCGCGCAGGCGAACGCCGTGCAGCAGGTCGCACCCCAGGCGATCGCCACGCCGACGGTGCCGGCCGACGCCTCGGCCGTCCCACGGCTGCAGTCCCCTGATCCCAGCCCGAAGGTGGACGCCGACAAGTTCCCGATCGGCGGCCCGGGCAATACCACCGGTGCTGTCAAGCCCGACGTGGCCTACACCACCGCCCAGGGCGGACGGGTCGAGATCTACAGCTCGGTGGGCGACATTGAGGACGGCACCCTCGACTGGCGGCAGGTGAACCTGTTCAGCTACCTGGTCAACTCGGTGCCGAAGGGTTCGAAGCTCTACACCACCGTGTACAACACGCTGTGGGACTCCACCATCCCGAAGAAGGACTCCAACGGGAAGTGGTACCTGACGGTCGGCGGCAAGAAGGTGACCAAGGACATCTACGGTCCCACCGTCGCCTTCATGAACCAGCTCAACCAGTACGCGACCGCCGATCAGCGCGCCTACATCAACGTCCTCGGCAGCCGCGCCACCCTGAACGACGCCGTCAAGGCCAAGAGCAGCCTCGGCCTGCTGCTGAGCAAGAACTATTCGAACGTCGCCCGGCTGTGCAATACCGGCCTGGGTGCCTGCTTTGCCACCACCACCTCCGGCAGCCCGCTGATGCATTCCAAGTACGCCATCTTCCAGAAGACCAATGACTCCACCGGCAAGCAGTGGTCGAATGTCGTCTGGATCACCTCGGCGAACCTGAATGGTCAAAGCGGTGGCCGCAAGTCCAACCTCAGCATCGTGCTGTACGGCGACCAGACCGCCTTCCAGGGCCTGCTCAACGGGGTGTGGAACCCGACCATCGCCCTGGCCGGCAAGAAGGGCACCACGCACAAGTTCACCAAGTTCCCGGCGGTCTTCCGGAATGCAGCCACGAAGGGCGTCGCCTCGGCGGACGGCCAGTTCGTCTACTACGCCTCCCCGCGCAAGCCGGGTCAGGATCTCGAGGCCGACTTCCTGGCCAGCAAGACCAACAAGAACCTCACCAAGTCGCTCGGCAAGACGGTGAAGAAGACCGGCTGCAACGTCTACCTGGTGCACTCCCTGTTCAGCACCGCCCGCAAGAGCGTGGCCAACGGCCTGGCAGCCCTGCAGAAGGACGGCTGCAACGTCCGGCTCATCCTGGGCGAGTCCTCGATGGCCAATATCGCCGACAGCTACTTCTCGATGGGCACCAGCCTGCGTGAACTGGTCAGCCGGGTGGAGTTCTCCAACGTCCACGACAAGTCGCTGGTGGTCAGCTACACCGCGAACGGCCAGCGCTCGGCCACCACCTGGCTCGGGTCGGCCAACCTCAACGGCACCAGCATGTACTTCGACGAGCTCTCGGTGAAGGCGACCAGCACCGTCGTCACCGACGCGGCGATGCTGCAGTTCGACCGGCTCTATCCGGTGGCCCGCAGCGGCAAGAACCCGAAGGTGGTCAAGAGCGTCGCCATCACGCCGACGTCCTACAACCTGCGCGCCGGCGACAGCACCACCCTCAAGCTCAAGGCCGTGCTAAACCCCTCGAACCCGACCATCACCGGCGTCTACTGGCGTTCCAGCAACAACAACATCGCCTCGGTGTCCAGTAGCGGGCAGGTCACTGCCAAGACCCTCCCGGCCGGCGTCGAGTCGGCGACCGCCACCATCACCGCCACCTCGCTGTCGAAGGTGAAGACCGGCAGCGCCACCGTGACGGTGTATGCCGCCGGGGTGACCATGCCGTCCAACAGCACTCCCAGCTCGCCGTCGACGGCGAAGCAGACGGTGACAGTGCCGCCGTACCTGTCGATCCCGCGCTACGCCGGGCCGGGCGCCAAACGCAAGGTGGTGGTGACCTGGGGCCAGGGCGGCACCGAGCTGAGCGGCAAGGTGCAGTTGCAGTACCTCAACGGCTCGGGCAAGTGGGTCGGTTCCACCAAGGTCACGGTCAAGAACGGTCGTGGGACGATCAGCAAGAAGTTCGACAGCAGCCGTGTCTGGCGGGTGAAGGCGCTCTCGGTGAGTTCTCCCTCGGCTTACAAGACCAGCAGCAAGACGCCGGTCACCGCTGCCGGGAAGTACTCCAATTACTCCCCCGTGGTGGCCCGCACCAAGTCGGCGACCAAGAAGAAGCCCTGGATCTACGCCACGCCGGCGGTGAAGAAGGAGAACCGGGCGGTCTTCCTGCTGCAGTGGCAGACTCCCTACCCGAGCCGCACCACGCGGGTGTACCTGCAGTACTACAACGGCCGCAAGTGGGTGAACTACACCGACGAACTGGGCAGCCCCAAGTACTACGAGATTCCCAAGGGCTCCACCACCGTCGTGGCCAGCGCCGTGGTGACCAAGACCTATCGCTGGCGGTTCAAGACCAGTGCCATCGCGCAGCCGAAGGGCAAACCGATTCTGTACTCCAACTCGGTCACGGTGAAGGCGATCAAGTAGCGCTGAAACCGTGAGCAGGGGGCCATGGCTGTGAGAATCTCCGTCATCGTCCCGACCTACCGGCCGGGCGACGGTATCCAGCGCGTGGTCGACTCGCTGGACCGCCAGACCCTACCGGCCGACGAGTTCGAGGTGGTGCTGGTCGACGACGGGTCGCCCGACGACACCTTCGGCCGGCTCCAGGGCTACGCCGCCAGTCGGCCGAACTACCGGGTGGCCCAGATCGAGAACTCCGGCTGGCCCTCCCGGCCGCGGAACCTTGGCACCCGGATGGCCACCGGCGAGTACGTGCTCTACCTGGACCACGACGACTCCCTCTACCCCGATGCGCTCCGGCGGCTGGTCGAGTACGGCGAGCAGACCGGGGCCGACCTGATCAGTCCGAAGGAGTCCAAGACCTCCGACGTCTGGTGGGGGATTCCGGAGCTGGCGGCCGGCAACGAGGCGAATATCAAGGAGCGCGGCGCGGTCGGCAGGCTGCTGCCGATGGTGCCGCACAAGGCCTACCGGCGGGAGTTCCTGCTCGACCACCAGATCGCCTTCCCGGAGGGACGCCGGCTGCTGTGGGAGGACGTCTACGTCAACATCGAGGCCTACGCGAAGGCCGATCGGGTCGCCGTCCTGGCCGACACACCGGTCTACCTGTGGCACGAGTCCGGTTCCAACAACTCGACCTCCTACGGCGCAACCGACACCGAGTTCTGGGACCGGCTGGACGCCCTGATGGCGTTCATCGACACCACCCTGGCCGGCCCGGAGTTCGACGACGCCCGCCGCGCGATGCTGATGCACCAGTACCAGGGACGGGTGCTCCGCCGGCTCTCCCGCAGTCTGGAGCAGGTCAGCGAGGCGGAGCGGGCGGTGGCGATGAGCCGGGCCAGATCCGTCCAGCAGACGTTCATTCCACCGGAGTGGGACGCCCGCCTGGGGGTCTTCGGGCAGATCCGGGCGCGGTTCCTGCGCGACAACCGGCCCGACCTGCTGATCGGCTTCCAGCACGCCTGCGCCGGCCTGTCCGCCCGCACCACCGCGTCCAGGGTGGAGTGGCAGGACGGCGTGCTCCAGGTGGACGCCACGTCCCAGTGGCACCGTTCCGGGCACCACACCCTCGGGCTGGCCAGGGAGGGCGACCGGGTGCAAGCACTGCTGCCGCACCAGCTCTCCGAGGCCCTTCCGGCCGACCTGCTCGACCTCACCGACCGGGTCCACACCTTCTCGGTGCTGGTCGGCGCCAGGGCCCGCACCGAGTACGTCACTTGGCAGTTGCCCGCTACCTGCACGGTGGAGGTCACCGACGGCGAGCACGATGTGGCGCTGGTCGCGCACCTGAGCGCCCGGCTCGACCCGGCCACTGCCGCCTATGACCAGCCCCTGCCGGACACGGTCTGGGATCTCGTGACCCAGACCCGCTGGCAGGGGATCTCGCAGGCCAGCCCGCTGTACAGCACGATCAGGCCGCTGCCCGCCCTGATCGACGGCCGGATGGCGGTGGCTTACACCAGCCGGTCCGGCAAGCTGTCGGTCGATCTTGCCCACCGGCAGCGCAGCGCCGTGCTGGACGCCGGGATCCGGCTGGGCCCGGTGCGGCGGTCGCAGGCCGGCTACGTGGTGCCGCTGCGCGGGATCCACGTCAGCGGGGACACCCGGCGTTCGCTCGACGTGGTGCTCAACCCGACCGCGCCGGAAGCGCCTGACACCACCGTCGGGGCCTGGCTGGTCGGCGACCTGGCCGGCGCCCGGCTGGAGATCACCGAGCCGCCGCCGAGAGGACGGCACCCGTTCGCCGTCCGGACCGGTGAGGCCACCTTGTCCAGCGGGCTGTTCCTGCGGATGAACCGCGGTGGCCTGCTGTGGATCGTCACCGGCACCGAGTGGCTGAGGCCCGGGCAACTGCGTGCCCTGCCCGGACGGCTGGTGCGGGCGGCCCGGCGGCGGCTGCGCCGCAGCGCCTGACCGCCGGCCGGCACATTTCGCTGACCGTCGGCCCGGCAGATTTCCCGGGCTTGCTCCCGGCACGGTCTGCGCGGGAATGATCTGCTCGGGCACTCCTGCACCCGGGCACGAGAGCGTGTCTCCCTGTCCTTGGCCGTCGCGAGCGGGTCCCGCGGAGTGGCTCGCAAGGCGGAGAAGGGAGGCGATGTGGCGCATCGCCGACCGACAACAACACCGCGAGACGCCCACGGGGCATCACGCAGCAGGCCACCGTGGGGATAGGGAGACACGCTCCAGGCCCTATCAGACAGGTGCGCCCGGATCGCGCGTCCGGTCAGCCCACGTGGATGGTCGTGGTGATCAGGTTGTGGTCCGACGGAATGGTTCCCTTGAACTTCCCGTTCCGGTCCAGCGAGACCACGGTCTGCACCTTCGCCACCCGCACGCCCTTGGAGACCAGGATGTAGTCCACATGGGTACCCACACCGTAGGCGGTCCGGCGGGCCTTCCGCTCCAGGTTGTTGAAGCTGTTGTACTCCACACCGATCTCGTGCTCGGCGATGCCCGGGGTGATCCGGAACCAGGTGTCGTCGGCGTCGCCCAGCGGATCGACCAGGCCACGCTCCAGGAACTCGCGGTAGACACCGTTGCTGGGCTTGTTGGCCCGGCTGGAGTTCAGGTCGCCGGTCAGCACCACCGGCAGCTTTCCGGTGTTCTGCTTGGCAATCAGGTCCATGATCTGGTTGGCCTGCTTCTTGCGGGCGTTCCAGATGTTCTTGTTCGCGTTCCCGCCGGAGGGTGGCTCGAGGTGGGTGTTCACCGCGAAGACCTGCCTGCCACCGATCTTGTCCTTCAGGATCGCCCAGACGGCATAGCGCGAGTACTTGCCCACCGTGGTCAGCTTCTGGGCGCCCGACTTCACCAAGGTCAGCCTGGCGGTGTTGTAGGCCAGGCGGGTGCCTTCACTGTTGGTGGTGGTCGCGTACCGGTACTTGCTGCCCAGCAGGTAGAGCAGGTCGTCGTGCTGCTTGACGGACTTTCCGTTCTTCGCGCTCTTCACCTTGGCGGGGGTGGCCTCCTGGATACCCAGGATGTCCGGCGCCTGCGCCTTGATGTTGGCCACCAGCGCTTTGCGTCGTTTCTCCCAG
>NZ_JAYFPT010000043.1:0-56694 GCF_034927565.1 Propionicimonas sp.
ACCAGGATGGCCATGATCGCGACGACGACGATCAGTTCGATGAGGGAGAAGCCCTCGTCGCTCTTGCGACGCTTCAGGGCCTCGATGAGATGTGCACGCATGGAAGTAGCCTCCGGAGGGTGTGACAGAATACGGCCGCTACGGCAGACAGCTCATACCTGCTGTCCAGGTCGCCAGAACTCCCCCCTGGCCAGAGACGCCTTTTTCGGCGACTCCGGGGGAAACTTTTGCGTATTGAGAGACGTTTGTCAACGGCGTTTTTAGGGAAGTTTGTAAAGTGCGTTAACAGTCCCCCGGAGGGGGGACGGAATTGCATCTCCCGTTACCTGCTACGCGGTCGCGGAGGCTTCGGCTGTATCGGCTTTGACTAGGGGAGAGGCGCGTCAGTGAGGTGCTGAGTGGTGCGCGTCAGTCACCCCCGCGGGGGACAAAATAATCGAGCAATGAAAGGGGATCCCGGTATTTCTTGCCCGTGTTAAGGACCGGGTCCACCGCGCGGGGGACGGTGCCCCTTGTTTGTGGCGTAAAAAACGACTACTCGGACGAGCCCAGCGCCGCTCGGCCGGGTGGGATCGGGTGGTGGTGCTCGGGCAGCCTGGCCAAGGCGGCGCGGGTGACCGCCTTCGCGCCGAACCGGGCGTTGAGCCGGTCGGCGGCCCGCTCGGCCTCCCGCCAGCCGAGCTCTGGCTCGCCGAGGGTGGGCTGCAGGTGGACCTGATCGGCACCGACGAGTTGATCGCACCGCACACCCACCCGGCGCACCGGCTTGGCGTGCAGGCGTGGCCGGTCGTAGAGGGTCAGCGCCACGGCATACAACTCCTGGGCGGTGTCGACCGGGTTGGGCAGGGTGAGCGAGGCTGACGCGGTGGTGAAGTCGGCGAAGCGGATGCTCAGGGTGACCCCCCGTCCCATCAGGCCGGCCTTCCGCAGCCGGCGCGCCACTGAACTGCAGACCCGCAGGATCTCGGCCCGCACCACCGCGGGGTCGGCAGAGTCGGCGGCGAAGGTCTCCTGGTTGCCCACGCCGACGGCGGGGACGTGCTGGTTGCTGACGTGCGCCGAACTGCGGCCGAACGCCAGGTTGACCAGCGCCACGGCCGCCTGTGGCCCGAAGCTCGCCCGCAGGGTTTGCCGGGGTGTGTCGGCCAGGTCGCCGACGGTCACGATGCCCCGCCGGTGCAACCGTTCAGCGGTGCTCGCCCCCACGCCGTACAGCTGCTCGACCGGCATCGGGTGCAGGAAGGCCAGCACCTCCTCCGGCGGCACCTCCCGCAGTCCGTCGGGCTTGGCCGCCTTGGAGGCCATCTTGGCCACCAACCGGTTCGGGCCGATCCCGACCGAGCACGGCAACTGCTGCTCGGTGCGCACCAACTGTCGAATCTGCTGTCCGATCTCGACGGCCGAGCCCCACATCCGCAGGGCGCCGGTCACGTCCAGGTAGGCCTCGTCGATCGAGGCGGTCTCGACGACCGCCACCACCCGCCGGAAGATTTCCATCACCGCCCGGGAGGCGACCAGGTAGGCGTCGAAGTCCGGACGGACGGCCACCCCGGTGGGGCACAGCCGCTTCGCCCGCGCCGAGGGCATGCCGCCCTCCACGCCCCACTGTTTGGCCAGCCAGTTCGCCGACAGCACCACTCCGCGTCCGTCTCCGCCCACCCACATCGGCGCCCTGCCCAAGGCGGGCCGGCGGCGAATCTCCACAGAGGCGTAGAACGAGTCCATGTCGACGTGCATGATGGTCGCCACGACGCCTCCAAAATCGAACAATTGTTTCATAGTGTAGACGGCCGTCGGCATGGCCTGCGACGGTATGGCCTGCGAGACGGGATGAAGCATGCGAGTCGGTCCGCCAGCCCGCTGACACCGAGAAGAACGGCAGCAAGCGACGACCGAATGGACTGGGGCTGAGGGTTTCGGCGGGCTCCGCCCGGTGGGTCTGGCTGGACCAGGCCTTCAGGGTTGGCGGTGGGCTGTCCTGTGCCTCTTGACGGGAGGGTGCCGTCCGGGGTCGAATGGACGATGGTCCGGCGGGAGCCCCGTGGGCTCGCGACGGATGGGGGATTCCGGCTGAAGGCGTCGCCGGTTCCCGTGTGACGCCACCTCAAGGAGGAGTGGTGAGGCGACCCCGGCTTGCGGCGCTGGCGAGCGCAGTGCTCGCCGTCGCGACGATGGCCGCGCTGACCACCCCGGCGTCGGCTGCACCTCCGAGCCGCGATTCCAGGCTGTGGGTGAACCCGGCGAGTTCGACCCTGCAGGCGGCGGACTCCCTCACCGGGGCGGCGCTGACGAACGCACTCACTCTTGCTGCCTACCCCAGCGCAACCTGGTTCACCGGCGGCACCCCCGACGAGGTCCGGCAACAGGTCGGCGCAGTGGTGGTGCAGGCCGATGTGGCCGGACAGGTGCCGGTTCTGGTGGCGTACAACCTGCCCTACCGCGACTGTGGTCGGTACTCGACCGGCGGGGCGACGGGCGTGGTCGCGTACCAGGCCTGGATCGACGGCTTCGCGCGGGGGATCGGGAACTCGGCGGCGATCGTGATCCTTGAACCGGATGGTCTGGCGGCCATCCCCTGGTACTCCGCCGCTGACGGGACCGAGCAGGACTGCCGTCCGGACGGCTCCAACCGGGCAACGGCGGCTGCCGAGCGGTTCGCGGCGCTGAACCACGCCGTCGAGGCACTGACGGCGCTGCCGTCGGCGAAGGTCTACCTGGATGGTGGACACAGCAACTGGTTGGGTGTCGGGGACCTCAGTGAGCGGCTGATCAAGGCGGGCGTGCTCAGGGCGGCCGGGTTCTTCCTCAATGCTGGCGACTACCAGTACACCGCGAACCTGCGAGCCTACGGGCGCTGGGTGTCGTCCTGCATCACCTGGGTGGTCACCGCCCGAGGCGACCCCGACGAATGTGGCGACCAGCGCTGGAACGGCGGGCCATCCACCAACTGGGTCGGCGCGGCGATGAACGCCTACGGCCAGTGGAGCCAGGACAATCCCGCTTTCGCGCTGGATACCGCCGGGGTCGACTCGCGCTACGTCCAGCAATTGGCGGGACGGACGCCGCTGGTCCACTTCGTCATCGACACCAGCCGCAACGGGGCCGGGCCGTGGGAGGTGTCGTCGGGATACGAGGGTTGGTGCAACCCACCCGATCGCGGTCTCGGGCTGCGTCCCACCCTGAACGTCGACGACCCGCTCGTCGACGCCTACCTGTGGATCGCCAACCCGGGGACCTCGGACGGTGCATGTCTGCGCGGTGACCCTGGCCCGCTCGACCCGGCTCGCAACCGGGTCGATCCGCCGGCTGGGGAGTGGTTCCCCGAGATGGCCCGGGAGCTGCTGGCGAACGCCGTCCCGCCGGTGCGGTGAATCGGGGACCCTGCCACGCCGTGATGTGCCGCCGGGTGGGCCGTGGGTGGGCACCATCCGGCGCTGGTGAGCGACTTGTAGGCTGGACGGCATGACGTCCGCTCCCGCTGCCAGGCTGCGCAGGCTCAACAACCTGCCGGCGGGCGGGCAGGACCGGCGACCGCTGCCACAGCGGGTGCTCACCTCCTGGTGGACCTGGCTCACCGTCGGGATGGTGATCGTCTTCGCCGCCTGCCTGGCAGCGCTCTACGTCCAGATCACCGCCGACCAGCCGAGCCTGGACGGGACGGTTCCCGGGGTGAACCCTTCCGCGGTCAGACTCGGCGCCTGGTACGCCACCTCGACCCTGGCGTTCTGGATCGTGGTCTTCCTGCTCGCCGACCGCTTCCGTCCGCAGCGCTGGACGGTCTGGCTGATGTCGCTCGGCTGGGGAGGCTCGGTGGCCACCTACGTCGCCTACTTGGTGAACTCCTGGGCAGCGATGCAACTGCAGGTCAGCGGCAACTTCGACCCGGCGACCTCGGCCCGGGCGGCGATCTTCGTCGCCCCCTTCGTCGAGGAGGCCGCGAAGGCCACCGTCCTGTTCGGGCTGGCGATGCTGGTGCGCTACGAACTGGTCTCGAAGGTCTCGCTGGTGGTGATGGCCGGCCTGTCGGCAGCAGGTTTCGCGTTCACAGAGAACATCATCTACTACGCCCGCGCGATCGTGTACTCCTCGCAGACCATCAACGTCGGGGACGCCGAGTCGGCGGTGGTGGAGCTGGTCTGGCTGCGCGGCTTCTGGCTCGCCTTCGGCCACCCGCTGTTCACCATGATGACCGGCCTCGGGGTGGCGGTCGCGCTGCGCACCCGCAGCAAGGTGGTCAGGGTGCTCGCCCCGCTCGCCGGCTACGGTCTGGCGGTGCTGGGCCACATGGTGTTCAACTCCCAGGCCAGCCTCACCCAGGGCAACCAGCAACTCCTGGTCTACTTCACCCTTGCTCTGCCGCTGCTGATCGCGGCCGTGGTCTACGTGGTCAGGCAGGTACTCAAACAGGGCCGCCTGATTCGCGCCCGGCTGGTCGACTACGTCCTGATGGGCTGGCTGAAGCCGACCGATCCCGAGGTGTTCGCCAGGCTGCGCACCCGGCTGTGGGCACTGCTGGTCGCGCTCACCCGCGGCTGGCGGGTCTTCGTCGCCACCCGCGGCCTGCAACGAACTCTCACCGAACTCGCCTACCTGCGCGATGCCGAGGTGCGCGGGGTGATCGACGCGACCGGCGACGAACGCGTCCGGGAGCTGCTCGACCTCTCTCGCAGCCAGCGGGCGGCCGGGATCGACGACCCGCACGGAATGAAGCTCAGCCTGCCACGACTGCGGCGCCGGGCGGCGGCCGACTTCCCGCCGCCGACCCACCCCGGCCCGGCAGGTCTTGGCGGGTCATGGCCGGCTCCGACGAGTTCGCCAGTAGGATCGCAGCGACATTCGCCGGTGGACCCGACCTGGGGGCCACCGGGCCGGTAGGAGAAGGCTGACCAGATGGGTGCTGACAGCTTGGCGGTCGCCCTCGCACAGTTGCGCGACGTGCTGGGTGCGGTCCGGCTGCCCTTCGACCTGCCCGGGTCGACGCAGGCAGCCACGCAGGCCCGGGAGGCCACGGCCCAGCTCGACGACTACGTGCTACCCCGGCTGGCCCGGCTTGAGGCGCCGCTGCTGGCGGTGGTGGGCGGTTCGACCGGGGCCGGCAAGTCCACCCTGGTGAACTCCGTGATCGGACGGACGGTGAGCACGCCTGGCGTGATCCGCCCGACCACCCGCTCCCCGGTTCTGGTGCACCACCCGGCCGATGCGTCCTGGTTCACCTCCGACCGGATCCTGCCCGGTCTGGCGCGGACGCACCAGCCCGCCCACGACCCGCGCACCGTCCAGGTGGTGGCCGAGCCAACCCTGCCGCGCGGGTTGGCGATTCTGGACGCCCCCGACGTGGATTCGGTGGTGGCCGAGAACCGCGCTCTGGCCACGCAGCTGCTGGCTGCCGCCGACCTGTGGCTGTTCGTCACCTCGGCCGCCCGCTATGCCGACGCCGTCCCCTGGGACTACCTGCGCCAGGCCGCAGAGCGTCGGGCGGTGGTGGCCGTGGTGCTGGACCGGGTGCCCCCCGCCGCGATGGTCGAGGTACCGGCCCACCTGGGCCAGATGATGAGCCAGCGCGGGCTGGCCGACTCACCGCTGTTCGCCGTCCCGGAGACCACCGTTGACGCAGCCGGGCTGCTGCCGGACAGCGCCGTCGCCCCGATTCGCGGCTGGCTGGCCGATCTTGCCCAGGACGCGGTCGCCCGGCAGTCCGTGGTGCTGCAGACCCTGGACGGCGCGATTGCCCACCTGGCCGGTCTGGCGCCGCAGGTCGCCGACGCCGTGGATGCCCAGCGCGCCGCGCTCGCCACGCTCAGCGAGGACGCCGAGAAGTCCTACGCCGAGGCCGTCCGCACCATCGCCGTCCAGACCGCCGACGGCAGCCTGCTGCGCGGCGAGGTGCTCGCCCGCTGGCAGGACTTCGTCGGGACGGGGGAGTTCTTCCGGGCGGTCGAGCAGAAGGTGGGCTGGCTGCGTGACCGGATGATGGCAGCGGTGCGCGGCGAACCGAAGCAGGCGATCGACGTCTCCGTGGCGGTGGAGTCGGGCATGGAGGTGCTGATCCGCGAGGAGGGCGAGGCGGCCGCCGTCCGCACGGCTTCGGCCTGGGAGGCGCACCCGGCCGGACGGCAGCTGCTGGGCACTGCCGACGACCTCTCCCGGGCCAGCGCCGACTTCGACCTCGCCGCCCGCCGGACGGTGCGCGACTGGCAGGCCGACGTGATGGAACTGGTCAGCGAACTCGGCGCGGCGAAGCGCTCCCGGGCCCGGTTCTGGGCGCTGGGGGTGAACGGCGTCGGGGTGGCGTTGATGATTCTGGTGTTCTCCCAGACCGCCGGGCTGACCGGCGCCGAGCTGGGCATCGCCGGCGGCACCGCGGTGCTCGCCCAGCGCGTCCTGGAGGCGATCTTCGGCGAGGACCAGGTGCGCAAGCTGGCCAAGCAGGCCAAGGACCAGCTCGACGGACGCGTGCAGGTGGTGATGGCGACCGAACTGGCCCGCTACCTTGACCGGCTGGCGGCCGTGGACGTGCGGGGCGAGCAGGCCGAGGCGTTGCGCGCCGCGGTCGCGGCGATCGAACCCGCCCGTCGCGAACTGTCGCTTCCTGCCCTGCCGGTGGTCGATCAGCCGGCCGTGCCGGCGGCACCCGCAATCCCCGAGCTGGACGCTGCCACGACCCGACCGGCGATCACCGGTGAGGTGGTCGAGGGCACCGTCCTGGATCCCGAGGAGGACGGGTGAAGGCCGCCGCGGGCAGCCTGGCCGAGCGGGTCGAGGCGCTGGGACGGGCGGCGGGGGCGGCCGCCGGCCGCAGCGACCCCGCCGTCGTCGAGGCGGCCAGGACGGTCGTGCAACGCTCGGGCGAACGCCTCGGGTTCAGCGGCGAGTACACCGTGGTCGCCCTGGCGGGAGCCACCGGTTCGGGCAAGTCGAGCCTGTTCAACGCGATCACCGGCACCCAGCTGGCCGAGGCGACGGTGCGCCGGCCGACCACTTCCCGGGCGCTGGCGGCGGTGTGGGGCACCACGTTGCCGCATGAACTGCTGGAATGGCTGGACGTCCACAAGCGGCAGCTGATCCCCGCCGGCCCGGACGATCGGCTGACCCGGCTGGTGCTGATCGACCTGCCCGACCACGACTCCACCGAAGCGAGTCACCGGCTGACCGTCGACCGGCTGGTGCAGTTGGTGGACGCACTGATCTGGGTGGTCGATCCGCAGAAGTACGCCGACGCCGCGCTGCACGACAACTACCTCAAGCCGTTGGCGCCGTACGCCGATCTGATGATGGTGGTGCTCAACCAGGCCGACCGGCTCGCGCCCGAGCAACTGGCCAGTTGTGTGCAGGATCTGCGGGCCCTGCTCGACCGTGAGGGGTTGCGTTCCACGCCAGTGACGGTGGCCTCGGCGGTGCAGGGCACCGGTGTTCCGGAGCTGCGCGAGACACTGGCCAGGACGGTGAGCGGCAAGGCGGCTGCCGTCCGCCGGCTGGAGACCGATGTCGACGTGGCCGCCGAGGGGCTGGCGGCCGACCTCGGCAACGCCTCGGTGGCCGGGATCGGCCGTGGCCTGTCGGACGACCTGACTGCGGCACTGGGCGACGCCGCGGGGGTGCCGGCGGTGGTGGACGGGGTTTACAAGGCCTGGCGTAAACGGGGGGCTGCGGCCACCGGCTGGCCGTTCGTGAGCTGGCTCGGCAAGCTCCGACCCGACCCGCTCAAACGGCTGCGGCTCGACCTCGGCAAGGATTCCCGCAGCCCCACGGCGCTCAACCACACCTCGCTGCCCAGAACCGGACCGGTTCAGGCGGCACTGGTGGAGCGGGCACTGCGGGGCATCACCGATGCCGCGGCCGCCGGGCTGCCGAAGGGCTGGGCGGACGCGGTCAGACAGGCCGCCTACGTCAATCGTGCCCACCTGCCCGACCGGCTGGATGCCGCGATCGCCGGCACCGACCTGGGCGCCCGGCGCGGAACCTGGTGGTGGTGGCTGTTCCGGGTGCTGCAGTGGGTGCTCATGTTGGCGGTGGTCGGCGGCGGGCTGTGGCTGCTGTACGGGCTGTTCCATCCCTTGCTGCAGTTGCCGCCGCTGCCGGACGTGATCTGGTACCAGGTGCCGGCGCCGTGGTGGTTGTTCGCCGGCGGGATCGCGGGCGGACTGGTGCTCGCCCTGCTGGGCCGCGGCTTCGTCGCGATCGGTGCGGGCTGGCGTTCGCGCGCGGCACAGAAGGCGCTGCGCGCCTCGATCGCGACTGTGACCGCCGATCAGGTGGTCGCCCCGGTGCAGGCCGAACTCGATCGCTACAGCGACGCCGTGACGGCGGTGGCACTGGCCCGCCGGGGGGCGAAGCGGAGCGGGTGACGTCCACGCTGCCCCGGCGGGGGCCTGCCGGGGCTGTCCACAGCCTCGGGGTTGTCCACAGGCCGGCAGATTCGGGTGAACCGTCCGGGCCCCAACTGCCGATACTGCTGGGCGACCGAGAGGAGAATCGGAGATGGAAGCACAGCTGTGGATGACCGGACGGGTCGGCAGCGACGTCGACTACCGGGCGCAGAGTGGGTCGCCCTGGGCAACGTTCCGGATGGCCTGCACCCCGCGGGTGCCCCGTGGTGAGGAGTGGAAGGACGGGCAGACCACCTGGGTCACGGTGAACTGCTCGAATCGGCTGGCGCAGCACGTCATGTACAGCCTGCGCAAGGGCGATCCGGTGATCGTCGTCGGCAGACTGCGTACGAATCGCTGGATCGATGCCAACGGCGTCGAGCATGAGCAACTCCAGATCCGTGCCGGGAGCGTTGGTCATGACCTGACCACCGGCACCACCAGCTTCCACCGCCGCCCACGTGAGGCAGCTCCCGATCAAGCCGGATCGCCGGCGGAGGGGGAGACCACGCCGCGCGAGGGCTGGCGGGAGTCACCTGACGGGCCCGACGATCAGGAGTCCGGCTTCGACGAGTTCGGCAACGAGCCCGACGACCAGGAGGCAGGCGAGGCCTCGGCGGCCTGAGGACGCAGGGCCGGGGCCGGAGGACGCGAGGGCACCGCTGCGCCGGGAGGTGCACCCAGTGGTGGGCGCCTGAAGGGGAGAGGAGTTCGCCGCCGGCAGGGTTCCGGTCGGGCGGGTGCCGTTGGGTTGGGTTCCCGGTCGGACGGGTGCTGCCGGGCTGAAGCTCAGTCCTGGTCGCGGTTGTCCTGGTCGTTGTGGTGGTCGTGGTTGTCCTGGCCCCGGCGTGGCCAGGGTGACCAGGCGCGGGCCTCGGGAAGCCGCCAGCCGCGGGCGTAGGCGAGCAGGCACATGGTGCCGCCGACCAGGGCGGCCACCAGGGTGGTGACGCCGTCCCAACCGTCGGGGGTGGCGCCGTAGAGGAACACCGTGACGATCGCGGCCACCGTGGCGCAGGTGGCGTACAGCGTGCCGCCGCCGAAGATGATCGGGGTGCGGCGGACGAGCACGTCCCGGATCACCCCGCCGCCGACGGCGGTCACCGTCCCCAGCAGGATGGCGGGCATCCAGCCCATCCCGGCGGCGAGGGTCTTCTGGGCACCCACCGCACCCCAGGCGCCCAATGCCACGGCATCGATCACCCGCAGGCTGCGACGCCACCACCTGCCCTCGGTGAGCACGAAGTAGGCGACCAGCGAGGTGACCACGGCCGTCCCGAGGTAGGCAGGATCGGTGAGCCCCACCGGTGGACCGTTCTGCAGCAGGGTGTCGCGCAGCATGCCGCCGCCGAGACCGGTGATGATGCCCAGGAACAGGAAACCCACCGCGTCATAGCCCAGCGAGCGCGCCAGCACCCCAGCCAGCAGCACGTTGGCGACCACCCCGAACAGGTCGATCGCGCGGACCAGTTGCTGGCTGACCTCCGCGATGTCCACGCCTCAGTCGCGGGTCAGGCGACGGTGCGTGGTGCGGTGCGGACGGGCGGCCTCGACCCCGAGCCGGTTGATCTTGTTCTCTTCGTAGTCGGCGTAGTTGCCCTCGAACCAGTACCAGCGCGACTCGTCGGCGTCGTCACCCTCCCAGGCCAGGATGTGGGTCGCGACCCGGTCGAGGAACCAGCGGTCGTGGGAGATCACCACGGCGCAGCCGGGGAACTCCAGCAGCGCATCCTCCAGCGACTGCAGGGTCTCCACGTCCAGGTCGTTGGTCGGCTCGTCCAGCAGCAGGACGTTGCCGCCCATCTTCAGGGTGAGGGCGAGGTTCAGCCGGTTGCGCTCACCGCCGGAGAGCACGCCAGCGAGCTTCTGCTGGTCGGGGCCCTTGAACCCGAAGGAGGCCACGTAGGCCCGCGACGGCATCTCGAAACTGGCCACCTTGATGTGGTCCAGCCCGTCGGAGACCACCTCCCAGACGTTCTTGTTCGGGTCGATGCCCGAACGTCCCTGGTCGACATAGGAGAACTTGACCGTCTGGCCGACCTTGAGGGTGCCGGAGTCGGGCTGCTCCTGACCGACCAGCATCTTGAACAGGGTGGTCTTGCCGACGCCGTTCGGCCCGATCACCCCGACGATGCCGGCGCGCGGCAGCGTGAAGCTGAGGTCCTCGATCAGCAGCCGGTCGCCGAATCCCTTGAACAGATGGCTGGCCTCCAGCACGTTCGAGCCCAGCCGGGGGCCCGGCGGGATGTTGATCTCGGCCAGGTCGACCGCGCGGTTGCGCTCGGCCTCGGCGGCCAGTTCCTCGTAGCGGGCCAGCCGGGCACGGTTCTTCGCCTGCCGTGCCTTCGCGCCCGAGCGCACCCACTCCAGTTCCTTCTCGAGGATCTTGGCGCGCTTGGCGTCCTTCTTGCCCTCGATCTGCAGCCGGGCCCGCTTGGTCTCCAGATAGGTGGAGTAGTTGCCCTCATAGGGGTGCAACTGGCCACGGTCGACCTCGCAGATCCAGTCGGCCACCTTGTCCAGGAAGTACCGGTCATGGGTGACGGCCAGGACGGCGCCGGGGTAGTTCTTGAGGTGACCCTCCAGCCAGTTCACGCTCTCGGTGTCGAGGTGGTTGGTGGGCTCGTCCAGCAGCAGCAGGTCGGGCTGTTGCAGCAGCAGTTTGCACAGCGCCACCCGTCGGCGTTCGCCACCGGACAGGATGTCGACCACGACATCGCCGGGCGGGCACTGCAGCGCGTCCATCGCCTGCTCAAGCTGGGAGTCGAGGTCCCAGGCCTGCCGGTGGTCCAACTCCACCTGGAGTTCACCCATTTCGGCCAGCAGGGCGTCGAAGTCGGCGTCCGGGTCGGCCATCGCCTCGGAGATCTCGTTGTACCGGTTGAGCAGCCCCTTGGTGTCGGCGACCGCCTCCTCGATGTTCTCCAGGACGGTCTTGCCCTCGGTGAGCGGGGGCTCCTGCAGCAGGATGCCGACGGTCTTGCCCTTGGCCAGCATGGCGTCGCCGTTGTCCGGGCGCAGCAGCCCCGCCATCAGCTTCAGCATGGTCGACTTGCCGGCGCCGTTCGGCCCGACCACACCGATCTTGGCGTCGTCGTAGAACGAGAGGGTGACGTTGTCCAGCACGAGCTTCTCGCCCAGCTTCTTGCGGACGTTGTGCATGGTGAACACGAATTCAGGCATGGGGCTTCCTCGACAGAGTTTTCGGCCCCCCAAGTATGCCAGCCCTTGCCGCCCTGCAGGACGACGGGCTCAGCCGGCCGGCCGGGGCACAGGCGGGTTCAGGAACGGGCGTTTACGACGGCCTGCATGGCGCGGCCGAGAGCCTCGAAGTCGGCAGGATCGATCGGGTCGACCAGCGCCTCCCGCACCGACTGCACGTGGTACGGCGCGGCCTGGACCAGCAGTTCCCAGCCGGTCTGGGTCAGGACGGCGATCACACCGCGCCGGTCGCCGGGGCAGGTGGTGCGGGCAACCAGCCCCTGCCGCTCCATCCGGGTGACGGTGTGGGTGAGCCGGGAGCGCGAGTGCCGCAACCGGTCGGCGAGCTCGGACATCCGCAGCCGATGGTCGGGTGCTTCGGACAGGTGCACCATGATCTCGTACTCACCCAGATCAAGGTCGAACTCGCGCAGGGCGCTCTCGAGGTACTCCTGGATGACGTTGACGGCGTTCAGCCAGGAACGCCAGACGGCCTGCTGCTCCACCGTCAGCCAGCGCGGCTCCTCGATCTTCCTCACAGGGTCAATCTACCGACAAAAAGTTGACGGTTCAATCTTATCCGTACGCCCTCCTCGGCGCGGAGCTTTCCGCAGGCGGCAACCGGCGGATAATGTCAGGGCAGGGAGGCGCCCATCGCTGTGCTTCCGGGGCATCTGACCGATTGCCTGTTCCCAGGAGTGAGGAAATGCCGATGACCGACATCGAAGCCGAAGTCAACAGCATTCTTGCCGGAAAGCCCACCACCGTGGGCGGCATGCTGGCCTGGCGCGTCGAGCAGACGCCCACCAGGGAGGCGTTCCGGTTCCGCGACGCCGACCAGCAGTGGACCTCGATCACCTGGACGCAGACCCAGGAGCTCGCCCACACCATTGCCGCCGGCTTCCTGGCCCTCGGGCTGGAGACCGAGCAGCGGGTGGCCATCGTCGGAAACACCCGGATCGAGTGGATCCTGGCCGACCTCGGCATCAACATCGCCGGCGGTGCCACCACCACGATCTACCCCAACACCCAGGGCGCGGACTTCGAACACATCGTCACCGACTCCGGTGCGGTGATCCTGGTGGCCGAGGACGCCACCCAGCTGGCCAAGCTCGACTCGCTGCCGGCAGCCAGACAACAGGTCCGTCACATCGTCCTGATGGACGGCACCGGCGACGGCGAGCGGGTGCTCTCCTGGGCGCAGCTGAGCGAGAAGGGCAAGGCGCTGCAGGCCGAGCGGCCCGACGCCGTCGCGTCCGCCATGGCAGCCCTGGACGGCGACAGCCTGGCCACCCTGATCTACACCTCCGGCACCACCGGCCTGGCCAAGGGCGTGGAGCTCGTCCACCGCTCCTGGGCCTACGAGGGCTTCGCCGTCGACACCCTCAACATCATCGGCGACGAGGCCATCCAGTACCTGTGGCTGCCGCTCTCGCACGTCTTCGGCAAGTGCCTGATCGCCTGCCAGTTGGCGATCGGCTTCGGCTCGGCGGTCGACGGCCGGATCGACCAGATCGTCAACGGCCTGGGCGAGGTGAAGCCGAGCTTCATGTGCGGCGCCCCGCGAATCTTCGAGAAGGTCCGCGCCGCGGTGCTGCTGTCCTCCCCGGCCGGCGGCATCAAGGGACGGATCGCCCGCTGGGCGTTCGCGGTGGGTCGCGCCAGCCGCGAGTACCGGCTGGCCGGCAAGCCGCTGCCGCCGGCGATGAGCCTGGCCTACAAGGTCGCCGACCACCTGGTCTTCAGCAAGCTGAAGGAGCGGGTGGGCGGCAATATCGGGTTCTTCATCTCCGGCTCGGCCAAGCTCTCCGCCCAGGTGCAGGCCTGGTTCTACTCCGCAGGACTGCTGGTGGTCGAGGGCTACGGCCTCACCGAGACCTCCGCCGTGACCTGCGTGAACCTGCCGGCCGCACCCCGGTTCGGGACGGTCGGCCCGGCCATCCCGGGCACCCAGCTGAAGATCGCCGAGGACGGCGAGGTGCTGGTGAAGGGGCCGGGCGTGATGCGTGGCTACCACAACGACCCGGAGAAGACCGCCGAGGTGATCGTGGACGGCTGGTTCCACACCGGTGACATCGGCAAGCTGGACGCCGACGGCTACCTCACCATCACCGACCGCAAGAAGGACCTGATGAAGACCTCGGGCGGCAAGTACGTCGCCCCGGCGAAGGTGGAGAGCGTGATCGCCGCCACCATCCCGTATGTCTCGCAGGTGGTGGCGGTCGGCGACGGTCGCAAGTTCATCTCCGCCCTGCTGACCATGGACCGTGACAACCTGGCCAAGTGGGCCGACCGCAAGGGGCTTTCCGAGTTGTCCTACGAGGAACTCACCCAGCGTCCCGAACTGCGCCAGACCCTGGAGCGGTTCATGACCGCGGCGAACGCCAAGCTGGAGCGCTGGGAGACGGTGAAGAAGTTCATCGTGCTGCCGCAGGAACTCAGCGTGGACGACGGTGGTGTCACCCCGAACATGAAGGTGCGGCGGGCTTCGGTGGCCGCTCTCCACGCGAAGGAGATCGAGGCGCTCTACGCCGACGACGCGGTGGAGGAGTGAGCGGCGGGTTCATCGCACAGGTCCCGCTGCGCTGGTCCGACCTCGACGCCCAGGGGCATGTCAACAACGCCCTGGTCGCCGACTACCTGCAGGAGGCCAGGGTCGACTTCCTGCTGTCGGGTGACAACGCCCACCTGCTGGGCTCCTCGACGATCGTGGTCAGCCACCAGGTCGAGTTCCTGCGCCCGATCCGGTTCTCCGCCCGACCGGTCGAGGTCGCGGTCCGGGTCGGCCAGGTGGGTGCCGCCACCATCAACCTCGGCTACAAGGTGCGCCACGACGACGAACTCGCCGCCCGGGCGCGCACCCAGCTCGCGATCGTCCGCTCCGGTCGTCCCCGCCGGATGACGCCGGCCGAGCGGGAGTGGTTCGCGTCCCGTTCGCTGCCGCTGGGGCCGCTGCGCGACCTGGGGCAGTGGACGGTGGGGGAGCAGGCGCACAGCTACGACCTGCGGGTGCGCTGGTCGGATCTGGACCCCTACCGGCACGTGAACAACGTCCGCGCCTTCGACTTCGTCGCCGAGGCCCGCAACCGGCTCAACCCCGACGGCGAGCAGCTCACCCGGATGGAGGCGGCTGCCGCCGCCTCGCAGACCTGGATGGTGGCCCGGCAGGACGTCCGCTATCTCGCCGAGATCACGCACCGGCTGGAGCCCTACCGGGTCCGCACCGGCTACGCCGCAGTCGGGCGCACCTCGATGACGCTGGTCGCGCAGATCGAGGATCCGCTGGACGGTCGGGTGCTGGTCAGGACGACCACCGTGCTGGTCTGCGGTGACGCCGAGGGCAACCCCATCCCGGTCCCCGACTCGGTCCGCCGCGGGCTGGAGCGCTGGCCCGCGACCAGGCTCGACTGACACCTGTCTGCCGGGCCGTGACTCACGGGCCGTGACTCACGTAGGAACCGTCCCCAACCTGAGTCATGACTCAAGTAGGAACCGTCCCCAACGTGAGTCAGCGGTCGATGTCGGAGGAGGCGCGGACGACCAGCTCGGGGGTGAACACCAGCTGGCCGGCGTCGTCGCTGCCGAGCAGCAGGTCGGCAGCCGCCCAGCCCAGTTGCCGCATCGGCTGGCGGACGGAGCTGAGCGGGGTGGCCAGTTCGCCAGCCCAGTACAGGTCGTCGTAGCCGACCACCGCCACGTCGCCGGGTACCGTCAGTCCGCGGGCGCGGATCGCCCGGATCGCGCCCAGCGCCACCAGGTCGTTGATGCAGAACACTGCCGTCGGTGCCGGGCCCGGACCGTCGAGGGCCGCCGCCATCGCCTGCTCTCCCTCGGCGGCGGTGAGCGCTGTCAGGCTGCTCGGGTGCAGCACCTCGGCCGGCTCCAGTCCGGCCGCCCGGACGGCCTCCAGCGCGCCACGCAGCCGGTGCCGGCTCTGCTGCAGTTCCTGCGCCGCGGTGATGAACAGGATCCGTCGGTGGCCGCGTTCCAGCAGGTGCGCGATCGCCTGCCGTCCGCCGGCGACGTGGTCCACGCCCACCGAGGGCAGCACGGTGCTGCGGGAATCGACCAGTACCGACGGGATGCCGAGCGCCGCCAGGTCGGCCAGCCGCTGTGGCGTGCCGGGCATCGGGGTGACCAGCAGCCCCCGGACGCCCTGTTCGGCGAACTGCCGCAGGAAGTGCCCCTCGCGGGCCTCGTCCTCGTCCGACGAACAGACCATCAGGGTGTGTCCCTCGACGGCCAGCCGGTCCTCGATGCCGCGGGCGATCTCGGTGTAGAACGGGTTGCCGAGATCCAGCAGGACGGCACCGACAGTGGTCGAGACCCCGGCCCGCAGCTGCCGGGCGGAGGCATTGCGGACGAACCGCAACTCGGCCATCGCGGCCTCGACCTTCTCCCGGGTGCGCCTGGCGACCGCCTCGGGGCGGTTGAGGACGTTCGACACCGTGCCCACCGAGACGCCGGCCAACTGGGCGACGTCCTTCACGCTGGCGCGTTCCTTGGGCATGGGTTCACACCTTCCGTCCGGGTGCGCCGATCCTATGCTGAATCGTTCTATTGCGGGATTCCCGCGGCGACCCCGCAGCTCAGCGCCGGTAGGTGACGGTTCCTGCCCAGATGGTCGCCACCACCGGATCGGGCAGCTCCCGACCGTGGTAGGGGTTGTTCCGCGACCGGGACGCGGAGGCCGCGCCGTCCACCACCGCCCTGGCCGCCGGGTCCACCAGGACGAGGTTTGCCGGCTCGCCAACCGCCACCGGGCGGCCCTGGCCGGCCAGCCGGCCGATCCGGGCCGGGGTGGCCGACATCCGCTCGACCAGGGTGGGCCAGTCCATCCGTCCGGTGTTGACCATCACCTCCGCCACCACGGCGAGGGCCTGCTCAAGGCCGAGCATGCCGGGCAGGGCGATGTCGAAGGGGTGGTCCTTGTCCTGCCGGGCGTGGGGGGCGTGGTCGGTGGCGACGGCGTCGATGGTGCCGTCCGCCAGCGCCTCGCGGACCGCCTCCAGGTGCTCGGAGGTGCGCAGCGGGGGGTTCACCTTGAAGGTGGTGTCGAAGCCCTCGACCAGCGGGGTGTCGAGCAGCAGGTGGTGCGGGGTGACCTCGGCGGTGACCGCGATCCCGCGCCGCTTGGCCCAGCGGATCACGTCCACGCTCTCCGCGGTGGAGACGTGGCAGACGTGCAGCCGGGCGCCGGCGAGCTCGGCCAGCTGGACGTCGCGGGCGACGATCACGCTCTCGGCCTGGGAGGGCCAGCCCGGCAGCCCCAGCCTTCCGGAGATCTCCGACTCGTGGCAGCAGGCGCCGGGGCCGGCCAGCCGCGGGTCCTGGGAGTGCTGGGCGATCACGCCGCCGTAGGTCCGGGCGTAGGTCAGGGCGCGGCGCATCAGCAGCGAGTCGGAGACGCAGCGGCCGTCGTCGGAGAACATCCGCACCCGCGCCCGGCTGGTGGCCATCAGGCCCAACTCGGCCAGTTCCTCGCCGGCCAGGCCCTTGGTGACCGCGCCCACCGGCACCACCTGGCAGTGGCCCTCGCGTTCGCCCAGCCCCAGGACGTACTCGGCGGCCTCGGCGGTGTCGGTCACCGGGTCGGTGTTGGCCATGGCGTGGACGGCGGTGAACCCGCCGCGGGCGGCGGCGGCCGTCCCGGTGGCGACGGTCTCGGCGTCCTCCCGTCCGGGTTCGCGCAGGTGGGTGTGGAGGTCGACCAGGCCCGGCAGGGCGAGCAGCCCGTCGGCGTCGATCCGCTCGACATCGGCCCCCGCCTCGGACGGCGGCGCGAACACCCCGTCCCGGACGAACAGGTCGGTCCGGTTGCCGTCGGCGGTGGCCGCCCCGGTGATCAGCAACTGCGTCACGCGTTCACTCCTTCATCGGACCCGCCGAGGATGTGGTACAGCACGCTCATCCGGACGGCCACCCCGGCGGCCACCTGCTCCAGCACCAGGGAGTTGGCGGCGTCGGCGGCCTCCGAGGAGATCTCGACGCCGCGGTTCATCGGGCCCGGATGGCAGATCGCCGCGCCGTCCTTGAGTCGCTGCAGCCGTTCCAGGGTGAGGCCGTAGCCCTCGGAGTACTCCCGCGGGGTGGGGAAGAAGCCGCCGGCCATCCGTTCGCGCTGCACCCGCAGCATCATCA
This sequence comes from Propionicimonas sp., assembly GCF_034927565.1. Lineage (GTDB taxonomy): Bacteria > Actinomycetota > Actinomycetes > Propionibacteriales > Propionibacteriaceae > Propionicimonas. The sequence goes on from NZ_JAYFPT010000043.1 coordinate 17,709, forward strand.
CGATGTCGGCCTGGCCCAGCACGGCGTCGAAGTCGTCGGTCACCTCGCAGCCCCAGGTCTCCACCCCGGTCGGCAGCAGGGTCGGGGGAGCGACCAGGACCACCTCGCCGCCCAGGGTGCGCTGCAGCAGGACGTTGCTGCGCACCACCCGGGAGTGCAGCAGGTCTCCGACGATCGCGATCCGCTTGCCGGCGAAGCCGTCGGAGCCGAGCTGGCGGAAGTGCCGGCGCATGGCATAGGCGTCGAGCAGGGCCTGGGTGGGGTGCTCGTGCTGGCCGTCGCCGGCGTTGATGACGTGGGCCTTTACCCAGTCGGCCGCCTGCGCGACCGCCCCGGAGGAGGAGTGCCGGATCACGAAGGCGTCCACCCCCATCGCGTCCAGGGTCAGCATGGTGTCGCGCAGCGACTCGCCCTTGGAGGTCGAGGAGCCCTTGGCCGAGACGTTGATGGTGTCGGCCGACAACCACTTGCCGGCGATCTCGAAGGAGCTGCGGGTGCGGGTGGAGTCCTCGAAGAACATGTTGATGATGGTGCGCCCGCGCAACGCCGGCAGCTTCTTCACCGGACGGGTCTGCACCTGCTGCATCTGCTCGGCCAGGTCCAGGATGCCCTCCGCCTCGGCCAGGCTGAGGTCGGCGGCGCTCAGCAGGTGCTTCATCGGCGGTCTCCTGCCCGGGAGATGGTGACCTCGTCGAGCCCGTCGACCTCGGTCAGCCGGACGCTGACCCGCTCGTCGGCCGCGGTCTGGATGGTGCGCCCGATCGCATCGGCGGCGATCGGCAGCTCGCGGTGGCCGCGGTCGACCAGCACCGCCAGCCGGACCGCCCGCGGTCGGCCCAGGTCGCGCAGCGCGTCGAAGGCGGCGGCCACCGTCCGTCCGGAGAACAGCACGTCGTCGACCAGCACCACCACTGCGTCGTCGATCGAGCCGGGCACCTCGGTGCGGCCGACCGGACGGGTGGGGTGGCGGCGCAGGTCGTCGCGGTACATGGTGATGTCGAGGGTGCCGAGCCGGACGGCCGTGCCCTCGGCCTGCTCGATCAGGGCCGCCAGCCGGCGGGCCAGCGGCGCACCACGGGTGGGGATACCCAGCAGGACCAGGTCGGACGCCCCGCGGTTGGCCTCCAGCAGTTGGTGGGCCATCCGGGTCAGCGCCCGGGAAAGCTCCTCGGCATCGATCACGACCCGGTCGGGTTGGGGACTGTCAGGGGGCAGGCTCACGCGGGTGACTCCTCGGGCTCTCGGCCTGACCACGCCGAACGCGGACTGGCTCCGAGCCGCCAATGTAGCCCACGTCGGTTACCCTGTGCGCATGCTTCCACGTCTTGTGCTGACCCCGCTGGAGAGCCTGCCTGGCTGGATGGCCGTCCACGAGCCGAGCGTCCTGGAGTTCCTGGTGGTGATCCTGGGCGTCCCGGCCGCGATCGCCGCCGTGTTCGTCGCCCTGGTGATGGGCCCGGCGTGGTGGCGAAACCGCAGCTCGGGCATCTGAGGACGCTCAGGACATCTGCGTTGTCATCCGCTTTGCGGCTGACAAGCTGGCCGTCTGTTCCTCACACCGCTGGCGCGCTGTTCGTCAGGACGTCTGCGCTTGCACCCGCTCCGCGGCTGACAAGCTGGCCGTCTGGCAGCGCAGCGCACGCTCTGCGTCGTCCCGCCGCTCGTTGATCTGCCGGCGGACGGCGTCGGTGAGCGGGGTGTCGCGCAGCCAGGCGTCCAGCCAGCCGAGCAGTTCCCGGTCGGCCAGCGGACGGGGGAACAGCAGACCCAGCACATGCTGGCGCAGTGCCGAACTCCGGTCCGCCCAGCCGTCGGTGCCGTCCGAGATCGCCTTGGCAACATCGACGTAGGCCTGGACGTAGGGCGCCAGCACCTCGTCCTGGCCGAGCTGCCAGAACTGCGAGCAGACCTGGAAATGGGTCTCGTTGGCCACCTCCGGGTCGGCGGTGGCCAACGCCCAGGCAGTCGCCTTCGCCTCAGCCGTGGGCTGAGCGGCGCGCGCCCCGGCGGCCTTCTCCGCGCCAGCAGCGGTGGCATCGCGGCCGGCCTCGGCTGTGATCGTGTCCTCGCCGACCGCACCGCGCCGGGCCAGTTGGGTGAGGATCTGCCAGCGCAGGTCGGTGTCGATGGCGAGCCCTGCGGGAGCTTCCTCGCCGTCCAGCCAGGCCCGCAGTACCTCGATGGCGGGCTCGGACTCGGCCGAGCCGACCAGCGCACGGGCGAAGGCCAGCTGGTGGTCGGAGCCGGGCTCGGCGTCCTTCAGCAGCCGGGCCAGGCCGCGGGCGAAGTGTTCGTTCAGCGCCTCGCGATCGGCTCGGGGCGCGTAGTAGTCGATCGCGGTGCGGACCTCACCCAGGACGGCGCCGACAGCGGTCAGGTCGGTCTCGACGCCCACCCCGCCGAGGACCATGTCGGTGAAGTCGGCGGCATTGAGCTCGGCGTCGCGGCACATGTCCCACGACGCCCCCCAGACCAGCGCCCGGCTGAGCGCGGAGTCCAAACTGGCCAGGTGGCCCACCAGGGTGGCCAGGGAACGGTCGTCGAACCGGATCTTGGCGTAGGTCAGGTCGTCGTCGTTCAGCAGGATGAGGTCCGGCCGGGGTTGCCCGACCAGTTCGGGGAGCTCGGTCAGCTCACCGGCGATGTCGGTCTCGACCCGCTGGAAGCGGGTGAGCCTGCCGTCCCGCTGGCCGCGTTCCCCGCTTGGCTCGTCAACTCCTGCCTCGCCCTGGTGAGAGATCGAGTCGGTTCGGTCCTCCGCTCGGGCCTGGGTGGAGTAGAGGCCCACGGCCAGCCGGTGCTGCCGCAGCGTCGGCCAGGCTGGGGCGGCCGTCTGCCGGATCGCGAAGCTGGTGAACCGGCCGTCGTCGTCGACGCTGAACTCGGCCCGCAGGGTGTTGACCCCGCAGGTCTGCAGCCAGTCGGCCGCGAACCGGGAGAGGTCGCGTCCCGACGCCTCGGTGAGGGCTTCGAGCAGGTCGTCGAAACGGGTGTTGCCCCAGGCGTGTTTGGCGAAATAGGCCCGTACCCCGGCCAGGAAGCCCTCCTCGCCGACGAAGGCGACCAGTTGCCGCAGCACCGAGGCGCCCTTGGCGTAGGTGATGCCGTCGAAGTTGAGTTCGACGGCCTCCAGGTCGACCATGTCGGCGGCGATCGGATGGGTGGACGGCAGTTGGTCCTGCCGGTAGCCCCAGGTCTTGCGGCTGTTGGCGAAGGTAGCCCACGGGTCGTCGAAATCGCCGCCGGCCTCGCGCCGCTTCGCCTGGGCGAAGTGGGAGGCCCACTCGGCGAAGGACTCGTTGAGCCACAGGTCGTCCCACCAGGTCATGGTGACCAGGTCGCCGAACCACATGTGCGCCAGTTCGTGCAGGATCGTGTTGTCCCGGGACTCGTAGGCAGCGTTGGTGGTGCGCGAGCGATAGAGGTACTCGTCGCGGATGGTCACGCACCCGGCGTTCTCCATCGCCCCGGCGTTAAACTCGGGGACGAAGATCTGGGCGTAGTCGGCGAACGGGTAGGGGAAGCCGAAGTGCTCCTCGAAGACGGCGAAGCCGGCCTTGGTGGTGGCAAACAGGCGGTCGGCGTCCAGGAACTCCACCAGCGATTGCCGGCAGGACAGCGACAGCGGGATCTCGGCCGCGCGGCCGGCATAGCTGTCGGTGACGGTGTGGTACTCGCCGGCGATCAACGCGGTGATGTAGGTCGAGATCGGCGGCGTGGGAGCGAAGCTGAACCGGGCCAGCCCCTCATCCTCGGGCGTGGGTTCGACAGCGGGCGAGTTGGAGAGCACCGTCCAGTGGTCGGGGGCGATCACGGTGAGCTCGAAGGTGGCCTTCAGGTCGGGTTGCTCGAAGCAGGCGTACATCCGGCGGGCGTCGGCGGTCTCGAACTGGGTGTAGAGATAGACCCGATGGTCCACCGGGTCGACGAAGCGGTGCAGGCCCTCGCCGGTGCGCGAGTAGCGGCAGACTGCGGTCACGGTCAGCTCGTGGTCGCCGGCGGCGGCCCGGAAGTGCAGTTTGTGGTCGGCGAAGGCGTCCTGGGGCAGTTCCTCGCCGTCCAGGCTGGCGTGCAGCACCCGGTCGGCGATCAGGTTGACCCAGGTGTCGACGTCCACGCTGGAGAAGTGGATCGTCGAGGTGGAGACGAAGGTGGTGCCATCGCCCGCGTCCTGGTCGTCCGCGACACGTCCGGACAGGTCGACGAGCACCTGGTAGCCGGTGGTGCGAATATCCTTCGCGCGCTCGGCGGCGTCGGCGCGCGTGATGTTGGCCGGGTACATGGCCCCTCCTCTGGCTGAGCCTCGGTGGCAAGCGTGCCGAGGTTACCGGCCGGAGTGGCTGGGCTCAACCGCCGGCCTGGACGGGCCTTGCGATTGCGCTCAGCGGGATAGTCTTCCAGACCCGTCCGCGGAAAGGTCCAGGTATGCCCGAAGGTCACGTCATCCACCGGCTTGCCGGCGAGCTGGACGCCGCCTTCGCCGGCCGCCCGGTGCGGGTCAGCAGCCCCCAGGGACGATTCGCCGACGCCGCGGCGCTGCTGGACGGACGGACCTTTGCCGGCGCCGACGCCTATGGCAAGAACCTGTTCCTGGGGTTCGCGGGCGCGCCGGAGTTCGTCCACATCCACCTCGGGCTGATCGGGAAGCTGCGGATCGGGCCGGCGCTGCCGGTGACCACGCCGGACACCCTGCGGCTGCGGATTGAGGACGGGCGCACCGCCGCCGAACTGCGCGGGCCGCAGACCTGCGCGCTGATCACCGCCGACGAGAAGGAACGGGTGGAGATCCTGCTCGGACCCGATCCGCTGCGACCCGGAGCCGACGGGGCACTGGGCTGGGCAAGGGTGACCCGCTCCGCGCGCCCGATCGCGTCCCTGCTGCTCGATCAGCGGGTGGCGGCCGGGGTGGGCAACATCTACCGTTGTGAAGCGCTCTTCCGGGCGCGGCTGCACCCGTTGACGCCGGGCAACCAGGTGACGAGGCGGCGCTGGAACCGGATCTGGGCCGATCTGGTGGCGCTGATGCCGCTGGGGGTGGCCGACGGCCGGATCGACACCGTCCGGCCCGAGCACGGCCCGGAGGCGACCGGCCGCCCGCCGCGGGTCGACCGGCACGGCGGCGAGGTCTACGTCTACCGCCGGCAGGGGATGCCCTGTCTGGTCTGTGGGCGGCCGGTGAGCATGCGCATGCTGGAGGGACGTACCTTGTACTGGTGCTCCCGATGTCAGGCCAGCCGGTGAGGTTGCCGTTCGACGGCGGCCGGGTGGTCGTGGCTGCCGACGGCGGCCTGGAGTTTCTGGTGGACGGGCTGGGCGGCGTCCGGTGCAGTGTCGTGGGTGCACAGTTCACCCCGGTCCTGGTCGAACCGGACGTGGCCGAGCACGAGGGAACCGCCGGTGGCCTGGAGGTCGGGCAGCGGGTGACCGCCGGCGAGCACTGCCAGCTGCGCTGGGCGATCGACGTCCCCGAGCAGCTGGACGATCCCGGACTCGTGGTGCAGGTCGAGGTGGGCGACCGGCAGCTGGTCTGGCTCTGGCCGAGCGGTGCCGACGGGCTGCTGGTGGTGCTGCCGCGCAGCGGGACGGGCCCGGTGCTGGCGCTGCACGCCGTCCAGGCCGAGCTGCGGCTGGCGGAGTCGGCGGGGGACAGCGACCCGGCCACGGTGGTGCGGCTGGTGGTGACCCCGCGGGACCTGGGACCCGGGCGCCAGGTGGTGGTACTGCGGGCGCTGGTACTGCCGACCCTGCTGGCGGCCGGGTCGCTGCTGCCGGCCTGGTTCGAGTCGCTCACGCTGGAGGCGGGGGAGGAGTGGACGGCGCCGCTAGCCGACCTGGGTGTGGACAGCGAGCCACCGGTTGAACTGGCCCTGACCGAGCGCGCGGCGGAGATCCGGCTGCTGGCCCCGGCCGGGCGGCACCGGGTCGGCGTGCATGGTCGCCGCGGGGTGACCGACCTGGTGTTCGAGGTGGCGCCGCCGATCGCCGCGCTGTTCAGCGAACTCGCCGGCGTGCTCGGTGAGGTGCCGGTGGCCGATGGTGCGTCGGCGTTCGTGCTGCATCGTGCCCTGGTGTCGGGGGCTGTGTCGCGAACAACGGCGATCGAGGATGCGCTCGACCGCTTCGACTGGAGTTCGAAACCTGGCGCGCTGGCGGTGGCCTTCGGCAGCGAACGGGCGCTGGCGGACGGGGAGCCGGCCATGGCGAGAGAGGCGCAACGGCGGGCGGCCGAGCTGCCACCGGGGTTGGGCCGGCCGCGGGTGCGCAGCTTGGCCTGGCTGGTGGCAGCCGCGCTCGGCCTGGACGCGCTGCTGGCGCTGGGCGCTGACCCCGAGAGCGAGCTGCCGGACGACCGGCCGGTCACTAGGGACGCCGCAACGTCCGGTGAGGGTGTGGAAGCCGACCTGGCGCTGGCCCGCCGTAGCCCGCTGGCGGTCGACGGGCTGGCCGGTGCGATCAACGCGCTCGGCGCCGGGTTGCCCGGCTTCCCGGTCGGCCTGGGTGCGGTCGAGCAGGCGCTGCTGGTCGGTCTGCTGGAAAGCTGCCCGGAGGACTGGCCCGAAGCCCCGCTGGCCGGCGCCACCGCGCAGGCCACCCGCCGGCGACTGCTGGCGTCCTACGCCGCCGGCCGGCTGACCGACCCGGCGCCGCTGGCCTGGCTGCTGGTCTACGGCTGACTCTCACCGAGCTGTCTTTGGATGCAGGTCGCGAAACAGTCCCGGATATCGGTCGGCGGTGGGACGCGCGGACGGACGCTTTCTGGTAAGCAGAGCGGTGGAGATCGGGTGAGGGATGAGAGGCTGACGGGATGGGTGGCGGACGGCCTGCGGTCGCGATCGTGGGTGCCGGTGCTGCCGGGACGGCGACGGTGTGGCGGCTGCGCGAGCTCCTCGGTGGCGAGATCGCGCTCACCGTCTTCGAACGCGGCCCGCACGTGGGCGGACGGGCCTGGGACGTTCCCTTCGCCGGTACCCGGGTCGAGGTGGGTGCCAGCCTGGTGCACTCCGCCGACCGGTATGCCCACGCGCTGATCGATTTCGCCGGGGCGAGGGCTGTCCCGCTCACACAGCTCACCGGTGAGCCCAACGACGGCGCGCTGTGGACGACCGGAGGTCTCGCCGCGCGCCGCCGGGGCAGGTCGACTGCTGCCTCCCGGGGAATCGCGCGGTACGCCGGGCCGGCGGCTGCGCTGCGGCTCACCGGCAGCGTGAAGGAGTTCGCCGAACGCTGGGCGAGGATCTACCCGCTACAGGCGGCCGGCAGCGGCTATGACACCGTGGACGACTTGCTGCAGGCGCTCGACCTGCGCCCGGAGACGTTGGTCTCCCTGTGGGCGCATCTGCGGGCCCACGGTGTTGCCGAGCGTGCGATCGACGAGATCGCGGCCGCCGCCGTCGGTGCCCGGTACGGCCAGGGCGTCGAGGTGAACGCTGTCGCCGGAGAGTTCGTGCTGGCGGCGGCCGGCCTCGCCGGCGGTCAGCAAGCCGCCATTGAGGGTGGCAGTTGGAGGCTCCTCGATCGCACGCTCCGGAAGCTGAAGACGGAGATCCGGCTGAAAACCGCCGTCACCGGTGTCGAGGGACGGATGCTCGCCGGCTCCCCGTCCTACCGGCTGTCGACCACGACCGGTGAGGTGGGTGACTTCGACGCGGTGGTGATCGCCGCTCCGCTGGCGCTGGCCGGGCTGCGGCTGAGGGCGGACGGCCTCCCGCTCACCTTTCCGCTGCACCGCTACCAGGAGATGCACACCACCCTGGTGGCCGGCGAGCTGTCGTCGGGCTATTTCGGTTCTCCGCCGCACCGGAGGCTACCGGGACGGATCCTCGCAACGCCCTCGGCCGGGGCACCGTTCAGTTCGGTGGTCCTCGCCGGCCGCTCACCGACCCGCCAGGTCCCGATCTACCGGATCACCTCCAGCGCACGGCCGGCCGGGAGGGAGCTGGTCGGCCAGCTGTTCAGTCGCGTCGACGATGTGTACCACTTCGCTTGGCCGGCGGCCGCACCGGTGCTCACACCGGGGACAGCGCACCTGCCGTTCGAGCTCCGTCCGGGGCTGTTCTACGCCTGTGCTGGCGAGACCGTCGCGTCCGCGGTCGAGGTCGAGGCTGTCGGCGGTGTCAACACGGCGCTGCTGGTCGCCCGGCAGCTGCGTCGCTGACCTGCGCGGCCCGGCCGCCCTCGCTCGCGCACAGGACGACCGCCGCAGCCACCCCGCGACCCTCTACGCTGGCGCGGTGCACACGACAACCAGGATCGCCGAGGTGGACCGGGCCACCGAGCTGGCGGGCGACGCTTTCGCCGCCACCGTCGGGGCTTCCGACGACACCCGGGCCGGCTGGCTGCGGGCAATTGCCGACGCGCTGGACGCGCACGTGGACGACCTGGTTGCGCTGGCCGACGGCGAGACCGCCCTCGGCGCGGCGCGGCTGACCGGAGAGGTGGCTCGCACCACCGGCCAGCTTCGGCTGTTCGCCGCGGTACTGGCGGACGGCGGCTATCTCGAGGCGATCATCGACCATGCTGCGCCCGGGCGGCCCGACCTGCGCCGGATGCTGCGTCCGCTGGGACCGGTGGCGGTGTACGCCGCCTCCAACTTCCCGTTCGCCTTCTCGGTGGCCGGTGGCGACACCGCTTCGGCGCTGGCTGTCGGCTGCCCGGTCGTGGTCAAGGCCCACCCCGGACACCCTGAGACGTCGCGGCGCACCGCTGCCCTGGTGACGGAGGCGCTCGCTGCCGCCGGCGCGCCGGTGGGGGCGTTCGGTCTGGTCGAGGGTTTCGAGGCTGGCCTCGCCCTGATCGACCATCCAGCGATCACCGCCGCGGCCTTCACCGGCTCGGTCGCGGGCGGACGGGCGCTGTTCGACCGCGCGGCGGCACGGCCGGCCCCGATCCCGTTCTTCGGGGAGCTGGGCAGCATCAATCCGGTGGTGGTCACCGAGGCGGCCGACGCCGTCCGCGGAGCCGAACTGGCCGCCGGGCTGGCAGCCTCCTTCCAGTTGGGCGTCGGGCAGTTCTGCACCAAGCCAGGCCTGGTCTTCGTGCCCGAGGGATCGGTGCTTGAGGCCGCCCTGCCCGCTCAGGTCGGACGGGCGCCACACCGCCTGCTCACCGAGGCCATTGCCCGCGGCTTCCGCGCCGGTCTGGAACACCTCGCCGGCGTCCCCGGAGCCGCGCTGGTCGCCGGGACGGTCAGCGAACCGGCCGCCGGGCCCGAGCCACTGGTGTACGCGGTCGACCTGGCCACCTTCACTGACCCGGCGTTCACCGCGACGCTGACGACGGAGGTCTTCGGCCCGGTCACCCTGCTGGTGCGCTACCCGGACGCGGCCACCCTTGTGGGAGCTCTCGCCGCACTGGAGGGCAGTCTGACGGCGACCGTCCACGCCGAACCCGACGAGGATGTAACCGCACTCAGCGCGGTGCTCGCCGACCGGGTGGGACGGCTGCTCTTCGGCGGCTGGCCGACCGGGGTGGCAGTCACCTGGTCGCAGCAGCACGGCGGCCCCTGGCCCGCCACCACTTCACAGCACACGTCAGTCGGGGCGACCGCCGTCCGCCGGTTCCAGCGTCCGATCGTCTACCAGGACGCCCCCGAGGCCGTGTTGCCGGCGGCGCTGCGCGAGGACAACCCGCTGGGAATACCTCGACGGGTGGACGGCGTGCAGGTGCGCTGAGACGGCCGCCGAGTGAGGGAGGCCGGCCCGGCTGAGGCGTCCGGATTGGTCGCCCCCCTGACGGACGGCATAGACTGAGCCGCCGACGCGTCCGGGGATCCCGGGCGACCGGGGCGTAGCGTAGTGGCTAGCGCGCCTGCTTTGGGAGCAGGAGATCGCAGGTTCGAGTCCTGTCGCCCCGACCGTTGAAATACGGCTCTGGCTAGGATATTTAGCCGGAGTCGGCCCAGTTGGCGACGATCTTGCACAACATATGCACACCATAGGACTGCATGGAACTGCCCGGATCCTTAGGTCTTGGAAGGCTCAACTCGTCTCGTCGATGTAGGTCATGGGAGCTTCCATGACCTCCAGCACCTCGGTCGCGGCCCAGAACTCGCGTCCGCCGCGTCCCCTGCTGCCTAGGCTTCTTAGCCAGCCTCGGGCCTCGGCGGTCCGGATCAGGGTACGCGCTGCCGGGGTGGTCAGTCCGGTTGCTGCCTGGACGGCCTTTACTGTCGCCACGGGCTTGCGGACGACGAGTTCGACCAGCGCAGGCAGGCTGGAGCGGGTCTGAATGGCCTCGGAAAGGTAGGTCTCGCGGATCTTGACGAGGGCGCGCGAGCGGGCGACCGCGTCATCGGATTGCGATCTGACGGCCTTCAGGAAGAACAGCAGCCACCCCTCGATGTCTGCCCGTTCACGGACGGACTGGAGACTGTCGTAGTAGTCCTGCCGATAGGTCTCGAAGTAGCTCGACAGGTAGAGCAGCGGGAGGGGGAGGCGTCCGCGTTCCATAAGCAGCAGGTTGATCAGCAGCCGTCCGAGGCGGCCGTCGCCGTCGAGGAACGGGTGGATCGTCTCGAACTGGTAGTGCATGAGCGCGGCCTGGACGAGGGCAGGCAGGTGCCTACCGTCGTCGTTGACGAAGAACTCCCAGTCCCGCATCAGGTCGGGCAGGTGCTCTGGCAGTGGTGGGACGAAGAAGGCGCTCTCGGGCGTCGCGCCCGCATGCCCGACCCAGACCGGGCTGGCGCGGAACTCGCCGGGGTTGCGCTCGTCGCCGCGCACACCACGCAGGAGGACTTCGTGGACCCGTAGGACGAGGCGCTGGGTGATCGGAAGGGTCTTGGCCAGGTCGTAAGCCAGTTCGGTCGCTTCCAGATAGCGGCGGACCTCCTCGGTGTTGTCGTTGCCGGTCTGTGCGTCGAGTTCGGCCTGGAAGAGGTCGGACAGGGATGCCTGGGTGCCTTCGATGCGCGAGCTGGCCAGGGCCTCGCGCCGCAGATACGGGCCGATCAACAGGCTCGGATTGGTGATGACCATGCCGAGGCCCTGCAGGTGTCCGAGCGCGGCGTCGGCCTCGGAGAGTGCGGCAACCACCTCCGAGTTCAGCGGGAGTTCTCGCGGGATTGGATTCGGCAGGTAGTAGGTGAAGGCCCACTTGTTGCCCGGCTCGCGCCACGGCTTGCCGAAGATGCTGTCGGCGAACCTGCCAGCGTCCATGAATCCCCCTGTGGGTGAGGCGCGTTGACCCGAGTAGTGCAAGTTGTAAATCTGAGTATAGCAAACTTACAAGTTGTGGAAGACGCTGTAAGTCGGCTTGACACCCCGCCGCAGGTTGAAAGTGAGACCTGCGTTGACTTACATGTGCGCAGCCACCCTGTAAGCCGACTTGGCGTGCACTCACCAGCACTTCCGGAGCTGACTCGACGTCGGCGCTGGGTTCGCCGAGCCTGAAGGAGGTTGCCGATGAGCACCAAAGGCATCACCAGCTGCGCGGGCGACCCGCAGGCGATAGGGCCAGAATCGCCGTTCTGGCCGGATCGCAGCAGATATGTCAGTTGACTAGCAGTTTTGCGCGACTGTTCGACGTTTGTGAGTAGCGCACACGTCCCCCCGTCCGGGGGGCTGAGCCAGCTTCGAGGGCGGGCGCGCCCGGGCGAGTTAACCTGAGAAGATGTCAATGCAGACTGAATCCGGTCCAACCCTCGCCGTGATGGGACGATCCCGCAAGGAGAATGAGCGGCGGCTTGCGCTCCATCCCAAGCACCTCGAACGGATTCCGGACGAACTCCGGTCGCAGGTGTTCTTGGAGACGGGGTACGCCTCCCGGTTCGGCGTCCCGGATGCAGAGCTGGCTCCGTGGGTGGGTGGATTCGGTTCCCACGACGAACTCGTCGAGCGTTGCGATATCGTCCTGCAGCCCAAACCCGTGGCCGCCGAGCTGGCCAGCATGCGGCCGCACCAGGTGTTCTGGGGGTGGGCGCACTGCGTCCAGGACCACGAGCTGACCCAGCTTGCCATCGACAACGGACTGACTGTGGTCGCCTTCGAGGCGATGAACCACTGGCACAGCGACGGGTCCTTCTCGCTGCACGTGTTCCACAAGAACAACGAACTCGCCGGCTACTCCTCGGTGCTGCACGCCCTGGAGCTGTGCGGGTTGACCGGGCACTACGGGCGGCGCAAGAACGCGGTAGTGATCGGTTTCGGGGCGACCGCCCGCGGCGCGGTGACCGCGCTGAACGGCCTCGGTTTCCACGACGTGGACGTGCTCACCCACCGGGAGGTGGCCGCCGTCGCGGCACCGATCCACTCGGTGCGGATGGTGCACTTCGAGAATGGCGTCGGGGCCACCGATCCCGGGCAGGCGGTCGTGGAGGACGAACTCGTCCCGCTGCCGTCCTTCCTTGCCGCTCATGACATCATCGTCAACTGTGTCCTGCAGGATCCGAACGCGCCGATGGTCTTCCTCGATGAGGGACACCTGCCGATGCTCGTCCCGGGCACCCTGGTGATCGACGTCTCCTGCGACGCCGAGATGGGGTTCAGCTGGGCGCGTCCGACCACCTTCGACGAGCCGCTGCTGACCATCGGAGGCGTCCGCTACTACGCAGTCGACCACAGCCCCTCCCACCTGTGGGCCGCCGCTACCTGGGAGAACAGCGAGGCCCTCCTGCCGTTCCTGCCAGTTGTCCTGAGGGGACCGGCTGCCTGGGACGCCCACCCCGCCATCGGCCGGGCGGTGGAGATCCGTGACGGCGTCGTCCAGAACCCTGCGATCCTCACCTTCCAGCACAGGAGGGCCGGCTTTCCGCACGAGGTCATCGCCGACTGATCGCGACCGTGCGGGCGAACCGGACGGGGGGCGACCTTTCAGGAAGATCGTCCGGCACCAGGAAGGCACGCCCGTCCGGCGCCAGGAGGCTCCGTCCGACCGTCATCCCGGCGAAGGCGGGGGTCTCTCGTGGGGTCTGATCGGACGGGCCGTCCCGATGAAGGTCCCCGCGAAGGGTCAGGACGAGCAGGTCGGTGCACGCCTGTGGCGCACCGCTGAGGAGCTCACCGGCGGCTCCCTGGTATCTGTGGACCTGTGAGGGACTCGCCTCCCCGGCCGTGCAAGGGACTGCCACGATCGACTTCGACGTCTCTCACGCACCGTCAGGACGCCGCCAGGTGCCGGCCGGCGATGTAGCCGAAGACGGCCGCCGGGCCGAGGGTCGAGCCCGGACCGGGGTAGGTGTGTCCCATCACCGAGGCCGAGTTGTTGCCCGCGGCGTACAGGCCCTCGATCACCGAGCCGTCCTCGCGCAGCGCGCGGGCGAACTCGTCGGTCAGCACCCCGCCCTTGGTGCCGAGGTCACCGGCGACGATCTGGACGGCGGTGAACGGACCCTTCTCGATCGGGCCGAGGTTCGGGTTGGGCCGCACCAGCGGGTCTCCGTAGTAGCGGTCGTAGGCGGAGTTGCCCCGTCCGAAGTCCTGATCGACGCCGGTGCGGCAGAAGCCGTTGAAGCGTTCGACCGTGGCAGTCAGCCGGGACGGGTCGACACCGATGCGCAGCGCCAGGTCGGCCAGGGTGGGCGCCTTGACCGAGATTCCGGCCTCGGCCATCGCCTTGTTCGCGCGCGGGTCGAGCGCATAGGACCGCAGGTAGCGACGGGGGAACCGGGCGTCGGTGATCATCCAGCAGGTGCCGGGCACCGACTTGTGGTGTTCGAACATGTGATGGCCGAGGTCGACGTAGGACTCGGACTCGTTGGCGAACCGCTCGCCGGCGGCGTCCACGATGATCGTGTACGGCATCGAGCGCTCGCTGACCAGGAAGGACGGCGAGCCGTCCGGGCCGGCCGGCGGGATCGAACCGCCCCACCAGGCGTCGTCCATCAGATCGACGGCTGCGCCGATCCGCTGAGCCACCTCGATCGCCGATCCCAGGTTCCCGGGGGCGCCGGACGAGGCGCTGCCGTCCACGCCCTGGTAGCGCTCGCGCCACTCGGCATTGTGGTCGAAGCCGCCGCCGCCCAGCACGACGCCGCGGGTGGCGCGGACTGTCTGCGGCCGGCCATCGCGGACGGTGTGGACGCCGACCACCCGGCCGTCGGCTTCGAGCAGTTCCTCGACCGGGCTACTCAGCCAGACCTCGACGCCCAGCCGCAACGCCACCTCCAGCAGCGCGGCGGTCACCGCACCACCCATGCCCACTGCCCGCTTCCGGGTGGCGAGACTGCCGATGGTGCGGAAGACCACCTTGGCGCCGCGGGTGAACCCCGCCGGGGTCGACCAGGCGCGGGAGAGCAGCCAGAAGTCGTCGGTCTTGACCGGTGCGGGCAGGCCGTCCTGACCGCGGGAGGTCTCCCACCAGGATCCGATCCGCTTGGTGTCGAAGGGCGCCACCTCGATCGCCCGGCCGATCTTGCCGCCGGGCAGCTCCGGGTAGTAGTCGGGGTAGTCGGTGGCGCGGGCGAAGGTGACCCCGTGCCGCTCCGCCAGGCCGACGAAGCCGGTGACGCCGTCAACGAAGGCCTCTTTGCGCGCCCGCGAGGTGGCCGGTCCCGCGTCGCCGATGGTGGCTTCCAGGTAGGCGAGCGCGTCCTCGCGGGAGTCGCCGGCACCGTCGCGCTGCATCAGCGGGTTGTTGGGCAGCCAGAGCCCGCCACCGGACAGGGCGCTGCTGCCACCCCAGCGGTCGGTGCTCTCCAGCATCAGTACCTTCAGGCCGGCATCGGCAGCACTGACGGCCGCGGCCAGGGCGGCGACCCCGGTGCCGACGACCACCACATCGACGGTCTTGTCCTGGCTCATCGTTCCAGCTCCCCTCTGACCGGACACTCCTGTCCGGTTCTAGACTGACAAGCATGCCTGCTCCCGCCCGTCCCAGCAATAGAGGCCCCGCTGCCGCGGCCGAGAATCGTGCGGCGATCCTGGCCGCCGCACGGACGCTGTTCGCCGAGGCGGGCTATCGGGTGCCGCTGAGCGCGATCGCGAAACGCGCCGGGGTCGGCCAGGGCGTGTTCTACCGTCATTTCGGCGACCGGCTCACCCTCGCTGACGCCGTGTTCGCCGAGAACTTCGACCGGTTCGAACAGTTCGTCGCCACTGTGCCCGGACCGGAGTGCTTTGGGGCGCTCTGGCGCCGCCTGGTGGCCGCGACCCTGGAATCCGGCGCCTTCATCGACATGGTGATCGACGCCCGCACCCGACGACCCGGATCACAACCCGAGCAACGCCTGCGGGAACTGGTTGCCGAGCCGCTGGCCCGGGCCCAGGCGGCGAGACTGGTCGACCCCGGCTGGACGGTCGACGATGTCGAGTTGCTGCTTCACATGGTCCACGGCGTGGCCATCGCGCAGCCCGATCGCCGTCGAGTTCCCGGTGCCGTGCAGCGCGCGCTCTCCCTGATCGACCCTCGGCTGGCCGACAACCACTGAGTTGACCGACGCGGCCCGCCGCGGTCGCTGCCAGCGGGGGCGACCGGTGAGGGTCAATCGGCGCTGGCGGCCTGGCGTGGCGATCGCTGCGCGCCGTCCCCGGCGCCCGGCGGCACTTCCTCCCCGGCGAGCGGGGCGATCTCGCTGAGCCAGTTCGTGCGTCCACCGGGGAAGGCGGCTTCGAGGCGGGCGATGGTGTTGCGGGAATGCTGCAGCAGTCGGGCGTGGCGGCGGGATCTGGCCTGGTCGAACTCCGTTCCCAGGTTTGCCAACTGGTGGTCGATCTGGTCACGCAGTCGCGTGAGAGAGCCCTGGAAGGCGCGGATCTCGGGACGGACGCGCAGCACGGAGACGATCGAGTGGCCCCAGTCGGCGATGAACACGGTGGCCAGGGCAGAGGCGAGCGCGACCGCCCACAGCACCGGGAGCGCGGCCAGAGCCTGCTGGAGCAGCGGATCGAGAACGTACACCACGGCCAGGGCGGCCACCCCGAAGCCGAGCGAGTTCAGCAGGCACACCCGTCCCTGGATGCTGCCGACCCGGCCGGAGTAGTCCCACAGCACCAGGCCGAACAGCCGCTGGAGCAGCAGGTGCCCGATGAACTCGACGACGGTCGCGACGGCGGTTCCGATCACGAACACCAGCACAGGGCTGTCGTGCAGCCCGGCGGTGCACACCTGGATGCCGAGCGCCCCGACCGCGTAGATCGGGACGAAAGGCCCGGTCAGGAAGCCCGGGTTGATCAGCCGTCGCTGGTACCACGACAGCACGGTCCCCTCCAGCACCCAGCCGAGGAAGGAGTAGCACGCGAACGCGAGCACGAGGCTGCTGATCGTCACCATGGCGTCACCGCGCCCGAGATCGCTCCGCTGCCGAGCCTGAAGTGCGGCCCTGAGGCGATCATGGCTGCAGGGGCGCCGTCCCGCGCGGGGGGAGCGGGACGGCGCCCGACGGGTTCAACCCGTCCAGGAGAAGGCTCAAGTAGCGTCGCCGGACGGTCGGCGAGGCGTCCACCACGCCCTGCCCGGTCAAGACCATCGCAAGCAGGACAGGCAGATCGTCGGCATCCAGGTCGGGCCGGAGGTTGCCGGCCTGTTGCGCCCGGGCAACAGTGTCCCTCAGTCGCCCGTCCCGGCCCAGGAACTGTGCGGTGACCTCGTGAAGGTTGCCGACCGACTGCACCACCCCGATCTCTCGCCGCATCACCTCAACCACCTGCTCGGCGACCGTCAGCAGGTCCTGATGTGTGGCAGCACCCGAGGCGAACTCCGCCAGCAGCGGATCGATCTCCTCGTCGAACACCCGATTGAGCACCGCTCGAGCCAGCACCTGCCGGTTGGGAAAATGCCGGTACAGCGTCGCGACACCGACGCCGGCCTCCTCAGCGATGCGGCTGAGCGTGACCGTGCCGTCTCCCAGCAGCCGCCGGGCAGCGTCGAGAACCCGACCGATGCTGGTCCGGGCATCCGCCCGGACGAGCCGTTGCATGGGTGGCGAGTCGACTGAGGTCACACACCCATTCTGATAGTTCACTCTCAGATCATCAAGTCCGCCGACTCATCAGCTACTCGGGTGCGACCTTCGTGGGCGGGGGTGGAACCAGCAGTTGGCCGCGCAGGGCTCTGGCTTGCTGGTAGAGGTCGCGCAGGCTGTTGGTGGTCGTGAAGGCCCAGGCGTCCAGCGCGGCGGTGACCGTCGCGATGATGAGGTGCAGGACGACGGCGATCGGGAGTTCACCGATCCCGGCGGGCAGTTGCTCGCCGAGCCGGGTCTCGGCGAGTTGCACCAGCCGTGACTCCCAGGCATCAAGGGTCTGGCGCAGGTCGGGATCCTGCTGCACCAATTGGCGGAACCGCCGGTAGGTCCCCGCGGCGGCCGGAGCGGTGACCCGGTCGTAGTCGTCGAGGGCCTGCAGGATGGTGCGCTCGATCTCGTCCAGCAGATCGGACGGTGTGGTTGCGGTGAGCGGGAGGCTGTTGAGGAGTTGTTCCAGGCCGGGCAGCCAGTCGAAGACCAGGTCGCTCTTGGTCGGGAAGTGGCGGAAGACGGTGCGGGTGGACACCCCCACCTTGCGCGCGATGTCTTCCATGGTGGTGGCCCGGAACCCCTGCTGATCGAACAGGTCGAGCGCTGCCGCGGCGATCTCGTTGTGGGTCTGGTCGCGCAGCCGTTCGCGAAGCGGCACCGGTGCCGTCTCGGTCATCGTCCACTCCTTCCGGGCGTGCTGCATCGGGATCGCTCCCGCCGCAGATCGACTGTCAGCCTACCGTTTGGCGCGCGATGTCACCATGTCAGTGAGTGACGTATAGTCAGTCGGGTTGGTGTTGTGAGGAGATCGCGAATGGCTGGTTGGCTGTATCGGCTGGGCACCTGGTCGGCGCGTCACGCCTGGTTGGTGATCGTCGCCTGGCTGCTCATCCTGGGTGGCGTCGCGGGTGCGGCCAGCGCGCTGTCACGGCCGTTCACCACCCAGATCACGGTGCCAGGGACGGAATTTCAGGCTGTCGTCGATGAGCTGGAGGCGGCGCTGCCGGAGGCCGCCGGCGGTTCGGGGACGGTGGTGTTCTCCACCGCCGACCGGGCCGCGTTCACCCCCACACAGCGGGCGGCCATCGCCGAGGTGATCGCCCGGTGGGAGAGCATCGATCAGATCGACACGGTGGTGGACCCGTTCGCAACCCAACAGCAGATGGATGACGCTGTCACCGATCTGGCCAAGGGCAAGCAGGAGCTCGCTGACGGCAAGAAGGAGCTGGAGGAGAACGCCCAGAAGCTGGCTGACGGGAAGAGCGACATCACCGACGGCAAGCAGCAACTGGAGGAAAAAGCCGAGGAACTGGAGGACGGCGCCCGCCAGCTTGAGGAGGGCCAGGAGGAACTGGATCGGGGCAAGGCGGAACTGGAGACCAACGCCGCCAAGCTCGCCGACGGGGAGAAGCAGCTCAACGCCGGGCAGAAGAAGCTCAACCAGGGCCGGTCGGAACTGGAAGCCAACGCTGACAAGCTCGCTGCGGGCGAGAAGCAGCTCAACGCCGGCCAGCAGAAGCTCGACGAGGGCCGGTCGGAACTGGAGGCCAACGCCGCCACGCTGGAGGCGGGGCTGGCTGTGATCAAGCAGCAGGAGGCCGGGCTGGCCGCCAACCAGCAGCAGCTTGACGCTGCCCGGGCCGACCTTGAGGCCAAGCAGCAGCACGTTGCCGGAGGGCTCGCCAAGCTCGCGGGGGACATCACCGACCTGGAGCAGGAGATCGAGGCCTTGATCAAAGATCAGGGTGAGGACTCCGAGGCGGTGGCCGATGCCCGCACGAAGTTGGCAGGGTTGGAGGCTCAGCAGCAGGAGCTGCAGGGCCAGGCCGACCAGCTGGCCGCCGGGCTGCAGGCACTCGCCCAGCAGCAGCAGGAACTCGACGCCGGAGCCAAGCGACTCGCCCAGGCCCGCGCCGAGGCCGAGGCCGGTCTGCAGCAACTCCAGGCAGCCCGCGCAGCGCTCGAGGCGTCCCAGGCTGAGATCGACGCCAATCGCGCCGAGCTCAACAGCGGCAAACAGCAGATCGCCGCCGGCCGGGCGGAGTTGGCGGCCGGCCAGGCCGAGATCGACGCCAACCGGGCAAAGATCAACGACGGCAAACAGCAGATCGCTGCCGGCCGCAAGAAGCTCGCCGCCGGTCAGGCCGAGCTCGACGCCAACCGGGAAAAGATCAACGACGGCAGGCGGCAGATCGAGGAAGCCCGCCAGAAGCTTGTGGACGCCTCCGCGGAGATCGCCGACGGCGACGTGAAACTGGCCGAGGGGCGCCAGGAGCTGCTGGACGGCGAGGCCGACCTGTCCCGCGGCGAACGGCAACTCGCACTGACCAGCGGGCTGCGGATGGTCAGCGAAGCCGGTGACGTTGCGGTCTCCCGGATCCAGTTCACCGAACCGATCGAGGGGGTCTCTGCCGACACCAAGGCAGCCATCACCGACCTGGGCGCCACCCTGGCCGCTGTGGGGGTGACGGTCGACTACTCCACCCAGATCTCGGCGTCGACCTTCGCCTTCGGCAGCGAGGGCGCCGGCCTGGCGGTGGCCGGGCTGATCCTGTTGGTGATGCTCGGCTCGCTGCTGGCGGCGGGCCTGCCCCTGATCACCGGCCTGGTCGGCGTCGGGACCGGCCTGCTCGGTGTGGTGGCCGCTACGCACTGGGTGGAGCTGACCGAGTTCACCCCGATCCTGGCCTTGATGCTCGGTCTGGCGGTCGGCATCGACTACGCCCTGTTCCTGGTCAACCGGCACCGCCACCAACTCGTCCAGGGCACGGACCTGGTCGAGTCGATCGGCCTGGCAACCGGCACCGCCGGCAGCGCCGTGGTGGTCGCCGGCCTCACCGTGACCGTCGCGGTCGGCGCGCTGACGCTGACCGGGATCCCCTTCCTCGGTGCGCTCGGCATCGCCGCGGCCGCCACCGTCCTGCTCACCGTGCTGGTGGCGATCACCCTCACACCCGCACTGCTGCGGCTGATCGGTCATCGGGTGCTGTCGCCCAAGGGACGGCGGAAGCTGGCCGCCAAGCAGGCGGCGGCGGGCGAGTCGCAGCCGGCGGCTTCGAGCGTCCTCGCGACCGGTGCGAAGCATGACAGGGGCTGGGGCCGCTTCGTCACCCGCCACCCGATCCCGGTCATGCTCGCCGCGACCGCGATCCTGGGCCTGATCGCGGTCCCCGCTGCCAGCCTGCGACTCGGCCTGCCCGATGGCTCCAACGAGCCGCAGGACTCCACGGCATTTCGTGCCTACACGCTGATCTCGGAGAACTTCGGCGTCGGCGAGAACGCGGCCATGATCGCGGTCGCGAAGCTGCCCGAGGCCACCGCGTCCGCGCTGGACTCCGACGGCTTCACCGATCTGCAACTCGACATCGCCGAACGGTTGCGGGCCACCCCCGGCGTGGCCTACGTGGTGCCGGCCATGACCAGCGACAACCAGCAGACCGTCGTCTTCCAGATCGTGCCCACCACCGGTCCCTCCGACGACGCCACAGTTGACCTGGTCAACGCGCTGCGCGACCAGCGCGACGGGATCATCGCAGACACCGGCATCAGTTCGCTCGGCTTTGCCGGCCAGACCGTCGCCAACATCGACATGTCGGAGCGGCTGGCCGAGGCCCTGCCCGGCTACCTGGCAGTCGTGGTCGGCATCTCCCTGGTCCTGCTCCTGCTGGTCTTCCGCTCCTTGCTGGTGCCGCTGCTGGCCACCGGCGGCTTCCTGCTCACGATCGCCGCTGCGTTCGGCGCGGTGGTGGCGGTCTACCAGTGGGGGTGGCTGGGCACGGTGTTCCAGGTCACCCACCCCGGACCGATCCTGAGCTTCCTGCCCACCCTGGTGATCGGCATCACCTTCGGCCTGGCGATGGACTACCAGATGTTCCTGGTCACCGGTATGCGCGAATCCTGGGCCCATGGCGAGGACGCCCGCACTGCCGTCCGCTCCGGGTTCAGCCACGGCGCGAAGGTGATCACCGCGGCCGCCCTCATCATGGCCTCGGTCTTCGCCAGCTTCGTCTACTCCCACATGACAGTGGTGCGGCCGGTCGGGTTCGCGCTGGCCATCGGCGTCCTGTTCGACGCCTTTGTCGTCCGGATGACCATCATGCCCGCGCTCATGCACCTGCTCGGCGAAAAGGCCTGGTACCTCCCCCGCTGGCTCGACCGCATCCTGCCGAACCTGGACGTCGAGGGCACCAAACTCCTCGCCGCCAACCACAGCTCCACAGCTGATTCGTCCGGCGGCAC
Organism: Propionicimonas sp.; assembly: GCF_034927565.1. Lineage (GTDB taxonomy): Bacteria > Actinomycetota > Actinomycetes > Propionibacteriales > Propionibacteriaceae > Propionicimonas. Next base: position 38,839 of record NZ_JAYFPT010000043.1, read on the forward strand.
CGAGCGCCCGGATCCGGCCTGAGCGGTGCGACGGGGATTTCCTCCCCCGAACTCAAACCGGTTACGTTGCGGCTTTACGGCATGATGAGCTAGGTCAGTCCCGACAAGGGGGCGGTGATGGTGGGCGCATTGCCCGGTGTCGTTCGGTTGGCGTTGCTGTTTCTGCAGCGCTCCTGGCGGTCGGGGCTGGCGGCCGGTGCGGTGAAGGACTGACCGATTCCTGCGACAGTGAGGCGGAGACAGACATGCGTGTGTTGGCGACCGGCGGTGCCGGTTACATCGGTTCCCACACCCTGGTCGAGTTGCTCGACGCCGGGCACGACGTCCACGTCGTCGACGACCTGTCCAACTCATCGGTCGAGGCGCTTGCCCGCGTCCGTGAAATCACCGGCAAGCCGGTCGGCTTCACCCGGGCGAATCTCCGCGACGAGGACGCGCTGGAGCAGTTGTTCACCGACTTCGCTCCCGAGGCGGTGATCCACTTCGCCGGGCTGAAGGCGGTGGGGGAGTCGGTGGCCCAGCCGCTGCGGTACTACCACGAGAATGTCGGCGGCAGCATCGCCCTGGTGCGGGTGATGGATCGGCACGACTGCCGCACCATCGTGTTCTCCTCCTCGGCCACGGTCTACGGGGTGGCCTCGGAACCGCCTTTCGTCGAGGACGCGCCGGTGGCGGCGACCAACCCCTACGGCCAGACCAAGGCGATGATCGAGCAGATCCTGAGCGATGTGGCAGCGACCGGTGGCTGGCGGGTGGCGCTGCTGCGCTACTTCAATCCGGTCGGCGCCCATCCATCCGGGCGGATCGGCGAGGATCCGGCTGGCATCCCCAACAACCTGTTCCCCTATGTGGCGCAGGTGGCCAGCGGGCGGCTGGAGGCCCTGCAGGTCTTCGGCGACGACTACGACACCCCCGACGGCACCGGGGTGCGTGACTACATCCATGTCTGCGACCTGGCCCGGGGGCACCTGGCAGCCCTGGAGGCGCTGGCCGAGGGCGAGGGCTGCCGGGTCTGGAACCTCGGCACCGGGGTGGGCGCGTCGGTGCTGGAGGTGCTCGCCGCCTGGAGCGCGGTGGTAGGGCGAGAGCTGCCCTACCGGGTCGTCGCACGGCGCAGCGGGGATGTCGCGGTCTCGTTGGCCGATCCGGCCAAGGCTCAGCGTGAGTTGGGCTGGCGGAGCACGCGATCGCTGGCCGACATGTGCCGTGACCACTGGGTCTGGCAGTCCGCGAACCCGCGGGGGTACCGGGCGTGAGCGTCACCAAGGCGGTGGTGATGGCGCGGGGTCTGGGATCCCGGATGCGCACGGCCGCTGCCGGCGACCTCACTGTCGAGCAGGCGGCCGCCGCTGCGTCCGGGGCAAAGGCGATGATGCCACTGGCCGGGCGTCCGTTCCTGGACCACGTCCTGACCAGGCTGGCCGACGCCGGCCTGACCGACGTCTGTCTGGTGATCGGCCCCGAGCACGCTGCGGTGCGGGAGTACTACGACGCACTGCGGCGGGAACGAGTGCAGATCAGCTACGCCGTCCAGGCTGAACCGCTGGGAACTGCGGACGCTGTCGCCGCCGCAGCCGAGTTCGCGGGCCGGGACCGGTTCGTGGTGGTCAACGGCGACAACCTCTATCCGGCCGAATCGTTGCGGCGGCTGGTCGCCGAGCCGGGGCTGGCCACCGTCGGATTCCGTCCGGAAGGGCTGGTGGCCAACGCGAACATCCCCGCAGACCGCATGGCTGCCTTCGCGCTGCTCATGGTGGATCGGGCGGGCAGCATCATCGACGTCATCGAGAAGCCCTCCGAGCAGGAGATCGCCGCGCTCGGCACGGATCGACTGGTGAGCATGAACTGCTGGTTGCTCGGGCCACGGGTGTTCGAGGCTTGCGCCGCCATCGAGCGATCCCCGCGTGGCGAGCTGGAACTGGTGGACGCGGTGCGCTGGCTGGTCGCTGCCGGCGAGCGGATCTCCCTGGTGCAGTCCACCGAGGGTGTCTGGGACCTGTCCTCGCGCGGGGACGTGGCCGACGTTGCCCGCGCCCTGACGAACGACAAGGTTCGGCTGTGACCGCCAGGTGGCGGGTTCCCGGACGGATCGAGGTGCTCGGCAAGCACACCGACTACGCCGGCGGGAACGTGCTGGTGTGTGCTGCCGGCCGGGGTGTGACGGTCACCGGCACTGCCACCGGCGGAGGCCGGATCGTCGCCCGGAGCACCAGCTTCCCCGAACCGGTCACCCTGGGTGGCGGTGTGGACGCGGGCCTGCCGGCAGGGCACTGGGGACGCTATCTGCAGACCGCGATCGACCGGCTGACGCTCAACTTCGGCCCGCTGGAGGGTGCCGAGCTTCGAATCGACTCAGACCTGCCACTGGCCTCGGGGATGTCGAGTTCCTCGGCCCTGCTCGTCGCGGTGGCCCTGGTACTGGCCGATCTGAACGGCCTCCGGGAGACACCGCTGTGGGCAGCCGAGCTCGGCACCGACCGGCTCCGGCTGGCGTCCTATCTGGCGTCGGTGGAGAACGGGAGCAGCTTCAGCGGGCTCGGCGGGCACACCGGGGTGGGCACTCTGGGCGGGTCGGAGGACCACACCGCGATGCTGTGCGGGAGCCCCGGGGAGTTGGGCTGGTTCGGGTTCGCGCCGGTCGAGCAGCAGCAGAGCGTGCCCTGGCCTGCTGATCAGGTGTTCGTGGTCGTCACCAGCGGCGTGAGGGCGGAGAAGACCGGCGCTGCCCGAGAGCTCTACAACCGGGCCTCGCTGGCGACCAGGGAGGCGCTGGCGGTGTGGAACGACGCCACCGGACGCGCCGACCGGCACCTGGCGACCGCCGTCCGGAGTTCGGACGATGCTGTCACCAGACTGCTGGGCCTGCTCCCGGCCGGCTATCTGCGGTTGCGGGTGGCGCAGTTCGTCCGCGAGTCGGAGGTGCTGGTTCCGCAGGCGTCGGCAGCGCTGCAGACCGGCGATCTGGCGGGCTTCGCGGCCGCGACCCTGGAGTCACAGCAGCTCGCTGAGACCCAGCTCGGCAACCAGGTTCCGCAGACTGTGGCGCTGGCCGCCGACGCGGTGCGGCTGGGCGCCGTGGCCGCCTCGGCCTTCGGCGCCGGATTCGGCGGCAGCGTCTGGGCTGTGGTTCCGTCCGACGCCGCTGAGGGCTTCGCCGAGGAATGGCTGGCCGGCTACGCCAGGGCCTTCCCGTCCGAGGCCGCCGTGGCCACCGCCCTGGTGACCGTACCGTCGGCGCCGGCCGAGAGACTGGACTGACCCCGGTCGGGGTGCGGGCTACCTCCCTGGTTCCCGGTGGGGTTGGCGCGCAGGCCTGACACGACCTGCGCGCCTGTGGAGGGGGTCGTTACTGGTGGCCGTTTTCACTCATCGGGTAGACGACCACTTCGGTCACGCGCGCGTTCGCCGGCTGCTGAATGGCGTAGAGCACCGCGTTGGCGATGGTCGTGGGGCTCAGCCGGTCGACATCTGCCACCTCGGCGGGATCGATACCGGTGCCGAAGGCCCAGTTCGTGTCGACGCCAGCCGGACAGATCGCCGTCACCTTGATGCCCTTCGGGCTCAGCTCCTTGTCGAGTCCACGACTCATACCCACTGTCGCCCATTTCGTCGCGCAGTAGGCAGTCGCGCCGTCGAAGCCAACCAGGCCGGAGATCGAGGCGATGTTGACGATGTTGCCTCCGCCCGTAGCTTCCAGTCGTGGGATCATCGCGCGGGTGAACCTGAAGATGCTCTTGACGTTGACGTCGAGTTGACGGTCGAAGTCCTCGATGCTCATGTCGGCGAGCGGTCCGAGGATCCCGATTCCGGCGTTGTTGACCAGGATGTCGAGCCGCCCGGTGACCGCGTCGGCCGCAACGAATACAGCCTCGACCGTGGCGAGTTCTGTGACGTCGCCTGCCACGATCGTGGCCGCTCCGCCGGCCTGCCTGATCTCCGCCTCAAGTGACTCCAAGTCGGCTTCGGAACGGGCTGTGGCAACAATGTGCGCGCCGTTGTGTGCGAGCAGCAATGCCGTCGCCCGTCCGATGCCCCTGCTCGCTCCGGTCACGATCGCAACGCGGCCTGTGAGGTTTCCCATGTCTCTCCTCTGTGGTGGTGTTTGCCTGGTCGACGTCCGGTTGACCGCCGGACTACTTCAGGAACTGGTCCAGGTTGTCCTTGGTGACCAACTGGAACGGGATCACGTATTCCTTGTCGACGGTCTTTCCGGCGAGGTAGTCGGCGGTCACCTCCATGGCCTTGGTTCCCTGGCCGACGGCATCCTGGAAGACGGTTGCGGTGATGTCCCCGCTCTGAACGGCCTTGAGCCCTGCCTCGGATCCGTCCACACCGATGATGAATTTGAACTCGTCGGACCGGTTCGCTTCCTTGATGGCGGATGCCGCGCCGATGGCCATCTCGTCGCTCTGCGCCACGATGCCGGAGATCTCACCCTTGGTGGAGTAGCGCCGCAACAGGTTCTCCATCACCGTCTTGGCGTCGGCGCGGGAGCCCTTGGCCTCGATCTCGGTGGACACGTTGATGCTGGAGCCCTTGATGGTCTCGTCGAAGCCTGCCTTGCGTCGCTCGGTCGAGGCACCGCCGTACTGGCCCACCAGGTAGATGATGTTTCCGCCCTGGGGCAGTTGGTCAAGGGCGTACTGGCCCTCGATCTGACCAGCCTCGGTGTCATCGGATCCCACATAGGTCACCGATTCTCCGGTGAAGTCATCGCTGAACCGGGTGTTGACCAGGACGAGCGGGATCTTGGCCTGGTTGACCTTGGCCGCTGCCGCCTGGCTCGCCTTCTGGTCGACCGGGATCATGATGATGGCGTCGACCTTCTTCGTGATCAGGTCCTCAATCTGGCTGAGTTCGGTCGCGGTGGACTGGCGCGGGTCGAGCGAGGTCAGTTCGACACCGCTCTTCTCAGCCTGCGCCTTCATCGCGTCATCAAGCGTGACCAGGAAGGGGTACTGCAGGCTGAGCAGCGTGGCTCCTACCTTCTTGCTGCTGGCTGCGGTAGATGAGGCTCCGCTCGACGATGCGGCCGGTGAGTTCGAACACGCGGCGACGCCGGTTGAGAGCAGGACGGTGGAGAGGATGGCCGCCGTCGTGGTGGTGATTCTGGACACTGCAATCTCCTTTGATCGTGCACGGAAGTCCGTGGCTGACAATGGCTTTCTGACGTGAGGTTTCGGGCGCTGGGTGACGTTCACCGGTCGCTCTTCCAGCGGTTGAGCAGGACGGCGAGGACGAGGATCACGCCCTGGACTGCCTGTTGGTAGTAGGACGAGACGTTGAGGAGGTTCATGCCGTTGAGAACCACGGCCACCAGCAGGACGCCGACGACGGTGCCCCGAATCGTGCCGGTACCGCCGGTGATACTGGTACCCCCGATGACAACTGCCGAAATCGCCTGAAGCTCGTAGCCAGTGCCTGCCAGCGGATCGGCGCCGTCGACTCGTGCGGTCAGCACCAGCCCGCTGGTGGCCGCCATGATCCCCGAGATGATGTAGACAGCGGTCAGCACGCGACTGACCGAGATGCCGACATTGCGAGACGCCTCCTCGTCCCCGCCCACCGCGTAGACGTGCCGGCCGAAGGCCGTACCCGAGAGTACGAACTCCAGGATCAGGGCGGCTATGACGAAGAGGATCACGGGTACCGGTACCGGGCCGACAGCGCCGGCGCCAATCCAGTCGAATCCGCTGTCCAACTGGGTTATGGGTTGGCCGTTGGTGAACACCAGGGCAGCACTGCGCAGGATGGCCATCATGGCAAGGGTCGCCAGGAAGGGAATTACTCCGCCGCGAACTACCAGTCCGGCGCTGAACGCACCGGCCATCAGCCCGATCAGGAGTCCCACCACGATCGGCAGGAGCAGTGCGCCCGATCCGCTCGGCGTCAGTGAGGCTGCCACGACGCCGACCAGTCCGACGGTCGAGCCGACGGAGAGGTCGATTCCGGAGGTGATCATGACGAACGTCATGCCGAGCGCCAGAAAGCCGATGATGGACGACTGGCGGACCACATTGGTGAGGTTGTCGAGGGTGAGGAACTCGGGGGTGGCGACCGCGAGGTAGATGATCGCGGCGGCGAAGACGAGCAGGATGCCGTAGTCGCCGAGCAGGTGCCGGATCGATGCCTTGCGCGCCCGGGCGGTGGGGGAGATGCCGGTGGCGCTGGGAGCTGGGGAGGTCATGAGAGTCTGGCTCCCTTGGTCTCGGGCTGGTGGTGTGCGTGAGATGGCGGAAGTTCTCCGTGCGAGATGAGGTGGGCGATGTCGGTCTCGTTCGCTTCCGTCGGACGGAAGCGGCCCACGACGCTGCCCTGCCGCATCACAACGATCCGATCCGCAACAGCGAAGGCCTCATCCATCCGATGGGTGATGATGATCACGGCGATGCCGAGCTCCTTGAGGCGCTTGGTGACCTCGATCAGCTTTTCCACCTTCGCCACCGACAGGTTTGCCGTCGGCTCGTCCATGATGACGAGCTTCGCTTCGAAGGCCAGGGCACGGCCGATGGCGACTGCCTGACGCTGCCCGCCGGAGAGTCGGCGAACCTTGAGCCTGGGGTCGATCTCGATGTCGAGCGAGTCGAGGACGGTCCTGGTGCGCGCCGTCATCTCCTTGTTGTTGAGTATCCGGATGAGGCCGCCCAGGAGATTCCGCTTCACCTCCCGACCCAGGAAGATGTTCGACCGGACGTCCAGGTTGTCGGCGAGCGCGAAGTCCTGAAAGATCATCTCGATGCCGTGCGCCCTCGACACCGACGGGTTCTCGAAGACGACGGTGTCACCGGCATAGCTGATCGTGCCGGCGTCTGGCTGGTATACCCCGGTGAGCACCTTCATCAGGGTCGACTTGCCCGCCGCGTTGTCGCCGAGGAGGGCAAGGGTCTCGCCGGGGTCGATGTCTATCGTCACCCCCCGCAAGGCCGTCACTGCACCGAAGCTCTTCTGGATATCGGTGAGTGCGATGAGTGGTGTGCTCATGACTGAGTCCTTCTGAGGTCAGCGATCGTCACTTCTGCCGGAGGCCGAGAGTCAGGACGATGCACGAGGCCGGACGGAGGTCGCCGGTCAGGATTGCCAGGCACAGGTCCTGCTCAGAGAAGGTCGTGGTGAGCTCGGACCCCTTGACCGACTCGAGTTCGATGTCAGCTGGGAGCAGGTGGTCGAACTCCGCCCACGCGGGGGGTTTGCTTCCGTCTTCACGTACCGTGGCGACCGCCGCCTGGACGGGCACGGCGTCGAGGATCGGGCCCAGCGCCGCGGGCGCTGAGATCACGTCCGGTGCGTAGTTCAGGAAGACCCTCGCAACGTGCTGCGGTAGCGCGGTGGAGGAGGGGAAGTGTCCATCGGCGATGAGCACTTTGGCGGTGTGGCCGGCTGAAGCGAGCGCTCGCAGGACATCCGGGTGGGTCAGTTTGCCGTTGATCATCGGCTTCTAGCTCCTGTCGATCTGGTTCATGGCGTGGAGAGTCTGTTCGAACTGTTCCAGGCGGTGCGCGAATCGCGTCCGTCCTCGTGCTGTGGGCAGCACCGGGGGGAAGTCGTCGCTGGCCGGCGGGGTCCAGCCGTCGCTGTGGGCGGCCAGGATGGCGGCCCCGCTGGCCGATCCGGACGGGGAGAAAACGACCGGCCGTCCAAGCCCGTCTGCCAGGAGTTGGCGGAGTGCTGCGATCCGTCCGGCGCGGCCCCCGATGCGGACCACGTCGTCGACCCCGCTGCTCCCGGGAAGCCCTTCCGCCAGCCGGACCAGATCAATGGCCACGCCTTCGAGGACCGCTGCGGCCAGATCCTTGCTGGTGTGGGTGGCCCGAAGGCCGGTCAAGGTGCCCGGATATGCTCGGCCGCCGCGGGCGCCCTGGAGGTACGGCAGGAAGACGGGCAGGGATTCGGGCCTGCTGTCCGGTTCGGCGTCGTAGAGGCTGTACTCGATGCCGGTGCGATCCGTCCACCAGGCCAGAGCCAGTCCTGCGGCGTGGGTGGAGTCCAGCGCCAGCCAGGTTTCGGGGAGCGCGTGACGGAAGGCGCCCCGTACGGGCTGAGCGACGGCGCGGAAGGCCACTCCGCTGGTACCGATTCCCAGCCCGAGTGCGCCTGCGTCCGTGACCTGGAGGGCGAGTGCCTGAGCTGCCTGATCACCCGCACCTGCGACGACGGGGATGCCAAGGAGTTGTCGTTCTCTGCCTCGGGCAGGAGGTGGGTTCGTGATCACTCCGGTTACCTCGGTCGAGGCAAGGATGGGGGGTAGCTGGTCGTGCGAGGCGCCCACGTGGTCGATCAGATCGGATGCCCACTGGTCGGTTCGGTAGTTCATCAGGTTCATTGCTGATGCATCTGACGGTTCGGTGGCCCAACCTGCTCCCAGGCGCAGCCGAAGATCGTCCTTGGGGACAGCGATCGTGTGGGCCCGGGCCAGCGATGCTGGTTCGTTCTCGGCCAGCCACGCCAGATGCGCGGAGGTGAATGCCGGCATCGGTGTCTGCCCGGCGATGGACTCCCACAGCGGCGAACTGGCCTCAATGGCGGCACACAGGGACGTGGCTCTGGTGTCCGACCAGAGGATGGCCGGCCGGATCAGCGTCCCGGTGGAGTCGCGCAACACGCTGGTGTGCATCTGACCCGTCAGTCCCAGACGGGTTGACCTGGCGTCAATCCCGGGGAAGGCTTCGAGTGCGTCGGCGAGCGCCTGCCCTGCCGCGTCCCACCACTGACTGGGATCCTGCTCGGCCCAGCCGGGGTGTTCTGACTGGGTCGAGTAGGGCTGGGACACGAACTCGGCCTGCCGGCCGTGGGAGGTGAGGACGCTCACCTTCACGCTGCTGGTGCCGACGTCGATTCCCACAGCGAAGCGTTCGCCGGCCTGTCGCTGGCCAGCTTCCTGTTCAGGACGCGTCACTGCAGCCCCTTCTGCTCGATGATCAGCCATCGTTGGCGTTGATACGTAGACCATAAGGCCCTTATTGTGGAGATGCAAGGCGTAAGAAGAGAATCTTTGGTAGTCTTTTCGACGTAAGAGAGGTGCTCGGCTGGAGTTCGGCAGAATTCGTGCCACGATCAAGCACCAAGCCAGGAGGGACGCAGCAATGACGTTGCTGAGCAGGTCGTCAACTGCCGGGGATGTGTTCGCGGCGATCGCCGACGGCACCGCCAACACCCGCTCCGACCTCATGCGCGCGACCGGTCTGTCGAGGTCGACCGTCACCGAGCGGCTGGATGCGCTCTTCGAGGCTGGACTGGTCAAGGAGGCCGACCAGCGTCAACCCTCGGGTGGACGGCCGTCGAAACGCATCGTCGTGAACGAGGAGGGGCACCTGGTTCTGGCGGCAGATCTGGGCGAGGATCACTCTCGCCTGGTGGTGACCGATCTGGCAGGCCACGTGCTGGGGGAGCGTGTCGGGGCGATCGCCGTCGGTGGCGGGCCATCGCCCCTGCTGTCCTGGATCGCCGAGCAGGCCCGCGAGTTGGTGGCCGAACTGGGCAGGACGGCTGCGGATCTGCTCGGTCTGGGTCTGGCCGTTCCGGCGCCGGTGGACTTTGCCCGGGGGCAGGTTGTTGCCCCCTCTGTTATGACGGGGTGGGACGGTGTCGACATCCAGGCCCGCTTCAGGGAACTCCTCGATATCCCGGTTCTGGTCGAGAACGACGTCAATGCGCGCGGTTTCGGCGAATACCTGCAGGGTTGGCAGGACTACGACGACGTGCTCTACATCAAGGCGGGGACAGGCCTCGGCAGTGCGATCCTGACCGGACATGATCTGTACCGTGGCGCTCAGGGTGCGGCCGGGGACATCGGTCACATCCGCCTCGAGCCCGATGGCGGCCCGCTCTGTCGTTGTGGCGCGATCGGTTGCGTCGAGGCCATCGCTGCGGGGTGGGCGATCGTTCGCGATCTCGCAGCTGCCGGCATGCCGGTAGCGTCCACGCGGGACGCCATCGCCGCGATCCGTGACAATGACCCCATCGCCATCCACCGGGTTCGGGAGGCGGGCCGCGTCCTGGGGCGGGCCATCGCCTACACGGTGAACATGCTCAACCCGAGCCTCATCATCGTCGGTGGAAGCCTCACCGCGGCTGGCGACCATCTGATGCTCGGGATCCGGGAGTCCGTCTACCAGTACTCCTTGCCGCTTGCCACCAGGGATCTTCGTATCGTGCCGGCTCGCGGGGACGACCGGCGGGGTGCGATCGGCATGGCACACCTCATCATCAAGACGTCCCTGCAGCCGACGCAGATCAACGGACGCATACGTTCAGTCCGCGAGCGCTAGTGGTGTCGAGTGCCGTATGGCGCGTCCGCCATCATGGCGGTGCAGTGGCGCCCCAGGAGGCGGAGCGTCCAGCCGGATGGCCAGATCTCTGGTAGTCCAACCCGCCGCTGGGGTTCCGGTACCATAGCCGTTGGCCCGCGGCAGCGGTTGCCACGCGGATGTAGCTCAATGGCAGAGCCCCAGCCTTCCAAGCTGGTCATGCGGGTTCGATTCCCGTCATCCGCTCTCGGGTGAGTTGCCTAGTCAACGCTAGGTTCCACACCCACAAGTGAACAGTTTGGAAGCGCGATCAGACCCCTTCCGTGGACTCCCGTGGACTCACGGCCACTGGAAAGGGGCACGCAGCATGGCACGCACGACCACCAAACGACGCACACCCGGCCCGCTGGGGACGGTCGAAAAGCTCCCCTCGGGACGGTTCCGAGCGTTCTACCGCCACGAAGGAACCAAGTACCCAGCACCGCACACCTTCACCACCCGCGAGGCCGCGCAAGGCTGGCTGGCCACCGAGCGGGCCGACCGCCGGCTAGGCACCTGGCGAGACCCGAAGCTCGGGCAGATCACCCTCACCGAGTACGCCCGAAGCTGGCTCGACTCCCGAACCGACCTGGCCTCACGCACCCGCCACCTGTACGGCCACCTGCTCGACCGGCGCGTGCTGCCGGCCGTCAACGCCGACGCCGGCGGCCGGCTTGCGCTGGGGCGGCTGGCCCTGGTCGCGCTCACCCCGGCACTGGTCCGCCAGTGGTTCGCCCTGATGTCGGCCGACTGCGCACGGGACGCCCGCCGGCCCCGACGCCGGCCAGATGGTGCCGGCTCGACCCACGGCCCTAACCCCGTCCGAGCATGGGCAATCGCCAACGGCCACCGAGTCGCCGCGCAGGGCCGGCTACCGCAAGCCGTGCTGGACGCCTGGAAGGCCGCCGGCAGCCCCACAGACGACGACCAGCCGGCCCGGCCGACCCACACCGGGCAGACCACCGCCGCCCAGTCCTACCGGCTCCTGCACGCGATCCTGGCCGCCGCCGTGATTGACGGACTGCTGACCAGCAACCCCGCAAGGATCACCGGCGGCGGCATCGTCCGGCACGCCGAACGCGAGACCGCCAGCCCCGACGAAGTCGCCGCCCTGGCCGAAGGAATGCCGGCCAACCTCCGCGCGGCGGTCTGGCTGGCCGCCTGGTCCGGTCTGCGCCGAGGCGAACTGCTCGGCCTGGCCCGCCGCCACGTTGACCTGGAAGCCGGCAGCGTCCGCGTGGAACGCACCCTTGACCGAGCCGGCACCCTCGGCCCGACCAAGACCCGCGCCTCGGTCCGGACGGTCTACCTGCCGGCGTTCGTGGTCGAGCACCTCGCCAACCACATGGAAACCTTCACCAAGGCCGAACCCGACGCCCTGGTGTTCACCAACGCCGCCGGCGGCCCGGTCTACGCCAGCCACCTGCTCTACGCCTTCCAACGCGCACGCCTGGCAATCGGCCGGCCCGGCCTCACCTGGCACGACCTGCGCCACACCGGCGCAACCCTGGCCTACCAAGCCGGCGGCAGCGTCCGCGACGTGCAACGCCGCCTCGGCCACGCCACCGTCCGCGCCGCCATGATCTACGCCCACGCCGCCGACGACTCAGACCGCCACCTGGCCGGCCGGCTCAACGCCGCGTTCGGCCCAACCGATCCGCAGCCGCCCACACCCACACCCCAACGACCCGAGCCGGCCGCACCGGCCACCGCGCCTTCCGCAGCCCGCCGGCACCTGCGCGCCGTCCCGAACCCCTCCGAACGGCGGGCGTCGTGAACCTCGCCCAGCGGCCCGACCTGGCCGACTACGCCGCCGAGCTGGCCTATCTCGACCCTAGCCGAACTGCTCACCGAGCACGCCGACCAGACCGCCGAAGCAAACCAAGCTGAACGGCTGTTCGACGGCACCGACAACACCCGCCAGCGCTACGGCTGGCTGTTCGACTACCACGATCAGCGCCGCCAGCTCGCCGCCACAGAACTCGACCGCCGGCACCAAACCACCTAGCCAACGCAAGATCACACCACCGCCACCCCGCAAACCACACGCGAGCTGGCAACCAACCGAAAGGAAACCCCATCATGACCGACAGCACCGCCATGTACGCCGCCCAGTGCCCGCCCTGGTGTGACCGCCAGCACTCGCCCTTCCTCGCCCTGGACAACGGAGGCCCCGCCGAACTGGTGATCCACACCCGGCAGCTACTCGACCACTCACCCGCAGCGGCGGCCGCCGGCCTGGCCGTCACGATCGAGCAATACGAGCTGCACCCCGACTGTGACCAAGCCGAGGCGGTCGCCGGCCCGCACCTGGTGGTGACACCACACCGCGAGCACGCCGACCTGGGCATTACGCCGGCCGAACTGCGCGGCTGGGCCGTGCTGCTCGACCTGGCCGCCGACCGCGCCACCGAACTCCTCACCGAGGCCGACCGGTGACCGCCACCACGCCGGCCACCCGCCGACCCCGAACCCTGGCCCGCTCGGAACGCTGGGATGCCAGCCTGGCCGACTTCACCGACGCCATGACCCGCGCCGGCCTGGCCGACTCCACCATTGAGCGCGTGGTCAAACACTGCCGCAAGTTCGCGGCTGAAACCGGCCTGACGCCCTACGACGTAACCGCCAGTGAACTGGCCGGCTGGCTCGATTCCCGCAACGTCACCCCGGACGCGCTGAGGGTCTACCGAACCAGCCTGCGCACGTTCTACCGCTGGGCACACCGCGCCGGCCGCGTCCCCGACGACCCCACCACCCGACCCGGCCCAGACCCCCGAGCCAAGCCCGTTCCGACCGACTGGCAACCGCTACTAGCCCAGTGGCGGCGCTGGATGCACTCCGCCGGCCGATCCCGTGAAACCGTCGTAACCTACACCGACCTCCTACGCCGGCTCGCCCGCCAAACCGGAGCTAGCGACCCGTGGGCACTGGACACCACCGACCTGGTCGATTGGATGGCCCGGCAACGCTGGGGACTGGAACAACTCCGATCCGGCCGCAGCGCGCTACGGAGCTTCTACGGCTGGACCTATGACCTGGCCCTGGTCGATCACAACCCCGCCGCCCACCTACCCAAGCTGAAAGCCACACCACCCAACCCCCGACCCGCCAGCGAGGCCACCTACCGCGCCGCGCTGGACGCGGCCACGACGACCGCCGACCGGCTCATGCTCCGGCTCGCCGCCGAACTGGGCCTACGCCGAGGCGAAACCTGCCAAGTCCACAGCCGGCACCTGACCACCGACGACGCCGGCGTCTGGTGGCTCGACGTGCTCGGCAAAGGCAACAAACGCCGCCGCGTCCCCGTCCCCGACGACCTAGCCCGCGACGTACTCACCGAGGCCGCCGGCGGCTTCCTGGTCCCCGGCGACATCGACGGCCACCTATCGGCGCAACGGGTTGGCAACCGGGTATCCCGACTGCTTCCGCCCGGCGTGACCATGCACGCGCTACGACACCGGTTCGCCACCGTGGCCTACAACTTCGACCGAGACGTGTTCACAGTCCAACGACTACTGGGCCACGCCTCACCAGCCACCACGCAACGCTACGTTCATACAACCGACGACACCGCCCGCCGACTGGTCGCACGCGTCGGCGTACTCTCCTGGCCGGCAACGCCAACCGGCCGTTGACGGCCGACGCCGGCCCGCTACCGTGACCAGCGAAGGGACACCATGACCGATCAGACGCCCGGAGACGACCTCGCATGAAGCACGCCGAGTTCCACTACCTCGACCCCAGCGTGATCGCGCGCGACTTCCCGCCCCTCGACGTGACCCCAGCTTGGCCGGCCGGCCGGCCCACCCGGTGGGCAGGAACCAACCTCACCGCCCGCCAAGCCTTCGCCCTGGCCCAAGCCGGCCACGGTCGCGGCCCCGCCATGCAACGAGTCGAACTCACCTGCTGGGCCGAACCCCAACCCCACACCCTGGGGCAGATCATCACCGACACCACCGGCCGGCTACTGATCGACCCCTGGAGCAACGCCGGACAACCAAGCGTCGGGCAGATCGGCGGACGACTCGTAGCGTCCTGCCACGCCTGCCGCCACGCCGGCCGCACCCTGACCACCGACCTGGACCTCACCCGGCTCTGCGCACTGGCCGCCGCCCTGGCCTTCCTGGCCGTCACCAGCGACGGGGACCACCCCCGGCGTACGGAACTCCGAGTGCAAGCCCAAGCCGACGCAATCGACCGTGCCACGCGCGAGCTGATCGCCGGGGAAGGACACGAAGATTCCCACCGCCGCCGGCAACGCCTGGAGCTACGCGCTCAACTGGTCCGGGCAATCCAGCACGATCGGGGATAAACGGAAACAGACCACTGCATACGGCGTGGCGACGTGCGTAGTGGTCCGGTGCTGGGCAGTGTTGTTCGGGTCATCCTTTGCCGGGTAGCGGCCGGCGGGGTGGCCCCGCTTCGTGGCCGTGGGAACCAAGATGCTACGGGTTACCTGCGCTGGGGTGTTCGGCCGGCACCTGGGACTAGCTCCCTTGGGCTGTTGGCAATGGCCGGACTCGGTGCGAGCTTTCGCACGCACAAGGAGTCCACCCCGTGGAACCGCTACCGAACAACCCGCTATCCCATAGCGCCACTGACCCGCTGTTCACCGTTGGGCAGGCCGCCGCCGCGACCGGATTGAAACCCCAAACCTGGCGCGGGATCTTCAACCGCCGAGACGTGCCACTGGTCCGCGTACGTGGCCGGCTCTACGTCCGACAGTCCACCATGCTCGCCTACCTGGAAGCCTGCGCCGAAGGGCCGGCGGAGTGAACGGCCAAGACCTGGAGCTGCTGGACGTCGCCGGCATCGTGGCCGCCACCGGCCTGGCCGCCCGCACAGTTCGCGAGCTGGTCTACACCCGGCAACTGCCCGTGGTGAAGGTCGGTAGTCGGGCCTACGTCCGGCGCTCAGACCTGGCCGACTGGATCGAGCGCAACACCGAGCCAGCGCGGGCCGAACAGTGACCCTCAGCCGGCACGCGGCCGTGATCCTCGACCACGCCCGCCGAACACCGGGCCTATGCTCCCGAGACCTACGCCACGCATTACCCGAGACGCTGACCCGTCGGCAGTTCGCGCAAGCCTGGCGCGAGCTGGTCGCGCTCGGCCTGGTCCCCGTCCCGGAGGTGACCCGGTGCCCAGTCGGTTAGTCGTAGACCTCCGATCCGCAATCGACGCGACGGGGTACCTCGACCCGCGACGAGGACGACAGGCGATAGCGGCGCTCGGCTGGTCGCCGGCGCTTGGCCGAACCGCTGGCCTGTTCGTCGTCGTCAGATTGCCGCTACGACCAAGTGAGCCGGGCCGGTTCCTGCACGACCTGGCCGAAGGTATCCGGTGCTATCCCCGAGTGATCTTCGAGGGTGAGCCTTCCGCCGTCTCCTGGGAAAGGGAATACCACCGCATAGCCGGCGGCGTGGTGCTGCTCGACCTGGTGCTCTTTGTGGACCAGATCACGGGAACGCTCGACGCCGGCGCGGCCAGTGAATGGCTCTCGGGTGAGCTGGTCAAGACGCGCCTAGCGAAGGCGCGAGCGGTGGCCGTAGACCTGCCTGAGTGGCGCACAATCGACCCATCCGTGCCCGTCCTGGCGGCATTGGTCCGCACCATCGCGGCCGTGATGCCCTCACGCCGCACCGCTGGCCTGAAAGCCCCACCGGTCACGTTCTACGGACTCACCGCCCACGCATGGGACGCCAACTACAGGGCCGCCGTCGCGGCCTACCTCGACACGCGAAAGCCGAAGACAACGTGATCGATTGGCCCGACGATGACACCTACTACGCAGCCGAGCCAGACCCGGACAGTCAACCCCCGGTTGACGCGCAACCGCCGCCGAGCTGGGCACCCGTAGACCTGGCCCCAATCCTGAGTGGGGACTACACGCCACCGGTTCCCGATCTGCTGATCCGAGAGGACGGGGTGGGGCTGCTGTACCGAGGCCTCACGCACTCGTTCCACGGAGAGTCTGAGTCTGGGAAGTCGCTGCTCGCCCAGTTCCTTGCTAGCGAGCTGCTGAAAGGCGGTCAGCGCGTGCTCTACGTCGATTGCGAGAGTGACCCGGTATCGGTGGTCGGCCGGCTACGGCTGTTCGGCGCTACTCCCGCCCAGATCACCGCCGGGTTCTTCTACGTTCACCCCGAAGCAGACCCACGACTAGCCGGGGAGCTACGGGCCTGGGTTCAACTGCTTCGGCAAGCTTTCGACCTGGTGGTGATCGACGGGGTAACCAACGCCCTCGGCCTGGCCGGCGGTGAGAGCAAAGACAACGACCAAGTAACTCGCTGGATGTACTCCGTGCCTGGCCAACTGGCCACCCGTACCGGCGCGGCGGTCGTGCTGATCGACCATGTGACGAAAGACGCGCAGACCCGAGGCCGCTACGCAATCGGCGGGCAAGCCAAGCTCGCCGCACTAACCGGTGCGGCCTACGTGGTCGAGATTGACGGCCACATGGTGGCACCCGGCAAGAAAGGCGTGATCGCACTCAAGGTGTCCAAGGATCGCCCCGGCTACGTCCGGGCGCGTTCTGGAACCTTTCGCCCTGGTGACCGCCTGCAACTGGCCGCAAAGGTGCTGATCGACTCGACCGGGGAACAACCCATCGTCCGTGTCCTGCCACCTGACCACATGGACGGAGACCCGGCCGCACCGGCCGACTTCCGACCAACCACGCTCATGGAGAAGGTATCCAAGCTGCTCGAAAACTCGGCCGACCCGCTGAGTAAGGCGGCAATCGAGAGCGCGAAACTTGGGAACACCGACATGGTGCGAAAGGCGGTCGCTTTCCTAGTGGCGGAACGGTATGTGACCACCGCACCCGGCCTACGAAACTCGGTCCTGCACACCAGCGTTAAGCCCTACCGCTGGGACGCCGAAGTGGCCGGACCCGCCATCGACTGAGGCAACACCGTCGTTCCGGACGGCCGGCAGCACGCGCTGGTGACCACCGCTGGCCGGACGCGCTCACCCCACGTTCCGGCGTGGTCGCACCACCGCCAAGCAACGGAGAACTAACGGGGTGGGAAACGGGTGGCCAGCGACCTCGACCTCGACCTCGACCCCCCTATAGGGGGTTGGTCGAGGTCGAGGTCGAGTACCAAGACGCTGGCGGGGTCATGGTCGAGGTCATGGTCGAGGTCTGGGCGGGGTGGTCGAGGTCGAGCGAAGCCCCTAGCCGCGTCCGGGTTGACCTCGACCATGACCTCGACCACGGCTTTTTCCCAACCCGCGACGGACTGGAAGACTCCGCCGCTTCCCGTCTCTCTCCCCGATGTGAAGTCCCTAGTCAATGGCTGGTCGAGGTCGAGTTTTTTTCCCTGCCCGAATCGGCCAAACAGACTCCGCCGCTTCCGTCGTACACATCCGCAAGCGTCCTGGTCGAGCTGCTGGCCGGCGTCCTGCTGGCCGTCGTCCTGGTGGCCGTCGTCCTGGTGGCCGTCGTCCTGGTGGGCGTCGTCCTGGTGGGCGTCGTCCTGGTGGGCGTCGTCCTGGTGGGCGTCGTCCTGGTGGGCGTCGTCCTGGTGGGCGTCGTCCTGGTGGGCGTCGTCCTGGTGGGCGTCGTCCTG
>NZ_JAYFPT010000098.1:0-26412 GCF_034927565.1 Propionicimonas sp.
GCACGGGTGATCGCCGACGAGGCCTGGGCCGGCGCGGGGATTCGGTCGGTGGAACACTTCCTCGAGGTCAAGACCGGGCTGGATCGCGGCACCGTCCGCAAGATCGTGAAACTCGCCCGCCGGGCCGACGAACTTCCCGAGGCGTTGGCGCTACTCCACCAGGGGCGGCTCACCCTCGACCAGGCGGCAGTCCTCGCCGATCACGCTCCGGCCTCACACTCGGCCGACGTCACCCGGTTCGCCGAGCAGGCCACCGTCACCCAGCTGCGCCGCGGGCTGATCAACTGGTTCCCCGAAGACCGGCGGCCCACTCCCGCCGTCGACCCCGACGAGCCCGCTTCCCTGCACCTGAGCAGCTACGGCGGCCGGTTCACGCTGAAATTCACCACCGGCGATCTGGTGGCGGGCGAACTGCTTGAGCAGGCGATTCGCGAGGCGAAGGATGCACTGTTCACCGCAGGCTCGCAAGACGCCACCCTCGCCGACGGGCTGGTCGAGGTCGCCTCCCGCTCGCTGGCAGCCATCGGTACACCGTCACGGCGCGCGCGGTATCGCGTACTGGTGCACCTGGACACCGATGCCCGGGCGTGGCTGCACAAGAAGGGCGCGCTCCCGTCTCATCTGGCCGAGCAGTACACCTGTGACGGCACGGTCGTGCCGGTCTGGCACACCAATGGTCACACAGTGGCCGTCGGTCGCAGCCAGCGGATCATTCCCGACCGCGTGCGCGTCCTGATCGAGGACCGCGACAAGGGCTGCCGCTACCCCGGTTGCCACACCACCGGCTTCCTGGAGGACCACCACCTGCGCCACTGGCGTGACGGTGGGGCGACCGACCCGTCCAATTTGGTGAGCCTGTGCAACTACCACCACGCCGAGCACCACAGGGGTGGCTTCACCATCGAGGGCGACCCCGAGCGGGTCGACGGCCTGGTCTTCCGTAGCCAGTACGGCCAGGCTCTCACTCCGGCCCGGGCACAACCGCCGCCTCCGCCCCCAACTCCCCCACCGGGTTGGCGTGGCCCCACTGGAGAACCCCTCCACACTCGCTGGCTCGACTTCCGGCCCAACCCCTCGGAGCCTCAGGCGGCACCTGCCGCTTGAGTGGTGTGCACCACCCGGCGGTGGATGGTTCTGGCCTGCCCCAATGCGCTGGGCTCAGTCGCCATCATCCTCGGATCACCGCGGCCGGGACGCCGGCCACCGCGCGCCCGCACGACACGCTGTCCGCGTTGCGCGCCGGAATGTCGCAGCGATCGCCGTGGACACCTCTCAAATGCGTATTGAACCCGCGTCGATCCGGTGTCACCCTGATGGTCTCAGAGCGGTTCAACCAGGTGCCGATTCCGATCCGTCTACGGAATGGAGCGCGCCATGGCACACGGAACCGTACCCTCGATCTCAGAGTTCGTCCGCCTCCAGGCTGGCTGCGATCACCCGGTGTGCTACCTCCCGCAGTTTCAGGTTGCGGTTCTGGCTGGCGGCCTTCAACCGCCCGAAGGCCTGCCCCGGCGTGAGCCGGTACCGGCCGATCAGGATACCGACCGCCTGACCGATCAACCGGTGGCTGTCCACCGCCCGTTCCAGGTCGGCCTCACGGTCGGCGGCGTACTCGGCAGTCAGGATCCGGTCCACCGCCAGCGCGAAGGCCTGCGCCAGCAGGTCGGCAACGATCAGTTCGTCGGGTCCAATCCGGCGTGGCCGATCGAACTGCACCCAGGCCCGGCATTCGGCGCCGGTGCTGTGCGGCGCGAGCAGGATGCCCGGACGCAGGCTGACCACGTCCGCACCGGGCGAGCTGTCCAATCCCTCACGCACCGACGCCTCGAGACCTTCCACCGGCACGGATCCGCCACCGGCGAAGATCATCTGCCTGCCCACCACCTCGAGCCGCACGGTCGCGTCGCCGTCGAACAGCAGGCTGAAGCCGTGCTCGGCCACCGCCAGGACGGTCTCGAGGTCGTTCGCGGAGCCAAAGTCCGCGCTCACCTCGGCGGCCGCCGACCGCCGCTGCTGCGCTGCCTTTTCCCGACCGATAGGACGGAAGGTCCGCACCGCTGTGGACAACCCGCTGTCCTGGCGGTCGATCCGGCCACTCGCCGACCACACCCAGACCGGTTGACGATCCCGGCTGTAGAGCCGGTACTCCCCCGCGATCTCGATACCCCGTCGGGACTGCTCCACGGCGTGCCGTGCGGCAGCACGCGCTTCCGGATCCTCCTCGTCGCTGGGCCACCAGGGGTACGGCGGGACAAACGGGCCCTCGTCCAGGCTGTAGCCGAACAGGTCGGTGAACGCCTGGTTCAACTCCAGCACCAAGCCGTCTTCGTTCAGGACCATGACACCGTCCTGGATCGCCGCCAGTACCGCCCTGCGCCAGGCCACGTCGGTGTTTCGCTGATGGTCAGCATCGTGCGATGGCATCCGGGTCTCCTCGTTGCGCCGAGTTCGCCGTCGAGGCGGCAGCCAGCGGCCTGGCGGCATTTTCCCACCGAAACCCGCCCCGGGCGAGCGGGGCCACTAAGGCAGGAGGAGACATCATGAGTACCGCACGCGTGGCTGTCGACCGGTCGCTCCCGATGGCGGAACGCCGCCGCTGGGGAACACGGGCGATGACCCTGCTCACCACCACCGATCACAAGGTGATCGGCAAGCTGTACATGGTCACCGCGCTGGGCTTCTTCGCCTTCGGCGGCGTTCTGGCGCTGCTGATGCGGGCAGAACTGGCCTTCCCCGGGATGCAGTTGATCGACTACCAGACCTACAACCAGCTGTTCACCATGCACGGCACGATCATGCTGCTGATGTTCGCCACCCCGATGTTCGCCGGTTTTGCCAATGCGATCATGCCACTGCAGATCGGTGCCCCCGATGTCGCCTTCCCGCGGTTGAACGCCTTCAGCTACTGGCTGTACCTGTTCGGCTCGCTCACCGCCTGCTCGGGCTTCCTCACCAGGGATGGGGCGGCCAGCTTCGGCTGGTTCGGCTATGCGCCGCTCTCGGACGCGATCAACACTCCCGGTCTCGGCGGAGACCTGTGGGCGATGGGCCTCTACGTGATGGGCGTGTCCACCATCCTGGGCGCGGTGAACTTCATCACCACGATCCTGACCATGCGGGCACCCGGCATGACGATGTTCCGGAGGCCGATCTTCACCTGGAACATCCTGGTCACCTCGATCATGATCCTGCTCGCCTTCCCGGTGCTGGCGGCAGGCCTGCTCGTCCTCGAAGCCCAACGCTCGCTGGGGACGCACATCCTGGATCCCGCCACCGGTGGTGCGATCCTGTGGCAACACCTGTTCTGGTTCTTCGGCCATCCCGAGGTGTACATCATCGCGCTGCCGTTCTTCGGAATCATCACCGAAGTGCTGCCAGTATTCAGCCGCAAACCGGTGTTCGGCTATGTCGGCCTGGTCGTGGCGACCCTCGCGATCGGTTTGCTGTCGATGTCGGTGTGGGCACACCACATGTTCGCCACCGGTGTGGTCAATCTGCCGTTCTTCAGCTTCATGAGTTACATGATCGCGGTGCCAACCGGAGTGAAGTTCTTCAACTGGATCGGCACCATGTGGGGCGGCTCGATCAGCTTCGACGCTCCCCTGGTCTGGGCGATCGGCTTCCTGACCACCTTCCTGTTCGGCGGGCTCACCGGAGTGATCCTGGCTTCGCCACCGCTCGACTTCCAGGTCACCGACTCCTACTTCGTGGTGGCACACTTCCACTACGTCCTGTTCGGCACCGTGGTGTTCGCGATGTTCGCCGGCTTCTACTACTGGTGGCCCAAACTCACCGGACGGATGCTGAACGACCGCG
The DNA here is from genome assembly GCF_034927565.1 of Propionicimonas sp. Classification (GTDB taxonomy): domain Bacteria; phylum Actinomycetota; class Actinomycetes; order Propionibacteriales; family Propionibacteriaceae; genus Propionicimonas. The sequence goes on from NZ_JAYFPT010000098.1 coordinate 3,817, forward strand.
TTGGCAAGCTGCACTTCTGGCTGACCTTCGTCGGCTTCCACCTCACTTTCCTGGTGCAGCACTGGCTGGGGGTGGAGGGCATGCCGCGGCGGATCGCCGACTACCGCGAGTCCGACGGCTGGACCTTCCTCAACCAGGTCTCCACGGTCGGGGCCTTCCTGCTGGGTATCTCGATGCTGCCGTTCCTGTGGAACGTGTGGACCAGCCGCAACGCCCCCAAGGTCGAGGTCAACGATCCCTGGGGCTGGGGACGCTCCCTGGAGTGGGCGACCTCGTGCCCGCCGCCGCGGTTCAACTTCACTGAACTGCCGCGGATCCGTTCGGAGTCGCCAGCCTTCGACCTCAACCATCCCGACGCCGACGACCCGGACCACCCGGGGAGGGCCTACCTCGCCCCCACGGCAGCCACGAAGGCGGAGGTTGAGCAGTGAGGATCGAAGCTCGCATCTTCGGCGTCATCGGCCTCTTTCTGCTGGTGGTGGCACCGACCTACTGGCTGATGTCGCACGAGATCATCGGGACGGTCGTCCTGCTGCTGGGGCTGGCCTTCGCCGGCATGCTGACCGTCTACCTGGTGATCCAGGCCCGCAAGATGGACCTGCGCGCCGAGGATCGCAAGGACGCCGAGATCATCGAGGGCGTCGGCGAGTTGGGGTTCTTCCCGCCGAAGAGCCTGTGGCCGTTCTGGTGCGCCCTGGTGGTGACGATCATCGCGCTCGGCCCGGTCTTCGGTTGGTGGCTCTGTCTACTGGGCGCGGCCGTCGGCATCTGGGCGGTCTCCGGCTGGTGCTACGAGTACTACAAGGGTGACTACCAGCACTGAGTTCCACGTCGGCGACGGCCGCGGTCAGCTGACGGGACCGTTCGGCATCCGAGCGACGTCCCCTGCGCCGGGAGCAGCCACCTGGTCGGCACGTCGCATGCCATCGCCGCGGACGATCCCGCACGCTGCTGGACCGAGCACCCACCGCCCAGTTCGCGGGGTGGCGCGCGCTACCGCCCGATCACCACGCCCGGCGTGGTCCGTCGAACGGTTGTATAGCCCTTCCGGGCGCCAGTGATTCGGACGGTCAGGGTGTGCCCGGCCTCGGCCGTCGGCACCTGGTAGGTCTTGGAGGTGGCCTTCTCGATCGCCTTGCCGTCCCGGTACCACTGGTAGGTGAACGTGATCCGGTTTGGCTGCCACACCCCGTGGTGGCCGCTCAGCGTCTGGCCCACCGCCGGCGTGCCGCCGATCGACACCGTGGCCGGAATGATCCTGCCCCTTGCGATCTTGCCGGTCTTCGCCGAGGTCTTCGCCACAGTGGTGTAACCCGACGTGCTGGCTGTGACGCGGACGCTGAACCGGTCGTTCAGATCGCTGGCTTTGAGGGTGTAGCTGGCCTTGGTGGCGCCCTTGATCTTCTTCCCGTTGCGGTACCACTGGTACGTCAGCTTCGCTTCCGGGGTCCAGTCGACTGTTGCGGTGAGTTTCTGGCCGACCGCGCGGCTGCCGATGATCGTTGGTTTCGCGGACGCGGCGAATTTCGCCTTGGCCGGCGTGACTGTGGCCGAGTACTTGCTCACAATCAAGTCCCCCGACGTACTCTGGTAGCCGGTCTTGCTCCCACGTACCCGGACCCGCAGCTTGTGTCCGGCGTCCGCTGCGGTGACCCGATAGGTCGTGGCCGTAGCCCCAGGGATGTTCTTCCTGTCCCGCTGCCACCGGTAGGTCAGCGTGACTCCGGCGTCCCAGGTTCCCGGCTTCGCGGTCAGGATGCTGCCGGCCTTGAGCTTGCCCTGGTAGGTCAGCTTCGGGGTTGGTGTCTTCTTGAGCGTGCGATACGGGACATTGTCGGTGTAGTTGGAGTCGACGACGGAGTCGGCATAGCCCTTGCGGTGCGCCGTCACCTGCACCCACAGGGAGGAGCCGGCGTCAGCGGCGATCGGGGTGTAGCTGACAGCGTTGGCGCCGCTGATCGGCGAGGCGTCGCGGAACCAGCGGTAGGTGATCGAACTCGGGGTCGGCGACCACTTCGGTGCCTTGACGAAGGTGATCGGCTTGCCGATCCGTGGGTTGGCCCAGGGGATGGTCGGCTTGGCGGTGACCTTGAAGGGTTCGCCCTCGGTCACCGACTGCTGGAGAGTCACCGAGATCGGGCTGTTGACCGCGGTCTTGCCGCTCCAGAAGCTGTTCTGATGGAAGCCCGGCGAATCGTAGGTGAGCGTGCCCGCTGCATAGTCGACGGACGAGTGCGGCGCGAGGGTGAGTGGCTTGCCGTGGTGGTCCAGCAGCCGCGCCGGGTACGGAACGGCCTGCTTGGCATCGGGGAGCACGACGAGTTGGTCGGTGGCGAGGAGGGTTCCCGTCCAGCCAGCGAGCGGCGAGAAGTCCGCGATCTGGTTGCCACGCACATCCAGTTCCGCCTCGTCGGGCACCTCGGAGAGTGGTGACAGGTCACGCACCAGGTTGCCGGCCAGTTTCAACCGGGTGAGCCGGGTTGTGCCGCGAAGGGCATCCAAGGTGCTTACCTGACCACGAGCTGTGACGTCGAGCAACTCCAGGTTCTTCAGCGAACCCGACGGGCCAAGGGTGGTGACCGGGTTCCAGGTGGCGGACAGCGAGGTCAGGGTACTCAGGCCGGCGAGCGGGGAGAGGTCGGTGACCTCGTTGAAGTCGAGGTTGACCTTCTCCAGGCTGGTGAGGGTGCGCAGAGCCGGGACCTTGGTGAGTTGGTTGTTGCTCAGATCCAGCTGCTGCAGGTTGGTGAGGGTGCGCAGGGGCGAGACATCCGCGATCTTGTTGCCGCTCAGGTCGAGCGAGCGTAGCGCGGTCAGCTTGCCGAGGGGCGCGAGGTCGGTGATGTCGTTGGCTCTCAGTTCCAGCTCGGTCAGCGTGGTGCAGCCTGCCAGCTCTGCCAGGTCTTTCTGGCCGGCAAAGCTGAGAGTGAGCTTCGCCAACTGAGGCGCCCGGCACACCGGCGCCAGGCTGGCCGGGCGCTGCTGGCCGAGAATGAGGGTGCGCAGACTGGTCAGCGACGCCACAGCGGTGAGGTCAGCGCCGATCGGCAGCGAGAGATAGAGGCTTGAGAAGCCCATGGAGCTGATCGCTGAGATGTCGGTGAGCGTGCCCCCTGCGATGCCCCCGTCGGTGGCGGTAATTGCTTCCAACCCGTCCAGGGACCTCAGTTCGGCACCGCTGGCACTGAAATGTTCAAGATGTTTGGTCCGGGGTGCGGTGGGGAAGGTCGTGCCGGTAGCGACCAGCGAGAGCGAGAGCGTCTCCGGAAGCTCCGCGAGGACGCTGACATCGGCATCAGGTCCGACCGACAGCGAGAGCGTCGTCAGCTTGGGCATGTCCAGCACGGGGGTGAGGTCAGCCGTCGGCGCGACGCGCAGTTTCAAGGTGCTGATCGCCGGCAGGGAGCGGACGAAGTCGATATCGGTGCGGGAAGGTTCGTACAGCTGCAACCAGAACAGGTGTGGCAGGTGTGCCAGCGGGCTGAGGTCGAGCGAGCCGGAGGACTGCACCCCGATCCGGTTCAGCCCGGGCAGCTTTTCGAGCACGTCGAGCTTCTTCACGTCGCTGTCCAGCAGCAGGATGTTCTTGAGGTCGGTCAGCGCGTCCAGGCCGGTCAGGTCGCGGACAACTCCGTCCTTGGCGTCGCACCAGACGGTGTCCACCTTGGCGGGACCAGGGCTCCCCGGAAGTGCCAGAATCCTGCTCACACAGGATCTCAGGGCGGCGTCGGGGAACCCGTCCAGGACGCCCGCGGCTTGAGCCGGATAGAGGTTCGCAGAAAGCAGCGCGGCGGTCAGTGCCCCGCCCACGATGCCACGCCAGCGCTTCATTGTCAGCCATCTCCTGCACCGCGGCGAGGCGGCGCCATCGACCCACCCTGTCGCAGGCCAGCATCGCACAGCGTCCGCTGGAAACCAACGATCGCGGAGTTGGGCCCGTTGGACGGAGTGGTCCGTCCCGAAAGTCAGGGGGCGTTGACCTACCAGCTGGTGGGCAGCGGGCGGCCCTCGTCGTAGCCGGAGCGGGACTGCACGCCCACGATCGCCAGGTTGGCGAACTCGGTCAGGGTGCGGGCGCCGGCGTAGGTGAACGAGCTGCGCACCCCGGAGGTGATGAAGTCGAGTAGGTCCTCGACGCCGGGACGCGCCGGGTCGAGGTACATCTTCGAGCTCGAGATGCCCTCCTCGAACAGCGCCGCCCGCGCCCGGTCGAAGGCCGACTGGGTGCGCGTCCGGGCCCGGACGGCGCGCGCCGAGGCCATCCCGAAGGACTCCTTGTACGCCCGGCCCTGGGAGTCGAACATCAGCGCACCGGTGGACTCGTGGGTACCCGCGAACCAGGAACCGATCATCACCGCTCCGGCGCCCGCGGCCAGCGCGAGAGCCACGTCGCGCGGGTGCCGGACGCCGCCGTCCGCCCAGACCGCCTTGCCGGCCTGGCGGGCCTCCTCGGCGCACTCCAGCACTGCGGAGAACTGCGGCCGTCCGACACCGGTCTGCATCCGGGTGGTGCACATCGCGCCCGGTCCGACACCGACCTTGATCACGTCGGCACCGGCCTCGATCAGGTCGGAGGTGCCGTCGGGGGTGACCACATTGCCGGCGACGATCGGGACGTCGTAGCCCTCGGACGTCATGACCGCCCGGCAGCGGCCGACGGCGTCGATCATCCGTTCCTGGTGGCCGTGGGCGGTGTCCATCACCAGCACATCGGCGCCGGCGGCCAGCAGCCCGGCCGCCCGCGCCTCGACGTCCCCGGAGATGCCCACGGCAGCACCGATCCGCAGTCTGCCCTCGCTGTCCAGGGACGGGGTGTAGAGCGCCGCGCGCAGGGCGCCCTTGACGGTCATCACGCCGACCAGCAGGCCGTCGTCGTCCACTGCCAGCGCCACCTTGTGGCGGCGCGCGGTGAGCAGGTCGAAGACCTCGGTGGGGCGGGTGTCGGGGGCGACCAGGGTGAGTTCGGTGCTCATCGCCTCGTGCACCTGGGCGAACCGGTCCAACCCTTCGGCGTCTGCCGCCGACATGATGCCGACCGGCTTGCCGTCCTCCACCGCGACCACCAGGCCGTGAGCGCGCTTGGGCAGCAGCCCGAGCGCATCGCCGATCGGGTCGCCGGGCTTCACCACGACGGGAGAGTCGAAGACGCTGTGTGCGGCTTTCACCCGGGCGATGGTGTTGGCCACGATCGGGGTCGGGAGGTCCTGCGGGATGATCGCGATCGCTCCCCGGCGGGCGACAGTCTCGGCCATCCGGCGTCCCGAGATGGCGGTCATGTTCGCCACCACGATCGGCAGCGGCAGTGCCAGGCCGTCGGTGGAGGTCAGGTCGACGTCGAGCCGGGAGGTGACCGAGGAGCGTCGCGGCGCCATGAAGACGTCGTCGTAGGTCAGGTCATAGCTGGGCTTGGGTGTCAGGAAGCGCACCGCACAAGGGTAGCGGGAGTGCCCTGAGGCCCGAACTGCTGGCGTGCTGCATCCTGGGACCAGGAAGCGGGCCAGGATGGTTGCCGGTGCCCATGACGCACGCTGAAACCGTCCCCCAACCGGCGGCGGTTCTGGCTGTGACTCACGCTGGAGCCATCCCTGAGGTGAGTCACAACCTGGTGTGGCTCAGTGCTTGCCGGTGAGTTCGTCCTCGCCGGACGGAGCCTCCAGCTCGGCCTGGTCTCCGGCCTCCAGTTCGCCGCCGTGATGCCCTGCCTCGGCGATCTCCTCCGCGGTCGGCTTGTCGATCCGGCCACCCGCGTACCAGCGGGAGAGCCGGGCCCGCAGCGGGCTGACCTTGCCCTTGCCGCGCTTGAACCGCACGCCGCGAGCGTCCGCGGCGGGAGCGATCTCCAGCGCTTCCGGCTGGGCGTGCTGGGTGAGCGTGTAGGCCTCGGCCGTGCTGATCGGGGCGTGGCTCTCGTCGTAGCCGCCGTCCGGCTGCCGGACGATGACCCCCGACTCGCTGCCGTGCAGGACGCGCTCGGCGTCCCGGCGCTGCAGCGACAGGCAGATCCGCTTGGTGATGATGAAGGCGATCACCGGCAGCACGAAGACTGCCACCCGCATGAAGACCGTCACATCGTTCAGCGAGACCCCGAACTGGGTGGCGAGGATGTCGTTGCCGCCGGCCAGCCAGAGCAGGCCGTAGGCGGTCATCCCAGCCACGCCCACGCCGGTCCGGTTGGGGACATTGCGGGGACGGTCGAGGACGTGGTGCTCGGCGGTGTCGCCGGTGATCCACGCCTCGATGAACGGATAGAGCGCCAGGCCGGTGAACAGCAGGCCCATCAGCCCGACACCGGGCAGGAAGATGTTCCACGACCAGGTTGTGCCGAGCCAGTGGCTCTCCCAGTTCGGGAAGATGCGGACCGCACCTTCGACGAAGCCCATGTAGAAGTCGGGCTGGGAGCCGGCGGTCACCTGGGCCGGGTTGTACGGGCCGTACAACCACACCGGGTTGATCTGCATCAGCGCGCCCATCAGGATCGTGACGCCGAAGACGATGAAGAAGTAGCCGCCGGCCTTCGCCGCGTAGACCGGGAACAGCGGCTGCCCGACGACGTTCTTGTTGGTGCGCCCCGGACCGGGGAAGTGGGTGTGCTTGTGGTAGACCAGCAGCGCCATGTGGGCGCTGACCAGGGCCAGCAGCAGGCCGGGCACCAGCAGGATGTGCACCATGTACAGCCGCGGGATGATCAGCTCGCCGGGGAACTCGCCCCCGAAGACGAAGAATTCCGCCCAGGTGCCGATGATCGGGATCGAGCGGACCAGCCCGTCCACGAACCGCAGGCCGGTGCCGGACAGCAGGTCGTCCGGCAGGGAGTAGCCGGCGAAGCCCTCGATCAGGCCGATCGAGAACAACCCGACGCCGATCAGCCAGTTGAGCTCACGCGGCTTGCGGAAGGCGCCGGTGAAGAACACCCGCAGCATGTGCGCGGTCATCGAGGCCATGAAGAGCATCGCAGCCCAGTGGTGGATCTGCCGGATCAGCAGGCCGCCGCGGATGTCGAAGCTGATCGACAAGGTGGACGCGAAAGCCTCCGACATCGGGATGCCGCGCATCAGCTCGTAGCTGCCCTGGTAGTCGACCTCGGCCATCGACGGCTTGAACCAGATGGTCAGGAAGACGCCGGTGAGCAGCAGGATGATGAACGAGTAGAGCGCGATCTCGCCCAGCAGGAACGACCAGTGGTCGGGAAAGGCCTTGCGCAGCGCCTTGCGGGCGAAGCCGGAGACCGGGGCGCGGTCGTCAGCCCAGGCCACCGCACCCGCCGCGGCCCTGCCGCCGGCCGAGGTCGATTCGGCAGGCTCGGGAAGGTGTGCCTGTGGCACCTCGGGATCGAGCGAAGCTGGTTTGGCCATCAGCGATCACCGTCCTTGAAGTCCGCCGACGAGTCGCGCTCGAAGTAGCTCGGGCCGACCGGCACCGTGAAGTCACTCAGGGCGATCAGGTAGCCGTTGGCATCGGTGGTGATCGGCAGTTGCGGCAGTGAACGCGCTGCCGGACCGAAGACCACGACGCCGGAGTTGCCCAGGTCGAAGGTCGACTGGTGGCAGGGACACAGCAGGTGATGGGTCTGCTGCTCCCACAGGGTGATCGAGCAGCCGACGTGGGTGCAGATCTTGGAGTAGGCCAGGACACCGTCCACCTGCCAGTCCTTGCGGGACTCGGGGATCCGGATGCTGGCCGGATCCATCCGCACGACGATGATCGACGACTTCGCCTTCTCCCGGATGAAGTCTGCGCCGTGGTGGTCCCACAGGTTCAGCGGCTGGGCGTTGACCAGCTGTCCCACCTCGATGTCGGCGGCCTTCAGCGGCAGCTTGTTGACGTCGTTGACCAGCGGGATGCCCTCGGCCCACAGCGTCTTCTCGATGGTCCGGGCGCGGACGTCCCGGGTCGGCCACGGCCCCATGTCGGCCAGCAGCACCACGGCGGGCACCACCAGGATGCCGATCCCGCCGGCCAGGCCGCTGCCGATCAACGCCCGGCGGCTCAGTCCGGATTGTTCGGCACCGAGCTTCCAGGCCGCGGCCGCCTCCTGCCGGACCTCGGCTGCCGAGCCGCCCGGATGCCGCTCCTCGACGACCTCCTGGTCGCCCATGATGGTGCGCGCCCAGTGGATCAACGCGACCCCGATGAGCAGCACCGCCAGGCCGGCAGTCACGCCGAGCAGGGTGGAACTGGCCTTGAGGGTGTTGCCGAAGAAGCCGATCGTGGCGTCGGACGGGACAGCGAAGTAGATCACCACGAACGCGATGGCGAGCACCGGGACGGCGGCCAGCAGGCCGACCACCTGGGTGTACGCCCGGCGGCCGGCCCGCTCGTCGGTGTCGCTGAACCGCTCCTGGTGTTCTTCGAGCCCCGGGTCGGGGATCGGGTGCTGCAGGTCAAGACTCATTTGCGCGCCGCCTTCGTCGTGATCCAGATCGCGAACAGCACCAGGCTGCCGATGCCGGCCACCCAGGCCCAGAAGCCTTCCGACACCGGCCCGAGGGCGCCCAGGGTGAGGCCGCCGGAGGGCTGGGCGTGCAGCGCGTCCAGGTAGCCGATCATGGCCCTGACGTCCTCGTCGGGGATTGCCCCGGCGCCGAAGACCGGCATTTCACCGGGGCCGGTTCGCATCGCCTCGTAGATCTCGATCGGTGTCGCCCCCGTCAGCGGCGGGGCCACCTTGCCGTTGGACAGGGCACCGCCGGAGCCCTGGAAGTTGTGGCAGGCCGAGCAGTTGGTGCGGAACAGGTCGCCGCCTGTGGCGAGCTGCTCGGCGCTCAGCCCGCTCGGGTCGTACTGGGCTTGGTCGGGGATCGCCGGGCCGTCGCCGAGGCTGGCGACGTAGGCGGCCAGGGCCGCGGTCTCCTCCTCGGTGAAGACATTCTCCTTGCGCGGAGCCTGGGCATAGGGGTTGCCCATCGGCATCCGTCCGGTACGAACCTGGAAGTCGACCGCAGCCGCGCCGACATTGGTCAGTGCCGGGATGCCCTGGGACGGCGTCCCCTCCCCGTTCAGGCCGTGGCAGGAGGCGCACGAGACGGCGAACAGTGCCTTGCCGGCGGCCACCTGCTCTGCCTGCGTGGTGTCGTCGGCGACGGACGACGGCGCCACCGCGGCGTAGATCCCGCCGACGGCGAGCAGAGCGAGCACCACCAGCAGCGGCCGTGCCGCCTTGTGGCGTCTCATCGGTGTCCTGGGCATGTGGACTGTCCCCTCCAACTTCTTGTGACGCCTCAGCGCAGCAGGTAGAGCACTCCGAACAGCACGACCCAGATCGCGTCCACGAAGTGCCAGTAGTACGAGGTCACGATGGCATGGACCGCCTGTTCGTGCGTGAACCGGCGGGCAAGGAAGGTCCGGCCGAGCATCAGCAGAAATGCCACCAGGCCGCCGATCACGTGCAGGCCGTGGAAACCGGTCGCCAGGAAGAATGCCGAGGTGTAGGCGTTGGTGCTCGGCAGGAAGCCCTCGCTGATCAGGTTGGTGTACTCGTAGGCCTGACCGCCGATGAAGATCGCGCCCATCACGAAGGTGAGGGTGTACCACTCGCGCAGCCCCCACCGGGCGGGGTTGAGCAGCGATCCGGTGCGCGACACGATGCCGTTCTCGGCGGCATGCACGCCCAACTGGCAGGTGACCGAACTCAACACCAGGATCAGGGTGTTGATCGTCGCGAACCACGGGTACGACATCCCGAACCAGTCGTTGTCAAGGTGGGATGCCCCCCACTGCCACATCGGCGTGGTGTTCGACTCCGCAGCTGCGGCGTTGGTGATCTCGCGCAGCGAGAAGTAGGCAGCGAACAGTGCGGCGAAGAACATCAGTTCGCTCGCGAGCCACACGATGGTGCCGACCGCGACGGCGTCCGGACGTCCCTTCACGCCGTGGAGCCGCGAGGGAGCAAGGGGCTGGACCGCGCCGCTGGGCGCCAGCGCCGAGGCGCCGGCGGTAGGAGTGGTTGCCATTGGGCCAGTATGGCCCGTCGGGACCCCTTTGGTCATCACCATTCCGCTGGTGGAAGCCGATTGGGACGTGGCAATAATGACCACATGGGGATTTTCGCCCCGCCCCGAGCGGTGTGTCGTCGGCATGCTGTGGGTGAAGTTCCGTCCTCGGAGGAAGCGCCACAGCTTGTGCTGGGGGCGGGGGCAGCGTGGTGGCTTCGGTCGCATGCTGTGGGTGGAGTTCCGTCCTCGGACGAAGCTCCACAGTTTGTGCTGGGGGCGATGGCGCCGAGCGCACAGCCGGGAGCCCTCTGCCTGGGCGGCCGCTGCGAACCTCCCGGAACGGTTACGATGACCTGGTGCCGAAAGGCCTCGGTGACGACGACGAGGAAGACCGATGAGCGACCAGACCACAGCCAAAGTCCTGCTGTACTCCGATGACCGGACGGTGCGCGAACAGGTGCGGCTGACCCTGGGCAGCAGGCTCGCCGACGACCTGCCCGAGATCGAGGTGATCGAGGTGGCCACCCAGCCAGTGGTGCTGCAGGTGATGGACGCCGGCGGCATCGATCTGGTCATCCTGGACGGCGAGGCCGTCCCGGCCGGCGGCTTCGGGCTGGCTCACCAGTTGAAGGACGAGATCGCCGACTGCCCGCCGGTGCTGCTGCTGGTGGCCCGGGTGGCCGACGCCTGGCTGGCCACTTGGTCGCGGGCCGAGGGGGTCAGCTCCTACCCGGTCGACCCGGTGCGGTTGCCGGCGCTCGCCACCGACCTGTTGCGGGCTCGGCTGGCTGTGAAGGCCGAGTAGTGAGCGGGACGGACGCCAAGGAGCCGGACGGGGCGGCCGACGCGAACACCGTGACGGCCGGCGGTGCGGTGCACAGCTGGCCGGAGGTGCTGACCGGGCTGATCGCCGGCCGTGACCTGACCGCCGATGCCGCCGCCTGGGCGATGAACCAGATCCTGGCCGGTGAGTCCACGCCGGTGCAGATCGCCGGGTTCGCCGTGGCGCTACGCGCCAAGGGCGAGACTGCCGAGGAACTCGGCGGCCTGGCCCGCGCCATGCTCGATCGCGCCACGCCGATCTCGTTGCCGGTCGAGGCAGTCGATGTCGTCGGCTCGGGCGGTGACCGGGCCAACACCGTGAACATCTCGACCATGGCCGCCATGGTGGCTGCCGCCGCCGGTGTGCCGGTGGTGAAGCACGGCAACCGCGCCGCCTCCTCGGCATGTGGCACCGCCGACTGCCTGGAGGCGCTCGGCGTGGCACTGAACGTGCCGCCGGACAAGCAGGCAGTGGTGCTCGGCGAGGTCGGGATCGCCTTCCTGTTCGCCCCGCTCTACCACCCGTCCCTGCGGTTCGCCGGTACCGCCCGCAAGGAGCTGGGCGTACAGACCACCTTCAACTTCCTCGGCCCGCTGGCCAACCCGGCCCGGCCGGTCGCGCAGGCCGTCGGGGTGGCCAATATCGCGCTCGCCCCGAAGGTGGCGGGGGTGATCGCCGCTCGGGGTCACCGCGGGTTCGTCTTCCACGGCGGGGACGGCCTGGACGAGTTGACGACCACCACCGCCTCGACACTGTGGGTTGTGGCCGGCCGGCAGGTGACCCAGACCTCCCTCGACCCGCTCGACCTGGGGCTGGAGCGCTCCCGTCCCGAGCAGTTGGTCGGCGGGGACCCGGCGCACAACGCGGCAGTCGTGCGCGAGGTGTTCGCCGGAGCCACCGGGCCGATCCGCGACATCGTGCTGCTGAACGCTGCGGCTGCCTCGCTCGCCTTCGCCGGCGTCGACCCGGCCGCCTCGGTGGCGTCGCAGTTGGAACCCCACCTGGCGAAGGTCGCCGAGGTGCTGGACTCCGGAGCCGCTACCGCCCTGCTCGACAGGTGGGTGACCCTCAGCCAAGCGCTGGCGGGTTAGAAGCAGCCGCTGCGCGTGGCCCTGTGCTGGCGGGCACTTGGTCTGCGGTGCGGCAGCCTTGCCGGGCTCGGCCGGCGAGCACTTGGTCTGCGGTGCGGCAGCCTTGCCGGGCTCGGCCGGCGGGGCGCTCAGAGGAACAGCTGCAGGATCAGCGCCGCGTAGGGCCCGATCACCAGCGCTGGGCCGTAGGGGAAGGCACCGTCGGAGCCCCGGCGGATGCGGGTGACCAGGCCCCACACCACCCCGGCCAGGCCACCCAGCACGAGCGACCAGGTGGCGAACTCGAGTGAGGTGGTGCCGGCCGCTGCGGCGACGATCGCCGCCAGCCGGACATCGCCGAAACCGATCCCACCGCCGATCAGCCAGAACAGGTGGAAGAGCGTCCACGCCCCCGCCCCGCAGAGCAGCGCCACGACCAGGACCACCGGGTCGGCCTTGAGCCAGGCCGAGATTCCGGCGGCCACGACCACCAGGGCCGCCAGCGCGCCGGTAAGCCGCAACGGCAGGAAGCCGGTGTGGGCGTCCACCACCGCCAGCAGCACACCGACGGTGCCCAGGGCGACCCACGGCGGCCATGTGACCACCGGGGCGAGAACCAGCGAACCGCCCAGCGCGAGCAGGGCGGCGACCAGCACCGTGAGGAACAGTCGCGGCGAGATCAGCTCGGCGTAGGGACGGGCGGCAGGCTCGTCGCGAGGTGGCGGCAGGACGCGCAAAATCGCGGCGCTGACCGACGCGATGGCGAGCGCGAGCACCACGGCCAGCCCCAGCGCCACCCACACCATGGCCGAAGCGTAACCTCAGGCGGCGCGGCCGGTGCAGCGGCCCGCGGCAACCACGGCACGTTCGTGGGCCAGTTGGGCTGCCTCGACCCGCAGTGCCAGCAGTTCGCTGCAGTACAGCGCCCGGCCGAGCCCGCCCAGGACAGACGGCGTGGTGTGGCACCAGCGGGCGAGCAGCTCCGGCGTCCACCCCTGGGCAAGCAATTGGCGAACCCGCTCCGCGGTCGGCGCCGCCACCACCTGGTTGCCCGCCAGGCTGCGGAGCCGGGTCTCGTCCAGGCTGATCAGGCGGCAGGCCACCTGACGGGCGATCCGCCGCACCGGCCGACCCCTGCGTCCAGCTATCAGGCTCCGGACCGCTGCCGGCGAGACTCCGGCAGCGAGCGCCAGTACGCTCCAGGCCAGTCCGCTCTGGTCATGCAGCCGGTGCAGGTGGGCGCGGAACGGGGCGGCGAGCACCCAGGCGTCGTTGTCGAGGTTGAAGACTGTCATGGCTCCTCCGGGACGTCGTATGCCCCAGAAAGCCATCGGGGCCGCCGGTTTGTGACAGCCGGCCCCGGATTGCTCAGGTCAGTGTGCCGGCCCGCGGGCCACCGTGAGCTGAGGAAGGAGGTTCTGGTTCGGCGGAACCGTGCCCACCGAGCCGATGACTCACCTCGGCGTGTCAGCCCTTCGGGCCACCGTGGAGTTGCCAGCCCTTCGGGCACCGCGGAGGAAGGAAAGGGCTCTGGTTCGACGGAACCGTCCCGTCGAACCAGAGCCCGTCAGCAGGTGGGAACCTCAGCGTTGGGCCTGGGTGAAGCCGGCCGCCTCGGCATGCTCGACGGTGTCGAACCACACATCGGCGTTGGCGCGCTCGTAGCCGCTGCTATCGGGCGTCCGGAACTTCTTGGTGCGCCCGTTGGCCTTGATCGTGAACCCCTCGGGAGCCTGTGGGCCGACGAACGAGCCCGCTCCGTAGGGGCTATCGGCTAAAGGGGAGGCATCATCCCCGTCGGTGAGATCCCTGGCCTTGTCGGCGACGTCGTCCACGATCTCGGCTGCCTTGCCGGCAGCCTCCGTCGCCTTCTTCTGCACCTGGTCGGCGATGTCCCCTGCTACGTCCTGGACCTCTTCTGCTGTGTCTTTGGCCTGGTCAGCGACCTCTCCTGCCTTGTCGGCGACCTTGTCGGCGACGTCGGCCGCCTTGTCTTTGGCCTTGTCGGCGACGTCGGCTGCCTTGTCCTGCGCCGTTTCAGCGAGATCCGCGGCCTGCTCCGCTGCCTCCTCGGCCTTCTCCTGGACGGTCTCGGCCAACTCCTCGGCGTTCTCCTCGATGTCGTCGATCACGTCCGCCACCGGGTCGGCCACGTAGGCGTCCGAGGGGGAGTGGGCATGCCAGCCCGTGCTGGGCGGGGCCAGCAGCTTGCGGACGACGGTCACCACACCCGCCAGCAGGGCGCCGGCCAGCACGACCCGGCCCAGGACGCCGGGCCAGCTGCGCTTCGGCTTGCTGGCTTTGCCCAGCTCCTTCGACATCGCGGCGGTGGCCAGTGCCAGTTGGGCGGCAGCCTCGGCGGCGAGTGGCTGGCTGGCCACCTCCTTCAGGGCGGAGGCGACCTTCGGCAGCACATCGTCCTGCACCTTGCCGCGAGCCTCCTCCACGATCGGCGGGATGCGCTCAAGTACGTCGTCGATCGCGGGACGGACCGCTCCCACGGCCGTGTCGACGGCCGGCGGCACCGCATGCAGGGCGGTGTCGATCGCGGGCTGCACCCGGTTGTACGCGTCGGAGGCGAACCGCGCGCTGCGGATACTGGCGTCCCGCAGCGCCGGCCGTACCTTGCCGTAGGCGTCGGAGGCGACCTGGCTGGACACCTTGCGGGCCTGATCGGTGAGCGGGCCGAGGTAGTCGCCGGCCTGATCGATCAGTGGGGCGAGCTTCTCGGCGGCCTCGATGAACGCCTCGGACGCCTTGCGGGCTGCTACCGCGGTGGACTCCTCGACGGTGTTGATCAGCTTCTTGCGGGCCATACTTCCTCCGGTTTCCGATTCCACGACGGATGTACTCGCTGGTGTTCCCACCGTACTCGGCCGATGGAGACCGGGACAGTGAATCTGTCAGGATGGGAGGGACTCGGAACGAAAGGACGCCCCCGTGGCTCAAACCGCAACCCTGCACACCAACCGTGGCGACATCGTGATCACGCTGTTTCCCGACCACGCACCCGCGACCGTGGCGAACTTCGTCGGGCTGGCGACCGGCACCAAGCCGTACCGCGACGTCCAGACCGGTGAGGAGAAGACCGGCAACTTCTACGACGGGGTGATCTTCCACCGGGTGATCGACGGGTTCATGATCCAGGGCGGGGACCCGCTCGGGGTGGGCACGGGCGGCCCTGGCTACCAGTTCGACGACGAGATCCATCCCGACCTGGTGTTCAACCGGCCCTACCTGCTGGCGATGGCGAACGCGGGCATCCAACTGGGACGGGGCACCAACGGCTCGCAGTTCTTCATCACCGTCGTCCCCACCCCACACCTGAACCGCAAGCACACCATCTTCGGCGAGGTGGCCGACGAGGCCTCGAAGAAGGTGGTCGACGCGATCGCCACTACCCCGACCGACCGCCGTGACCGTCCGCTGGAGCAGGTGGTGATCAACGCGGTGACCGTCACGGATTGACCGTTCTCCGGCACGGTGTGGCCAGCGACCCGAGGACGGGCCCTGGGTCACACCGTGCGGCGTCAGCGACGCGCACGCGTCGGGGGTGAAGCCCACCTGGCGACCATCGCTGGCTCGGGTTCAGTCGGCGCCGAGCGAGAACGCCGCCTCCAGATCGTGGGTCGAGTAGGCCCGGAAGGCGACGTGGGTCTCGGTCTCGATCACGCCGGGCACCTTGTTGAGCCGGTCGCTCACCACCGTGGCCACCTCGTCGATCGAGCGCACCCGCACCAGCGCGATCAGGTCGACGGTGCCGGTGACCGAGTAGACCTCGGATACTCCCGGGAGGTCGGCGATCTGCTGGGCCACTTCGGGGATGCGGGCAGTCTCGGCGTTGACGAACACAATCGCGGTGATCATGACTGCATCGTAAGGGTGCGACAGGGAAACAGCCGGTGGGAGTGGCGGTTTCTGGGCGGGATGGCTGCCAGGGACAGGGAGACGCCGCTAGTAGGTCCTCACGTCGGCGGCCGCCTGGTCGAGGTCGCCCAGCGCATAGCTCGGCAGCCGGTCCTCGGGGATGGACGCGTGCAGCGGCCAGCTCCAGTCGCCGTCCACCTCGATCAGCCGGACGCCGGGCAGTTCCAGCCAGGCGGCAATCCGCTCGGTCTCCTCGATGGTGGCCGCCGGTGCCGGGGCCGGGGCGGGCAGCACGGTCTCGGCGGCCAGCACCGCGGCCCGGGCGACCGCCTGCGGTGACTCACCGGGATGCGCGAGGGCGGCGGCTGCCAGCCGTCCGTACCGGACGACGTGTACCTCCCAGGCCGGCGATGATCCGGAGCTGTCGATCCGGCGTGCGGCTACCAGCTGCCGGCAGCCCGCCAGGCTGGCCAGCCGGTGATGTCTGCGGGCGGCCGCCAGGTAGGTCTGGAGCCGGGCGGCGAGCTGTCCCGCCTCCTCGAACCGCTGCTGCGCGACCAGACTGCGCAGCCGCGGCCGGATGGCCTCCAGCACCGGACGGACGTCGCTGGTGAGCGCCTCGCGCACGTGTTCGACCAGCGCGGCGTACTCGTCCCGGCCGACGCTGAACTGGCAGGGGGCGCAGCAGCGCCCCAGTTCGGCCAGCGCGCAGGCCGGGGAGGGCGCTCTGGCTGACAGCCGGGCGGTGCACTGCCGGATCGGGTAGGCGTCGTGCAGTGCGGCGACGATCTGTTCGGCGGCGGACCGGCGACTGAACGGCCCGAAGTAGGTGGCCCGGTCGCTGCCGACCGCCCTGACAATCGACAACCGGGGGAAGGGCTCCTCGGTGACCTTCACCCAGTGCTGGCGCTCGGGGAACTTCGAGCGCCGGTTGTAGCGTGGCGCGTGGGCGGCGATCAGCCGCAACTCCAGTACCTCCGCCTCGAGTTCGGTGCGGCAGACGGTGGTCTCGACGCCGGTGGCGATCCGGACCATCTCGTCGATCCGGGGACGGGTCTCGGCGGCGGTGAAGTAGCTGCGCACCCGCTGCCGCAGACTGCGGCTCTTGCCGACGTAGAGCACCTGGCGTCGTGGTGTGCCGGTGGAATCCGGCAGATCGGCGACGAACTGGTAGATGCCCGGGGCGGACGGCAGCCCCTCGGCCAGCCGGCGTTTCGCACGGCGCTCAGGCGACACCCGGTGGGTGCAGTCGGCCAGGTCGGCCAGGGTGCCGACCCCGAGGTTGCCCACCCGCTCCAGCAAGTAGTGCAGCACGTCGACGGTCACCCTGGCGTCACAGAGCGCCCGGTGATTCGCCTCGTGGCTGGAGCGGACCAGCCGGGCCAGGGTGCCGAGCTTCACATTCGGCACCTCGTCGCGCAGCAGCACGCTGCGCGCCAGGGCGACGGTGTCGACCACCTGGTTGCCCGGCCAGGGATAGCCGTGGGCGGCACAGGCCCGTTTCAGGAAGCCGATGTCGAAGCCCGCATTGTGCGCCACCAGGACGGCGTCGCCGGCGAACTCCAGCCAGCTGGGCAGCACCTCGGCGAGCTTCGGGGCGTCGGCGACCATCGTGTCGGTGATCCCGGTCAGGACCGAGATCAGAGCCGGGATGTGCCCGTTCGGGTTGACCAGGGTCTGGAACTCGGCCAGCACCTCGCCGCCGCGCACCTTCACCGCACCGAACTCGGTGATCGTGTCCTCCCCGGTGCTCCCGGTGGTCTCCAGATCGACCACAACGAAGGTGACCTCCGGCAGCGCGGGGCTGAGCTCGTCGAAGCTCGGCTGCATGGCGGTGGTCGTCATGGTGCTGACCCTAGGCGGACCCGCTGACAGTTACTGATCGCCGCCCCGTCCCGGTCGATCGCGCGGTGCGCCCGGGCTGGACAGCGACCCCCGTCCGAGGCCCCCTCACCATCACAGTTGCGTAACCGTCGTTGACAGCACGTGAGTGGACAACGAACAATAACCCGTATAGACGACTACGCAGAGTTGAATAGTCGTCATGGAACAATTGGGTCAACGGGTGGGGCTGTGCGGCCCCCCGTGACTCCGCAACAAAGGAGAGAACGCAATGAGGCGTAGCGCGAGGCTCATGGTGGGAGCCGCAGCACTCGCAGGTGTGATGGGGCTGGCGGCGTGTGCCGGCGATCCGACGTCGGGCACCTCCGCGGATCCGGGTGGAAGTTCCACCCAGAAACCGGAGAACCTCGTCGTCGGGGTCTCGAACACCCTGGCGGGCAATGGCTGGCGCGAGACCATGATCTGCTCGGTGAAGGCCCAGGCACTGGCCTCCGGACAGGTCTCCAAGGTGATCGTGGTGTCGAAGAACGGTGGCCCGACCGAGCAGATCCAGGACCTGCAGAACCTGATCTCGCAGGGCGTGAACGTGATCATCGTGAACCCGTCCGACCCCGAGAAGCTGAACGATGTCATCAAGGAGGCCACCGACCGCGGCATCATCGTGGTGGCGGTGGACTCCAGTGTGACCGCCGAGAGCGCCTATGTGGTCACCAATGACCAGACCACGTGGGGTGAGCTTGGTGCACAGTGGATCGCCGACCAGATCGGCGGCAAGGGCAAGGTGCTCTACATGCGCGGCATCGAGGGTGTCGCCGCCGACACCGACCGTGACAAGGGCTTCACCTCGGTGATGACCAAGTACCCCGATATCACGTACAAGACGGTCTGGACGGGCTGGGACTACACCAAGGGCGGCGAGATCGCGACCCAGGAGTTCTCCGCCACCGATTACGACGCCGTCTGGACCACCGGCGCCGACTTCACCGTGGTGAACGCGATCGAGGGCACCGGCAAGAAGCTCGTCCCGGTCACCGGCCAGGACTCCAACGAGTTCCTGCACCAGTTGATCGAGGGCAAGCCCGGCGCGCTGGTCACCAACCCGGCCGTCATCGGTGGCGTCGGCATGACCGTCGCGCTGCAGGTCGCCAACGGGGAGAAGCCGGACAAGCTGACCATGCTCACCCCACAGGTCTGGGACCTGGAGAAGAACAAGGCCGAACTCGAGAAGTACTACAAGCCCGACCTGGACGGCACCACCTCGGTGGCGATCGACGTCCCGCCGTACACCACCTACACCCCGGACCAGCTCTGGGCGTGCAAGGGCCCCGGCGAGTAGTCGCAGCTTCTGGCCACCAGGCAGCGAACGTCGGACACTGCACAGGCGGCGTGCTCGGGCGACCGGGCGCGCCGCCTCTCACCGAGAGAATCCGGGTCAGGCAATGGAGCACATCGTCGCGGCACAGACCGAGCCGCTGCTGAGCGTCCGTGAGGTGGCGAAGACCTACGGCAGCGTCGTGGCGCTGCGGTCGGCCGACCTCACGGTACTGCCCCGGGAGTGCCACGCCCTGCTCGGGGCCAACGGCGCCGGCAAGTCGACGCTGGTGAAGATCCTCACCGGTGTCATCGGTCGCGACGCCGGCGAGATCCGGGTCGCCGGTCAGGCCAGCGCCCCGTCCTCACCGGTGGCGGCGTACGCGGTCGGGTTGGCGCCGGTCTTCCAGGACCCGGCCCTGGTACCCGACCTCACGCTGAAGCAGAACTTCACGCTGACCGGGACGAGCGTCGCCGGCGTCCAGGAACAGCTCGACCTGCTCGACCTCGGCGGGCTCGACCTGGACGAGTACGTCAAGGACATCCCGCTGCCCTTCCTGCGGATGCTCGACCTGGCCCGCGCGCTGTCGTATGC
The DNA here is from genome assembly GCF_034927565.1 of Propionicimonas sp. Taxonomy (GTDB): domain Bacteria; phylum Actinomycetota; class Actinomycetes; order Propionibacteriales; family Propionibacteriaceae; genus Propionicimonas. The sequence goes on from NZ_JAYFPT010000098.1 coordinate 23,257, forward strand.
GCCCAAGCTGCTGGTCCTGGACGAGATCACCGCCGCTCTTCCACCCGACCTGGCCGAGAAGGTCTTCGCCGTGATCGCCCGGCAGAAGGCCGCCGGCGGCTCGGTGCTGTTCATCTCCCACCGGCTGGAGGAGGTGATCGAGCACTGCGACATGTGCACGGTGCTGCGGGACGGCCGCGCCGTCGACCAGTTCGTCCCCCGCGAGGGCGGGCAGGACCGGATCGTGCGGGCCATGCTCGGCGAGACCGCCGCGATCGTGAGGGACGAGGGACGCCGTGCAGCCCGTGAGCGCGGCGACGCCCGTCCCGGCATCGAGACCCGCTCGCTGGCGGTCGGCCGCCAGTTGGCCGATATCTCCTTCGCGGCCTACCCCGGCGAGGTGCTCGGGCTGGTGGCGCTGGAGGGCCAGGGCCAGGACCTGTTGTTCGACGTACTGTCCGGTGAACGCCGTCCCGACTCGGGCAGCCTGGTCGTGGCCGGTACGCCGCTCACTGCCCGCCACCCGGCGGACGCGATCCGGCGTGGCGTGGTGCTCGTCCCCGCCGACCGGATGCTGGCGCTGCTGCCGCAGCGCTCGATCCGGGAGAACATCGCGCACCCGCTGCACCGGCGGCTGAGCAGGTGGGGGCCGTTCTCCCGGGCGAAGGAGAACACGCTGGTGCAGTCGGCGATCGAGCGGCTGTCGATCGACACCCGGGCCCCTCAGGCCCGCAGCCTGTCGGGCGGCAACCAGCAGAAGCTGACCGTTGCCAAGTGGCTGGCGGCGGGCTTCTCCACGCTGCTGCTGTTCGACCCCACCCGGGGGATCGACATCGGAACCAAGCACCAGATCTACGACCTGGTCCGGCAGCTCGCCGACGACGGCAACACGGTGGTGATGTTCACCTCCGAACTGCGTGAGGTCGAGCTGGTCTGCGACCGGGTGATCGTGGTCTACCAGGGGCGGGTGGTCGCCGAGCTCGCTGTGGACGTGGGCGAGGAGGCCCTGCTCAACGCCATGCACGGCACCGTCAGCGCCAACGGAAGGAGCGACTCGTGACCGCCCCCACCGCGACCACCTCGCTACCCGGGAAGACCCCGCAGTTCGAGCGGCTCCGGCAGCGCCACGCCTGGAAGGTGGTCATCGTCGCGATCTTCGCCGCGATGGTGGTCTGGCGGGCCAGCCAGGTGCCGATGTTCGCCGGCTTCGAGATCCGGACGATCACCGCCGGAGCGCTGGCGGTCGCCCTGCTGGCGATGGCGCAGGGCGTGGTGGTGATCTCCGGCGGGATCAACATGGCAGTCGGCTCGCTGCTCGTCCTGGTCAACTGCATCGCCGCCAAGTACATGGAAGGCCAGGGCTTCGTCACCTGCCTGCTGATCGCGGTCGGCTGCCTGGTGGTCTCGGCGGCGCTGAGCGGGTTGATGGGCTGGATCATCAACGTCTCCCATGTGCCCGACATCGTGGTTACCCTGGCGCTGTCGTTCACCTTCACCGGTGCAGCCTGGCTGGTGATCCGTGGCCCCGGCGGCGGCGCCGATCCCACCTTCAAGAACATGCTGGTCGGCGGGTTCTCCGACCCGCTGCCCTCGATCATCGTGATGGTGGTCGTCCTGGCCGCGATCTGGTACCCGTTCTCCCGCTCCCGCTCCGGGCTGGCGATGTACGCCATGGGGTCCAGCAAGCAGACCGCCTTCCTGGCCGGGGTGGACGTCGCCAGCACCCGGGTGAAGGTCTACCTGCTGTCCGGGGTGTTCGCCGGGCTGGCCGGGCTGGTGACCACCGCCTACACCGGTGGCGGCGAGCCCCGGGCGAGCATCGGGCTGTCGGTGCTGATGAGCTCGGTGGCCGCGGCGGTGCTGGGCGGCATCTCGCTCTCCGGCGGTACCGGCGGGCTGTTCGGGCCGGTGATCGCGGCCATGGTGCTGGGCCTGATCCCGGCGATCCTGATGGGCATCGGGCTCGACCCGAACTACGCCGAGGTGGTCCGCGGCGTGATCATCATCATCGTTGTCATGATCGGCGGCATGCTGCAGATGCGGAGGCGAGCGACATGACCACCACCTTCGATCTGAAGGGCCCCGGCCGCCAGCGCCCGTTCGCCACCGCGATGGCCGAACGTCCGGTCATGGTGCTGCTCGGCGTGTTCGTGATCTTCTACCTGGTGGCGGCGATGTTCGACCACTCACTGCTGACCATCCAGGGAGCCCGCGGCATCCTGCTGCTGGCCTGTCCGCTGGCCATGTTCGCTGGGGCGCAGACGATCTGCATGCTGACCGGTGGCATCGACATGTCGGTGTCGATGATCGCCACCTTCGCCGCCTACATCGTGGTCGACCAGATGGGCGGCGGCGTGGTGTGGGCGCTGCTGGCAGGCCTGCTGGTCGGCGCCGGGATCGGCGCGGTCAACGGTATCGGGGTGGGGGTGTTCAAGGTCTCGGCCATGATCATGACCCTCGGCATGCAGTCGGTGCTGCTGGGTGTGATCACCGTCGGCGCGGGTGCGTCCGGCTTCCTGGACGGTTCGCGCGGCCTGCCCGACATCATCAAGACCCTGGGCACCGGCAGTGTCGGCCCGATCCCGGCCAACACCTTCCTGTTGATCGGGATGTCGGTGCTGCTGGTCTGGGGGCTGTCCCGCACCGGGCTGGGACGCAACCTCTACGCCGTCGGCGACAACCCGATCGCCTGCCGGCTGGCGGGCATCCGGGTCTGGCAGGTGCTGATCGCCACCTATGCGGTCGCCGGTGTGCTGGCAGCGATCGGCGGCATGCTGATCGCCGGGATGAACGGCTCGGTGGGCCCGGACATGGCCAACATCTACCTGCTGCCGTCGGTGGCGGCGGCAGTCGTCGGCGGGACCTCGGTGATGGGCGGCATCGGCGGCTTCGGCGGGACGGTGGTGGGCGCGCTGATCCTGACGGTGCTGAACCGGCTGCTGCTCACCTTCGACACCTCCGAGGCGATGCGGCAGTTCATCTACGGTCTGATCGTGCTGGGGCTTGCCTGGGTCTACTCCCGGCTGACCGGGGCGAAGGCGCGCAGCTGATCACCTGGAGTTGACGGGCATGACCTGGAGCTGATCGGCGTATCCCCGGTCTTGGGCCGGACGGTCACCCGGTGGTGTGCGCTTGGTCGGGATCCTGCACGAGGAGATTGCGGACTGGCGATCGGCG
>NZ_JAYFPT010000053.1:0-1736 GCF_034927565.1 Propionicimonas sp.
CCCCAGCATCCCGTCGAACTCTTCTGCCAACAGCCGGGCGTAGCGTGGTTGACCATGCTTCATTCGTTCGCCTTGACCAGCCAGGCGTGGTTGCAGTTCGTAGATCTCGCCTTTGCCTTCGTCCTCAGTGCCCTGATCGGCCTGGAACGCCAGCTCCGGCACAAGAGCGCCGGGCTGCGGACCCAGGCGATCGTCGGGACCGCAGCCGCCTTGTTCATGCTGATCAGCAAAGACGGCTTCTTCAACGTGCTGGGGGACCATGTGGTCCTCGACCCCTCCCGGGTCGCGGCGCAGGTCGTCTCGGGTATCGGATTCCTCGGCGCCGGCCTGATCCTCACCCGCCACGGCTCGGTGCGCGGGCTGACCACAGCTGCCTCAGTCTGGGAGACCGCCGCAATCGGCATGGCTGCCGGAGCCGGACTGTGGGTGCTCGCCATCTCGGTCACCGGCCTGCACTTTGTGATCGCCTACGGTTTCACCGCACTGATCCGCAGGCTCCCCGGCAATCAGAATGCCCAGATCCAGCTCGAGATCGACTACGCCGACGGACGTGGGCTGCTGCGCGATCTGTTGCTCGCAATCACCTCGTCGGGCTGGCAGGTCAACCGCGCCGAACCCCAGCCCACCAGAGGCGGCACCGCCGCTGTGGTGCTGAACCTGGCTGGGTCGGCCAGCCCTGACACGCTGGTCGGCTCGCTGTCCGGCCTGGACGGCGTGCACAGCGTGCAACTGGTCGATGAGAACGAACTGGAGTAGCCGCTCCTGTCACTGCATCAACGTCGGGTTCAACGATGCCGTCGGCAACCACTGCATCACCATGAACCGGGCGCTGACATCGGCGAACCCCTTGCGCAGCACGTTCAGCGTGCCGCCGCCGTGCTCTATCGGCTGGTCTTCAGTACCTCGATCGTGCAGTGCGGCCCGCCGGCCCTCGCGAGCCGGCCATCACCGGTGAGCAGAGGCGCTTCGAGCGCCTCCGCCAGGGCGACATAGGCAGCGTCATAGATCGTCAGGTTCTCTCGCAACTCCCAGCACCGTTCCAGGAGCAGGTCGTGCTGGACGCGCTGAACCGGGAGAACTCTCAGGTCGTCCAGCGCCAGTCGGGCGCGCTTGGCATCGAGGTGGCCGCCACGGGCGAGCCCACGCCACACGGAAGCCACCTCAAGATCGATCAGCGACGGGGCGGCAAGATCCTCCCCTCTCAGGCGGCCACGCGCCGCGTCGCCGTCCTGGCCGTCGTCCATGAGCGCGACCGCCAGGACGCTGGCGTCAACGACGAGCACGCTCTGCTCGCAACGCGTTCACCGCGCCGGCCAGGGGCAGCGAGCCGCCCGCTCGTCCGGCAGCCCGGTCCAGCACCTCATCGACCGTCGGTTGCGCAGCCTCGCGCACCAAGCGGGACAGCAGATACTCCTGCAGCGACTGGTGTGCCGCCGCCGCCCGCTGCCGCAGCACGGCGTGCGTCGCCTCGGGCACGTCCTTGATCTGAATGTTCGGCATAAAGCCATTATGGAGCCACTCCATGCGAAATGGAAGCCTCCGCCTACACCCTGGCCGGACCCGACTTGGCTTGCCTGATGGCTTACCCAGCGCGGCGCCATGTGGTCCGATGTCCGGTAATCGAAAACTCCCGCCCCTTGTGGGGACGGGAGTTCGGATCGGAGCCGCTGTCGGGAATCGAACCCGAGACCTGCTCATTACGAGTGAGCCGCTCTGCCGACTGAGCTACAGCGGCG
>NZ_JAYFPT010000108.1:0-50182 GCF_034927565.1 Propionicimonas sp.
CGGCGCGGCCGGCTCAGGCCGCCAGTTCGCGCAGCACGGCCTCGAACTGGTCGACCGCCCAGTCGAGTTCCTCACAGGTCACCACGATCGGCGGCGCCAGCCGGATGGTGGAGCCGTGGGTGTCCTTGGCCAGCACGCCCCGTTCGGCGAGCAGCTCGCAGACCCGGCGCCCCGAACCCAGCCGGGGATCGATGTCGATCCCCGCCCACAGCCCACGCACACGCACGGCATCAACTCCCTGACCGACCAGGGCTTCGAGCCGGCGTCGCAGTTGCTCGCCCAGTTCGCGCGCCCTGGCCTGGTACTGCCCGGTCTCCAGCAACTCCACCACTGCCAGGCCCACGGCGGCCGCCAGCGGGTTGCCGCCAAAGGTCGAACCGTGCTCGCCGGGACGCAGCACGCCCAGAGTGCGTGCGTCCCCGACCACCGCACTCACCGGGACGATGCCACCGCCCAGGGCCTTGCCCAGCAGATAGAGATCGGGCACCACGCCCGCGTTGTCGCACTCGAAGGTGGCGCCGGTCCGTCCCAGCCCCGACTGGATCTCGTCGGCGATGAACAGCACGTTGCGCTCACTGGTCAGCCGTCGGACCTCGGCGAGGTAGCCGTCCGGCGGCAGCACCACCCCGGCCTCGCCCTGGATCGGCTCGACCAGGACGGCCACGGTCTGGTCGGTGATCGCGGCGGCGAGCGCCTCGGCGTCCCCGTACCGGACGCTGACGAAACCCGGCGTGAACGGGCCGAAGTCGTCGCGGGCGGTGGGGTCGGAGGAGAAGCCAACGATGGTGGTGGTACGGCCGTGGAAGTTGCCCTCGGCGACGATGATGGTGGCCTGGTCCTGCGGCACCCCCTTGACTCGGTAGCCCCAGGCGCGGGCGACCTTGATGGCCGATTCGACGGCCTCGGCGCCGGTGTTCATCGGCAGCACCATGTCCTTGCCTGCCAATCGGGCCAGCCGGGCGAGGAACTCCCCGAGCCGGTCGTTGTGGAAGGCCCGGCTGGTGAGGGTCACTCGATCCAGTTGCTCGCGAGCGGCGGCGACCAGGTCGGGGTGCCGGTGCCCGAAATTCACCGCCGAGTAGGCGGCCAGGCAGTCCAGGTACTTGCGGCCGTCGACATCGACCACCCAGGCGCCCTCGCCACCGGCGATCACCACCGGAAGCGGGTGGTAGTTGTGGGCGCCGTAGCGCTCGGCCTGCTCGATGTAGGCGGCGGTCTCGTTCTTGACTGTGGTCACTTTCTCAACTCCAGGGTGCAGCACTTGACCCCGCCACCGCCGAGCAGGAGTTCGGACAGGTCGACCGGGTGGGGGACGTAGCCACGGTCGCGCAATTGGCGCTCGAAGTCCTTCGCGGCCGCGGCGATGACCACATTGTGCCCGTCACTGAAGCTGTTCAGCCCCAGAACGCCGGCGTCCTCCACACCGACATGGATCGCCTCGGGGAACCGCTCGGCCAGCACCGTCCGGGAGGCCTCGTCAAAGGCCTGGGGGAGATAGGCGATGGCCCCCGGCCCACCGGCAGGCTGCAGGACGGCGACAGCAGTGTCGAGGTGGTAGAACCGCGGGTCGACCAGGCGGAGCGACAGCACCTCGCGGCCGAAGACGGCCCGCAGTTCGTCGTGGCTGGCCAGCGAACTGCGGAAACCGGTCCCGGCCAGGATGACGTCGCCGACCGGCAGGAAGTCGCCCTCGCCCTCGTTGACCTCGACCGCCTGATGCGGACGAAAGCCGTGCGCAGCCAGCCACTCCAGGTAGAGCGGGCCCTCTGGTGCGCGTTGCGGGTACTGGAAGCGCGCGCCGTAGGCGATGCCGTCCATCGTGAAACCGCCGTTGGCCGCGTAGACCATGTCCGGCAGGCCGGGGGCCGGGTCGATCAGGTGCACCTGGTAGCCGAGGTCGAGGTAGGTGCGATAGAGCTGCTCCCACTGCCGCACCGCCAGACCGGTGTCGGTCGGCAACTGCGGGTGCATCCACGGGTTGATCCGGTAGCGAACGGTGAAGTGATCGGGACGGCACATCAGGACCGTGGGACGGGTGGCGGTGCCGACGGAACTGGACAGCTCAGGCTCGATCATGGTCATGCCTTCCAGTTTCACAAAGATTCGACGCGGATACTCGCGACCACGCGCAAAATCTTTGCTCGCTCGCGGCTAGTGCGCATGATATCGGCGTACCATGCCACTATGGACGAGCTCGACCGGGGAATCATCAAGCTGCTGCGCGGCAATGCCCGGGCCGGGTACGGCGATCTCGGGGACGCGGTGGGACTGTCGGCCTCCGCGGTCAAACGCCGGATCGACCGCCTCGTGGCAGACGGCGTCATCCGCGGCTTCACCGTGGAACTGGACCCCGGCTACGACGGCCTGGCCATTGAGGCACATGTGGAGGTCTTCTGCCGCGGCATCGTCGCACCCGACGCCCTGCGCCGGATCCTGACGACCATCCCCGAGGTGGTCGAGGCCAGCACCGTCACCGGCGAAGCCGATGCGGTCGTCACCATCCGCGCCCGCGACATGCCCAGCCTCGAACAGGCGCTGGAGCGTCTCCGGGATGCCCCCGGCATCGACCACACCCGCAGCGCCGTGGTGCTCTCGCCGCTGCTGCGGCGCACACCGCGATAAGAACCCGTCGTTACCAAATCGTGAGGAAAGCGCACGTGTAAGCGCTTGCAATTTCCCTATGCAAGCGCTTACCTTAGTGCTGTCCAGGACCACGACGAAGTGGAGGTCTTCCATGTCACACCGACGTCATCTCTCAGTTCCCCTGGCTGCCGGCCTCGCTCTACTGCTCCCGCTGGCTGCTTGTTCGAGCACGACTCCGACTCCTGAGCCGGCCCAGCCATCATCGTCGGGTGCGAGTAGCCCCAGCGGCGATCCCACCTGTGCGGCCTTCGAGCAGTACGGCGATCTGACCGGCAAGACCGTCTCGGTCTATGCGGTGTTCATCGACACCGAGGGGCAGCAGTACGAGCAGTCCTTCGACCTGTTCGAGAAGTGCACCGGCGCCACCGTCGCCTACGAGGGCTCCCGCGACTTCGAGGCCCAGCTCCCCGTCCGGGTGGCCGCTGACGCGCTGCCCGACATCGCGATCTTCCCGCAGCCCGGCCTGCTGAAGACCACCGTCGCCTCCGGCAAGGTGAAGGCTGCCCCGGCGAGCGTCGAGTCCAATGTCGACCAGTACTGGTCGGACTCGTGGAAGGCCTACGGCACAGTGGACGGCACGTTCTACGCCGCGCCGCTGGGCGCTTCGGCCAAGTCCTTCGTGTGGTACTCGCCGTCGATGTTCGCCGACGCCGGGTACACCGTCCCGACCACCTGGGACGAGCTCATCACCCTGACCGAGAAGATCGCGAACGACGGCAAGGCCAAGCCGTGGTGCGCCGGCATCGAGTCCGGCACCGCCACCGGCTGGCCGGGCACCGACTGGGTGGAGGACATGGTGCTCCGCTTCGCCGGCGGCGAGACCTACGACAAGTGGGTGTCCCACGAGATCCCGTTCAACGATCCGGCGATCGTGAACGCGCTGCAGGAGATGGGCAAGATCCTGCGCAACGACAAGTACGTCAACGCCGGCATCGGCAACGTCCAGTCGATCGCCACCGAGCCGTGGACCGACGCCGGCTACCCGATCGTCGACGGCGAGTGCTACCTGCACCGGGCGGCGTCCTTCTACCAGACCAACTGGACCACGCTGGACGAGTCGATCAAGGTCGGCCCCGACGGCGACGTGTGGGTGTTCCCGCTGCCCGGCAAGACCGCCGACTCCAAGCCGGTGATCGGTGGCGGCGACTTCGTCGCGGCGTTCGCCGACCGTCCCGAGGTGCAGGCCTTCCAGACCTACCTGTCCAGCCCGGAGTGGGCCAACGAGAAGGCCACCGCAACTCCGCAGGGCTGGGTGAGTGCCAACAACGGCCTGGACGCCAGCCTGCTGCAGTCCCCGATGGACCAGCTCGCCTTCCAGCTGCTTTCCGACCCCGGTGTCGAGTTCCGCTTCGACGGGTCCGACCTGATGCCGTCCGAGGTGGGGGCCGGGTCGTTCTGGAAGGAGATCACCAACTACTTCGCCCAGGGCAAGTCCGAGCAGGACGTGCTCGGTGCCATCGAGGCCTCCTGGCCCAAGAAGTAGCCACCGGACAGAGGTGACACCGCCCGGGCTCCGTTCCCTGACACAACGGGACCCGGGGCGGTGCCGCCGTCCGGGCTCGAAGGGAGGATGATGGACTTCCTGCTCCACCCCGACGACACTGCCGGGAAGCTACTGGGGATGCTGGTCGCCATCATGGCATTCGTCGCGGTGGTCGGGTTGATCCTGCTGTTGCTGCGCCTGCCCAAGCGGCTACCACGCTGGGTGACCGTCCTGGGAATGCTGGCTCCGGCGCTGGTCGCGATGGCGTTCGGGCTGGTCTATCCGGCGCTGGTCACGATCGACAGTTCGTTCCGCGACCGCCAGGGCACCCAGTGGGTTGGCCTGGCCAACTACGTCCAGGCCTTCACCGAGGGCCAGTTCCTGATCGTGCTGCGCAATACCGTGCTGTGGGTCGTCCTGGTGCCTCTGCTGGCAACCGGCGTCGGCCTGCTGTACGCCGCGCTGGTCGACCGGACCCGGTTCGAGAAGCTGGCCAAGACGATGGTCTTCCTGCCGATGGCGATCTCCATGGTGGGCGCCTCCATCATCTGGAAGTTCGTCTACGACAACAAAGTGGGCCTGCTGTCCGAGGTCTACGTCCAGTTCGCCCGGCTGTTCGGCGCCACCGATCCGACCGCACCCCAGTGGCTGCTGAACTCGCCGTGGAACAACTTCTTCCTGATCATCGTGATGGTCTGGATCCAGGCGGGCTTCGCGATGACCGTCCTGTCGGCGGCGATCAAGGCCATCCCCGACGACATCATCGAGGCCGCCCGGCTCGACGGGCTGGGCGGGGCACGCATGTTCCGCTACATCACCGTCCCGATGATCCGGCCCTCGCTGGTGGTGGTACTCACCACGGTCGCGATGGCCAGCCTGAAGGCCTTCGACGTGGTGCGCACCATGACCGGTGGCAACTACGACACCTCGGTGGTGGCCAACGAGTTCTACACCCAGTCGTTCACCAACCAGAACCGCGGGCTGGGCTCTGCGCTGGCAGTGCTGCTGTTCATCATCATCATCCCGGTGATCGCCTACAACGTTCGTCAACTCAAGATGTCGGAGGACGTCCGATGAGCGCCAGCACAGCAGCCCCACGCCGGCTCAGCCGCCGGGAGCGCCGGGCAGTCGACGCCACCAACCGGCTCGGCTCGCCGTGGGCATCCGCTCTGGCGATGGTGATCGCGATCGCCTGGACGATCCCTACCTTCGGCCTGCTGGTCACCTCCTTCCGCGACAACCGCCGCGACATCAGCCGAACCGGCTGGTGGGAGGCACTGCTGCCGGCCAATTGGGGCAGTTTCGGGCTGAGCAACTACCAGGCCGCGCTGGGGGAGCAGAACCAGCTGGGCAACTATTTCGTGAACTCCATCGTGGTCACCCTGCCGTCGGTGATCATCCCGATCTCGCTGGCACTGCTGGCCGCCTACGCTTTCGCCTGGATCGACTTCAAGGGCCGCAACCTGCTGTTCATCGTGGTGTTCTCGCTGCAGGTGGTGCCGATCCAGGTGACCATGATCCCGCTGCTCACCCAGTACGTGAACTGGGGCCTCAACGGCAGCTACTGGGTGTTGTGGCTGTCCCACACCATGTTCGGCCTGCCGCTGGCGATCTTCCTGCTGCACAACTTCATGAAGGAGATTCCGAACTCGCTGGTCGAGGCAGCCCTGGTGGACGGTGCCGGGCACGTGACCGTCTTCTGGCGGATCATCCTGCCGCTGATGACCCCGGCGATCGCCTCGTTGGGCATCTTCCAGTTCCTGTGGGTGTGGAACGACCTGCTGGTGGCGCTGGCCTTCGCCGGCAATACCCCGAACGTGGCGCCACTGACCGCCCGGTTGTCCGACATGGTCGGCTCCCGCGGGTCGGCCTGGCACCTGCTGTCGGCCGGCGCGTTCATCTCGATGCTGGTGCCGATGGGCGTCTTCCTCGCCCTGCAGCGGTTCTTCGTCCGTGGCCTGCTGGCCGGTTCGGTGAAGGGATGACGGCGATGGTGCTGGCTGCCGGCACACCGCCGGTGCCGGAATGTCTGGCTGCTGCCCGGGCGGTGCTCTTCGACCTGGACGGCGTGCTGCTGTCGACCTCGCAGCTGCACCGCGAGGCCTGGGCAGAGCTGTTCGCCGGCTGGTTCGCCGAGCACGGGATCGTCCCGGCCTACACCGAGGACGACTACTTCCGGTTGCTCGACGGCCGGCCGCGCTACGACGGGGTCCGCGCGGTGCTCGCCTCCCGCGGCGTGGAGCTTCCCTGGGGAGCACCGGTGGACCCGCCGGATGCCGACACCATCTGTGGCCTGGGCAATCGCAAGAACGCCGGCTTCGAGCAGGCCCTCGCCGAGCGCGGTCCCCGGCTGTTCCCCGACACCGTCGCGGTCCTGCTGCGGCTGCTGCGCGAGGGGAAGCGGCTGGCCGTCGTCTCCAGCTCGCGCAACGCCTCAGCGGCGCTTGCCGCTGCCGGGATCGCCGACGCCTTCGACGTCGTGGTGGACGGCCAGGTGGCTGCCGAACAGCGGCTGGCGGGAAAGCCCGCCCCGGACACCTTCGTCCACGCCGCCGCCGAACTGGCGGTGCCGGTCGATCAGGCGGTCGTGGTCGAGGATGCCACCTTCGGTGTGGCAGCCGGACGCGCCGGCGGTTTCGGGCTGGTCGTCGGGGTCGACCGGGGGGCCGGCGCCGAGGCGCTGTTGGCCGCAGGTGCCGATGCGGTGGTCGGCTCGCTGGCCGAACTCGTCGACCCGGCGGCCGGTGGACGATGACTGCCGACCTGACACAGACGGGGGCGGGGTTCGCCGACCCACTTGACCGCGACCGGTTCCCGGTCGACGAGTGGGGGCTGCGGGAGGTGCTGGCGCCGGTGCCCGGGGGGGCGCTTCGCGAGGACGGCGTCAGCGCCACCCTGTTCGGGCTGGCCAATGGTTACCTCGGCGTCCGCGGGGACGGGGACGGTACCCGCGGCCCCGGTCACGGCAGTTTCATCAATGGCTTCCACGAGACCTACCGGATCCGGCACGCCGAGGACGCCTACGGACTGGCGCGTTGCGGCCAGGTGATCCAGGGCGTGCCCGACCTGGCTGGGTTCGCGGTGACCTGCGACGGCGCCCCGCTGGCCCGGCCCGCCGCCACGCTGGTCGAGGCCTCCCGCTGTCTTGACTTCCGGGGTGGCTTCAGCGAGCACACCGCGCTGTGGCAGTTGCCGTCCGGCGAACGCCTGCAGGTCGCCCAGCGCCGGATGGTGAGTCTGGATCAGGCCCACCTGGCCGTGTTCGAGTGCACGGTGACCGCCCTTGACGGCGCCCACGAGGTGGAGGTTGCAGCCCTGCTCGCCGACACCGGGCCAGAAGACGCACAAGCCAGCGCCGGCATGGACCCACGCCGGACCGAGCGCGCCGAGGGGGGCGGGTTGGAGCCGTGCGGCAACTGGTCCACAGACCAGGTCGAGGTACGCGCGTACCGCTGCCGCAACTCCCGGCAGGTGGTGGTACTGGGTAGCACCCAGGTCAGCATCTCCCGCGGCCCGGCGGCCCGGGTGGGGAGGGTCACCCGGACGACGCTGGAGGCTGGGGAGAGCCTGCGGGTCACCACCCTCGCCGCCTACCACAGCTCGCCGTCGGATCCGCTGGGGGTGGCCGGGGACGGGCTGACGCTCGCCGGGCCGGAACCCGACCCCGAGGTGCTGGCCGCCGACTGCCGCGCCACCCTCGAGGCCGCGCTGGCAGCCGGGACGGAGGCGCTGTGGGGAGTGCAGCGGACCTGGCTGGAGCGGTTCTGGGACCGGGCAGATGTCCGCATCACCACCGCCGAAGGTCAGGCTGAACTCCAGCAGGCGGTCCGATGGGCGCTGTTTCAGCTCGCTCAGGCCTCAGCCCAGGTCGCCGGGCACGGGATCAGCGCGAAGGGACTGAGCGGGTCGGGCTACTCGGGACACTACTTCTGGGACACCGAGATCTACGTACTGCCGTTCCTGATCTACACCGACCCTGCGGCAGCCCGGGCACTGCTGGAGTTCCGGCACGCCATGCTGCCGGCCGCCCGCCGGCGGGCTCGTGTCCTGGACGTGGCCGGAGCACTGTTCCCCTGGCGCACGATCAACGGCGAGGAGGCTTCCGCCTACTACCCGGCCGGAACCGCGCAGTACCACATCGACGCCGACATCGCCTTCGCCGTCTGTCAGTATGCGGCGATCACCGGCGACACCGACTTCCTGGCCAACCAGGGTGTCGACCTGCTGGTCGAGACCGCGCGGATGTGGCTCAGCCTCGGCTTCTGGCAGGCCGACGGCGATGGCTGCTTCCACCTCCACGGGGTCACCGGCCCGGACGAGTACACCGCCGTGGTGGACGACAACCTGTACACCAACGTGCTCGCGCGGTTCAACCTGCGCCGGGCCGGCGAGGTGCTCGCCGACCTGGCCGTCACCGATCCGCCCGCCCGGGCCCGGGCCGTCAGCCGGCTCGGCATCGGCGCGGACGAGCCGGTGTCCTGGCTCCGGGCCGCGGAGGGGATGTACGTCCCCTGGGACGAACAGCGCGGTATTCATCCCCAGGACGCCCACTTCCTGAGCCGGCGGCGCTGGGACCTCTCGGCCACATCGGAGCAGCGTCCGTTGCTGCTGCACCACCACTCGCTGGTGATCTACCGGCACCAGGTGCTGAAGCAGGCCGACGTGGTGTTGGCACTGTTGCTGCGCAGCGCCGAGTTCACCGCAGCCCAGAAGCGGGCCGATTTCGACTACTACGACCCGATCACCACCGGTGACTCGACCCTGTCGGCGGTCTCCCAGTCGGTGGTCGCCGCCGAAGTGGGGCACGGTGACCTCGCCCTGGAACAGTTCCGCTCCGCGCTGTTCGTCGACCTGGCCAACCGGCACCACAACACCACTGACGGCGTACACCTTGCGGCTGCCGGCGGTGTGTGGGGAGTGCTGGTCTGTGGCTTCGGCGGGCTGCGGGACTCCGGCGAATCCCCGTCGCTGGATCCCCGGCTACCCACCGGCTGGGACGCGCTGGAGTTCAGCCTCACCATCGGTGGCTCCCGGATCGCGGTGCATGTCGACCACGACGGCCTCACCCTCACCCTGGCCGCAGGCCCACCAGCCGAACTCCGCGTCCACGACCAACTGGTGGCCGTCTCGCCCGGCCTGCCGGTCCGCATCCCCACCCCTGGCTGAGGGTGGGTTTGACGCAGGTTGGGCCGGCTGGCTCGTGGGTCAGACCCTGCGGGGCGCCCCGGTGGACGAGCGGTGCCGCAGGCTGGTCTCGAAGATCACCCGGGAGTCGGCGGCGTCGCCGTCCTGACCGGACAGCGACGCGAGCAGCATGGCCGCTGCCTGGGCGCCCTGCTCGTAGGCGGGCTGGGCAATGGTGGTGAGGTCCATCACGTCGGCCAGGCTGTGGCCGTCGAGGCCGATGATCGACACGTCCACGCCGACCTCCAGCCCGCGTCCCCGAACCGCCTTGATCGCCCCCATCGCCATCTCGTCGGAGGCGGCAAAGATCGCGGTCAGGTCGGGGCGGCGCTGCAGCAGGGCCAGCGCGCTGTCGTGGCCACCCCAGGCGGTGAAGTCGCCCTCGACGTCCAGCCCCTCGGACTCCAGTCCGGCCGCGGCGAGGGTGCGCAACCAGCCCTCGCGACGCCTGGTGGTGGGGGAGTACGGCGCCTGGTCTGCCCGCCGTCCGCCGATATGCCCGATCACCCGGTGTCCGAGGTCGAGCAGGTGCCGGGTGGCCTGCACGGCCGCGGCGCGGTCGTCAATCCCGACGAACCCGAAACCGGGCTGCTGGACGGAGACGAACACCGCGGGCATGCCCAGCGAGCGCAGCCGCTCCACCTCGTCGGCCGAGAACGACAGGCTGGCCACCAGGACGGCGTCCACCCGGCCGCGCAGGACGTCGGGGTCGAACGGCTTGCGCGGCACCGGGCTCTCCGGCAGGGAGTACAGCAAGGCGTCGAAGCCCGCCTGGCGCAGCGTGTGCTCGGCGCCCTCGAAAGCGGTGGCGAAGAACCACCGCGAGACCGACGGAGCGACCAGGCCGACCGTCCGGGTGCGTCCGCTGGCCAGCGCGGAGGCGCTGCGGGACGGGACGTAACCGAGCCGGGCCGCGATCTCCAGTACCGCATCCCGGGTCGCCGGGGTGACATTCGGCAACCCGCGCAGGGCGCGCGACACCGTCGCGGTGGAAACTCCCGCCACCCGCGCGACGTCCTCGATGCTGATCGCCATGTCAGAGCCATTCTGCCCGGTGAAACCTGCCGGGCCAGGGATCTTGCGGCTCGCGTCGCGCACCGGGTCGGCGGGCTGCAGTTCCCCGGCAGGGCTCGCAGCGGATCCGGTCAGAACCCGTGCCTCAGGCGGCTCTCCTGTTCCTGGTTGCGGAAGAGGCTGAAGCGGGGCAGGAACTTGTCCCAGTCGATGGCATGGCCGTCGATCTCGGGACCGTCGATACAGGCATGTTTGCGGACCAGCCGGTCGCCCTCGGTGACCGGGACCATGCAGGCGCCGCACATGCCGGTGGCGTCCACCATGATCGAGTTCAGGCTGGCCACGGTCGGCACCCCGTACGGTTTGGTGAGATCGGAGACCGAGCGCATCATCAGCGGCGGCCCGATCGTCACCACCTCGGCGATCCGCCGGTGCCGGCCCCGGCCGGACCGCTCGGCCTGCAGCATGTCCTCCAGCGGAGCGGTGACGAAGCCCTGCACCCCGAACGAGCCGTCGTTGGTGGCGTAGATGACGTCCAGTTGCTTGCCGAACTCCGACTGCAGCTGGCCAACCCGCTCGTCCGGGGCGTCCCAGAACATCAGGTCGGCGGTGCGGAAGCCGGAGATCAGCGTGACGTGGTTGCCCAGCCGCAGGTGCTCGCGCATGATCGGGTAGACCGGGGGCAGGCCCAGCCCGCCGGCGGTGAACACCACCGTCTGGTCGTCGTCGTACCGCTCCACGTCGCTGGGCCGGCCGAGCGGGCCGGCGATCCCGGCCAGCGCCTGTCCGACGGCCATCTCGTTCAGCGACAAGGTGGTGGTGCCCATGCCCTGGACGACCAGCGTCACCGTTCCCGCCTCGGCGTCCCAGTCGGCCAGGGTGAGCGGGATCAGCTCACCGTGGGGTTCGATCAGTACCCGGACGAACTGGCCGGCCCGCGCCGTCCGGGCGATCACCGGGGCCCGGACGGTGAACTCCTCGATGCCGAAGCTGAGGTGCTGCTTGGCCACGATCACCGGCAACTCGGCCGCCATGTCGGTGTAGGCCGATGCCCGGGTCACCTTGTCGATCACCTCGGCCGGGTCGAACTCGTCCAGGGTGCCGATGATCTCGCGAGCGGCGGTCTGGCCGTCACCGGCGGCCCGGATCGCCGTGGATCCGCCGCGGGCTGCGTCGCCGCCGGTGTAGACCCCGGCCAGCGAGGTCTGCTTGGAGGCGTCGTCGGGCTGCTCGATGGTGCCGTACTTCGACACCTCCAACCGGGGCTCGGAATCCTTGATGATCGGGTTGGCCGAGTTGCCCAGCGCCATGATCACCAGGTCGGCGTCCAGCTTCTCGGTGAGGCCGGTCGGCAGCGGACGGCGCCGGCCGGAGGCGTCCGGCTCGCCCAGGCCCATGGTTTCGCAGACCGCGCTGGTGACGAAGCCTCGCTCGTCCCCGGTGAACTCCACCGGGGAACGCAGTACGGCGAGCTCGATGCCCTCCTCCAGGGCGTGCTCGAGTTCCTCCACCCGGGCCGGCATCTCGGCACGGGTACGGCGGTAGACGATGGTCACGTGGCCGCCCAGCCGGCGGGCGGTGCGGGCGGCGTCCATCGCGGTGTTGCCGCCGCCGACCACCAGCACCTGCCTGCCCCTGACCAGCGGCAGCGGGGTCTCCCGCTCGGCCTTGTGGGCCTGCATCAGGTTCACCCGGGTGAGGAACTCGTTGGCGCTCATCACGTTCAGCAGGTGCTCACCGGGGACGTTCAGGAAGCGGGGGAGCCCGGCTCCGGAGCCGACGAACACCTTGGCGAAGCCGGCGTCCCTCAACTGCTCCAAGGTGGCCGTCTTGCCGACCACGAAGTTGGTGACGAAGCGTCCGCCGAGCAGCCGGATCTTGGCCACCACGTCGTCAATCAGCTGGTTCGGCAGCCGGAACTCCGGAATGCCGTAGCGCAGCACGCCGCCGAGCTCGTGGAAGGCCTCGAAGACGGTGACCGGGAAGCCCTCCTCGGCCAGCAGGTAGGCGGTGATCAGCCCGGACGGACCGGAACCGACGATCGCCACCGGCGGTTTGGTGGCCAGCAGCCACGGGTCGCGGACGTGGGCGAACCGCCGGGTGACGGCGTCCGGATCGGCCAGCTTCTCCCACTCCGGCAGGAACCACTCCACCTGGCCGATGGTCATCGCCTGCTTGTGGATGCACATCCCCTGGCACTGCAGTTCCTGGGGGCAGACCCGGCCGGTGACGTTCGGCAGCGGATTGCAGCCCTCCAGCAGTTGCAGCGCCTCGGTGAACCGACCGTTGCCGAGCAACTCGAACATCTGTGGAATGTGGATCCGCACCGGGCAGCCGCCCTGCGGCTCGCGGTGCCCGGCCAGCAGGACACCCAACTCGCAGGGCGCCTCGGCGCACTGCTTGTCGCGCAGTGCCTCCAGCCAGACGAAGAGCTCGACGTCACGGCGGGTGTAGCCGAGGTCCATATAACCCAGGTAGCCCTTGTTGACCAGCTCGAAGTCTTCGCAGCGGTCCTCGGGCTTGCGGATGTACGGCGGGATCGCCGAGCCGGCCGGCCAGTTGCGGGACAGGCCGGCAAACATCGGGTAGCGGTCGGACAGGTGTGCGTCCAGGGCTCGGATGAAAGCCCGCTTCTTGCCCACCGACAGCCGCCACAGGAAACGCATCAGCACCCGGGCGGCATCGTCGTCGCGGGAGAGCGCCTCCCACAGCGCGAGGGTGAACTCCGCGGACAGGTCGGGCTGCTGGAACTCCCAGGCCACCGCTTCCATGCCGTCGGCGGTGAACAACTCACGGAAGGAGCGGGGATCGGCCGAGAGCCGCCGTTCCAGCAAGCCGAGTTGGTTGGCGAAGGAGATATTGCTCATTGGATGATCTCCGCGTCGCAGGTGGCCTTCACCCGGGCGATCCGGGCTGCCAGTTCGGGCGTCACCTCCAGGTTGTCAAGGCTGCCCTCGCGCATCCGTCCCACCGTTCTCGGCGCACCGTCGATCACCACGGTGGCCTTCTCGAACAGCTGCGGCAGCTCCTGGTAGCAGGTCGCGCAGTCGTTGCAGCGGGGCAGGTCCTCTTCGGCCAGCCAGATCGGCCGCTCGGCAACCGCCGTCGTGGCCGCGGCCGGCACCGCAGCCGGTGCCGGGAACGGACCCGGCATACCCAGGCCGAGCTGGAGCGGTCCGCCGACCGGAGCTCCGCTGGAGGTGGCCAGATCGGCCATGGCCTGGGCGATCGTGTCCAGCGACTGCTCGCGGGCGTCGACGGCTTCGCCATAGCGGGCGGTCAGAGCCTCCAACTCGGCGCGATGCTGCGCGGTCAGCGCGGCCTCGCTCTGCCCGGCGAGGAACTGCAACAGCTGCCAGTGCCGCTTGCGCTCCTCGACCAGTTCGACGATCGCCGCCGAGCAGGCCATCCGGACCAACTGCTTGCGCCGGTCAGTGGAGTAGACGAACGGGATCTTGCCCAGTCGCTGCTCGGGTGCCAACTCGATGAACTCGGCGATCGGGACGGCGGCCGCCTCCTCGTGCACAGCCAGCCAGCGGAACTGCTTGGCGAACCGTACCTCGCCCAGCGCGAACTCGGCCGGGGTGAGCGGCATGGTCATCAGCTGCAGGGTGCGGGTCTCGTCCAGATAGTCCAGCGTGGTGGTGGTCCACAGCTGGTCGACGGCAGGGTTGCCGTCCAGGCTGAACCGCTCGGCCAGGCTGTCGCCACGGCGCGGGTCGTGGACGAACAGCGGGCTCATCCGGCTCTCCACCGCCATCCGGGAACGGGCATTGGCCAGGTCCTCGGCCATCCCGTTCTCGGTATCACAGGGGGCGTAGGTGACCATCAGCGCGGCGCCGTCGGTGTAGCCGAGCATGTCGGCCGCGGCCCGCAGGAAGTGGCCGTGGTAGGCCGAGGCCGTCGAGGCCACGAACACGCCCGGGTGGAAGACCGCCAGGAGACCGAGCTCCTTGCGCGCCTCGCGTTTGCCGGTGTGCGCGCCACCGAACCGGGCCAGGTCGGCGTCCTGGCCGCGGAAGCTTGCCGTGGAGGCCTGGCCGCCGGTATTGGAGTAGCCACCGGTGTCCAGCACCAGCGACTTGATCGGGGTGCCGGAGGCCAGCACCCGCGACATCGCACCGAAACCGATGTCGAAGGCGGCGCCGTCGCCACTGATGGTCAGCACAGCCGGGACGAGCGCCCGCTCGGCCGCGGTGAAGTCGTGCCAGGACAGGGTGCGCAAGGTGGCGTCATGGACTGCCGGGTTGTAGCTGCCGGCCAGTTCCAGCTTCGCCACCCGCAGTGCGCGGACCTCGTCCACCAGCGCGGACACGATGCCCTCGTAGATGCCGGAGGCGAGTGGTTGGGCGTCCTGGAACAGGCCGTTGACCCACGGGTCGAGGTAGGGCGAGAACGGCATCGTCGAGGCGTAGACGCTGGAGCAGCCGGTGGAGTTCGCGATCACCGCCGGTGCCGGCCCGTTGCCGGTCGGGCCGGACTCGTACAGGTACAGCCGGCGTTCCAGTTCGGCAATGGTGGTGTCGACCCGCTTCGCCCGCGGGCTGCCGGCCGGGACGGTCTCCAGCAGGTTGCGGAGTTCCTCGATGGTGTCATCGAGTTCCCGCAGATGAGCCTGCCGGTTGAGCTCGCCCAGGCTGTGGCTGAGGGCGGTCACCAGGTGGATGGCGGTCACCTCGCCGCAGCCCCGGCAGGCACCGTGGCCGCCGGTCATCGAGTAGTAGCTGTCCCGGGCCAGCAGCAGCCGCTTCAGGTCGCCGGCCGGCGCGGTCGCGTCCGCGGTCAGCCGGGCCGGGGTGTCGGGCAACTGGGTGAGCCGGGAGAACCGGGTCTCCAGCATGCCCAGCAGCAGGTCGTCCTGGTCTGCCGGGGTGAGGGCGTCCGGGCCGCAGACCTCGATGCACTGCAGGCAGCCGGTGCACTTCCACGGGTCGACCACTGCGGAGAACAGCACCCCGCTGCCGGGCGATTGCTTCTCCATCGCGTCGAACAGCGGACGGGTGCGGGCCACCGGGAAAGCTGCGACGGCTTCGATCACGGCCTCAATGTGCCGGCCGAGTACCCGCTTGGGCGGAATCAGCTCGGCGGCCTGGCGGGCCAGCGCGGCGAAATCGTCGGCGGCCGAGTCGGCCAGGAACAGTCGGCGGATCTCCAGCGCCCAATCCGTGACCACCTCGCGCACCCGGGCCCGCGCGGTTTCTGGCAGGTCCGTGGCGTCGATCGCGGCGTGCAGCAGGTCGCCGAGCTCGTGGCCGGTGTTCGGAATGGCATTGTCCGGGCAGGCCAGGGCACATTCCATGCAGGCCGTGCAGGCGTCCGGGGTGAACACCGGCAGGGTCCGCCGGAACAGGCCCTTGTTCTTGTCCGCGCCGGTGCCGACCGGGATGAACAGTCCGGTGCCGGGGATGACCGGCGCCTCGTCGATGGTGCCCTCGCGGAACGGCTTGGCGACGATCTCCTCGAAGTAGCCGGGGTCGAACAGACCGGTGGCCCGCTGTTTGCCGACCGCCGGGGTCATCAGCGCCGACAGCGGGACGGAGACCCGCTCGGCGACCGAGACCGTCTCCAGCTGTTCGAATGCCGGGTCGGCGTAGTCCACTGCGACAGCCTGCATGCCGTCCCGGATCACTGCCATATTGGCCTCGACCACCGACAGGCCCTTGCGGCCGAACTTCTTCGACAACTCCGCCTTGACCTCTGCCTCGACCACGTCGAGGTTGGCGCCACGGGCGATCCGGTCGACATGGCCGATGATGGCTCCGATGAAGGCCATGCCCATCATCCGGGTCTCCAGCTCCGGGTTCGGGGCGTGCCGGCGGGCCACGGCGAAGGCGTCGAGGACGAAGAACCGGATATTGCGTTCGCGGATGGCGCGGCGGGCGAAGGCCGGCAACCCGGCCCAGACCTGCTGCGGGTCACCGGTGGACTGCAGGATGAGGGTGCCGCCGGACACCAGGCCCTTCAGTGGATTGGAGTGGGCGAACACCTGGTGGTCGGGGCAGACCACCACCTCGACATCCTCGAGTTCGGCGTTGGTCAGCAGCACCGGTTCGGGGGACAGGGTGACGTAGAAGTTGGTCGGCGCGCCAGACTTCTCCGAGCCGTACTTGGGCGCCGACTTCGAGTGCATCTCCAGCATCGACGCCAGGATGTCGGTCAGCAGCTTCCCGGTCGCGACCGTGCCGTAGCCGCCGACCGAGTGGAACCGGATCCGGAGGGCTTCAGCCGGCAGGACGGCCGGGTTCGGCTCGGTCGGCAACGCCATCAGTTCGGTCTCGGGGTAGGCGGTCCGCAGCCGGTTCTGGATCTCGGCCACCGCCGGGGTCGGGTTCTCGATGAAGAACTGCGAGCCCAGGTAGACCAGCTCGGCGCCGTTTCCGGAAGCCATCTGCTTCGCCGCGGCGACCAGGTGGCGGGGCTGCACGTCGTGGCCGCCCAGGCCGAAGATCGCCGTGGTGAGGGTGGGGAACACCCGGGCGTGGTAGAGCGCCTGGGTGACGAAGCGGGTGAGCGCGGTATCGTCGGAGCGCTCCAGGATGGTGACCGCCTTGGCGTTGCCGAGCGCGGCCACCAGGTCGGCCTCCGGGAAGGGCTGCAGCAGCTTGACCGACACCACACCGACCTTCAGCCCGAGCGAGCGCAGGTAGGGCAGCACGGCCCGGACGTCGTCGGTGATCGAGCCCATCCCGACGAACACGTAGTCGGCATCGGCGGTGTCGTGGGCGACCACCGGGGAGTACTGGCGTCCGGTCAACTCGGCGTACTCGGCCATCGCCCGGCGAACCAGGTCGGGGACGGCGTTGGCGAAGTGGGTGCGATGGTCGGCAGCGCCGGCCTGGAAGTCGGGCTGGTTCTGGACCGGGCCGGTCAGCCCCGGGTTGTGCGGATCGACCAGCGCCGGGACGAGTTGCCGGGTGCCCTTGCGCCAGGCGCCGAGCCACTGCCGGCGCCACTGCCCGTGCAGGTCGGCGGGCAGCCAGACCAGGGTCTGCTCGACCAACTCGCCGGCGTCGTCGGCCTCGACCTGCTCGGCCCGGGCCGCCAGCATGCCGCGCAGCGCTGCCAGATCGTCGGCCAGGATCGCAGCGGCATGCCGGTCGAGGTACTGGTTGAGCTGGAACACCCGTCCCTTGGCGCCGAACAGCAGTTCCTGGGCGACGGTGGGGCAGTCGACCCGTCCGGCCGGGTCACCGAGGTAGGCGGCGAGCAGTTCCGGCTCGGGCAGCAGCGCCTCGCTCATCACGTGGCTGGTGGCGAAGCCGTCCATCGCGTTGGCCACCGGGATCAGCGACAGCGCCGAGGTGCGGTAGGAGATCGCGGCCAGGTCGGCGGCCTCCTGCGGGTTGGAGCCGAACAGAATGGTGTAACCGGTGGGCAGCAGGGCGTAGACGTCGTCATGGCCGGCCATCACGTTGAGCGAGTGCCGGGTGACCACCCGGGCTGCCACCTGCAGGACGAAGCCGCCGATCTTCTTGCCGACCGTGACGTAGTGCGATTCCAGGCCGTACAGGATGCCCTGGCTGGAGGAGGCGTTGGAGATGAAATTGCCACCGGTCAACGCCGCGCCCAGCGCACCGCTCTGCGCGGAGTGTTCGCCCTCGGTCTCGACGAAGAACGGGTGCTTGCCCCAGACATTCAGTTGACCCTCGGCCCGGGCGGCTTCGAACAGCTCGGAGATCTCGGTGGACGGAGTGATCGGGTAGCCGATCACCCCGCCGCAGACGTGCTTCATCACGTGCGCGATGGCGCCATTGCCGTTGATGACGTCGGGGATGCCGGGGAACCGCGGCTGAGTGGTCATGTGGGTGTCCTGTCGAGTGCCACTGCGCCGCGCCAACACTGGAACCACGCGGCTTACTCAGCATTCTTGCCCGGTCCCCCTCCCCGGGTGCCGAAATCGAATAAGAGGAGGAGAATGGCTCGTATTTCAATTTAGCTGCGTCAGGACTTGGCTATTTCGCGCCATTCCGCTCGGGGCAGCTTTGCTGCTCGCCGCAGGTCTGGGAGATCACGACAGGCCCGAGGGAGTTGGGAGGGAGTTGGCCGGACGCGGGGTGGTCCGGCGTGGGAGGCCCGGGACGGGTGAACCGCTCCGGCCACCACCTGTCAGCCGAAGGCGGCTTCGTAGATCGCCCGCAGTTCAGAGCTGGCCGGGCCGGAGACGCCGCACAACGCGATCTCGGCAGCCGCGTCGGGCTGGCCGGCCTCGACCGTGGAGATCAGGTAGTCCTGGCCCTGGACCAGATCGAAGCCCGAGTAGTCGCCGGACTCCGCGGTGGTGCGCTCGACCACCACCTGCCTGCCGGGATCGCCGGTGAAGACCTCGGTGACCTCCAGGGTCGCCTCGCTGCCCTGAACGGCCGTGACCCGGCCGGAGAAGGCCATCGTCAGCGGAGAACTCTTCAGTTGTTCGGCGTCGAGCGCCGGGCAACTGCCGGCGGCCAGGCCAGGATCGTCCGGCATCACCAGCCGGGTCGCCGAAGCGGTGGTGGGGGAGAACACGGCCACCGCGGCGAAGGCCACCGCGGCCAGGCCGGTGGCACCGGTCAGGCCGATCAGCAGCGGTCGCCGCGGTGACCGTGCGGGGGAGGAGGCGGGCTGTGGGTTGCTGGCGGTCGCTGCGTTGATCATGCGAAGGATCCGATCGTCCGGAAGGGCTTCGAGGTCGCGGACCGGATCGGCTGCGCGCAGCCGGGACAGCAGGTCGTCGTCTTCATCTGGCGTGGTCATCGGTCCGTCCTCCTTTCACCCCGGTCATGTCCGGCCAGCTCGGCGCACTTTCGCAATTCGTCCCGGAGCCGGCCTCTGGCCCGGTGGAGCCGGATGTTCACGGCGTTCTCGCTGACGCCGAGCACGCCGGCGAGCTCGCCCGGCGTGAGCTCGTCCCAGGCCCACAGCCGCAACAGTTCGGCATCGGCCGGACGCAGGTTCGCCAGTGCGCAGGCGAGCACCGGATCCCCGCCGTCGGAGTCGGGGCCGGGGACGGTGGACGGGCCTGCGGTGGCGCCGAGCTTGCGCACCAACCTGCCCTGCCGGCGGGCGGCACGTTCGGCATTCGCCAGACAATTGCGAGCCACCACGTATACCCACGGCAGCGGCTCGGCAGGCACGTCGTCCAGCCGGCGCCAGCAGACCAACAAGGTGTCGGCCAGGACATCCTCAGCGGTGGTGGCGTCGGTACGCCGGGCGAGGTAGCGCCGCACCGGTTCGATGACCTGCCTGACGACACCCTCGTACCGGGTGCGGCGGTCAAGGTCGGGCATGGTGCTCACGTCTGTTCATGTCCGGCGGGGAAGCCGGGCTTTCACCCGTCGGCGAACCACGGCCGGCCAGCTCAGGCGACGGTCGGCAGGGACTCTTCGGCCGGGCGGGTGACCCTGGTCAGGACCCGGAAGGAGACCAGCGCGATCAGGGCCGCCAGGGACGCGCAGACCGCGACCACCACGAAACCCGCGTGGTAGCCGGCATTGTCGATCGCCTGGCCGGCGAAACTCGAGCCGAACGCGGCGCCGATCCCGATGCCGGTGCCCATCCAGGCCAGGCCCTCGGTGAGCCGTTCGGCCGGGGCCAGCCGGCCGATCAGGCTGTTGCCGTTGGTCAGGGTGGGGGCGATGGTGAGCCCGATCGCCACGCCGACCGCGGTGAGGGTCACGACGGAGTTGGCCAGCAGCAGACCCCAGGCGGCCACCATGAGGGCAGCGAAGCCGACCACGAAGCGCACCGGGAGTGACCAGTTCCAGTGCCGCGACCCGTAGTAGAGGCCGGCGATCGCGGACGCGAGCGAGAACACGCCGAGCACGATGCCCGACGCGGCGCGGGCATCCCAGGAGGAGGTTGCGGCAACGACGGTGATGTCGATGCTGCCGAAGACCGCACCGATCAGCAGGTTCGCCGCGATCACCGGCCCGACGCCCGGGATCGCCAGCACCAGCCGCTGCAGCGCCGGCTGACCGGACGGGGCCTGCACCCGCGGCAGTACTGGCGGCTCGGTGGCGCGCTGGGAGTAGAACAGCCAGGCCCCGATCAGCGACAGCACGACCGGCAGTACCAGCCCGGAGGCCGGATGCACGGTGGTGGCGAGCGCGGTGGCGACCACCGGCCCGATCACGAAGGTGAGTTCGTCCAGACTGGACTCCAGTGAGAACGCCGTATGGAGTTGATGAGCGTCGTCGGTGACGTGACTCCAGCGTGCCCGCACCAACGCACCGGGGGCACCGCCCGTGGCGCCGCTGATGATGGCCGGAGGGAACAGCGCCCAGACCGGCAACTGCAGGACAGCGAACACGACCATGAGTGCCAGGGCGATGCTGCTGGCGACCACCGCCGGCAGCATCACCCGACGCTGACCGTACCGGTCGACCAGGTTGGACAGCACGGCCGTCCCGATCGCCCAGGCGGCTCCGTTGGCGGCGGCCAGGGCCCCGGCCAGCTCGTAGCTGCCGTACAGCCCGGAGACCATCAGCACCAGGCCGATCCCCATCATGGCACCGCCGGAACGGGCCAACAGGCCGGCTGAGGAGAACTTCAGGGCGCCCGGGATCCGCAGAATCTCAAGGTAAGGGCGCATCAGGAAAGGATTTCACATCCTGAGGGCGAACGCCGAATCGGACGACCAGCCGCACACCTTGTAGGGCGACCGGAGCCACGCCCCGGAGACGTCAACCCCTGCCAGCAAGGCAGCATCCCTGTGCCGCCTCCGGGCCGGGCGCGACGAGCATACCGCCAGCATGGTCGGCGGCATCGGCCGCACGACCAGCAGGTTCGAGGCAAAGGGCGGGCCGGCCACGGGTTCAGCCTCGTGACGCGATTCAGCGCGTCGATGGCGCTGAGACGCGGTTCTGGCCGTCGGCGGGGCATCCAGACGCGGAATTGCGTCATCGCTCCAGCCGGGCTCCGGCATCAACGCTGGGCAGCGGGAAGCTCATCCGCCGGTCGACCGGCCCCGGCCCGGCGATGGTCGTACGGCATTCTCGGCGAATGGCTCGCGGAGCCGACTGCCTCCGCCTATTGTTCACAGCAGGGACACAGCGAACAGCTCCTCGTCCTGGCTCAAGGGGGCGCATCATGAAACAACCCACCGCTCGTCCACACAGGCTCAGCCACCGCACGCTGGCAGCGGCCCTCGCCACCGCTCTGCTGTGGGCCGCGGGTTCGGTGCCGGCGCAGGCGCAGGGCGATCCGTCAGGACCACCGGACGAGGTGACCGCCGCCGGCGCGCCGGTCGGAGTGCAGCAGACCACACCCGTCGCGACCAGCACGGCGGCGGCGCCCGCGGACCAGGCGAAGACCGGTCCTGCCGGTCCGCCCCCGCTGACCGGTCCACGGCATCACCAGCGCGCTGCCGCCCGCACCACCGAGGTGGCCAGGACACAGGTTCAGACCGCGCAGAAAGCCGTCGCCCCGCAACTGGTAGACACCGGTGGCACCGTCTACGGCTGGACCTGGGACGACTACTCGCCACCCCCGCTGGGTGGCATCACGGTCGAACTGTGGCGACAGGACAGCGCCAGCGGCTCACCGGTCGCCTCCGCCGTGACCGACGGCTACGGCTATTACGACTTCGAGCACCTGGCCCCGGGCCAATACCTCCTCAAGTTCTCCGGCCGAGGGCTGGTCACCGAGTGGTGGAATGACGCCAGCAGCCGACAGTCAGCCACCATCATCACGATTGGCGCGGGTGACGCTCCGGTGCGGGCGGACGCAGAGCTGGCGCGGGTCGGCTCGGTCACCGCGACCGTGACCAGTTCGGCGAAGAAGCCGATCAGCGGTCAGGGCCTGGCTCTCCAGGTGTGGGACAAGGACCAGTCCGAATGGGTCCAGGTCGACTACCTCTTCACCGATTCCAAGGGAAAAGTGACCTTCGCCAACCTGCCCTTCAACGTGTACCTGGTGGCCGACTGGGAGTTGCCCAAAGGTGCCCGGCTGGCCGTCGAAGGCAACTATGTGATGCTCCATTCCTACTCGGGAGCCATGATCCCCGACGTGCTCTGGCCGCTACCCACCGGGGAACCCGGGACGGGCATCCCCCAGAAAGTGGATCGCGGTGTGGGCACGTGGAAGAAGACCACCTTCGGCTACCAGTGGCTGCGCGACGGCGCGTCGATCAGCAAGGCCACCGCGGCCACCTACACCCCGGGCACCGCTGATCGCGACCACCAGTTGCAGGTGAAGGTCACCTCGAAGGTCGGCAACAACTCCTTCACCGCGATCTCACCGGTGACCTGGCCGATCATGCAGACCAAGGTGCCCATCATCACTGGACCGGTCGCCGCCGGCTCCACGGTGACGGCGGTCCCGGGCACCTGGGAAGAGGACATGACGTTCAGCTACCAGTGGTATGCGAACGGCAAGGCGATCTCGGGCGCCACCAAGCCGGCCCTGACGCTGACCAGCAGCCAGAAGGGGAAGAAGCTCACGGTGAAGGTCAGTGGTTCCTTCCCCGGTTATCCGGCGAAGGCATCACGGATCAGTGCGGCGACCGGCAAGGTGGCCACGGCCGGGACCCCGACGGTCAGCGGCAGTTACGTGGTCGGCTCGACAGTGAAGGCCAAGCCGGGCAGTTGGACGAAGAAGACGAAGTTCAGCTACCAGTGGCTGCGGGACGGCGTCGCGATCCGCAAGGCGACCAAGGCCAGCTACAAGCTCACCAAGGCCGATGCGGGCAGGCTCATCACCGTGCGGGTCACCGGAAAGCTCTCCGGCTATGCGACAGTCGCCCGGGAGAGCAAACCGGCAGCGAAGGTGCTGCTCGCAGGCACGCCGTCCATCTCCGGCACCGCGGGAACGGGCCTGACCCTGACTGCCCGGCCCGGGACCTGGAGCCCGGGAGCGTCCTTCACCTACCGGTGGTACGCCAACAACAAGGCAATCTCGGGACAGACCCGACAGACCCTGCTGCTGGGATCCGGCCAGGCCGGCAAGAAGATCACCGTCAAGGTGACCGGCACCCTGACCGGCCATGCCACCGCCACGACGACCAGCAAGGCAACAGCCAAGGTACTGGCGGTCGGCACGGTGACCACTACCGGGACCATGGCCGTCGGCTCCACCCTCAAGGCCCGGCCGGGCAGCTGGACGAAGAAGACGAAGTTCAGCTACCAGTGGCTGCGGGACGGCGTCGCAATCCGCAAGGCGACCAAGGCCAGCTACCAGCTCGCCACCGCCGACCTCGGTGCGCTGGTGACTGTCAGGGTCACCGGCAAGCTCTCCGGCTATGCCACGGTGGCCAGCACCAGCAGCAGTTCGATCCCGGTTGTGACGACCGCGCCATGAGCGCAGGGCACGAGGATCCATCCCGCTGAGAAAAGCTGCGGAGACAAGCTGCGGAGACGCTGCGGAGACGCTGGCGCTTGACTGATTCGAACATACGTTCGAAGATGGTGGGGTGTCGGTCCGGGTCGCTGAGCCAGCCAGCAGGGAGCTCCTGCTGCAGCAGTTGCGCGCCACGAGCCGGGCACGCGTGCAGCCTGTGGTGGGTGTCCATCCCGCGTTGGCGGGGCTGCTGCCGGACGGCGTGCTGCGTCCGGGGTGCACCTATCAGGTGAGTGGGGGAGCCCTGCTGTTCGCCCTGTTGGCCGAACCTTCGACAGCCGGGACGTGGTGCTCGGTGGTCGGGATCCCGGAGTTCGGCGTGGAGGCGGCCGCCGGTGCTGGCGTCGCGCTGGAGCGGCTCGCCCTGGTGCCATGGCCGGGGGCGCGCTGGCTCTCGGTGGTGGCGGCACTGGCCGAGGTGATGGGGGTGGTGGCCGTCCGTCCGTCCGGCCGGGTCAACCCAGCCGACGCCAACCGGCTGACTGCCCGGCTGCGGGAACGTGGCTGCGTCCTGCTGACCTGCGGCGCGTGGCCCCGAGTCGAGGCATCGCTCTCCCTCGGCCGTGCCCGCTGGTCCGGCCTGGGCGAGGGCCACGGTTACCTGAGCGGGCGCGAGGTGGAGGTGACCGCCCGCACCCGGCACGGGCTCGTCCGGACGGCCCGGTTGCTGATGCCCGATCAGCGTGGACGGCTGACCGCTCTGCAGCCTGACGCCCTGACCGGTGATTCCGGGAACCATCGCGCCCCTGCAGGAGTATCCCCGGCATCGTTCGGATTGCAGGCGGCCGGCTGATGCCCGGCAGGACGGCACCGGTGCGGTGCCTAGTGTTGTGGTTCCCGGAATGGCCGGTGACCGCCTGGCGGCTGGCCAGCGACGCGCCGGAGGGTCCAGTGGCGGTGATCGAGGCGAACCAGGTGGTCTCCTGCTCCAGCCAGGCACACGCCGAGGGGGTCCGGCCGGGGCAACGGCGCCGGGAGGCCCAGTCGCGCTGCCCGCAACTGACGGTGATCGCTGCCGATCCGGCCCGCGACGAGCACGAGTTCGCCCCGCTACTGCAGTTGGTCGAGCAGGCGGCCCCCGGGGTGCAGTTGATCCGGCCGGGGTTGGTGGCGCTGCGGGCGCGCGGTCCGGCCCGCTACTACGGCGGTGAGCCGCAGGCTGCCGCCGCCCTGCTGGCCGGGAGCGACGAGCTGGGTATCGGCGACGGCCGGGCCGGGGTGGCCGACGGGGTGTTCACTGCCGAACAGGCCGCCCGCGACGGCAACCCGATCCGGGTGGTGCCGGCCGGAGAAGCCGCAGCCTTCCTGGCACCGCTGCCAGTCAACCGGCTGGACGACCCGGAGCTGGCCTCCCTGCTGCCCAGGCTGGGAATCCGCCGGCTCGGCGACTTCGCCGGTATGGACGTCGCCCAGGTGCGCGACCGGTTCGGCGAGCGCGGGGTGCGGCTGCACGCCCTGGCCGGTGGGGCGGATTCCCGTCCGGTCCAGCCGCGCGTCCCACCGCCGGAACTGGCCCGCCAGGTCGACTTCGAGCCACCGCTGGAACTGGCCGAGCAGGTGGCGTTCAGCAGCCGCGCCACCGCCGAGGAGTTCGTCGCTGGCCTGGCGGCAGCCAACCTGGTCTGCACCGAACTGCGGGTCACCCTGAGCGCCGAGCAGGGCGAACGCAGCGAGCGAGTGTGGCTGCACCCGGCCTGTTTCGACGCGGCGGCCGTGGTCGACCGGGTGCGCTGGCAGTTGCAGGCCGCTGCCGGTGACACGATCGGCAGCCCGCTGGTCCGGGTCCGGCTCGAACCGGTGGCGACCGACGCGATCTCCCACCATGCACCGGGGCTGTTCGGCCCGGGCGGCGACGAGTTGGTGCACCACGCACTCACCCGGGTGCAGGCAATGCTGGGCCACGAGGGCGTCGCCACCCCGGCGGTGGGTGGCGGCCGTTGGCTGGACGAGCGGCAGGTGCTGGTGCCCTGGGGTGACCGTCCGGTGCTGCCGCAGCCACTGGACAGACCCTGGCCGGGCAGCCTGCCCGACCCGCTGCCGGCCACCGTCTTCCCACCACGGAATCGCAGAGTCGAGCTGCTCGATGCCGACGGCGTCCGGGTACGGGTGGACGACCGACTGCTGCTGACCGGCGAACCCGCCCAGCTGGTGGTGGGCTCCGCCCGGCTGCGGACGGCGGGCTGGGCCGGGCCGTGGCCGGTGGCCGAACGCGGCTGGGATCCGGACCGGGCCCGCAACGGCTGCCGCTTCCAGGTCGCCGACGACACCGGTGGCGCCTGGCTGCTGGTGCTCGACCCGGACGGCGGCTGGTGGGCCGAGGGGAGGTACGACTGATGGGCTACCACAACCCGCCGGTCACCTGGTCACAGCTGGAGGGGACGCTGTCCGGCCGCCAGCTGCCGGAACGGGATGTGCCGTTCTCCCGGAAGCGGAAGCCTTACCAGCCACCGCCGATCGTCCGTCCGTCCGATGCGGTGCCGTACGCCGAACTGCACGCCCACTCGTCCTACTCCTTCCTGGACGGCGCCTCCGACCCGTTCGCCCTGGCCGAACAGGCCGAGCGGCTCGGGCTGCACGCCCTGGCTCTGACCGATCACGACGGGTTGTACGGCATCGTCCGGTTCGCCGAGGCGGCCGAGCCCACCGGCGTGAAGACGGTCTTCGGTGCCGAGCTGTCGCTGGAGTTGCCCGCCCCGCAGAATGGCGTCCCTGACCCGGTCGGCAGTCACCTGCTGGTGCTGGCGGCGGGGGAGGAGGGCTACCACCGGCTGGCCGGGGCGCTCACCCACGCCCAGCTCGCCGGGCAGGAGAAGGGCCGGCCGCACTACGACCTCGACGAGTTGGCCGAGCGCTCCGGCGGGCACTGGGTGGTGCTGACCGGCTGTCGCAAGGGAGCGGTGCGGCAGGCGTTGGTTGCCTCCGGCCCGGACGCTGCCGCGCGTGAACTGCACGAGCTGGTCGACCGGTTCGGCCGGGTCTATGTCGAACTGACCGACCATGGCTATCCGCTGGATTCGGCGCACAACGACGCGCTGGCGGCGATCGCTGGACGGGCCGGGGTGCCGGTGGTGGCCACCGGCAACGTCCACTACGCCACCCCGGCCAAGCATCAACTGGCCCAGGTGGTGGCGGCGATCCGCGCCAACCGCAGCATGGAGGCCCTGGACGGCTGGTTGCCGGCCGCCGGCACCGCCTTCCTGCGTTCCGGGGCGGAGATGCGGGCCCGGTTCGCCCGCTACCCGGGGGCGGTGGAACGCACCGTGGAGGTGGCCGACGAACTCGCCTTCCCGCTGCGCCGGGCCAAGCCCGCCTTGCCCAAACAGGAGGTACCCGAGGGACACACCCCGATGTCCTGGCTGCGCGAACTGGTCTGGCGGGGTGCGGCCGAGAAGTACCCGGATCTCGACCAGGCCGGACGGCAGCGGATCGAGCACGAGCTGGACGTGATCGAGGCCAAGGACTTCCCGGGCTATTTCCTGATCGTCCACGACATCGTCGCCCAGGCCAAACAGTGGGGGATCCTGTGCCAGGGGCGTGGCTCAGCCGCCAACTCGGCGGTCTGCTACCTGCTGGGCATCACTGCTGTCGACGCGATCTACTACGGCCTGCCGTTCGAGCGCTTCCTGTCGTCCATGCGTGACGAGGAGCCGGACATCGACGTCGACTTCGACTCCGATCGCCGCGAGAAGGTCATCCAGTGGGTCTTCGAGAAGTACGGCCGCAACAATGCCGCTCAGGTCTGCAATGTCATTCAATACCGTCCCAAGAACGCCGTCCGGGATGTCGCCAAGGCGCTGGGCTACAGCCCCGGGCAGCAGGACGCCTTCGCCCGTCAGATCGAGCGCTGGAACGCGCTGGCCGAGGCCGGCGAGGACGAGAGCGGCATCCCGCTGCCGGTGCGGCAGCTTGCGACAGAACTGCTCAAGGCTCCCCGGCACCTGGGCATCCACTCCGGCGGCATGGTGCTCACCGAGCGTCCGGTGGGGGAGGTGGTGCCGATCGAGCACGCCCGGATGAAGGACCGGACGGTGATCCAGTGGGACAAGGACGACGCCGCCTGGATGGGCCTGGTGAAGTTCGACCTGCTGGGGCTGGGCATGCTGGCTGCGCTGCAGTACTGCTTCGACCTGATCCGCACCTCGACCGGCGAGGACTGGGAGCTCTCCACCCTCCCCAAGGAGGAGCAGGCGGTCTACGACATGCTCTGCCGGGCCGACTCGATCGGGGTCTTCCAGGTCGAGTCCCGTGCCCAGATGGGGCTGTTGCCCCGGTTGCAGCCACGGACGTTCTACGACCTGGTGATCGAGATCGCGCTGATCCGGCCGGGCCCGATCCAGGGCGGGGCGGTGCACCCGTTCGTCCGTCGCAAGCTGGGGCAGGATCCGGTCACCTACCCGCATCCGAAGCTGAAGCCCGTCCTGAAGCGGACGCTGGGAGTGCCGATCTTCCAGGAACAGCTGATGCAGATGGCGATGGTGATCGGCGAGTGCTCCGGCGAGGACGCCGACCTGCTGCGCCGGGCGATGGGCTCCAAGCGCGGCGTGGAGCGGATCGAGTCGGTCAAGGAGCGGCTCTACCAGGGGATGGCGCGCAACGGACTGACCGGGGACGCTGCCGACACCATCTACCGCCAGATCATGGCGTTCGCGAACTTCGGCTTCGCCGAATCGCACTCGCTGAGCTTCGCGCTGCTGGTCTATGCCAGCGCCTGGATCAAGCTGCACTACCCGGCAGCCTTCCTGGCCGGGCTGCTGCGCGCCCAGCCGATGGGCTTCTACTCCTCCGAGACGCTGACCGGTGACGCTCGCCGCCACGGCGTCGAGGTTCGGCGTCCCGATCTGCTGCGCTCCGGCGTCCATCCCACCCTGGAAGCTGTCGTTCCCACGCCTTCCGTGACCGGCAGGGATTCCTGCCTCCGCCACAACCACGAAGCGCTCCCCGAGTTCGACCCCACCGCCCCGGACGAGAGCCCCGCGCACCGCCGGGACGGCAACGTCGTCGTCCGGCTGGGGCTGGCCGGGGTGCGGGGGATCGGCGAGGACGTGGCCACGCGGATCGTCGCCGAACGCGACGCGAACGGTGCCTACACCTCCATGGAGGACCTCGCCCGGCGGGCCGGGCTGACCGAGGCGCAGTTGTCCACCCTGGCCACCGCCGGAGCCCTGGAGTGCCTCGACCTGAGCCGGCGGCAGGCGCTGTGGCGGGCCGGGACGGCGGCTCTCGACCAGGCCGACACGCTGCCGGACACCATCACCCCGCTGCAGCCACCACTGTTCGCCGACCCGACCGGCTTCGAGGTGCTGGCCGACGACCTGTGGTCGACCAGCATCTCCACCGACGACCACGTGATCAGTCACCTTCGCGACCGGCTGGCGGCGCGGGGCGTCCTCACCTCGGCCGAGCTTCGCACCGCCGAGCCGGGACGGCGCTACGAGGTGGCCGGACTGGTCACCCACCGGCAGCGCCCGTCCACCGCCTCTGGCATCACCTTCGTCAACCTGGAGGACGAGCACGGCCTGATCAACGTGATCTGCTCACCGGGGGTGTGGTCGCGGCATCGCCAGGTGGCCCGCGGCTCGGCCGCGCTGATCGTCCGCGGCACCCTTGAACGCTCACCCGAGGGGGTCAGCAATCTGGTCGCCGACCGGATCGAGTCCCTTGCGATCGGCATCCGGCACACCTCTCGCGACTTCCGCTGAGATCAGTTGGCGAAGCCGAAGAACCACACCAGGGCTGCGAAGCCGAGCACCGCCACGGCGACCCCGAGGACGAACGGCACCCGGCCGCCGCGGCGGGCGAGGAAGACCACCAGGGGAATGCCGGCCAGCAGTCCGGGAAGGCCGATCATGCCGCCGATCAGCGCCCCGACGCCGTCGAGGAAGTCGTCGTGCCGCGACAGGTCGGAGATCACCAGCAGCAGGCCGAAGCCCAGGGTGCCAACGCAGACGACCAGCAGGATGATCGCGACCGACTGGGCCCACGGCGGACGCCAGCGCGACGGTGTCGGGCTAACGGCGGACGGCGAGAACTGCTGCACGTTGGTCCTCCTTCAGGTACTTGACCGCTTCCCGGACGGTGACTCCCGAGGCCCGTGCGGCGCGGGGCAACAGCCAGTCGAACACCAGTTCCGGGCGCAGTTTGCCAGTGTCGCGCAGCACCCAGCCGATCGCCTTGCGAACGAAGAACTCCTTCTCTTCCAGCATGGTGTCGGCGTAGCGTCCGAAGCGCTCAAAGTCACCACCGCCGCGGCGCAACGGCACCAGCAAGGCCAGCAGCGCCGCGCGCCGCAGCCAGAAGTCGTCGTCGGCGGCCCAGCGATCCAGGGCGCTGCCAAGCCCCGGCTCGCGCGCGAGCAGCGGGCCCACCGCCGAGGCCGCCAGCGAATCGACCAGCGCCCAGGTGCGAGACTCCCGCAACAACCGCTCCAGCAAGGTGATGTCCGAGGCCTGCAACAGGTCCACCTTCGCCACCAGCAGTTCCGAGGCGGCCACCCGCCGCTCGTGCACCGGCGCCGCCCACAACGCGCCGGCCAGCGCCACCACCTCGTCGTGGGTGAGCTTC
Source organism: Propionicimonas sp. (assembly GCF_034927565.1). Classification (GTDB taxonomy): domain Bacteria; phylum Actinomycetota; class Actinomycetes; order Propionibacteriales; family Propionibacteriaceae; genus Propionicimonas. The sequence continues at coordinate 30,197 of NZ_JAYFPT010000108.1, forward strand.
GCGGGCCTGGTTTCCGTCCGCACGATCCGGCGGATGACCGGCAGCGCGGTGCCGTAGTGGTCGAGGTCACTCTTCAGGTAGGCCTTCTCGCCGGCCGCCCGTTCCGGGACGGCGCGCTCCCGCAACGCGGCATCGATCGCCGCCACCAGCGCAGGAACCTCGATCACGTGCCGATCCTCTCATCCGACCTGCCCGCCGGGACACGGCCTGGCATGGGCCGGTTTCCTCAGGTCCGGGTGAGCAGCAGGTAGGTCAGGTACACCACATACCCGGCCACGAACAACACTCCCTCGGTCCGCGAGAGCCGTTTGCCGGTCAGGAACAACGGCACGCACAGCAGGGAGACCGCCACCATGACCGGCAGATCGATGTGCAGCAGTTGGGCGTCGATCGGCCCCGAGCCGTCCGCAACCAGCACTGGCACACCGAGGATCAGGGTCAGGTTGTAGACACTCGAGCCGATCAGGTTGCCGATCGCGATGTCCCGGTCACCTCGAATGGTCGAGATCACCGTGGTCACCAACTCCGGCGCCGAGGTGCCGATCGCGACAATGGTCAGGCCGATGAACGCGTCGGAGACGCCGACGATCCGGGCCAGTTCGACCGAGCCGTGGACCAGCCAGTCCGCACCCACCACGATCACCGCGATGCCGGCGATCAGCAGCACACCGAACCAGGCCAGCAGTCGTCCGCCGTGCTGACTCGGCTCGGCGGGGAACTCGTGCTCGTACTCGGCGGCGAGATGCTGGTCGCGGGCGTTCTCCCCGCGCGTCCACAGCACCAGCAGCACGGTGTAGGCGACCGCGAAGCCGATCAGCGGAAAACCCATCCAGCGATCCAGCCTGCCGCCCAGGGTGAATACGAAGAGCAGGACGGCGGCCACGGCCATCCCGGGCAGATCGAGCAGCCGGGTCCGTCGTTCGATGGCGATCGGACGCACTGCCGCGCTCAGCCCCAGGATCAGCAGCAGGTTGACCACGTTCGTGCCGGCGATGTTGCCGATCGCCAGCGAGCCGGCATTCGCCCGCATGGCGTCCACTCCGACCGCGAGTTCGGGGATGCTGGTGCCGATCGAGACCACCGTCAGCCCGACGATCATGGGTGGCACCCCCAGCCGCCGCGCGAGCCGGGAACCGTAACGCACCACCAGTTCAGCGCCGACGATCAACGCGGCCAGGCCGGCGAGCACGGAAAGGACGGGAGCCATGCTTCACCCTAGCGGTGGCCGGCCGCTGCTTCGGGGCGACTCCGGCCGGTTCTCAGGTCACCCTCAGGCTGGATGGGCCAGGTCCCAGCCGATCTTCACCGCGAACGCCGCCACCACCACGATGAACACCACCCGGATGAACCGGACCCCTTTGGCCACCGCCACCCGGGCACCGACGTAGCCTCCGGCGAGGTTGGCGGCAGCGATCATCAGGCCGTACTTCCACATCACCGCGCCCTGCGGGATGAAGATCACCAGAGCGGCCAGGTTGGTGGCGAAGTTGGCGATCTTGGCCTTCGCACTGGCCTCGAGGAAGGCATAGCCCAACCAGCCGACCAGGGCGAACACCAGGAACGACCCGGTTCCCGGACCCAGCGCACCGTCGTAGAAGCCGATGCCGGCGCCGGTGACCGCTGCCGCGAGGTAGTGCCGCCGTCCGCTGTGCCGCAGTTGTTCCACCCGGCCCACCTCGGGCTTGAAGATGACGTAGGCACCGACCACCAGCAGGGCGATCAGCACGATCGGGTTGAACGCCGCGCGCGGGATCTGGGACGCCACCACCGCGCCCAGCGCCGATCCGGCGAAGGCCGCCACCGCCAGCGGAAGCGCGGTCCTCAGGTCCGGGTGAACCCGCCGATAGTAGGTGATGCTCGAGGTCGAGGTGCCGGCGATTGACCCGAGCTTGTTGGTGGCCAGCAACTGGACGGGGGCAGCCCCGGGGAAGGCCACCATCAGCGCGGGCAGCTGGATCAGCCCGCCACCGCCCACCACGGCGTCGACCGTGCCGGCCAGGAAGGCCGAGACGATCAGCAGCAGGAGACCCTCCAGGCCGAGTTCGGGCACTGGAACACCTTAGAGGGTGGTTCGCAGACGAAGCGTAGGCTGTCCCACCGTGGCCGGACTCAGAGCACTCCTGGCTGACACCACACCGTTGCAGACCCCTACCTTCCGTCGGCTGTGGGTCGCCAACATCATCACTGTCATCGGTGCACAGCTCACCGTGGTCGCGGTGCCTGCGCAGCTGTACGCGATCACCAACTCCTCGGCGTACGTGGGCCTGGCAGGGTTGTTCGGGCTGGTGCCGCTGATCGTCTTCGGGTTGTGGGGCGGGGCCCTGGCCGACCACTTCGACCGCCGGATGCTGCTGATCGTCACCACCGCCGGCCTGATCCTCACCAGCGGCTGCTTCTGGGCGCAGGCCGCGGCCGGCTTGAACAATGTCTGGTTGCTGCTCGGGGTGTTCTCCTTGCAGCAGGCCTGCTTCGCGGTGAACCAGCCCACCCGGACAGCGGTGCTGCCGCGGCTGCTGCCGGACGAGCAACTGCCGGCCGCGAACGCGCTGAACATGACGGTGATGACGGCCGGCGCCATCGCCGGACCGCTGGTCGGTGGCGCGCTGATCCCGGTGGTCGGCTTCTCCTGGCTCTATCTGATCGACACGATCACACTTTTCGCCACCCTCAGTGCCGTGATCCGGCTGCCCAGGCTTCCCGTCCAGGGACGCACTGGTTCGCCCGGGCTGCGCTCGATCATTGAGGGAGTGCGGTTCCTGCGCTGGCACGTGGTGGTGCTGGTCAGCCTCGGCGTCGATCTGGTGGCGATGATCTTCGGCATGCCGCGGGCGCTGTTCCCCGAACTGGCTCATGTGTCCTTCGGTGAGCGCGCCGAGGGTGGGCTGGTCTACGCGCTGCTGTTCGTCGGCATCCCGCTGGGATCGCTGGTGGGCGGCATCTTCTCCGGGTGGTATTCCCGGGTGCGTCGCCAGGGCCTGGCGGTGATCGTCTGCATCCTGATCTGGGGTGGCGCGATCGCGCTGTTCGGTGTCGCGGTGGGACTCGCTCCGGTCTGGCGGACGCCGATGCTGGTCGTGGCCATTGTCATGCTTGCCGTGGGCGGTGCCGCCGACATGGCCTCGGCCGCCTTCCGCCAGACCATGCTGCTGGCGGCGACCGACGATGCCGTCCGCGGACGGGTGCAGGGCGTGTTCATCGTGGTCGTGGCCGGCGGGCCGAGACTGGCGGACGTCTTCCACGGCCTGGCTGCGGAATGGTTGGGTGCACCGCTGACAGCGGCGATCGGCGGCGTCTTGGTGGTGGTGACCATGCTGCTGATCGGCGCGCGCGTGACACCCTTCCGGAACTACACCGTCACCCTGCCGGAGCCAGCCCGGACCGACTGAGCCAGCTGCCTCATCGAGCGCCCGCCCTGCCGAACTGAGCGCCTGCCTTCGCGCCGAGCGCCCGTCCCCTGGGACGAGCGCTCGACGTCAAGGGTGGCGGTCGATGGGGGGTGGTGGGGGTGGCTCAGCTGAGGGCGGCGCGTACTTTGGCCGCCACCACGGCGCCCTCGGCGCGGCCCTGGGCGCGAGCGTTGACGGCCTTGATGACCTGCCCCATCTGCTTCATGGTGGGCGCCTGGCCCAGCGCCGCCGCTGCTGCGGCGACCTCCTCGGCGACGATCGCGTCCACCTCGTCCTCGGTGAGGGCGGCCGGCAAATAGGCCTGCAGGACCGCAGCCTCGGCCAACTCCTTCTCGGCGAGTTCGGGACGCCTGCCATCGGTGTAGGCCTGCGCGGAGTCCTTGCGCTTGGCCACCTCCCGGACGAGCACCGTGCGCACCTCGTCGTCGCTGAGTTCGCGGGCCACGTCCCCGGCCACCTCCTCGAGCTGGATGGCGGTCAACGCCATCCCGAGGGTGTTCTTGGCGATCTCGTCGCGCGCCTTCATCGCCGCGACCCGATCCGTCCGCAGCCTGTCCTTCAACTCCGCCATCTGTCCTCCTGCTCGGCCGTCGCCATTGTCCCACGCCCGGGCTGGGTAGTCTGTGCGAACACCGAGGAACCGTCCCCCGGCCCACCACCAGCCGGGACACCGGAACCGTCCCCGGTCCCGGCCGAGCACCACGAAAGGAGGCACCGCATGCCCGCAGGATCTATCGGGGTCGTCGAGACCCAGCACGTCCAGCTCTTCACCGCCGAGGAGCCGCTGCGAATGCTGAACGGTGCCTCGCTGGGCCCGGTGGCGGTCGCCTACGAGACCTACGGCGAACTCAGCCCGAACCGGGACAACGCGGTGATGGTCTGTCACGCCCTCACCGGGGACGCCCACGCCGCCGGCTTCCACTCCGGTGCCGAACGGCCCGGCTGGTGGGACAACCTGATCGGGCCGGGCAAACCGCTGGACACCGACCGGTTCTTCGTGATCTGTGCGAACCTGCTGGGCGGCTGCCAGGGCACCACCGGCCCGGCCTCGGTCAACCCGGAGACCGGACGCGCCTTCGGCCTGGACTTCCCGCTGATCGCGATGACCGACCTGGTCGCGGTGCACCGCGCCCTGCTGGCCCACCTGGGGATCGAGCGGCTGCTGGCTGCCCTGGGCGGCTCACTGGGCGGGATGCAGGTGCTGCAGTGGGCGCTCGACCATCCCGAACAGGTCGCCAACGCGTTGGTGGTGGCCGCCTCCAGCCGGCTGAACGCCCAGAACATCGCCTTCTCGGCGGTGGCGCGACGGGCGATCATGACCGACCGGTTCTTCAAAGACGGTCGCTACGCCGAGGAGGGCGTCAGTCCGGCAACCGGTCTGGCGATCGCCCGGATGATGGCGCACATCACCTACCTCTCCGAGGCCGCACTGGAGGAGAAATTCGGCCGCGAACCGAACCGCCGCCAGCCGTCTGTGGGCGGCCCGGGCTTCGGCATCGACTTCGCGGTCGAGAGCTACCTCGACCACCAGGGACAGGTCTTCCTGGAGCGGTTCGATGCGCTGAGCTACCTCTACCTCACCCGGGTGATGGACTACTTCGACCCGTTCGCCGACCCGGGCTCGCTGACGGCGGTGCGCGCGCACCCGGTGAACTGGCTCGTGGTGTCGTTCGAGAGTGACTGGCGGTTCGGCACCGACCACTCCCGGCGGATCGTCCGCAAGCTCGAGGGCGCCGGCCAGCCGGTGACCTTCCGCGAGATCCCGTCCACCTGGGGGCACGACTCCTTTCTGCTGCCGGTCGAGCGGTACCACCAGACTGTGCGGGCCTTCCTCGACCGCGCGCTGGAGGAGGGACTGCGATGAGCCTTCGCAAGGATCTAGCCCTGGTCGCCAGCCTGATCCCGGACGGCAGCCGGGTGCTCGACCTCGGCTGCGGCTCGGGCAACCTGCTGTCCCACCTGATGCGCGAGCAGCGCTGTCGCGGCACCGGCGTCGAGATCGACCCGGACAAGGTGCTGGCGGCGATCCGGCTGGGCGTCCCGGTGATCGAACTGGACATCAACCGCGAGCTGGACGAGTTCACCGGCGACTCCTACGACGTCGTCGTGCTCTCCCGCACCCTGCAGACCGTGCGCTACCCGGACCGCGTGCTGCGGCACATGGCCCGGATTGCCGACCGGCTGATCGTCTCGGTGCCGAACTTCGGCTGGTACCCGCACCGGCTACGGATGCTGCGCGGCCGGCTGCCGATGGGCAAGGATCTGCCCTACAGCTGGTACGACTCGCCCAACGTCCGCTACACCACGCTGTACGACCTGCAGGTGCTGTTCGACGAGGTCGGGTTGGAGGTTGAGCGGACGATCCCGCTGGGAGCCGCCGGCGACCCTGTGAAGGTCTCCCCGAAGCTGGCGAACCTGCTGGCCTCGACCGGGGTCTACGTGCTGCGACCGGCGAGGGCCTGAAGCAGCCGGTCCGCGCTGCCACCCAGGCCGAGCGTACCGGCCAGGACGGTGAACGCCGCCGGATCGGGCGGCGCGGCGGGCAGCGTCAGGTCGAGGGCAGGCAGTGGCACGTCGGTGGCCACCGCCACCACCGTCCGGGCCGGGCCGAGGTAGTCGGCAGCGTCCTGGAGCCGGCGGGTGACGGCGGCAGCCAGGTCGCCGCGGTCGGCCGCCGCGACGATCCCGGCCAGGTCGTGGTGATCCCCGATCAGAGCAGCTGCGGTCTTCTCGCCGATCCCCGCGACACCAGGCAGGCCGTCGGACGGATCCCCGCGCAGCACGGCGAAGTCGACGTAGCCGGCCCCGGTGATCCCGTACCTGGCGGTCAGCCAGGCGTCATCGACCCGGTCGTGCCGCGACACGCCGCGGGCGCAGTAGAGGACGCGGTGGGCGCGGCCGTCATCGACCAGCTGGAAGAGATCGCGGTCGCCGGTGACCACCTCCACCGGCCCGTCCCAGCTCGTCGCGAGGGTGCCGATCACGTCGTCGGCCTCGTAGCCGTCCACGCCGACCACCGGCAGGCCGGCAGCGGCCAGCACCTGCCGGATCAACGGCACCTGCATCTCCAGCCCGTCCGGCACCTGCTCGGCGAACCCGTCCGCACTGTCGGTGGCGACAGCCGCAACCCGGTGCGCCTTGTAGGACGGCAGCAGTTCCACCCGCCACGCCGGACGCCAGGAGTTGTCCCAGCAGCAGGCCAGGTGGGTGGGGGAGTACTCCGCGACGAACCGGGCGATGAAGTCCAGCAGTCCGCGGACGGCGTTGACCGGCGTACCGTCGGGCGAGCGCAGCGTGTCGGGTAGCCCGTAGAAGGCACGGAAGTACAGCGAGGCGGTGTCCAGCAGCATCAGGCGGGGCGCATCCATGGCCCCATGGTGCCAGCCGCCGCGTCCCGGTTCGAGCCTGCCCCGCCGGGCTGACTATGCTCGCCTGCGTGATCGATCGGGTGGCCAGGCTGCAGCTGGGCCTGCGGGTGGGCCTGGCCATCGGCTTCGGGGTGGTCACCGGGCTGGGCTTCGAACCCTTCGCCTGGTGGCCGCTGCTGATTCCTGGAACAGCCGGGCTCTCCCTGCTGGTGCTCGGTGCCGGGCGCTGGTGGCAGGCGCTGCTGCTCGGGCTGGGCTACGGGCTCGGCTTCATGGGACTGGGCCTGGACTGGATGAACGCGATCTTCCTGGAGGCCTACCTCGGGATCGTGCTGGCCACCACCTTCTTCTACGTGCTGCTGGCCGGCCTGGCCTGGTTCGTCCGGGGACGCGCCTGGTGGCCACCGGTGATCGCCGCCTGCTGGGTGGGCGTCGAGGCACTGGTGTCCCGCTGGCCATTCGACGGCTTCGGCTGGATGCGGCTGGGCTACGCGCTGGTCGACTCGCCCCTGACCGGGCTCTACCCGCTGGTGGGCGTCGCGGGCGTGACCTTCGCCATCGCCCTGGTCGGCCAGGGCCTGCTGTGGCTGGTGGACCGCCCGGGACGGGCGCGCGTCCTGGTCGCCGGCCTGGTCACCGTGGCACTGCTCGGCGTCTCGTGGGCGGGCAGCCTGATCCCTGCCGGGACGGCCGGCGAACCGGTCAACGTCGGCTGGGTACAGGGCGGAGCGCCCGGGGGCGGCGTCTACGGCATCGGACCGGCCCGCACCACGACGAAGAACCACCTGGCCGGCACCGTCACGCTCATGGACGACGTCGCGGCCGGACGGGTGCCCCGTCCGGACTTCATCGTCTGGCCGGAGAACGGCACCGACATGGACCCCTACCATGACGCCCAGACCGCCCAGGCCCTGGTCGACGCCCTCCAGGTGGCGCAGGTCCCGCTCTTCGCCGGCACCATCCTCGACGGCCCCGGACCCGACGAACGCCAGACCGCCTCGCTGTGGCTGGATCCGTCCCGTGGCGAAGTGACCAGGTACACCAAGCGGGGGATCGTCCCGTTCGGGGAGTGGATCCCGTACCGCGACGTGCTGCTGCCGCTGATTCCCAAGCTGGGCTATGTCGGGGCACAGTCGATCCCCGGCACGGAGCCCGGGGTGCTGCAGGTGAGCGTCGCCGGCCAGCCACTCAACCTCGGGGTGATGATCTGCTACGACGTCTCCTTCGACGCGATCAGCTACGACACCGTCCGCTACGGCGGCCAGGTGCTGGTGGTGCAGAGCAGCAACGCGATGTATCAGGGCACCGGGCAGATCGAACAGCAGTTCGCGATCACCCGGGCGCGCGCCGCCGAACTGCGCCGGGAGATCCTCGTGGTCACCACCAGCGGGGTGTCCGGGCTGATCGGCCCGGACGGATCGGTGACGTGGGAGGTGACCGATCCGGGGGCCGCGACCGGCGTTGTCAGCCTGGCGCGCCGCACCGGCGTCACGCCGGTGGTGAGCATCGCGCCCGTCCTCGAACTGACGCTGGCCGCCGCCGGCGGATTGCTCGTTCTCGGCTCGGCTCTTTGGCGGCGTAGGGCAGAATGAAGAAGCCCGATTCACCGATCGATGGAGCTTTGATGAGCGACCCCACGGCCACCCTGGGGCAGGTGCTGGTCATCATCCCGACCTACAACGAGGCGGAGAACGTGGGCCCGATCACAGCCCGGCTCCGCGCCGCCGTCCCGCAGGCGGACATCCTGATCGTCGACGACAACTCCCCGGACGGCACCGGCGACCTTGCTGACCGGCTCGCCGCGGACGACCGCCACATCAAGGTGCTGCACCGGCCGGGCAAGCAGGGTCTGGGCGCCGCCTATCTCGCCGGGTTCGCCTGGGGGCTGGAACACGGCTACGACGTGCTGGTCGAGTTCGACGCCGACGGCTCCCACAAGCCCGAACAGCTACCGTCGCTGTTGCAGCGGCTGCGGACCGCCGATGCGGTGAAGGGTTCCCGGTGGGTGCCGGGCGGCCGGGTGGTCAACTGGCCGAAGTCACGCGAGTTGCTCTCCCGCGGCGGCAACCTGTGGGTGAAACTGTGGCTCGGACTGCCGCTCGGCGATGCCACCGGCGGATTCGCCGCCTGGCGAGCCAGTACCCTGCGTGGGATGGATCTGGACGGCGTCCAGGCCGCCGGCTACGGCTTCCAGGTCGACCTGGCCTGGCGGGCGGTCAAGCACGGCTTCACTGTTGCCGAGGTGCCGATCGAGTTCGAGGACCGGCAGTACGGGGAGTCGAAGATGAGCCAGAAGATCGTCCTCGAAGCGATGCTGCTCACGACCCGGTGGGGAATCGCACACCGGGTCGCGCAACTGCGATCGGCGTTGACTCGCAGAAAGGTGCCGGCATGACCAGCTCCGCCAGTTCGCCTGCCCGCCAGCACCCGCCCCTGCTGCTGTGGGGGATCGTGGCGCTCTTCGTCGTGATCCCGATCATCGAGGTGTGGCTGCTGATCAGCGTCGGGCACTGGGTGGGGCTCTGGCCGACCGTGGCCGTTCTGCTCGTCAGCGCCGGGTTGGGCGCCTGGTTGATGAGCCGGGAGGGCAGCCGCGCCTGGCACGCCCTGGTCGAGGCGATGAAGGGCGGCAGGCTGCCCACCGGACGGCTCGCGGACGCCGCCCTGATCCTGGTCGGCGGCATCCTGCTGATGCTCCCCGGCCTGGTCACCGACCTGCTCGGACTGCTGTTCCTGCTGCCGGCGACCCGGCCGCTGGTGCGGCGGGCAGTGGGGTTCGTCGTGGCCAGGCAACAGGCCACCCGACGGACCGGTGAGCCGGCGGACACGGTCATTCCGGGTGAGATCGTGGAGCCGGGGATCGAGGAGCAGCCGGACTGAGCCCGGGCACTGCGGCCGGTTCAACGGCCGGGCATCACCGGCTCAGGAGTTCTCGCCGCGGATCTCCTCCAGCCGCTCGGCCAGCAGATCCTCCAGTTCCTCGATGGAGCGGCGTTCCCGCAGCATGTCCCAGTGGGTGCGCGGCGGCTTGGTCTGCTTGACCTCGGGCTCGGCACCGTCCGAACGACGGGCCGGCTCACCGCACTTGGGGCACTCCCACTCGGTGGGCAGCTCCGCCTCCTCGGCGAAGACGATCTCGAAGTGATGGCCCTTCGGGCAGTCGAAGCCGATCTGGAGCCGGGGGGCAAGTTCCACTCCCTGGCCGTCGGCAAAGCTCTTCGATCCGAGCCCGGATCCTCGCAGCGCGCGATCTGCCATGGTCTGCTCCTACCTCCCGTGGATTACCTCAACCGTAGCCGAGGACGCAACCGGAGCGGCAGGGGCCCCGCACGCCACAGCTCGGAACCGGCCCCGGTTCAGGCGTGGACGAATCGGGGCAGTTTCACCAGCAGCAACAGCACCAGCCCCACCAGCAGCACGATCGCCAGCCCGAGAATCCCCCAGTAGGTGGCGCCGAACCAGCCGATGAACGCCCCCCACAACAACGGCGACATCCAGCTGACCACCCGGCCGGTGGTGGCGTACAGACCGAAGATCTCCCCCTCCATGCCGGCCGGCGTCACCCGGGCGAGCAAGCCGCGGCTGGCCGCCTGCGCCGGCCCGACTGCTGCCGACAACACGATCCCGCCGATCCAGAAGATGGTCTTGCCGCCCTCGCGGAAGAAGAACACGAACAGGCAGCTCAGCACCAGGACCACCAGGGCGGTGACGATCACCGCACGTGGGCCGAACCGGTCGTCGAGTCTCCCGGCGAGGATGGTGGCGATACCGGCGACCAGGTTGAGGGCGACACCGAAGACGATCACCTCGGTGGGGGTGAAGCCGAACGCCGCTGTCGCCAGGACTCCACCAAAGGCGAAGACCCCCGCCAGCCCGTCGCGGTAGACCGCGCTGGCCAGCAGGAACCAGAAAGCCGGACGGGAGGTGCGGAAGAGCCGCGCAATGTCCTTGACCAGCACGACGTAGCTGGTGAAGAAGCCGACCTTCGGCCGGTCCGGACGGGCAGGTGACTCGGGGACGTGAATGATGAACGGGAGCGCGAACAGCACAGTCCAGACCGCGCAGCCGACGGCGATCAGCCGATAGGCCAGGCCGTCACCGGTATCCAGTCCGAACCAGTCCTCCTGGTTGAGGACCACCACGATCACCAGTGCGACGATGCCGCCGATGTAGCCCATACCCCAGCCGAGGCCGCTCACTCGTCCGACAGTCTTCGGCGTCGACACCTGAACGAGCATCGCGTTGTAGTTCACGCCCGCGATCTCGGACGTGACCGCACCCAGGGCGAGCAGAACCGCACCCAGCCAGAAGTAGACCGGTTCAGCATGGACGAAGAACAGTGCGAACTGCAGCAGCGCCAGTACCGCGGTGCAGCCGAGCACCCAGCGCTTCTTGTTGCCGTCGATGTCCGCCCGCTGCCCGAGGACCGGAGCGAGCAGCAGGATCAGGATGCCGGCCGCGAAGGTGACCCAGCCGTACCAGCTGGAGAGGTCGGCCAGCCCCAGGCAGTAGGACGTCGACTCCGTGGCGGCTGTCGAACAGCCGACACTTCCAGGATCCTGGGCGGCAATCTCGGGCGCCAGAAAGTCCTTCGAAACCAGGTAGAGGGGCACCCAGACGAAGGTCAGGATCACCGAGTTGAACGGCTGGGTGGCCCAATCCCACAGCGCCCACGAGAACACCTGACGACGGGGAACCACCCGATCCGCCGTTTCCTGGCCGGCCCGACTGCTCATGCTTCGCCTTCCCAGAGTCCGCGTGCACACAGAACGTCCTTGAGTACCACGACATCGTCGCTCACGATGCCGTCCACGCCCAGATCGATCAACCGGTTCATCTCGGCAGCGTCATTGATCGTCCAGACGTGCACCCGCCGGCCGGTACGGTGAGCGGCCTCGACAAAGCGCCGGGTGACCACCGGCAGCAGGCCGGCGGCGACTCTCGCCGGTACCTGCGCGGCGTTGCCGAGGGCCCAGCCTGCCGTACCCAGCCCGCTGAGAGCGAGCAGAACCACCGAGCCGGGAGCCATCCCGGTGGCGACCCGGTCGCCGGTCAACTTCCGGAAGGCGGCGAGCCGAGCCGACGAGAAGGACGCCACGCACACCCGGTCGTAGGCCTGGTACTCCTCCAGCAACCTGGCCAGCGGCGCGATCCCGCCCGCCGATTTCAGGTCGATGTTGAACCGGGCCTGCGGGAAGGTCTCGAACAGTTCAGCCACGGTGGGGATCGGGTCGGTGCCGCCGATCCTGACCTCGGCCAGATCGGCGGCGGTGTGGTCGGTGATCTGGCCGTGACCGTCGGTCACCCGCTCCAGCGAGGTGTCGTGGAAGGCCATCAGCACGCCGTCGGCGGTGGCGTGGACATCGGTCTCGACGTAGCGGTAGCCGAGTTCGAGGGCGCGGGCGAAAGCCCGCAAGGAGTTCTCGCCGATTCCGGGGTGCTGGCCGCCGCGGTGAGCCAGGGCCTGGAACCGGGTGTCGAAGAACGCGTAGTCACTGGCCCTCACACTCCGCAGTATGGCAGGCCGGGCGGATTGGACGTCCATGAACAGCCAGCCCGGGGCGCGTCCTGCCGGTCCGTCCCGCGGGCAGGACGGGAAGCCGCGCGGGTCTTGGCCACAATGTGTCGGTGACCACAATCCTGTCGATCCAGTCCTCGGTGGCCTACGGCCACGTCGGCAACTCCGCCGCCACCTTTCCGCTGATGCGGATGGGCGTGGAGGTGTGGCCGGTGCTCACTGTCCACTTCTCCAACCACACCGGTTACGGCGCCTGGCGCGGCCCGCTGCTCGCCGCCGACGACATCGCGGCCGTGGTCCAGGGCATCGACGAGCGGGGCGTACTGGGGCAGGTGGACGCCGTCCTGTCCGGCTACCAGGGCGGCGAGGCGGTCGGCGCCGAGATCCTCAAGGCGGTCGCGCTGGTCAAGCAGCGCAACCCCGAGGCGATCTACTGCTGCGACCCGGTGATGGGCGATGTCGGGCGCGGCATGTACGTCCGCGAGGGGATCCCGGAGTTCATGCGCGACCACGTCGTGCCATCCGCGCAGGTGGTCACCCCGAACCAATTCGAGCTCGACTACCTCACCGGCCGCCAGACCCACACCCTGGAGGAGGTGCTGGCCGCCGCCCACGCGCTGCGCGCCAACGGGCCGGACGTGGTGCTGGTGACCAGCGCCATCCTGGACGACGTCGACTCCGACGTGGTCACCATGCTGGTCGTGAGCGGCGACGGTGCCTGGACGGTCGCCACCCCGCTGATCGACCGCACCTTCACCGGTTCCGGTGACATCACCGCGGCGACCTTTCTCGCGCACTACCTCCGCACCGGCGACCCGGGGCTCGCGCTGGCCCGAACGGCGAGCGTGGTCTACTCGGTTCTGAAGGCGACCGCCGACGCGGACTCGGCGGAGTTGCTGCTGGTCGGTGCCCAGGAGGACATCGTCCACCCCAGCCACGAGTTCGAGGCCACCCGCCTGTGACCCAGACAGGGACGGTAGGAGTCAGTCCTTGAAGACCTCGATGTGCGCACCCAGGGCGTTGAGCCGGTTGGGTAGATCCTCGTAGCCGCGGTTGATCACGTAGACATCCCGCAGCACCGAGGTGCCGCGGGCGGCCATGGCCGCCAGCAGCAGGCAGACCGCCGGACGCAGCGCCTGTGGGCAGACCAGTTCCTGGCCGCGCCAGCGGGTCGGTCCGGTGACGACGATCCGGTGCGGGTCGAGCAACTGCACGTCGGCGCCGAGCTTGGTCAGGTCGACCAGGTGAATCGCGCGGTTCTCGTAGACCCAGTCGTGGATCATCGTCCTGCCCTCGGCGGCGGCAGCAATCACGGCGAAGAACGGCAGGTTGTCGATGTTCAGTCCCGGGAACGGCATCGCATGGATCTTGTCCGCAGCCGCGTGCAGGTCGGACGGCAGCACGGTCAGGTCGACCAGCCGGGTGCGACCGTTCTCGGCGGCGTACTCGGGGGACAGGTGATACTTCAGGCCCATCTCGGCCAGGATCGCCAACTCGATGTCGAGGAACTCGATCGGTGCCCGGCAGATCGTCAACTCGCTGCGGGTGACGATCGCTGCGGTCATCAGGCTCATCGCCTCGATCGGGTCCTCAGACGGGGCGAAGGTGATGTCGGAGTCGATCCGGCTCAGCCCCCGCACCTCGAGCGTGGTGGTGCCGATGCCCTCGATCCGGACGCCGAGTTGCTGCAGGAAGAAGCACAGATCCTGCACCATGTAGTTCGCGCTGGCGTTGCGGATCACCGTCGTCCCGGGGAACTGCGCGGCCGCCATCAGAACGTTCTCGGTCACCGTGTCGCCACGCTCGATCAACGTGATCGAGCGCCGGTTGCCACCCGGCTCCTGGACGCTGGCATGGTAGAAGCCCTGGGTGGCCCGCACCTCCAGCCCGAAATGGCGCAGCGCGTGCAGGTGGGGGGTGATCGTCCGGATCCCCAGGTTGCAGCCACCGGCGTAGGGCAGATCGAAGCTCTGCTGCTCGTGCAGCAACGGGCCCAGGAACATGATGATCGACCGGGTCCGGCGTGCGGCGGCGGCGTCCATCGCCGCCAGGTCGAGTTCGGCAGGGCGGACCAGTTGGAGTTCGGTGCGGTCGTCCGACCAGGTGGCCGAGACCCCGATGCTGGTCAGCACCTCGATCAGCCGGTTGACCTCCTCGATCTGGGCGATCCCGCGCAGCACCGTCCGGCCGTGGTTGAGCAGCGAAGCGCACATCAGCGCCACTGCCGCGTTCTTCGAGGAGCGCACCACGATCGACCCGCTCAGCGTGGTCGGGCCCTCCACTCGCAAGTGGGTGGGGCCGCTCGGTCCGGCGCTGATCAACGGGCTCTCCAGCGCGGACGCGATCCGGTTGATCATCTCCAGGCTGAGGTTCTGCCCACCGGACTCGATCCGGTGGATGGCGCTCTGGCTGGTGCCCAGCTCGGTTGCCAACTGCTGTTGGGTGAGCCCGCGTTGCTTGCGCGCATCGCGGATCAGGGTACCGATGCTGCTGGGGAGAAGATCTGCCACGTCCGTCACTTTAACTCACATGAGAGATAGACGCACGCTGGATGGCCCCATCACCAGGACGGGGCGGTGTCCGGCGAGGCCGTTTCGTTCCACCCGTCCCATCGAAGCGGCGTTGCCGCAGGGAATAGAGTGTCGGCCATGACCACACACTTCGACGTCGTCGTGCTGGGCGCCGGGCCCGGCGGTTACGTAGCAGCGATTCGTGCGGCCCAGCTGGGCCTGAACACCGCCATCATCGAGAAGCAGTGGTGGGGCGGTGTCTGCCTCAACGTCGGCTGCATCCCGACCAAGGCGCTGCTGCGCAATGCCGAACTCGCGCACATCTTCAACGCCGAGGCGGACCTGTTCGGCATCGAAGGTGAGGTCAGCTTCAACTTCGGCAAGGCTTTCAGCCGCAGCCGCTCGGTCAGTGACCGGATGGTCAAGGGCGTCCACTTCCTGATGAAGAAGAACAAGATCACCGAACTCAACGGCTGGGGCACCTTCACCGACGCCCACACCATCCAGGTGGCCGGCGACAACGGCGAGCAGCAGACCGTCACCTTCGACAACTGCATCATCGCCGTCGGCGCCACCACCAAGATGCTGCCAGGCACCGCCGTCTCGGAGAGGATCTACACCTACCAGGAACAGATCCTCTCCGACACCGTCCCGGGATCGATCGTGATCTGCGGCGCGGGCGCGATCGGCACCGAGTTCGCCTACGTCCTGGCCAACTATGGCGCCAAGGTGACCATCGTGGAGTACCTCGACCGGATGGTGCCCAACGAGGACGCCGAGGTTTCCGCCGAACTCGCCAAGGCCTACCGCAAGCTCGGCGTCGAGGTGCTCACCGGCACCAAGGTGGAAAAGATCGAGGAGGGCCCGGACGGCGTGCGGGTCACCGTCAGCCCGGCAGCCGGTGGCGAGTCGCGGGTGCTGGAGGCCGACCGGGTGCTGGAATCCCTCGGGTTCGCGCCCCGCACCACCGGCTACGGGCTGGAGAACACCGGGGTCGCGCTCACCGATCGGGGCGCGATCGCGATCGACGACTACATGCGCACCAATGTCCCCAACATCTACGCGATCGGCGACGTCACGATGAAGCTGATGCTGGCCCACACCGCCGAGGCCCAGGGCGTGGTGGCCGCCGAGACGATTGCCGGCGCGGAGACCATGCCGATCAACTACGACATGATCCCGCGGGCCACCTACTGCCAGCCGCAGATCGGCTCCTTCGGCTACACCGAGGAGCAGGCGAAGGCGAAGGGCTACGACGTGAAGGTGGCGAAGTTCCCGTTCTCGGCCAACGGCAAGGCGCACGGTCTGGGCGATGCCACCGGCTTCGTCAAGATCGTTGCCGACGCCCGCTACAACGAACTGCTGGGCGCGCACATGATCGGCCCGGACGTCTCCGAGCTGCTGCCGGAGCTCACGCTGGCGCAGCAGTGGGATCTGACCGCTGACGAGGTCGGCCGCAACATCCACGCCCACCCGAGCCTGTCCGAGGCGCTCAAGGAGACCGTCGAGGGCATCGCCGGTCACATGATCAACCTGTGACGCTGGTCTGGTGACGCTGGGCTGAGCCCACAGGCACCGGCTGAAGCGCTCCCGGCGGGTGGCCGGCACCGGCCTCAGTTCGGCTGGAACCGGCCCACCACCGCCCGCGGCCGGCCGGTCAGGTCGTCCACGGTGCGAACCTGGGTGAAACTGGCTGCGGCTGCCAGTTCCCGGACGGCCGCGTCCTGGACCTCGGCATGCTCCATCACGAACAGCCCGCCGGGCTTGAGCAACCGGGTAGCGGCGGTGATCACCGCGCGCGGGATGTCCAGACCGTCCAGACCGCCGCCGTAGAGCGCCAGGTCCGGGTCGTGGTCGCGGACCTCCGGCTCGACCGGCACGGCGTCCGGCGGGATGTAGGGCGGGTTGCTGACCACCACGTCCACAGTGCCGTCGAGGTCGGCCAGCAGCAGTGGATCGCGGACGTCGTCCTGCTCCAGCCGGAGCGCTCCGACGCCTGCCGCGAGAGCGTTTCTCCTTGTCAACGCGATAGCGGCGGGGGAGAGGTCCACCGCCGTGACCAGACTTCCCGGTACTTCGGTGGCGACGGAAATGGCGATCCCCCCAGCCCCGCAGCACAGGTCGACCACAGTGGGGGAGAGCCCCAGCGCCGCAAGCCTGTCCGCCTCGTCGATGGCCACCTGTGCGACCACCTCGGTCTCCGGCCGGGGGACGAACACCCCCGGTTCGACAGCCAGAGTGAGGTAGCGGAAGCCCGTCGAGCCGACAATGTGCTGCAGCGGCTCGCGCAGCCGACGGCGCTCGACCAGGCCGGCGTAGCGGGCGGCCTGCCCGGCGCTGACCGGACTGTCGCTCAGGACAGGCAGCCGTTCCACCCCGAGCACGAACGCCGCCAGCGCGCGTGCGTCCGAGGCAGGGGAGGGGACAGCGGCCTGGTCCAGGATCCGGGTCGCGCCCTCGACCAGGGCCCGCAGATCGGGCACCGGACGGGACGGCGGAGGCTCGGTCGACACGCCCCCGATCATCGCACAGGGAATGTCGGCGCCGCGGCGGCGTTATGGCTGGGCGTGAAGAAGATCGGGTTCCTCTCCTTCGGCCACTGGTCGTCCTCGCCGGGTTCGCACACCCGCACGGCAGCCGACTTCCTGCAGCAGTCCATCGACCTGGCCGTTGCGGTCGAGGAGTTGGGTGCGGACGGGGCGTACTTCCGGGTGCACCACTTCGCCCGGCAAGCCGGCTCGCCGTTCCCCTTGCTGGCGGCGATCGGTGCCCGCACCTCCCGGATCGAGATCGGCACCGGCGTGATCGACATGCGGTACGAAAATCCGCTCCACTGCGCGGAGGATGCCGGTGCCGCCGACCTGATCTCCGGCGGCCGACTGCAACTCGGGGTGAGCCGGGGGTCGCCCGAGCAGGTGGTGGACGGCTGGCGCTACTTCGGCTACCAGCCGGCCGAGGGGGAGTCAGACGCCGACCTGGCCCGCCGGCACACCGAGGTCTTCCTCCAGGTCATCGAGGGTGAGGGGTTCGCCCAGCCCAGCCCCCGTCCGATGTTCCCGAACCCGCCCGGGCTGCTACGGATCGAGCCCCACTCACCGGGCCTGCGGCGACGGATCTGGTGGGGTGCCGGCTCGGACGCGACCGCCCGGTGGACGGCCGAGAAGGGCATGAACCTGATGAGCTCCACCCTGAAGGACAACGAGAGCGACAAGCCCTTCCACGCCCAGCAGGCCGACCAGATCCAGGCCTTCCGGGACGCCTGGCAGGCTGCCGGCCATGACTGGGAGCCGCGGGTGTCGGTCAGCCGCAGCATCTTCGCCCTGGTCAACGACACCGACCGGCGCTACTTCGGCGACGACCGTGACAGCAGCGACACCGTCGGCTGGATCGACGCCAGGACGCAGGCCATCTTCGGTCGCTCCTATGCCGCCGACCCGGACGTCCTGGTCGAGCAGTTGAAGCAGGACGAGGCGATCGCGGCCGCTGACACCCTGCTGCTGACCGTCCCGAACCAGCTCGGCGTGGAGTACAACGCGCACGTGGTGGAGAGCATCCTGACGCACGTGGCCCCGGAACTCGGCTGGCGATAGGGGCAAGACAGGCTTCCGCCGCATGGGGCGGAAGCTCACAACAGCAGCCAACCTGCCGCCGCAGCCCCCAGCACGAGGGCCCAGACCGGTGCCCGCCACGCCACCAGTGCGACAAAGACGGTCGCGGCAATCACGAAACTGTTCACTCCGGTGATACCCGCGGTGAATACCGGATCGTAGAGCGCCGCTGCCAGCAAGCCGACCACACCGGCGTTGACGCCCATGAGCATGCGGCGCGTCCGCGGTGCCCGGCGAACCCGGTCCCAGAACGGCAACACGCCGATCACCAGCAGCGCTGACGGCAGGAATACCGCCACCAGCGCGAGGCCGGCACCGAGCGCTCCCGACGGCCCGCCGGTGGTCACCGCACCCAGGAAGGCCGCGAACGTGAACAACGGCCCCGGAACGGCCTGCGCCGCCCCGTAGCCAGCGAGGAAGATGCCCGGATCGATCAATCCGGTCTGCACCGTCTCGGCCTGCAGGAGCGGCAGGACGACGTGCCCGCCACCGAACACGAGCGCGCCGGCACGATAGAAGGTGTCGACCAGGCCGAGTGCACCGTTGCCGGTGGCGGCGGCCAGGATCGGAAGCCCGGCCAGCAGCGCAGCAAACCCGGCGAGGCTGGCCAGTGCACCACCTCGGGAGAGACGGATCGGGAAGTGATCGGAGCCTCCCTCGGGCATGCTGGGCGCGGTGAGCCAGCACAGGCCGGCAATCCCGGCCAACACCAGCGCTCCGATCGTTGCCAGCGGGCTCGGCACCAGCAGCACCACGATCATGGCCCCCACCGCGATGGTCGCTCGCCGCCCGTCCGGCGTCACCGATTTCGCCATCCCCAAGACGGCGTGTGCGACGACCGCAACCGCAGCGGCTTTCAGTCCGAGCACCCACCCGGCCCGGGACAGATCGCCCAGCGCAGCCACCCCCATGGCGAACCCGAACAGCAGCAGCGCCGACGGCAGCGTGAAGCCAATCCACGCGGCGAGCAGACCGAGCAGCCCGGCACGCTGCAGCCCGATGGCCATGCCGACCTGGCTCGACGCCGGGCCGGGCAAGAACTGGCACAACGCCAC
Organism: Propionicimonas sp.; assembly: GCF_034927565.1. Classification (GTDB taxonomy): domain Bacteria; phylum Actinomycetota; class Actinomycetes; order Propionibacteriales; family Propionibacteriaceae; genus Propionicimonas. The sequence goes on from NZ_JAYFPT010000108.1 coordinate 49,663, forward strand.
CAGATCGGCATAGGCGCGGTCACTGAGCCATTTGCGTCGTTCCACGAATTCTGTGTGGAAGTACCCCAGGTGGGCGACCGGCCCGCCGAAGGAGGTCAGCCCAAGCCGGAGAAACACGAGGGCGACCTGCACCAGAGAACCCGGATGCCGATCATCACGGACTGCTGTGGCGGTACTCACTTTGGAATCCTGCCGTGAACTGGCGCCGAACCGGAACAGGCACGCGTCAGGCTTAACCTTCTGTTCACCACGGTGGGAGGATTCTGCGGCACCGGTGAAGCCACGCACCTCGCGAGCCGATCTCGAGATACCCAGGAGGCCATGCAACATCCGAAGAGCGTTTGTCCGATAAGCAACATTATGTCAATTTGCTGCCGCAGCCACCTCCTCCGATCCACTCCACCTCCCTGTCCCTCAACCCCGGTTCCACCCCGACCGCTGTGCTGGCACCACGTCAGGCTTGGCCCGGCGCTGTCGGCAGGAACGCGACGGCAGCATGCGTCACCACAGCTGCCTCGAC
>NZ_JAYFPT010000034.1:0-25567 GCF_034927565.1 Propionicimonas sp.
CTGCTGGTGCCGGTGGTTCGGCGGAGCTGGCCCTGTCAAGCCAGGGTCTTCGAATCCCTTGCGAGTTTTTTCGGATTGGCCTAGGATCGAAACAATCCTGAAAGGATTCAACAGTGTCCGTTGATCGCGTGGAGCGTGAGAGCTACATCCTTGGCCTGCTCGCCAAGGACGGTTCGCTCTCGGTCGCCGCGTTGTCGAAAGATCTCGGGGTCTCCGAGGTCACCATCAGGGCGAGCCTGAAGGCCCTCGAGGAGCGCGGACTGCTGGAGCGCACCTGGGGTGGTGCGCGGGCCAGTTCCAGCCTGGACGTCCTGGAGCGGGCGCGGGTGAACGAGCCCGAGAAGGACCGGATCGCCGCCGCTGCCGCGTCGCTGGTCCACGACGACGACCGGATCATGATCGAGGCCGGCACCACCACCGCGCAGATCGTCCGCCACCTTGCCGGACGGACTGGCGTCCAGATCGTCACCAACTCGACCCTGGCGTTGTCCTATGCCCGGCTGATCCCCGGCCTGGAGGTGATCCTCACCGGCGGGCAGTTCCACCGCGACTCCGAGTCGATGGTGGGCTCGGTGGCGATCGCCACGATCCGCCGGTTCAACGCCCGGATCGCCTTCGTCGGCACCGACGGCTTCACCTTTGACCGCGGCATGACCACCCAGTTCGCCGGGGGCGCCGAAATCATCGAGGCGATGCGCGAGCGCGCCGAGGAGACCTGGCTGCTGGCGGACTCGTCCAAGTACGGCCGCGCCGGCTTCGTGAGCGTGCTCGGCCTCACCGACCTGACCGGAGTGATCACCGATGACGGCATCGGCGAGGGCTCCCTGGAAGTACTGCAACAGATCGCGCCGACCGTGCGCGTCGTCTGAAAGGAATGGAATGGCCCAGATTGTCGTGATGCCTGCGTTGGGTAACACGGTGGAGTCGTGTCTGATCACCAGCTGGCTGGTGAAGGTTGGCGATGTGGTGGACGCGAGCACTCTGCTGTGTGAGATCGAGACTGATAAGTCGGCGATGGAGGTGCCGGCGGGTGTTGCTGGGACTGTGTTGGCGTTGTTGGCTGGTGAGGGCGACGAGGTGCCGGTGAAGGAGCCGATTGTGGTGATCGGTGAGCCGGGTGAGGAGGTGCCGTCCGAGCTCGCTGCCGGCCCGTCCGGGGACGCCGCGGTTGCCGAACCGGAGGCTCCGGCCGCCGCTGCTGCCGCCGAGCCAGCCAGCCCGGCCGCGGCGTCCCCCGCCCCGACCCGCGCGGCCGGGGACGGACCGGCAGCGGTGTCGCCCCGGGCCCGCGGCCTGGCCGCCACCCAGGGCATCGCGGCCGCCCAGCTGGCGGGCTCCGGCCCCGCCGGACGGGTGATCGCGCGCGACGTGGAGGCCGCGATCGCGGCCGGCCCCGGCCTCACCGCGGGCGCCCGGGCCGAGGCCTCCGGGTTCGTCCCGGGGACGCCCGGCAGCGGCATCGGCGGCCGGGTCACCCGCGCCGACCTCGCCGCGGGCACGCCCGGGGCCCCGGCTGCCACGGCCCCGGAGGCCGCTACCGTCCCGGCCGCGTCGGCGGACTTCCCCGGCGCGTTCACCGACGCCCCGCTGAAGGGGATCCGCAAGCTGGTCGCCTCGCGGATGATGGAGTCGTTGGCGCAGTCCGCCCAGCTGACCTACACCGCCACCGCACCGGCCGCCGGTCTGTTGGCGTTGCGGGCTCGGCTGAAGAACTGTGGCGACCCCGAGCTCAGCGCGGTCACGATCGGCGACCTGGTCGGCTACGCCACTGTCAAGACGCTGGCCAGGCACCGGAACGCCAACGCCCACCTCTCCGACGGGGTGCTGCGCAGCTTCGAGCATGTCCATCTGGGTATGGCGGTGGACACCCCGCGCGGCCTGCTGGTGCCCACCCTGCGGTTCGCCGACACCCTCACCCTGCGCGAGTTCTCCGCCCAGTCCAAGGCCCTGGCCAATGCCGCGATCGCGGGCTCGATCAGCCCCGACCTGCTCTCCGGCGGCACCTTCACGGTGTCGAACCTGGGCGCCTTCGGGATCGAGTCGTTCACCCCGCTGCTGAACCTGCCGCAGGTGGCGATCCTGGGTGTGGACGCGATCTTCCCGCGGGTCACCGTCAACCCGGACGGCTCGGTGGGCGCCGAGCAGCGGATCGGGTTCTCGCTGACCGCCGACCACCAGGTGATCGACGGCGCCGACGCGGCCAGGTACCTGAAGGACCTGTGCGCCGCCGTGGCCGCCATCGACCTGACCGTGCTGGGCTGAGAAGGAGGGGGATCTGATGAGTGATTATGACGTGATCATCCTGGGCGGTGGCCCGGGCGGGTACCTGGCCGCCGAGCGGCTCGGGCATGCGAAGAAGAAGGTGTTGCTGGTCGAGGAGCAGTACCTGGGCGGGACGTGTCTGAATGTGGGTTGTATTCCGACCAAGTCGCTGCTCAACTCCGCCAAGCTGTACCTGCATGCCCGGCACTCCGAACAGTTCGGCGTCACCGCCGGGAACGTCGCCTTCGATTGGGGACGGGTGCAGGCCTGGAAGGACGAGGTCGTCACGACCCTGGTCGGCGGTGTCGGCATGGCCGAGCGCAAGGCCGGCGTTGAGGTCGCCAACGCCCACGGCACCCTGGTCGGGCCCGGGGTGGTCGAGGTGGCCGGCGAGCGGAAGACCGCCGACCACGTGATCATCGCCACCGGCTCGGTGCCGGTGATGCCGCCCATCCCTGGCGCGAAGGACAACCCGGCCGTGGTGGACTCCACCGGCCTGCTGGGGTTGGAGAGCTTCCCGTCCCGACTGGCCGTGATCGGCGGTGGCGTGATCGGGGTCGAGTTCGCCTCCCTGTTCGCCGCCTTCGGGGCGCAGGTCGAGGTGATCGAGTTGCTGCCGGAGATCCTGCCGTTCGCCGATACCGATATTGCCAGCAAGATCCGCAAGGGTATCCAGGGGGTGACCTTCCACCTGGGCTGCAAGGTCACCGGGATCGAGGGCTCGACGGTCGTCTATTCCGACGCACAGGGCGTCGAGGCCCGCACCGAGGCCGATGTGGTGCTGATGGCGGTCGGACGCCGGCCCGCCCTGACCGGCTGGGGCGCCGAGGAGGCCGGCCTGGAGACCACGCCCAGGGGGGTGGTGGTGGACGACACCATGCGCACCAACCTGCCCAACGTGTGGGCGGTCGGGGACGTCACCGGACGCTCCCTGCTGGCTCATGCCGCCTACCGGATGGCCGAGATCGCCGTGGCGCACATCCTCGACCCCGCCGGGGCCGCCCGGTCCGGGCAGGTACTGCGCACCCAGACCATCCCGTGGGCGGTCTACTCGATTCCCGAGGCCGCCGGCGTCGGACTGACCCAGGCCCAGGCCGTCCAGCAAGGCCTGGACGTGGTCACCGCCACCGTACCGCTGGTGCTGTCGGGACGGTTCGTTGCCGAGAACGGGCTGAAAGCCCCCGGCGCGGTCAAGATCATCGCCGAGAAAGACTCCCGCGTGATCCGCGGCATCCACGCCCTGGGGCCCTACTCCCCCGAAACCATCTGGGGAGCGGCCGCCATCCTGGAATCCGAATACACCATCGACGACCTCCGCCAAGTCGTCTTCCCCCACCCCACGGTCTCCGAAGGCATCCGCGAAGCCGCCTGGGCGATCAACAACTAACCAACAACCACCAGCCGACACCCACCCGGACCCACCATCCCGACCAGCCGGCCACCCACCAAACACCCGGTAGATCCCCACCCACTCGATCACCGCAAGAAGAGAAGGAAGAAATGCCCAAGTCACTCACCGTGAACCCAGCCGAGGTCCGCAAGCCCGGCATGGTCACCGTGCCGCCGATCCCGGTCAACGCCTACGTGCCCGACCTGCCCGCCGCGCAGCAGCGCTACGGTGCCGACGGACTGAAGGCGATGCTTCACGACATGATCGCGATCCGCGAGTTCGAGACCATGCTGAACTCGATCAAGACCACCGGCGGCTGGCAGGGGATCGAGTACAACCACAAGGGCCCGGCCCACCTCTCGGCCGGCCAGGAGGCCGCCGCCGTCGGGCAGGCCGCCGAACTGGACGCCGACGACTACATCTTCGGCTCCCACCGCAGCCACGGCGAGATCCTCGCCAAGAGCTTCTCGGCCGCCCGCAAGCTCGACCCCGCCCAGCTGCAGCAGATCATGACCGGCTTCCTGGACGGCGACACCCTGCGCTACGCCGAGAAGATCGGCTACGGCACCGAGTCCGACCTGGTGGAGAACTTCATCCTGTTCGGCACCCTGGCCGAGATCTTCGCCCGCAAGGTCGGCTTCAACCGGGGCATGGGCGGCTCGATGCATGCCTTCTTCACTCCCTTCGGCTCGATGCCCAACAACGCCATCGTGGGCGGCTCCGCCCCGATCGCGACCGGCTCGGCGCTGTACAAGCGGGTCAACCGTCAGCCGGGCATCGTGATCGCCAATATCGGCGACGCCTCCATGGGTTGTGGGCCGGTCTGGGAGGCGATGATGTTCGCCGCAATGGACCAGTACCGCAACCTGTGGCGGGAGGAGGACGGCGGCAACCCGCCGATCCTGTTCAACTTCTTCAACAACTTCTACGGCATGGGCGGCCAGACCGACGGCGAGACCATGGGCTACGACATCCTCGCCCGAGTGGGCGCGGGCGTGAACCCCGAGGCCATGCACGCCGAGCGGGTGGACGGCTACGACCCGCTGGCGGTCGCCGACGCGATCCGCCGCAAGAAGGAGATCCTGCTGGCCGGCAAGGGTCCCGTCCTGCTGGACACCATCACCTACCGGATCAGCGGCCACAGCCCGTCCGACGCCTCCAGCTACCGCACCCGCGAGGAGATCGAGGCCTGGGAGCAGGCCGACTCGATCGCGAGCTTCTCGGGCCGGCTGATCGACCAGGGCGTGCTGACCTCCGACGAGCTGGACGGCCTGCATGCCGGCATCGTCGAGCGGCTGACCAAGGTGCTCGCCCTGGCCGTCAACGAACAGGAGTGCCCGCGGGTCGACGTCGGCTACATCGAGTCGAAGATGTACTCCAACGGTCACGTGGAGGCCTTCGGTACTGGTGAGCCGGAACTGTCCGAGCCGCTGGCGGAGAACGCCCGGGTGAAGGCGATTGCCAAGAAGGTGCGCAAGACCACCGACGCTGACGGCAAGCCGGTGTCGAAGGTGCGGATGTATCAGTTCCGTGATGGTCTGTTCGAGGCGATGGCGCATCGGTTCAGTGTTGATCCGTCGATGGCGGCGTGGGGTGAGGAGAATCGTGACTGGGGTGGCGCTTTCGCCGTCTACCGCGGTCTGACTGAGTTGTTGCCGTATCGGCGGTTGTTCAACTCGCCGATCTCGGAGGCTGCGATTGTGGGTGCCGGGGTGGGGTATGCCTTGTCGGGTGGCCGGGCGGTGGTCGAGTTGATGTATTGCGACTTCCTGGGCCGGGCTGGTGACGAGGTGTTCAACCAGATGGCCAAGTGGCAGTCGATGTCGGCCGGTCTGTTGACCATGCCGCTCACCCTGCGGGTGTCGGTGGGTAACAAGTACGGTGCTCAGCACTCTCAGGACTGGTCGAGCCTGGTGGCGCACATCCCGGGTTTGAAGGTGTATTTCCCGGCGACCCCGACCGATGCCAAGGGGATGTTGAACCTGGCCCTGGCTGGGACTGATCCGGTGGTGTTCCTGGAGTCGCAGTTGCTCTATGACATCGGTGAGCAGTTCGAGGCCGACGGTGTGCCGGAGGGCTACTACGAGACCCCGGAGGGTGAGCCGGCGATCCGGCGGGAGGGCAGTGACCTGACGATCGCGACTATCGGCGCCACGCTGTACCGGGCGTTGGAGGCTGCCGACATCCTGGCTGAGCAGTACGGCCTGAGTGCGGAGGTGATCGATCTGCGGTTCGTCGCCCCGTTGAACTACGACACCCTGCTGGCCAGTGTGAAGAAGACCGGGCGGCTGGTGCTGGCCTCGGACGCGGTGGAGCGCGGCTCCTTCCTGCACACGGTTGCCTCGCATGTGCAGAATGTCGCCTTCGACGATCTGGATGCCCCGGTCGTGGTGGTCGGCTCGCGTAACCACATCACCCCCGCCCCGGAACTGGAGGACCTGTTCTTCCCGCAGCCGGAATGGATCGTGGACGCCGTCCACGCCCGGATCGTCCCACTACCCGGACACGTGCCCTCGTCCAACTGGACCGACGGCGAACTACTGCGCCGCGACCGCCAGGGAGTCTAACCACCGGCTTCGGCACTGAATGACTCCCGGAGGGGGACGGACCGCACGCATCGCGGTCCGTCCCCCTCGTGCTGTCTGGTTCGAGGTTCCCAGGCGGGCCGGGCTTGAGCTGCTACGGGCGGTCTCCGTGGCCGGGATTCGGGTAAGGAGCCGTTGCCAACCCGAGTCACTTCCGGGAGCCGGGAACTGTGACTCGGGTAGCAGCCCTCCCCGGTTCGGGTCATCCCCCGGGCCTGTGTGACGGAGCCAGTGGCCGTTTTCCGGCGAGTCGTGGCCGGCTCCGGGGCCGTCCGGCGCGAGCATGGAACGGTGAACGCAGAGCGGACAGGGGAGAGCCGGGTGCAGGCGACGGAGAAGGGATCGCGGACGGTGTCGTCGCGGGGGAGGGGACTGGTCGCGGCAGTGGCCGGACTTGCGCTGGGACTGTCGGGTTGCGCCGTCACGCCACCCCCCGAGGTGCGGACGCCGAGCCCCTCGGCGACCGTGACGTCGTCCACTCCGGCCGCCACCGGGACTGCCACCCCGTCGTCGCCGGCGACCACCCCGTCCGGCACGACCCCGGTCGCCAGCGCCACCCCCGGCTCGCCGTCGGGTTCGGCCTCGCCGACCGCCTCGTCCGCCCCGCCCACTGCCGCGGTGAAGGCCACCGGAAAGTTGCTGACCTTCACCAACCTGGTCTCCGACCAGCTCACCGGAACCTGCCAGACCGTCTCCCAGGTACCGACCTTCACCCTGGCTGACAAGGCCAACGACTTCTACGGCACGGTGACCGCCAGCGCCAGGCTGACCGCGGCGAAGAGTGTCGTCGACGAGGTGCGGCTCGACTTCGGGGAGGACCAGGAGGGAGTGACCCGCAAGCTGGTGCACCCCGCGTCCGGCACCTCGGCGACGGTCGCGGACGAGGGCTCCCGCTACACGCTGAAGGGGAAGCTGATGATGTACGAGGGCGCCTCGAAGTCCGGCAGCCTGGTGCCCTTCACCCTCACCGTGGAATGCGCCGGCAGCTCCTGGTGAGCGGCACCGCTATCGGCCGGAGCAGGTCTACTGCGTGGCATGGACCGGCAGCTGCCACGGTGAGCGGCGCCGTCAGAGGCTGAGCCGCCGGAGAGGTGATGCGAACGGGGCCGGGGACACCGGCCCCGTTGCACGGTTCTGTGTACCGGGAGTGCTGAGCCGCGGTCTGGTCAGGCCCTGATCTTGGCGGTCTGCTTGGAGGTCTTGGAGACCGTGAGGTAGCCGCTCTTCTTCCCGGTCGCCTTGACCGTCATCCGCTTGCCCTTGTCGGACTTGGTCACCTTGTAGGTCGACCGGGTCGCGTCCTTGATCGCCTTGCCGTTGCGATACCACTGGTAGCTCATCGTCACCGATGAGGGCGTCCAGGTTCCCTTCCGCACGTACAGGTAACCGCCGACCTTGGTGGTGCCGACGATGGTGGGCGTCGACGTCTTGGTGAAGGTACTGGCTTTGGCCACCTTGGCGGTTTGTTTGGAGGTCTTGGTGACGGTGGTGTAGCCGCTCTTCTTGCCGGTGACCTTGACGGTGATTCGTTTGCCCTGGTCGGACTTGGTCAGGGTGTAGCTGGCCTTGGTGGCGTTCTTGATGGCTTTGCCGTCGCGGTACCACTGGTAGCCCAGACTGGTTCCGGAGGGCTTCCAGGTGCCGGGCTTGGCGGTGAGTTTCACCGCCACCTTGGCCGTCCCGCTGATCGTCGGCGTCGGGGTGGCGCTCAGTTTGAGAGCGGACACCTTCGCCGTGGCCTTCGAGGTCTTGGCGACCGGCGCATGGCCCGCCTTGGTGCCGGTGACGGCAACCTGGAGCGCCAGGCCCGCGTCCGCGGCCTGCACGGTGTAGGTGGGCTTGGTCGCCCCCGCGATGGCCGCCGTGCCGCGGTACCACTGGTAGGCCAGGGTGACCGGTGCGGGTTTCCAGGTACCGGCGCTGGCGGTCAGGGTCTTGCCAATCGCCGCGCTGCCCGCGATCACGGGGGTCGGGGTGGCGGTGAGCTGGCTGAGCGCAGCGGAGTTGAGCGGCGCCGAGACCCGGCTGACCGTGACGTACGGCAGGCGGCTGCCGGTGACCGCGACGGTCAGCGCGTGGCCGGCGTCGGCTTCGGTGAGCTTGTAGCTGGTGCCGGTGGCGTTCGCGATGGCCTTGCCGTCGCGGTACCAGCGGTAGCTCAACTCGACCGGGGCCGGGCCCCAGGTTCCCGCCTTCGTGGTGAGTGTCTGGCCGATGGCCGTCCCGCCGCTGATGGTGGGGACCGGCGCGGGGTACAGCGTCATGAACAGCTTGGTCCAGGTGTTCTTGTCGACGGTCCCGCTGCCGGACAGCCCGGCTGAGGTCTGGAACTGCTTGATCGAGGCCTGCGTGGCCGAACCGACGGTGGAGCCGGAGTCGGTCTTGTAGCCGATCGCCTGCAGCAGTGCGTGCAGCGCCGTGACCGCGTCCCCCTTCGAACCCGACTTGAGGCTGAGGCTGGTGAACAGTGCGGTGAGGGTGAGCGGGCCGGCCTCGCCGTCCGCCTGCAGGCCCTTGGTCTTCTGGTAGGCGGTGACAGCAGACTTGGTGGCGCTGTCGTAGGTGCCGGTGACGGTGACCTTCTGGCCGGTCTGCTTCAGCAGCGACTGCAGTGCGCTGACCTTCGGACCGGTCTGGTTCTTCTTCGTGGTCATGACCAGGTTGAAGGGCACGCTGGCCGTGTCGTAGTCGGTGAGCTTCCAGGTCTTGATCAGATCCTTCAACTCGGTGGCGTAGGCGGCCTTGTTCTTCGGCTGATCGACGGCGGCGAGCGCGTCCACGAAGGACGTCACATTGCCGGTCAGGCCACGGACGCTCTGGTAGGCGGACTCGCCGGCGATGATCGTGGCGCGGTCGAGGAAGGCCTTGGCGAGCGAGGAGTAGGTGCGGTACTTGACCGAGCTGACGGTCGTGCAACCGCTGTTGTAGCTGGTGGTCAGCGAGGTCTGGGTCACGCCACTGACCCCGACGAAGTTCATCGCCGGGAGCCGGCGGACACCGGTGTAGTACTTGCGGGTCTTCCAGTAGGACAGGGTGGACTTCACGACGCCGTAGGCCTTGCCCTTGGCCTCGATGATCTGCCAGTCACCGTTGGAGAGCTTGGACGTGATCACTGCCACGTGCCCGATGCCATTGGAACGCGCGGGATTGTTCTTCAAGAACACCAGATCGCCGACGCTGGGCGTGCCACTGACCGCCGAGGTGCGGTTGTACAGGCCGGCAGCGGTGTCGTCCCCCATCACGAACGCCTTGGTCTGGTTGTTCACCCAGATGACCAGCCCCGAGCAGTCGAAGGACGACGGGCTGGGCGCGTTGTAGGGCACCGGCTGGCCGAGCACATACTTCTTGCCCACCTGCTTGGCGGCCAGCGTCGCGTACTGGGCGGTGGTCGCCAGCGCCGAGCAGCGGGTGTTGAAGACGTTCTTCGCCGAGGAGCTGAGCCCGGAGGTTCCCCACTCGGACTCAGCGATCGCCTGGGCCATCAACGCCGAGGCCGGGATACCAGTCTGGGATTCGGCCTGCTGCGCCGGCGCGACCAGACTGGCGATGAACTTGGCCCGGGTCGAGTCGCTGACGGTCGGCGAGGCCTGGGCGAAGAACGAGCCAATGCCTGCCTGGAGCATGCCAAAGGCCAGCGCCAGCGCGAGGGCAACAGGCAGTATCCGGGAGGGTTTCACGCATCGTTCTTAACGACTCTGCCCCCTCCCCGCCAACCCCCAGGTACGGGAATTCATCACTTCCAGCGCCAAAAATCAGGCTCTGACTAGGCATTGAGCAGTTTCTCAGAAAGCTCTCAACCTTCACATCAGAGTTGAGACTCTCGACCCCTCCGCCGAGCCCGCCGTGGGCCAGGGGACGATTCCACCCTGAGCCGGCCGGGAGACTTCTGCACAAACCGGGTGATCCAGGCCAGTCGCGGACACTATCCACGCGAGTGGCCTCTACTGCCCGGTTTCTGCACGACCCGAGACGACAGCTGCCGAGGGGCAAGGTGCCGAGGTGGAGCGCTGTTCCAACCCGAGCCAGTTGGCGCTGGCTCAGGTCAGGGACGGGAGCGGGTGATCTCGTCGTACCGCACGGGCCCGACCGTGCTCAGGAAGAGATCACCCGCGGGAGCGGGTGATCTCGTAGAGCGCGATCGCGGCCGCGACGGAGGCGTTGAGAGATTCCACGGCCGAGGTGATCGGGATGGACGCCAGGACGTCGCAGTTCTCCCGGACCAGGCGGGCCAGGCCGTCCCCCTCCGAGCCGACCACCAGCAGGACGGGGCCGTCAATGCCGGGGAAACCCGCCAGATCGGTATCGGCCTCACCGGCCAGCCCGACCACGGTGAAGCCGGCGTCGGAGAAGCTCTTCAGCGTCCGGTTCAGGTTGGTCACCATCGCCACCGGGACACGGGCTGCGGCCCCCGCAGAGGTCTTCCACGCCGCTGCGGTGAGGTGCGCCGAGCGGCGCTCGGGGATGATCACGCCCTGCGCGCCGAAGGCTGCGGCCGACCGGATGATCGCCCCGAGGTTGCGTGGATCGGTGATCGAGTCGAGGGCGACCACCAACCCCGCCGGCTCGGCGTGCAGGGCCTCGGCCAGGACGTCCTCGACATCGGCGTAGTCGTACTCGGGCACCTGCAGGGCCACTCCCTGGTGCACGCCGCCACCGGTCAGCCGGTCGAGTTCGGTCCGGGTGGCCTGCAGCAACGGGACGCCGTGGTCGGCGGTGAAGGCCAGGATGTCGCGCAGCCGCGAGTCCCGCTCGGCCCCCTCGGCGATGAAGGCACGCTTCACCGGCAACCCGGCCTGCAGCGCCTCCAGGACGGCATTGCGTCCGATCACCCAGTCGGCGCCCGCGGTGGCGGTGGTGCGGTTCCGGGACGGCCGGGCGTTGCCGGATGGCCGTCCGGTGGCCGGAGGCGAGCCCTGTGAGCGGTCCGGCGACTTGCCGGGTTCGTCCGGTCCGCGCCTGCGATAGGCCTTGTGGTAGGGGCGGTCCTCGGCCTTCGGGGTGGGACCCTTGCCCTCCAGGCCGCGGCGCACCCGTCCGCCGGAGCCGGCCGGGGTGGTCTTGCCCTTCTTACGGACGGCGCCCTTGCGCTGGCTGTTTCCGGGCATCAGTCCTCCAAGGTCCAGCGGGCACCGGCAGGGGTGTCCTCGATCTTCAGCCCGAGGGCCTTGAGTTGGTCGCGGATCGCGTCCGCGGCGGCGTAGTCCTTGCGAGCCCGGGCTTCCTGGCGTTGCGTCAGCAGGGCTTCGACCAGGCCGTCCACCACCGGGACCAGGTCGCCGCCGGAGCTGGCCGCGCCCGTCCACGGCTCACTGGCGGGATTCAGCCCCAGGACGTCGAGCATGCTCACCACCGCGGCGCTGGCCCGCTTCGCCGCATCGACCTCACCGGCCTCGATCGCCACGTTGCCCTGCTTGATCGTGCCGAACAGCACTGCCATCGCACCCGGCGTCCCGAGATCGTCGTCCATCGCCCGGGCGAACTCGGCCGGCAGGCTCTCCTGCGGTGCGAACGCGAACCAGCCGGCGGTCAGCTCGCCGGCCCGCTTCAGGAAGCTGTCGATCCGGGCCAACTGGGCGGACGCCTCGTCCAGCGAGGTGTTCGAGAACTCCACCGAAGAGCGGTAGTGCGGTGCCAGCAGGTACAGCCGGACGGCCCGCGCGGGGTACTTCTTCACCACCTCGCTGACCAGCGCCCCGTTGCCCAGCGACTTGCTCATCTTCTCCCCGGCTGCGGTCACCCAGCCGTTGTGCATCCAGTACCGCGCGAACGGACGGCCGGCAGCCCGGGACTGGGCCAGTTCGTTCTCGTGGTGCGGGAACCGCAGGTCGATACCGCCGCCGTGGATGTCGAACTCGTCGCCGAGGTACTTGCCCGCCATCGCCGAGCACTCGATGTGCCAGCCGGGACGGCCGCGCCCCCAGGGGCTCGGCCAGGAGGCGGTGTCCGGTTCGGTCGGCTTGTGGCCCTTCCACAGGGCGAAGTCCCGGGGGTCGCGCTTGCCGCGCGGGTCAGCGTCGGTGGCGGCCTCCATCTCGTCCACCTTCTGGCCGGAGAGTTCGCCGTAGGCGGGCCAGGACACCACGTCGAAGTAGACGTCGCCGGAGCCGTCGGGAGCGGCGTAGGCGTGCCCGCGGTCGATCAGCGCCGCGATCAGCTCGATCATCTCCGGAATGTGCCCGGTGGCGCGAGGTTCGTAGGTGGGCGGCAGGCAGCCCAACGCGGCATAGGCGTCGTGGAGCTCCCGTTCGAATCGGTAGGCGTGGGCGTACCACTCCACCCCGGCGGCCGCCGACTTCTCCAGGATCTTGTCGTCGATGTCGGTGACATTGGCCACCACCTTCACCTGGTAGCCGGAGAAGGACAGCCAGCGCCGCAGGACGTCGAAGACCACCTCCTTGCGGATGTGCCCCAGGTGCGGCGACGACTGGACGGTGAGCCCGCAGTGGTAGACCGACACAGCTCCCGGAACGAGGGGAACGAAGGGGCGCACGGCCCGGGTGGCGCTGTCGTACAGGTGGAAACTCACGCCGGGAAGTCTATTGCCCGCGCTGCCGGCCGCCGAATGCAGGGCGGACGGTCAGCCCTCCGCCTGCAAGCGCGCCCGGAACCCGCGGCGGAGAAGACCGCCGATGGCGGGCGCCACGGCGCCCGCGGGTGCCGCCTCCCGACGCCGACGAGCCCACTCGTCAGGAGATCGATCCCAGGCTGCGCTCCACCAGCGCCAGCGCCTCCGCACTGCTCAGCCCCAGGTCGCGGGCCCGCTGGGCGTACTCGGCCGCCGCCTGCCGGGCCGCCCGGCTCTGCTCGTCGCCGGTGACGAAGGTGCCGGCCCGTCCGCGGGTGTCGAGGACGCCGGTGGCCTCGAGTTCGCGGTAGGCGCGGGCGACGGTGTTCGGCGCCAGCCCGAGGTCGGCGGCGAGCCGGCGGACGGTCGGCAGCTTGTCGCCCGGACGCAGCTCGCCGACGGCCACCTGCGCCGAGAGTTGGCGCTTGATCTGGTCGTAGGGGGGCTCGGCCAGCGAAGTGTCGATGATGATCACGCCGTCACCGCCCCGGTGCCGATCAGCTCCTTGTCGTCCAGCTGCGGCCAGAGCCTGCCCCTGACCCAGGCCACGCAGTAGGGGGGAAGGTCCCGGAGGGCGAACAGCAGCCCGATCCAGATGACGATCCCGACGGCGCGGAGCACCAGCTCCGCCCACAGATTCGCCACGCCCTCTCCCGACACCAACAGCATGACGTAGCCACCGAAGATGGTCGGTGCCAGGAAGCCGGTCAGGGCGGTCTCGGCCCGCCAGGCGTCCAGGGCATACAGTTCGACGTCGTCCCGGGCGGGTTGCGGCAGCCGGACGATCCGGCGTCCGATCAACTCGGCTGCCGCCACGCCGGCCACGACACCGACGGCGGGGACGACCGCGGCGGCGGTCTGCGCCGGTGACTTCGGGAACAGCACGGCGAGCCCGGCACCGGCCAGGCAGACCACGCCCGCCCCCCAGGCGATCCAGCGCACCAGGGGCAGTAGATAGTCGTTCAGCCCGACTGCTCGTGGCCGCGCCGAACGCAGCGGACCAACCTGGAACCAGGGGCGGGCGAGTTGCCAGCTCCCGGTCAGGATCAGGGCGAGGATGGCCACACCGAACACCGAGATCGCCCAGAACCATCCGGGCTCGGCGCCGGAGGTGGAGGCGAACGAAGTTGGCAGGGCGAGGACCGCAACCACGGCAAGGATCGTGGCGCCGCCGCGATTGCGGCGGGTCAGCGCCACGTCCAGAGCGGTGCTGACATCGGGGGTCAGCCGGGCCAGGTTCTGGTCGGCCCATTTCTCCACCTGGCGCTGCCGGCGACCGGCAGGGCGCGGCCAGGCCAGGTAGACCGCACCGATCAGCGGTAGCAGGCTGAACGCGGCAAGCCTGAACAAGCCGGGCGTGAGAACGAGCGAGGACACGAAGTAATGCTACATAAAGGAAGATTGTGTAGCAATGCATTCCTTGCTACAAATCTGGCCTGGTTGCGCTCTCAGCCCCGTTGGGCGCGCAGCGCGGCGATATCGAGGATGCCGGCGGCGGGCAGGTCTTCCTCGGCGCCGGTCTCCCACGGGTCCTCGGGCATCGGACCGTCGTCGTCGAGGAACCCCTGGGACGGGTCGAACGGGTTGGCCAACTGCCGTCCCTCCTCGCCGCCGAGCGGGGTCATGGACGAGGGCGACATCGCCTCGTCGGGCAGCGCGCGCAGCACGTCCTGGATGTAGCCGTGGGTGGCCTCCAGCAGCGGCACCTCGCGGTTCTGCCGCTGCGAGGCGTACCAGCGGTAGTCGAGCACCTCGTGGAAGATCTGCGCCGCCTCACGCTTGCCGCGCAGATCGGCAGGGACTGCGGTCACCACTGGCTGGAAGCACTCGGTCAGCCACTGGTGGGCGACGACGGCCTCGTCGACGTGCTGCTGGTTGGTCCTGGCCCTGAAGGTGTCAAGGTCGTTCAGCAGCCGGCGGGCCTGGTTCTCCTCGGTGTCCAGGCCGGCGAGCCGCAACAGTCGCCGGGAATGGTGCCCGGCGTCCACCACCTTCGGCTGGATCCGGATGGTGGAGCCGTCGGGGGAGGTGCGGATGTCGAGTTCGGCCACGTCGAAGCCCAGGGCGTTCAGCCGCCGCACCCGGTTCTCGATCCGGTAGGTCTCCTGCCCGGAGAACTCCTCCACGCCGGTCAGTTCGGCCCACAGATCCCGGTAGCGCTGGTCGATCGACTCGACCAGCTTCAGCGGGTCAAGCGAGGTGTCGAGCATCCGCCCGGCCTCGAGGTCGCAGAACTCGCCGTACAGGTTCGTGATCGCGATCTGCAGGTCGTGGGCGCGCTGCCCGTCGCTGAGCGCCTCGTGGATCTCGGCGGTCTCGGCGTCGACCAGATAGGCGGCGAACTGCCCGGCGTCGCGCCGGAACAGGACGTTCGACAGCGAGACGTCGCCCCACAGGAAGCCGATCAGGTGTAGCCGGACGAGCAGCACGACCAGAGCGTCGAGCAGCCGCGAGACGGTCTCGGGGCGAACACCGTGGTCGAACAGGGCCCGGTAGGGCAGAGAGAACTCCAGGTGCTTGGTGATCAGCACCGGATCGAGATCCCGGCCGTCGGCGCCCATCCGTCCGGTGACCACGCCCACCGGCTCGACGGCGGGGGTGTCGGTGCGGTGCAGTTCGGTGAGGGTGCGGTACTCGTGCAGCGCGAGGTGCTCAATGACCTCCTTGGCGGCGTAGACCGAACTGCCGACCTTGATGAACCGGACGACGTGGCGGGAGATGCCGCGGGGGAGGGCTACCAGGAAGTCGGTGGGCCACTCGGTCAGGGGCGTGTCCCAGGGCAGCGGGATGAGGCGCGAGTCTGGCCGCGATGACAGGAACCTGGGCACGCATCAGTTTTACACGATCGGCGCGCCAGCACCTCCTTCGAAGGGCGGGAACCGCGGTGCCGGAAGCGGCCTCGGGCGGTCCTTCAGGGTCGGCTGTGCCCGATCCGAGGCAGGGTGAGGGTGCGCTGGCGTCCCTGCCTGCCCTGCGCGACGGCTTGTGCCGGGGCGGAGTGTGACTCAGCGTGGACCCGTCCGCCCGGTGCGGTGAGGTGGGGGAACCGTCCCTACGTGAGTCGCGCCCCCTGCCCGGGCCACGGGTGGGTCGAACCACGGCGGGTCCACCCTGAGTCGGGGAGGTACGCGTGATGCGGGGTGGAGCCGTCGCTACCTGAGCAAGAGGCTGGCGCTGCGCGCTGTGGAGACAGCAGGACGCCGACCGGCGAACCGATCGGCGTCCTGTGGCTTCGATCAGGAGATCCGCAGTTCGGTCTTCTGCGAGAAGACGTGCATCTGGGACGGATCGACGGTGTTGAGGCGCACCGTGGTGCCACGCTGCGGTGGGCGGCGGGCCGAGACCCGGGCGACGATCTGCTGGGCGGTCAGCTTCTCGTCCGCACTGATCCCCGCGAGCGTCCCGTAGAGGTAACCGTCCGCGCCGAGTTCCTCGACCACGTCGATGTCGACCGCGATGCCGGTCTCGGAAACCTGGAAGTTCTCCGGGCGGATACCGACCACCAGCGACTCCTCGCCCTGTGCCTTGGCAAGCACCTCGCGGGCCACCGGCACCACGTAGTCGCCAACCTGGACGCCACCCTCGACGGCCTTGCCGGCGATCAGGTTCATCGCCGGGGAGCCAATGAAGCCCGCGACGAAGAGGTTGAGCGGTGCGTCGTACAGGGTCAGCGGGCTGTCGACCTGCTGCAGCAGGCCGTCCTTCAGCACGGCCACCCGGTCGCCCATCGTCATGGCCTCGATCTGGTCGTGGGTGACGTAGACGGTGGTGACACCGAGTCGGGCGACCAGTGCGGCGATCTGGGTACGGGTGGAGACGCGCAGCTTGGCGTCCAGGTTCGACAGCGGCTCGTCCATCAGGAAGACCTGCGGCTGGCGGACGATCGCGCGGCCCATGGCGACGCGCTGCCGCTGGCCACCGGAGAGCGCCTTCGGCTTGCGGGAGAGGAAGCTCTCCAGACCCAGCAGCTTGGCGGCCTCCAGGACGCGCTTGTCGCGATCGGCCTTCGGGACGCCGGCCATCTTCAGGGCGAAGCCCATGTTGTCGGCCACGGTCATGTGCGGGTAGAGGGCGTAGTTCTGGAAGACCATCGCGATGTCGCGGTCCTTCGGCGGCAGGTCGGTGACGTCGCGGTCGCCGATCATGATCTGCCCGTGGTTCACCTCTTCGAGGCCGGCCAGCATGCGCAGCGAGGTGGACTTGCCACAACCGGACGGTCCGACCAGCACCATGAACTCGCCGTCCCCGATCTCGAGGTTCAGCTTGTCAACGGCGGGGTGGTCGGAACCCGGGTAGACCCGAGTGGCTTCGACGAAACTAACAGTGGCCATGCCACGCACATCCTTCCATGGGCAGGTACGTGCCCAACGATCCGTAGTGGAAACAGCGGCCGCTCGTCCGCGGCCGTTGTCATTCTTGCACGCGTCATCGGGAGATGGGCAAGAATTCACGAACCGGAAAGCACAAGGTATATCAGTTCGTTATAAAGCAGCGTCACCGGGCTGAGGTAGGCTCCCTCGGGTGACCGGGACACAGCCCCAGGAGGCCGCGGACGCCGCACAGGACGCCGGCGGCGACCCTGCCGACGAAGCTGCACAACCCGGCCGTCCGCTCCCGTCCGGGGATGTCGGCGGCCAGCCCCCCGCTGCCATGGAGAATCCTGCCGAAGACGAATCCGCCCAGGAGTGGTGGGACGACCCGTCCCTGCCCTGGAAGCACAAGCCGACCAAGGCCGACATCGCCTGTATGGGCTGGTTGTCGGTCGTGGCGATCTACGGGTTGGTCATGCTGCCGCTGCGTCCCGGCCTGCTGGCCTCGGCGCCGCACGTCCTGGCCTCGCTCGGTTCCTGGTCCGGCTCGGTGACGGTGGGGTCGCGGGCCGCGGTGGGTGATCCGTGGTGGCCGCTGGTCTGGTTCTTCGGCACCATCGGGCTGGTGAAGTTCGACTGGGTCTACTGGTGGGCAGGCCGGCTCTGGGGTCGCAACCTGATCGAGGTGTGGTCGGGGCGGTCGGAGCGGGCGCGCCGGATGAACGCGTGGACGGAGCGGTTGGCCCGCAGGTACGAGACCGTGGCGATTGCGCTCACCTACCTGCCGCTGCCGATTCCGTCCGGGGTGGTCTACCTGGTGCTCGGCGAGGCCGGGACGAGCCTGAAGAAGTTCATCACCGTCACCCTGGTGAGTTCGCTGATCGCCGGCGGGGTCTACCTCGGCATCGGCTACTGGATCGGCGAGCCGGCGGTGGTGGCGATGGACACCTACGGACGCTACCTGTGGTACGTCTCGCTGGCCCTGCTGGTGTTCGTGATCTGGAACGCCTGGCGACAGGCCCGCCAGGGTACCGAACCGGCAGGGCGGGCCTGAGGCACCGAACTGTGACCGGCCACCGTCAACGCCGTCGTCGGGCTGCCTGTCGCCGGACCCGGCGCACCGGCAGCTCGGGGCAGGGCACACCGTCAACTCGCGGCGTCCTCCGCTCACGGCCGCACGCCGCCGTTGGTCTGGTGTCTTCACTCTGCGTGCCTTGCTCGACTTTGCGCGTGTTGTAGCGGCGGCGAGGTCGAGTACGGGCAGCAGAGTCGAGTACGGGCGGCGGAGTGGGGCCGTTGGTGGAGAACGACGATGCGGTCCTGCGCATGTCCGGTGTCTTGCGTCGGCTCCCCCCAGATGCGCACGACCACCGGACCGCACAGGACCGCTACCGTGTTCTCGGGTTCCCCCCGGCGACATTCCCCCCAGACTGTCGCCAACCCGCGAATCGGGCGCCTGCTTTGTGAGCAGTGCTCTCGAAGAGCACGTTAGTACCCTTCGTACCAAGAATGCAAGAGCACTGCTCACATTTTCGTCTGGCGCACTCGAATATGGCAGGATTGTCTCGTGGTAACCCCCCGGGAACGCGCCCGTGAGCGGACGATGGCCGAGATCCGCGAGTTGGCGTGGCAGCAGCTCGAACGGCTCGGCGCGGCCGGCCTCTCGTTGCGCGCGATCGCCCGTGACCTGGGCGTGGTGTCGTCCGCGATCTACCGTTACGTCGCCAGCCGGGACGACCTGATCACCGACCTGCTGCTGGAGGGATTCAACGACCTCGCCGAGGCCGTGGCGGCGGCCGAGGGGGAGGTGCCCAGGGAGGACTACCGGGAGCGCTGGCTGGCCATCTGCCGGACGATGCGGTCGTGGGCGTTCTCCCGTCCGGCAGCCTGGGGGTTGCTCTACGGTGGCCCGGTTCCCGGTTACTCCGCGCCCACCGAGACCACCAGTCCCGCAGCCGCCCGGGTGCTGCTGCGGCAGGCTGCGGTGATCGTGGCCGCCCAGCAGGCCGGTCAGCTCCACCCGCGGGTCGGCCCGGCGGCGGGGCTGGGCGAGATCCCGGATGAGGCCCGTCCGGCGCTGGAGGCGATCGCCGTCAGGTACGCGGTCGACATTACGCCCGACGTGACGGCTCTCGGCCTGCTCGGCTGGTGGGGGGTGCTGGGCACGATCAGCGCGGAGGCCTTCCTGCAGCTCGGTCCGGAATGGGCGCCGACCCAGGCAGCCCTGGCAGAGGCCCAGTTCGCGAGTCTGGCCGACGCCGTCGGCCTCCAGCCGGTCGCCACGGATTGAGCTGCGGTCACCGGCCAGTCTCGACGCGTTCCACCGGCAGGCTCAGCCGCCCAGCGAGCCCGCGTCCCTGGTGCTGACGTCGGTCCGGTGGAAGTTGAGGTGGGAACGCGAGGCGGTCGGCCCGCGCTGGCCCTGGTAGCGGGACGCGGTGGCACCGGCGCCATAGGGGCGCTCGGCGGGGGAGGAAAGCCGGAAGAAGCACAACTGCCCGATCTTCATCCCGGGCCACAGTTTGATCGGCAGCGTGGCGACATTCGACAGTTCCAGGGTGACGTGACCGGTGAAGCCGGGATCGACGAAGCCGGCTGTCGAGTGGGTGAGCAGGCCGAGACGCCCCAGCGAGCTCTTGCCCTCCAGGCGCGCTGCCAGGTCGGCGGGCAGGGTGACCGCCTCGAAGGTGGCCCCGAGGACAAACTCGCCGGGGTGCAGCACGAACGGCTCGTCGGCCGGAACTTCGACCAGGCGGGTGAGGTCGGGCTGCTCGACGGCCGGGTCGATGAACGGGTACTTGTGGTTGTCGAACAGCCGGAAGTAGCGGTCGAGCCGGACGTCCACGCTGGACGGCTGGACCATCCCGGGATCCCAGGGGTCGAGCCGGACACGTCCGGCCGTCACCTCGGCGACGATGTCGCGATCGGAGAGCAGCACGGGTGCAGCCTAACCCGCCCCTCGAGCCTCCGACCGGATTCGAACCGGTGGCATTCGCTTTACAAGAGCGACGCTCTGCCAGCTGAGCTACGGAGGCGCGGACGCTGGATCCGGCGTCCATTGTGGGGCAGGCGGGTCACGGTTGGGAAACCGTCACCACCAGGTCAGCGAGTTCGCGGGGGCGATGGAGCCGCCAGTGCACCGCCTCCTGGGCCTCCCACTGATCCCAGTGGGCCTCGAACGAGGCACCGTCCCGGGCGAGCGCGCGGCGCCGGCGCTCGGCCTCGTCCAGCTCGCACCACAGCGCCAGGTCGGCCAGCGCGCGGCTGGCCGGGGTGAGCGCGCCACAGCCCTCGACCAGGACCGGACGGGACGGGTCCAGCGCCACCCACTGCGCCGGCCGGGCACGCTCCCAGTCCCAGCGCCGGTAGCCCGGTGCGGACGGGCGCAGTACCAACTCGACCACCATCGCCGAGGCTTCGGCCAACCCGTCCCAGCCGGGGTAGAAGGCGTCCAGGCTGACCAGTTGCGCCTCCGGCCAGCGTCGGGCGAGTGCCCCGGCCAGCGTGGTCTTGCCCGAGCCTGCTCCGCCGTCGATCAGGACGACGGCCCGTGGCCGGCCGGCGAGCAGCTGAACCGCCTGCCAGACCTGTGCGCTGCTGGTGACCCGCAGGCTCACCGCGCGCCGGAGGCGGAGACGAAGCCGAGGCCGTCCCCGCTCACCGACACCGCGGTCTCGGTGGCCGGGACGAAGGCCGACTGCCCCTGACCCAGGCTGAGGGTGCTCTCGGGGCCATGCAGGGTGAGTTCGCCGGACACGACGAGCAGAATGCGGGCGGAGCCGTTCCCCGGCAGGTCCACCGGGACGGGGCTGGCCGGGCTCACTCGCCAGACCGCGAACTCCGGGCAGGGCACCGGATAGCGTCCCACGCCGGCCCGCTCCTCGACGGGCCGCAGCACCTGCGGTTCGGCGGGCTCGAAGCCGACCACCGTGACCAGTTCCTTGACGTCGACGTGCTTGGGGGTGAGCCCGCCGCGGATCACATTGTCCGAGTTCGCCATCACCTCGACGCCGGTACCGGACAGATGGGCATGCATGTAGCCGGCCGGCACGTAGACCGCCTCCCCGGGCTGCAGCCGGACGCGGTTCATCAACAGCGCGGCGAGGATGCCGCGGTCACCGGGGAAGACGGCGTCCAGGTCGACGGCTGTCCGGGCAAACTCACCGACCGGGCCGTCGTCGGTGGCGTGCCGGATCGCGGCAGCCACTACCACGTCGATCAACTGGGCCCGGTCGCCTTCCAGGCTGAGCGCCTCCAGGAAGACCTGGGCCAGGGCGGCTGCGCCCTTGCGTTCGGTCAGCGGGGCGAGCAGCGAGCCGAGTTCGCCGGAGACGCCCAGGGCGGAGAACAGCGCCGCGGTGGTCATCGGGTCGCGGAAACCGCTGAGGGTCTCGAACTCGTCCAGCGCGATCAGGATCTCCGGTTTGGGCCAGTCGTCGGAGTAGACCCGCTCGGGGGCGTCCAACGAGATGCCGGCAGCATTCTCGCGAGCGAAGCCGGCCTCGGCCTGCTCGCGGGACGGGTGTGCCTGGATGGACAGCGCGTGCCGAGCCGACAGCACCTTCATCAGGAACGGCAGCACATCGCCGAACTCGCGGCGCGACCGGTCACCGAGCAGGGCAGGGTCGGAGGCGATCACCGAGTCCAGCGGGACGCCGCCCACCAGGGACGGGGCCTGCTGATGGGCTCCCAGCCAGTACTCGGCGTACGGGCTGCCGTCGACCGGCAGGCCCAGCAGGTTCGGGATCGCATCGGTGGTTCCCCAGGCGTAGTGCTGGATCGTGCCCTGCAACAGTTGCATCAAACATCCTCACGGTGTTGTCGCTGGTGGAATTCCGCCTGCCGGGTGCTGCTGGTCGAGACCGCCGAGCCCCGCGCGGCTGCGGCCCCGGGCCCCGAACAGTCCATGTGAGTCTAGAACGTGTCGCCCAATCCCGCAGGTGCCTGCTGATCGTCGCCCGGCGGTCACCTCGCTGCGTCGTCGTCGCTCAGCGATGCACTGCATCGCCTCCCTCCTCCGCCTTGCATGGTGCTCCGGCGACCACCGCTCGCGACGGCCAGGGCTGGGAGACACGCTCCAGGTCACCGGGCCACAGGGACGCGGACAGGGGAATGACAGCGTTGTGATTTCGGCCTAGCATGGACGCATGCCCGAACTCGCCGTCCGCCCAGCCGGCCTCACCGACCTCGAAGCCGCCCTGCTCGACTTCGAGAAGCACTGGTGGTCGCTGCCGGGGTCGAAGGAGACCGAGATCCGGGAGCGGTTCAACCTGTCGACCACGCGCTACTACCAGTTGATCAACGCCCTGATCGACACCGAGGCCGCCCTGGCCTACGACCCGCTGCTGGTCAAGCGGCTGCGCCGGTTGCGCACCGCACGCCAGCGCGAGCGCACCGCGCGCCGACTGGGGATCAACATTCGGGTGTAGCGCGGGCTCAGCCCACGAACCACCGCCCGATCGCCTTCAGCCCGGCATTGTCCGGCGGGCGCTCCAGATAGCCGCCGCGCACCAGCCCTGCCTGTCGTTCGAAGGCATTGCGTGAGGCCGGGTCACCGGTGCGCAGCCACGACCAGCCCGCGCAGGCGAGGTAGACCGGGAGGAAGGGCAACCCCAGCAGCCAGGTGTACTGCCAGGCATGGACGTCCTCATGGTCGAGGGTGCCGGGTCGGCGAACCTCAAGGCCGTCCATGGTCTGACGGGTGAGGATGACGTTGCCGACCGTGAACGCACCGGCCCTGGGGAAGTTGTAGCGGTAGCCCTCGGCGAAGAACAGGCCGCGCGGTCCCCGGCGCAGCCGGCAGCGTCCGATCACCGCCATCAGCAGCCCCAGCGGGGTGGACAGGTTCACCAGGTTCCAGCCGAACCGCGCCCACTGTGCGATGGAGGGGCGGGCGGTTTCGGACGGCACCGCTCCATTGTGAGCCCACTGTAGGTTCTACGGCCATCCCCCTCCCCTCCCCCTCCCCTCCCCCCCTCCCTCGCCTCCTCTCCTCTCACCCACTGACCGCCACCGTTCGCGTCGAGCGCTTGTGCCTGGGGTGTGGCTCTCGACGCGAACGGTGGCGGTCGATGCCGGATGAGCGGTCGGTGGCCATGCCCCGCGAGCGTGGTGGCGCTGCCGTCCCGATACCGGGGTTCACAGCGCCGAGTGTTTGCACTCGATAGGGGAGAGTGCTAAACATGGTGTTAGCACTCTCGGACTGAGAGTGCCACCAGTCTGACTCGATGAGATCGTCACGATCGTCCGTCGCGGGCATCGACACAAGACGCACACATTGACCACAGTCCACACCTGGGGCCCGTCCCCGAAGACTACGAAGGATTGCCGAACGCACATGGCAAAACTGATCGAATTCAATGTTGAGGCGCGCCGCGGCCTCGAGCGGGGTATGAACACCCTCGCCGACGCCGTGCGGGTCACGCTGGGCCCGAAGGGCCGCAACGTCGTGCTGGAGAAGAAGTGGGGTGCTCCCACCATCACCAACGACGGCGTGTCCATCGCCAAGGAGATCGAGCTCGAGGATCCCTACGAGAAGATCGGCGCCGAGCTCGTCAAGGAGGTCGCCAAGAAGACCGATGACGTCGCCGGCGACGGCACCACCACCGCTACCGTCATCGCCCAGGCAATGGTCCGCGAGGGCCTGCGCAACGTGACCGCCGGCGCCAATCCGATGAGCCTGAAGAAGGGTATCGAGAAGGCAGTCGCCGCGATCGTCGAGCAGCTGGCCGCCCAGGCCACCGATGTGGAGACCAAGGAGCAGATCGCGGCTACCGCGTCCATCTCCGCGGCCGATCCCACCGTGGGCGAGATCATCGCCGAGGCGATGGACAAGGTCGGCAAGGAAGGTGTCATCACCGTCGACGAGTCCAATACCTTCGGGCTGGAGCTGGAGCTCACCGAGGGCATGCGGTTCGACAAGGGCTTCATCTCGGCCTACTTCGTGACCGACGCCGAGCGGATGGAGACCGTCCTGGACGATCCCTACATCCTG
This sequence comes from Propionicimonas sp., assembly GCF_034927565.1. Classification (GTDB taxonomy): domain Bacteria; phylum Actinomycetota; class Actinomycetes; order Propionibacteriales; family Propionibacteriaceae; genus Propionicimonas. The sequence goes on from NZ_JAYFPT010000034.1 coordinate 24,107, forward strand.
ATCGTCAACTCGAAGGTTTCCTCGCTGAAGGACCTGCTGCCGGTGCTCGAGCGCGTCATCGGCGCGGGCAAGCCGCTGCTGGTGATCGCCGAGGACACCGACGGCGAGGCGCTGGCCGGCCTGATCGTCAACAAGATCAAGGGCACCTTCAAGTCGGTGGCCGTCAAGGCCCCGGGCTTCGGTGACCGCCGCAAGGCCATGCTGGGCGACATCGCCATCCTGACCGGCGGCCAGGTGGTCTCCGAGGAGGTCGGGCTGAAGCTCGACCAGGTGACCCTCGACCTGCTGGGCCAGGCCCGTCAGGTGATCGTCACCAAGGACGAGACCACCATCATCGACGGCGCCGGCGATGCCGACCAGATCGCCGGCCGGATCGCGCAGATCCGTCGCGAGATCGACAACTCTGACTCCGACTACGACCGCGAGAAGCTGCAGGAGCGGCTGGCCAAGCTGGCCGGCGGCGTCGCGGTGATCAAGGTCGGAGCGGCCACCGAGGTCGAGCTGAAGGAGCGCAAGCACCGCGTCGAGGACGCCGTCCGCAATGCGAAGGCTGCCGTCGAGGAGGGCATCGTCCCCGGTGGTGGTGTCGCCCTGCTGCAGGCCGCCGCCAAGGCATCGGTCGAGGGTCTGGTCGGCGATGAGCTGACCGGCGCGAACATCGTGTTCACCGCCTGCTCGGCCCCGCTGAAGCAGATCGCTGTGAACGCCGGCCTCGAGGGCGGCGTCGTGGCGGAGAAGGTCTCCCACCTGGAGCCCGGCTTCGGTCTGAACGCCGCGACCGACGAGTACGTCGACATGGTGGCCTCCGGGATCATCGATCCCGCCAAGGTAACCCGCTCGGCGCTGCAGAACGCCGCGTCCATCGCCGCGCTGTTCCTGACCACCGAGGCCGTGATCGCCGACAAGCCGGAGAAGACTCCGCCGATGCCGGCCGGTGACGGCGGCATGGGTGGCATGGACTTCTGATCCTCCCTTCGGTCGTCAAGAACCTTCAATCGCCTCACTGGCGAGAGCGAGCTCTCGCAGTTCGGCTCAATCGGTTCTGATCCCGGCTGGTCGTGTCACACCACGCGCAAGGAGGGCGGTCCCCGTTGGGGCCGCCCTCCTTGCGCGTGTACGCCCGGCATGGGCAACTGATTGGAGGTGTGAGTCCTCTGGGGGAGGCGGCGATGCTAACCCTGAGTCGGAGGTAACTGCGTCGTCGTGAGGCGGGGTGGGGAGGAAGCCCGAGACGTACTCCTGCACTGAGGTATACGAATCGTGTATGAGGCGTGGTGGTTGGGGTGAGCCCGCACGCGAGGGTGAAGCCCGGCATCGTCGTACGGTCACTGCGTAGACACGGCAGCGGTAGGGGGACATTGGTTGTTCTTATCCGGGGAGGCCTGCTCGGGTGTCGTTGTCGGTTGTGGTGGCGACGGTCAGCGCTGGGAGGTGCTGGCTGACCGGGCAGGAGTCAGCAGA
>NZ_JAYFPT010000052.1:0-67493 GCF_034927565.1 Propionicimonas sp.
CAGAGCAGGGTGCCCGCGGTCGACCGCGCGGTGACGATCCTCGACCAGGTCGCCCGGGACGGCCGTCCCCTGCAGCTGGCCGAACTCACCAGGCAGGTGGCTCTGCCCAAGTCGACCGTGTTCGCCGTCTGCCAAGCTCTGGTCGCCGAGCGCTTGCTCAGCCGGGGCGTGGACGGCAGCTACCGGCTCGGCCCTGCTGTCGCGGAGCTTGCCGCCGCGCGGCGCCAGCGTGGCACCGCCGTCCAGCACATCGGGATGAGCGTGCCGAACTCGACCAACCCCTTCTTCGACGCCGAACTCGCCGCCGCGCGGTCCGAGGCCCAGGTGGCAGGGGCGGCGTTCGACCAGCTCGCTGCCGACCAGGATGTCGCGCACCAGGCGCGGGACATCGTCCGGCTCACCGGCCTCGGGGTCGAACTGCTGGTCGTCGACCCGGTGGCCAGCGACGGGCTGGAGGAGGCGCTCGACCACGCCCGGGAACGGGGCGTCACCATCGTCTCGGTGAACGGCGCCACCGCGGGTGCCGACGCGACGGTGGTGACCGACAACGCCCAGGCCGGCGCCCTGGTCGCCCGTCATCTCGCCGCCCGCCTGGGCGGTCAGGGCCGGGTCGTGATCGTGGGCGGCGCGCCCGTCACCGCCATCACCGACCGCATCGAGGGGTTCCGTACCGCGCTCGCCGAGTCGCCGGGCGTGGACCTGGTCGGTATCGAGCCGGGCGACAACTCCCGGGCCGCCGGACGGGAGGCGGCGCGGCGATTCCTGGCGTCCACCCCGGACGTGGCCGGTGTGTTCGCGATCAACGACCTGACCGCGCTCGGCGTGATCGACATCGTTGGAACCACCTCCTCACCCCCGAAGGTGGTGTCGGTGGACGGGTCGGCGGCCGCGATCGCGGCGATCGCCAGCGGCGGTCCGCTGATCGCCACCGCCGCCCAGGAACCGGATCGGCTGGCCCGGATCGCCGTGCGCACCGGACTCAACCTGGCCAACGGGACGGCCCCGGCTGGCCGCACGCTCACCCTGCCCACCCGGTTGATCACCGCCGACGACCTGGCGTCCTACCAGCCGTGGGGGCTGGCATGACCGAGCCGACCCGCCGCCCCGCGGTGCCCGGGGTCGCCCGAGCAGCGGCGATTCTCCACGAGGTCGCCCGCACCGACGGCCAGACACTGAGTTCGATCGCTGGCAATGTCGGTCTGGCCAAGTCGACCACGTCCGACGTCACGGTAGCGCTGGCCGGACAGCTCCTGCTGACCCGGGACGGCGCCGGACGCTTCCATCTCGGCGCCCGGATCGACCAGTTCGCCGCCGGCTGGGTCGGCCAGACGTCGGCTCTGCGCCGCTTCCGGCGCGCCTGCGAACGCCATCCCGCGCTCGCCGGTCACACCGTTCTGCTGCTGGCGCCCAACGGGTCGGCGCTGCTCTGTGTCGATGTCAGGCTCGGCACCCGGCCGCTGCCGCAGACCCCGCGCCCAGGCATGCGTCTGAGCCTGACGGAGTCGGTGGAGGGCGCAGAGCTGCTGCGCTGCATGCCGGTCGGCGCCCTTCACGACCTGCTCGCCGACTCCCTGGCCCACGAAGGCCTCGACGACTCCTTCGTGGCGCTGGTCGAGCAGGCAGCCCTGACCTCACGCACCCCCGATCGGGTGATGATCGCCGACGGACTGGACGCGGTCGCGGCTGCGGGCGAACTCGTCGCCGGGGTCTGGGTGGTCGTCAGCGCACAGCTTCCGACGGCAACACCCGCCACCCAGGCGGAGGAGATCCGCGCCAGCCTCCGGGCACTGCTCACTGACCTCGCCGCCGGAGAGACGAGCAGGTGAACCGGCTGACGCCCGGCAGGCCACCGGGTCAACCCTTGAGCCAGACCACCTCATAGCCGTCGAGTTCCACAGCCCCGGCCACATCTCGTCCGGTCACCAGGTCAGTGCCGGGCCAGGGCAGGCGCAACGACTGCGGAGAATCGACGACGCTCTGCAGGCAGAGCACCCGTCCGGCCGGACCGGATCGCTCGATGGCGAAGATCCCGGCTCCCAGGTCGAGTACCCGTCCCGCGGCCGCCGGCGCGAACGCCGGTTCGTCCGCCCGGGCCCGCAACAACCGGCGCAGCCCGGTGACCACCTGGGCGCGGCGGCCTTGCGGATCGGCGAGTTCGGCCTCAAGCGTGGCCAGGTCGAACTTCTCGCGGTTGATGGAGCGGTTCTGACCGCTGGCAGCGGCCCCGTCCGGGTCCCCCCGGGAACCGAGCAGGCTGTGGACGTACAGCGCCGGCACCCCGGGCAGGGCCAGCATGACCGCGTGTGCGGCCAGGAAGCGGGCGACCACCAGCGACGTCGGCTCGCCGGAACCCGGGTCACTGAGTGCGTCGTAGTAGTTCGCGTTGAGCTCGTAGACCCGGTTGCTGCCGTCCGGACCGGTCATCTGGCCGACCAGACCGCCGTGCGCCTGCACCCGTGCCACCAGGGCGTCCACCTCGTCCGGGCGCAGGATGTCCTCAACGCCCCGCACCCCGATACCATCGTGCGAGGCCAGGAAGTTGAGGAAGGCGGTTCCTGTCCCCGGGAGTTCCAGACCTGCCGCCCAGCGCGACAGAGCCGTGGAATCACCGGTGCCGAAGGTGTGCAGTACCAGTGGCGGGAGCGCGAAGTTGTACACCAACTGCGCCTCGTCCTGGCCATCGCCGACATAGGAGATGTTCTCCGCGTGCGGCACGTTGGTCTCGGTGATGATCACCACCCAGGGCGCCACCAGGTCGAACAGGGTGCGCCAGAACTGGATCACCCGGTGGGTCTGCGGCAGATGGACCGACGGCGTCCCCGGCTGTTTCCACAGGTAGGTGACGGCGTCCAGTCGCAGGAAGCGGGCGCCGCGCAGTGCGTAGTCGAGCAGCACCTCCGACATCTCCAGCAGTACCTCGGGGTTGCCGTAGTCGAGGTCGATCTGGTCGCCGGAGAAGGTGGTCCAGACCTGGCGGCGGCCGTGAACGGTGTCGAATGCGGTCAGCAGCGGTGAGGTGCGCGGGCGGACCACCGTCGAGAGGTCGGCGGCGGGATCCGGGGTGAGGAAGTACCCGGAGTACGGCTGCTCGCCGGCGAGAAACCCCTGGAACCACCGGCTCCGGGACGAGACGTGGTTCACCACCGCGTCCAGCATCAGGTCGAAGCGTTCGCCCAGGCGGTCAATGTCGGCCCAGTCGCCCCAGTCCGGCCGGACCGTCCGGTAGTCGATGACGGAGAAGCCGTCGTCGGAACTGAAGGGAAAGAAGGGCAGCAGGTGGACCGCGCTGAAGTCTCCCCCGAACCGCTGCAGGAACCGGCCGAGGGTCGCCAGCGGAGGCTCGCCGGGGGTGGTCAGCTGGTCGCCGTAGCAGATCAGGACGGTGTCGGCGGCCGACAACTCGGTCAGGGGACGCGCCACCGCCGCCAGCGGCGGACGCCAGTTCTCCACCAGGGAGACGAAAGCCGGCAGAAGCTCGGCCCCACGGCCGGGATAGAGGAACTCCAGATGCTCGGCGAGCCTGGCCCGCAGGTCGGTCTCGGATGCGGTCACGGAACGGTCCAGCGGGGGTCGCAGAGCCAGTCGATCGCCGCCATCGCCGTCCAGGACTGCTGCGGCGAGCCGAGCGGTTCACCGGTCGCCGGCTGGTAGTACTCGGCGAAGTGGCCGTCCGCCGCCAATTGCTCCAGCCCGGGTCCGCGGAGCGCGTCGGCCAGCGTCCGGTCGCCCCGCAGCAGCGCGGCGTGCGCCAGCAGCCAGTTCATGATCGGCCAGACCGGCCCCCGCCAGTAGGTACGTGGACGGTAGTCGGGCGATTCCGGCGTCACGCTGGGCGGCAGCGGGAACCGGAGACTCCGGTGACCCATCCAGCGTTCACCCAGCAGCAGTCGCCGTTGCTGGGTGACCAGAGCGTCCGGGCCGCCGCAGATCAGCAGGGAGAACCCGGCGATGGTCTCGGAACGAATCCAGGCCTGCGCCCGTAGGTCGTAGTCGCGGCACAGGCCGGTGTCCGGATCGAGGCTCGCGGCCACCGCCGCCCGGCAGGTGTCTGCCCGGGCACGTTCGGCCTCCGCCCGCTCGCGGTCGCCGAGGTCGTCGGCGAGCACCGCCAGATCATCGGCAGCCAGGGCGAGGACGGCGGTCAGGAAGACATCCCCGCAGCGGAAGTCGACGGTGCGGGCGGCCAGTGCATCGTCAAAGTGGACGTCGGCCAACTGGTTCACCAGCCACAAGTAGCGCTGGTACTCGGTGTCGGTGGGGCGCTCGGACGCGTCCGCGTGCTGCAGATCGGTGCGCGGCAGGTCGTAGTGGACCCGCGGGTGGACCGCCGCATAGCAGGAGTCGAACCGGGGGGAGTTGTCCATGCCCGACTCCCAGCCGTGGTGGATCTCCACCAGGCCGTGCGGGTCGAGCACCCGGCTGCCGCTCAGCCAGTCGTGCCAGGACGCCAGTCGTCCGATGGACTCCCGGACGAACTCCTCGGCCTCGGCCTGCGCCGCTCCGCCGGCGCGCCGGGCGGTGTCCAGCAGACTGCGGACGGCGATCGCATGCACCGGGGGCTGGCAGATGCCCGAGGTCTGGATCCCGGCTGGCCGCGCCGGGGCGTCGGCCGTTCGCCAGGCCTCCGGGCCGGGGAAGTAGTCGGTCTGGTCGGAGAAGACGATGTGCGGCAGCATCCCGGTGGACCACTGCGCGGCCAGTACCGTCCGCAGTTCGGTGATCGCGCGGCTGACGTCGAGCTGGGCCAGCCCGATCGCGATGAACGCGGCGTCCCAGGACCACTGGTGCGGGTAGAGCGCGGGTCCGGCTTTCATCATGTGGCCCAGATCGTTGGCCCGCAGCACGGCGCCCGCAGCCTGCAGCAGACCGTCCTGGCTCAGGACAGCGTCCACGTCAGACCTGTTTCAGGGTCGAAGAGGCGCACCGCTCGCGGCGGTAGTTCCAGGTGGATGGCCTGTCCTGCGGTGACGGTGCTCTCCGCCGGCACCTGCACCTTCACCTGGCTCTGTCCGACCTGTGCGGTCAGCAGCGTCGCGGCACCCAGCGGCTCAACCACCAGCACCTCGGCGGGCACCCGTCCCGCAGCGGGGTCGGGGTGCACCACCAGGGACTCGGCACGGATGCCGATCCGCACCGCACCCTGGCCCGGTGCGCCCGGGGGCGCATCGACCAGGTGGCCGGCGATCGAGATCCCGCCGGGCGTCAGCGTGCCGTCCAGGAAGTTCATCGGCGGCGAGCCGATGAAGCCGCCCACGAAAGTGTCGGCCGGATGGTTGTAGATCTCGAGCGGACCACCGAGCTGGCTGATCTTCCCGGCACGCATCACCGCCACCGAGTCGCCCAGCGACAGCGCCTCGGACTGGTCGTGGGTGACGTAGACGGTGGTGGTACCCAGTTGCCCGACGATCCGCTTCAGTTCCGAGCGGAAGGACAGCCGCAGCAGGGCGTCCAGGTTCGACAGCGGCTCGTCCATCAGCAGCACGTCGGCGTCCACCACGATCGCGCGCGCCACCGCCACCCGTTGCCGCTGCCCGCCCGACAGCTGGGCGGGGAACCGGTCCAGGTAGGGGCCCAGCTGCAACAGGTCGGCAGCCCAGGCCACCTTCTGGTCGATCTCGGCCTGGGGAAGCTTGCGCATCTTCAGTCCGAAGGCGATGTTGTGCCGCACCCGGCGGTGCGGGAACACCGCGTAGGACTGGAAGACCATCGACAGGTTGCGCTGGTGGACCGGCAGGTAGGTGATGTCGCGCCCGCCCACGGCGATGCCACCTGAGGTCGGCAGTTCAAGCCCGGCAATCTGGCGCAGCAGGGTCGTCTTGCCGCAGCCGGACGGTCCGAGCAGCACCATGAACTCTCCGTCGGCGATGTGCATCGAGATGGAGTCGTTGGCCCGCTCGGTGCTCCCGGGATACACCTTCACGAGGTTGTCGATGACGATGTCAGCCATGGCGGGTCTCCGGTGAGGTGGTGGTCATCTGATGGTCGTCCCCCACATGTTCAGCAGGTACTTGCGCATCACGGCGATGAACAGCAGGGCCGGCAGGACGAGCACGAAGCCTCCGGCGAACCGGAAGGCCATCGGCGAGTCCGAGAGCGAGCTGAGGACGAGGGCGGGGATGGTCCGCTGGGTGAAAGTCAGGATCGTGGCGCCCAGCACCTCGTTCCAGCTGGTGACGAAGGTGAAGATGGACGCGGCTGCGATCCCGGGCAGTGCCAGCGGCAGCACGACCCGGACGAAGGCCCCGACCGGGCTGCAGCCGAAGATCCGGGCAGCCTCCTCGGCGTCCACCGGTACTGACACGAACACGCTGGCGGTGATCAGGATGGTGGTCGGCAAGGCCAGCGCGGTGTGCAGCAGGATCACCGCCAGCGGGGTGTCGAAGATGCCGGCGGTGAGGAACACCGAGGCCAGCGGCACCGAGAGCACGACGATCGGCAGCGCCCGGGTGAACAGCAGGAACAGCTGGTAGGGGTCCTTGCCGCGGAAGGCGAACCTCGCCAGGGCGTAGCCGGCCGGGGCACCCACCAGGGTGGAGACCAGCAGGGTGCCGATGCCGACGTACAGGGAGTTGATGAAACCGGCCAGGACACCGGTCGAGGCCAGGAAGGTCGCCATGGTCTCGGTGTCGAAGTACTGCGGCCACAGCGGCTGCGGGAAGACGTTGAGCCCGGCGCGGGAACTGAACGCCGCGACCGCGATGAGGTAGATCGGAATCGCCATGAACAGGCTGATCGCGACGCAGAGCACCTGCAGCCCTGCCCGCCGCCGTTTGTGGGCGCGCAGCGGAGCGTAGTCGATCGGGACGGGAGTGGGCTGGCTCATCGCGCCTCCGCTGTCGTCTGGTCGCGCAGCAGCCGCAGGTAGATCACCGCGGTGAGCATCGAAACACCAAGGATCACCAAGGCGTAGACCGCTGCCACGTGCGGGTTGTGCAGCACCGAATACCACCGGTAGGTCTCCCCCACCAGCAGCGGGAAGGCCTCGCCGGTCAGCGCCTGGGCGACCGCAAAGGTCTGGAAGGCCAGGATCGTCCGCAGGATCAACGCCACCTGCAGGCTGGGCCGCAGCAGCGGCAGGGTCACCTGCCAGAGCCGCTGCCAGTAGGTCGCTCCGAAGACCGCTGCGGCTTCGCCGTAGTCCTTCGGGATGCCCTGCATGCCGGAGACGACGATCACCAGCACCAGGGAGGTGGCCCGCCAGATCTCCGCGATCGTGACCGCGACGAACATCGTCGTCGGGCTCTCGTAGTTCAGCCAGCTCACCGGTTGCAGGCCGACCATGACGAAGACGGAGTTGAGGTAACCGCGATCGGCGAAGATCGACAGCCACACCAGCCCGGCCGCCAGGTCGGAGACCGCGAGCGGGATCGCCCACAGGTAGAAGTACACCCCGCTCAGCTTGGGCCGCGCCTGCAGCGCGAGCGCCATCACCAGCGCGAGCAGGAACTGCAACGGGATCACCGCCACGATGAGCAGCAGCGTGTTGCGCACCGCGTCACCGAACTTCGGGTCCTCCACCATCCGTTGGGCGTGTTCCAGGGTGAATCCGGCGTCACCAGTGAAGGCGGTGCGGACACCCTCGACCATCGGATAGCCGAACAGGAACAGCATGAACACGATGGACGGCAGGATCAGCCAGAACGCGGGCGAGCGGGGCTGACGCCGCGTCGCGACGACAGCCCCTTCGCTCTCCCGAGGCGGTGCGGACACGTCCCTGCCTCAGCCGACGGCGCAGACGCCGGCACCGATCGGGTCGGGTGCCCAGCACGGAACCTTCGCCTCGTCCAGGATCTTCTGCATGATCTCCGCCTGCGCAGTCACGACCGACTTCGGGGACTGGCCCTGCAGGCAGATCGCGGTGAAGCAGTCCTTGAACACCTGCGACATCTCGCCGTCCTTGGCACCCAGGCCGATCGGAGGCAGGGCGAGCAGCGCGTCCGGGGAGGACGCCTGGGCCGCGACGGCGGCCGCCTCCAGCGAGATCGGTGCGGGCAGGTCGCTCGGCAGGTCGGCCTTCACCACGGGGAAGAAGGCGTTCTGCCGCAGCACGTCGAGTTGGGCCTGTGGTGTGGACAGCGCGTTGATCACCGTGGTCGCCTGTGCCTTGTCGGCGTCCTTCGGGACTGCGAACCCGGCGATGATCAACATGTAGCCCAGCCCCTTCGGGCCCGTCGGGGAGGGCACCATCAGCCAGTCGTCCGGCTTCTCCTTCGGGGCGTCGACCAAGCGTGCGACGTGGTCCCAGGCGACCAGCACCTCGCCACGGGCGAGTGGTTCCTGCATGTTGTCGTAGTTGGTGGAGGCGGGGTTCATGGCCTTCCACAGCCGCTGCATGTACTCCCAGGCGGCGATCGCATCGTCGGAGGTGAAGCGCGTCACCTGGGCACCGGTGAAGGACGGCAGCAGGTAGCCCTGGACCCAGCGATGGTAGAGGCCCTTCGGCCCGGCGGGGAACCCGAAGATGGCGCTCCCGGTGGCCTTCTTGCCCGCCTCAGCCCACGCGACGTAGTCGTCGTAGGTCAGGTGGTTGACGTCGGCACCGGCGGGCAGGTAGTCCAGTGCCTTCTTGTTGACGGCGACCACATAGGACGCCTGCATCCACGGGATGTACTTCTGGGTGGTGCCGCCGAACTTGCCCAGGGCGAGCATGTCGTCGGAGATTCCCGCCGCCGCAGCGGCGGGCACCAGATCGTCCACGTCAGCCAGGTAGTCGGTCAGCGGGGCGAGATCGCCATGGAGTGCACCGAGCAGGCCGATCTCTGCCTTGCCCGACCCGACCAGGGTCTGCACCTGGGTGGTGAAGTCGCCCACGGCCAGGGAGTTGAAGGACACCTTCGGGTCGGTCACCCGGTCGGCGAGGATCTTCTCGAAACGCTGTTTCTCCTCCACCGGCGTGAACTGGGTGGACAGGAACATGAAGCTGGAGCCACCGGTCGTGCTGGCACCAGTGCACCCGGCGAGCGTGGACGCGAGCGGAATGGCGATGGACACACCGGCGCCCATCTTGAGGAAGGAGCGGCGTGATGATTGACGCCCTCCCAGGTCCCACGGAACTGACATCATCGTCTCCCTCGGAGTACCCACTAATGTGTGATAATCGAACAATACGCGTCTCGCTACGGTTGTCAAGAGGTCTGGGCAGGGCCCAGAAAGGAGGGGCAGCATGCCACCGAAGGTTTCCGTAGCCAGCCCCGGATTGCTGCTCGCCCGGATTCGGGCCGCCGGCGGACTGACCCGCCAGGCGCTGCTGCAGGAGACCGGGATGTCGCGGTCCACCCTCTACACCCGGCTCGATCAGTTGCTCGGAGCCGGTCTGCTGGTGGAGTCCCGCTCCGGCTCGCCCACCGGTGGCCGCCCGGCGAGCATGCTCACCTTCGACGCCGCCGACCGCGTCGTCCTGGCCCTCGACCTCGGCCATCATCTCGCGCGGGTCTCGGTGTGCAGCACCGAGGGGGTGCCGTTGGCCGAGCGGCGCGTGCAGACCGCGGCCAGCAGTGGGATCGCCGACGTGGTGGCCAGCCTGTCCGACATTGGCCACGAACTGCTCGACGGCTTCGACGACCAGTTGATCGGGGTGGGCGTGGCGATCCCCGCCCCCGTCCAGACCCACACCGGCATCCGCTGGCGATCCGTTGCCCTGCCGGACGCCGACTACCCGATGCTCGACGATCTGCGGCGCCGCTTCGACACCCTGGTCTGCCTGGAGAACGACGCCCGCGCCCTGGCGCTCGGTACCCTCCCCGACGGGGTGGAACTGGGGGACGACGACGTGCTGCTCGCGGTCAAGTTCTCCACCGGCATCGGGGCCGGCATCATGACCGGCCCGGCGATCATGCGAGGCTCAACCGGGTCGGCCGGCGACATCGGCCACATGCGGGTGACCAATGGTGGCGCGGTGTGCACCTGCGGGGCACGCGGCTGCCTCGCCGCGACCGCTGCCGGACGTTCCCTGGTCCGCGATGCCGCCCGGGACGACATCGCCACCGCGGAGGACCTCCGCCGGCTCTACCAGGCCGGTGATCCCCAGGTCGTCGAACTCGTCACGAGCGCGGCCGCCCTGCTCGGCCGGACGCTGGCCGGACTTGCCCATGCACTGAACCCGGCGGTGATCGGCATCGGGGGCACCCTCGGCAGCACCCCGGGCGTCTTCGAGACGATCCAGACGACCATTCGGGAGTTCTCCGCCTCCCGCATCCACGAGCACGCCTCCGTCCGGCTGCTCGACCACCAGCGCAGCAGCGTCGGGCTGGCCCGCCTCGTCACCGATACGGCGTTCAGCCCGACCCGGGTCGACGCCATGCTGGACGAGTGACGAACGCCTGCCGATCTCCTCGGAGGTGCATGGCCGGCTTGTGCACCACCTCCCACAGGTTGCGCACAAGCTGCCGCGCTACGGTGAATGTCGGCAGCGTTCCCCCGGCTGGCCCCGGTCCGGCCGGCGTTGCCGTCTGTGCCCCGATGCAGGCCGCCGCACGCCTGCAGAGAGTTCCTCGTCTGACATGACCATCAAAGCCGTTCCGGCCGCCGTCCTCGGTCTGGCCCTCGTCCTCACCGCCTGCACCAGCACGGCAGTGCCCGACACCTCGAGCCAGGCGTCGTCCCAGGCCAGCACCGATCCCGGCGCCAGTGCCGACGCGGCGACAGAGGCCCCCGAGGTCGATCGGGCTCCGTCCGGAGAGCTGCCCACGATCAGCTTCGACGAGGAAGGCCTGCCCACGATGGAAACGGTCGCCGCCGATCCGCCCACGGTCATCACGGTGAAGACCCTGACCAGCGGGGACGGCACCCAGGTCACGGCCGGCGACTACGTCCAGGTGAACTACGCGGGCTTCCTGTGGACCGACGGCAGCCAGTTCGACTCCTCCTACGAGAACGGCGAACCGGTCGGCTTCTCGCTGGACCAGGTGGTGGACGGCTGGAAGTACGGGCTGGCCGGCACGCACGTCGGCGACCGCGTCCTGGTGGTGGTCCCGCCGGACTACGGCTACGGCGACGAGGAGAGCGACTCCATTCCGGCCGGCTCGACGCTGGTCTTCGTGGTCGACATCCTCACCACCATCACCGTCACCACGGAGGCGTTGACGTCCGCCACCCCGACCCAGGCCACGCTGCCGGACGGCGTCACGGTGACCGGTGACCTCGGCACCGAGCCCACCCTGACCTTTGCCGCGGACGCCGTCGCGCCGACCGAGGAGCAGGCCATCGTGCTCGCCGAGGGCACCGGGGCGGTCGTAACCGAGACCGACTCGTTGCTCTACCACGTGGTGGGCGGCTACTGGGGCGAGGAGACCTCGTCCAGCTGGTCGGCCTCCTACCAGCAGATCGATGGCGGTGGCGGCGAGGCGACCGTGGGCAAGCGGGTCGGCTCGCGCCTGCTGCTGATCTACCCGGCGGACGAGGAGACCGAAACCCCCGCCGAGGCGATCGTGATCGATCTGCTGGCCGCCATCCCCGCCGCTCAGTAGCCACCCGTCTGCGTTCCGAGCTGTCACGAGCAGGCGAAGGCCACGACCTGGTACGCGCTCTAGACCGCCGCTGGTTCGGACTCCTTCAGGAAGGTCTGGATCCGCTCGATCCTCGTCGCGGGCTTCTTCTCGCCGGCTGCGATCGCCACATCCAGACGATTCCGGGCCGGCGCCAGCGGGCAGGTGACGTAGTTCGTGAATGCGCACGGGAAGGAGTGCGCCTTGTTGAAGTCGACGATCGTGTCCGCATCGGCCTCGATGTCGGGAATCGGAACCAGCCGACCATTGCCGTAGGTCTCGTTGCCGCTGGTCTGGTCGGTGAAGTGGACGCTGCCCTCCAGCACGCCGGTGTCGTCGTTCGGCCGTCCGTTCACCTCGAGGGTGTACTCCCGGCCGTCGAGGGCGAAGGTGACGGTGCCGATGACGTGTCGTTCCTCCTTGACGCCCTTCTCGATGGTCTCAACCTGGAGGTGCTCGTCGGCGGATCGGGAGAACCGGCCCGGAACCACCCAGCGGGTGTCGAGGGGGAACGTCGGCAGGTCGTCGAAACTGCGTCGTTCGGCCTCCTTCGGGTCGCGGACCCGCACTCCGTAGATGTCGCTCCCGTCGTAGTCGGTCCGCTTGATCGTCTCGACCTTCTTGCCCTGGTAGAGGGCCTTGACCAGCGAGTACTTGAAGCCGTGGGGGATCACCGTCGGTTCGGTGACCGGCACGCCGTCGATCTCGATGGTGTCGTCGGCCCCCGGGAGATAGGTGATCACGTCCCCGTCCAGCTGAAACGCCCCGGGGATCCCCTCGACCTGCAGCGGCTCACCGTCAGTGAACCAGTCCTGGCTGGCCATGGCGATCCAGCCGTGCGGCGCGGTCAGCGCGCTGATCCGGTCCGCGTGCCACTTCTTCCACTCCGCCTCGTACTCGGGTGTCACTTCTCCCATCGGAACTTCCTTTCGCCTGCTGTGGGTGGATGCCCTGCCATGGGACGGACCGGGCTGGCTTTCTCGCCTAACGTACATGACATCCATCACTGATGCATCAGTTGACAGCCTTTAGTACGTCATCTTAGGATCTTGCACATGTCACCACGCCTGTTCGGAAGGGGAACGCCCATGGTCGACCATGGCGGACGTCCCCCCGGGCGCGGCGCCTGGCGGGTGAAGGCATGACCGCTTCCCTGGCCAGTGACACCATCTACAGCGAGCTCCGGCGCCGGATCGTCTTCGCCGAACTCTCGCCGGGCGCCGAGATCGACATTGAGGCGTACGCCAAGGAGTTCAAGTCCTCGCGTACCCCGGTCCGCGACGCCCTGCGCCGCCTTGATCACGATGGGCTGGTGGACGTCCACCCGCGAGCCGGCTGCCGGGTTTCGCGGGTGTCGATGAAGGATCTGGTCGACATCCTCGACGTGCGCGAGGCGGTAAGCCCGATGGCGAGCCGGCTGGCCGCGCTGCGGGCGACTCCGGCCGAGATCGACGAGCTCGAGGCGATCGCGGAGAACGGCTACGCCGGCGCCGCCGACGTGAAGTCGATCCTGTCGGCCTCCCAGCTCTTCCACTGCCGGGTGGCCAAGCTGTCGCACAATCCACGCCTGCACGAGATCACCGAGCACACCCTTGAGGACATGGAGCGCATCATGCGGTTGTGCGGCAAGGCGCCGATGGCCTCGGAAAAGCCATTGAGCGACCACCACCGGCTGCTGCAGGCCTTCCGCGAGCGTGATGCCGACGCGGCCGCCGCGATCGAACTTGCTCACATCCAGCGCGGCCGAGGGCTCCTGATCGACCTGGCCACCAGCACTCAGGCGTTGTTCGACACCCGTGTTGCTGACGAGTCCCGGGGGGGACGACGCTCGTGATGCTCCTCGATTCCAGGCTCCGGGAGTGTCTCCCCGACCCACGCGGCGCTGCCGCTGGATCCCACTGGCGTCCTGCGTCCGACGCCAGTCGCGCAGGCAGCCGATGTCGATGTTCCGCCGGTAACCCCTGCTGACCGCTGCTTGTCAGGTGCACCTCCGTGGTGCGCCAGGCCCTGTGAGGGCCTGAACCAGACCCTGCCTCGCGCCCGGAGGACCGGAACCTCCGGTTCAGCCGTTTCCCCACCCTTGGACGGCGGAGCCCTGTCCACCGACTGGTCGACCGCCGAACCCGTACCGATTTCACGACTTGAGGAACACCATGAACGACAAGACTCTCCACACCGGAGTTCGCTATGCGGTCGCCACCGCCAGTGTGCTAGCTCTGGGCACTCTCGCGGCCTGCGGTTCGACAGCTGCCGCGAACCCGCAGAACCAGACGACCTCCACCTCGACCGACACCGCCTCCTCCACCAGCGAGAAGACGAACTTCAAGATCGGCGTCGGCGCTGACAACCCGACGGAGGCCGCGGTCGTGACCTACCTGTCCGAGAAGCTGGCCCCCGAGCACGGTATCTCCATCGAATTGGTGCAACTGGAGGACAGCCGCCACCTCAACGAAGCCGTCAACGCCGGCGAACTCGACGGCCACATCGCCATCCACGACCCGTACCTGCAGTCGGTGCTGGCCGAGCAGCCAGACTGGCAACTGGCCTCGTCCTCTCCGGTGTACAGCTCGATCCTGACCATCTCCTCGCGCAAGCACACCTCGCTGGACGACATCCCCAGCGGGGCGACGGTCAGCATCCCCGACGATCCGTCCAACGAGGCCAAGAGCGTGGAGTTCCTCGCCGACCAGGGCCTGATCGCGCTGGCAGACGTCGAGCAGGGCACCTCGACCATCGAGGATGTGACCGACAACCCGCACAACCTCCAGTTCGTCAAGGTGGCAGGTCAACAGCTCGCCCGCAGCCTGGACGACGTCGACTTCAGCGTCGTCCAGTCCACCTACCTGAGGGCAGCCGGTGTCGGACGGGAGGTCGAACTGGTGCGCGCCCCGCAGCCGGACTACCTGGCGATCGTCCTCGTCACCCGCACCGAGAATGCGCAGGGCGAGGACTTCGCCAAACTCCGCGACACCATCGAGGATCACAAGCTCGACGACTACATCGACCAGACCTTCGGGGACGTCATCGCAGGCGTGCGCTGAGCGAACTGGAACGGCGAGGGAGCAAGACGATGACGACGATGGTGAAGGTCGACGACCTGGTCAAGCACTATGGCGAGGGAGAAGATCGGATCACCGCTCTCGACGGGGTCTCCTTCGAACTCGAGAAGGCGACGATCACCGCCATCGTCGGGCCCAGCGGCTCGGGGAAGAGCACCCTCGCCCGATGCATCAACTCCCTGGTCAAACCGACAAGTGGCCGGATCAGCATCGCCGGTGCTGATCCGGCCACCCAGACCGTCGAAAAGCGCCGCACCATCGGGACGATCTTCCAGGGCTCCAGCCTGCAGCGCCGGCGGACCGCGCAACGCAACGTCATGCTGCCGCTGGAGTTCGCCGGTTGGAAAAAGGCGGACGCCCAGGCCCGGGCCAACGAACTGCTCGCCCTCGTCGGGCTGGACGGACGCGGTGCTGCCTACCCCGGGGAGTTGTCCGGAGGCCAGAAACAGCGGGTGGGCATTGCCCGGGCATTGGCACTGCTTCCCTCCGTCCTGCTCGCCGACGAGGCCACCACGGGGCTCGACCACGCGAACCGGGCCTCTGTCCTCCAACTGCTCCGTGACCTTCGCGCCGAACTCGGCCTGACCATCATCCTGATCACCCACGAGATGGACGCTGCCCGCGAGATCGCCGACGACGTGCTGCTGCTGGCAGACGGTCGGATCGTCGAACGCGGCGCGATCCGCGACCTCGTGCTGCAGGACTCGAAGGTGCGGGGGAACCTGTTCCCCGCTCGTCCTCACCTGGTAGCCACCGATCGCCACAACTACCGGATCCACTACGCCAGACAGAACGTTCCACTGGACTGGGTGGCGCGGCTGTCGCAGCGCCTGCCCGAACCGTTGCAGGTGCTCGGCGCCACGATCGAGGAACTCAAGGGCGAGGCGGTCGGCTACATGATCGTCGCCAACACAGCCGGGCCCGAGGAACTCGCCCGCGCTGCCGACGGTTTCGGCCTGCAGATCCACGAGTTGGAGGCCGTCGATGCCTGAGATCGGCTTCCCGCTGCTGGAGCTGGATCGCTCCCTGGCGGACTACGTGGCGCTCGTGCTGCCCGCGCTCGGCGCGACGTTGGCCATGGTGGGCATTGTCTTCCCGATCACCCTCCTGTTCGGCTTGCCGCTGGCCCTGGTCCTGGCCAATACCGGCCGCCACGGCCTGTTCCCGCACAAGCCGACCCACCAGGTGCTGTCGGTGATCGTCAACGTGGGCAGGTCGATTCCCTTCCTGATCCTGATGGCAGCGGTGATCCCGCTCAGCCGGCTGATTGTCGGCACCTCTCTCGGTGTCCCCGGCGCCATCGTCCCGCTGACCCTGGCCTGCATCCCCACCTTCACCCGCCTGGTGGAGAGCAGCCTGCGGGAGGTCCCCCGGGACGTGATCGAGGCGGGTTTCGCCTCCGGCGGCACCCGGTGGCAGCTGATTCGCAAGGTACAGCTCCCTGAGGCACTCCCCGGCCTGGTCAGCAACACGACCATCGGGCTGATCAATATTGTCGACGGCACTGCCATCGCGGGTGCGGTCGGCGCGGGCGGGCTGGGCTATCTGGCGTTGTCCTACGGCTACAACCGCTTCGACGGCACCATGATGCTCATCTGTGTGGCGATCCTGGTCGTGATCGCACAGACCATCCAGCTCTCCGGCGATGCCCTGGCCGTGAGACTTCGCAAGGATTGAGCGCCTGATGACACTCCCTGCTTCGACGACGCTCACCCCTGCCGACCTGCTCGCCGCGCTCCTCGCGGCACTGGCACCTGCCGGCCCGGCCGCAGCCTCGCTGGTCGCCCATGCCCTGGTGGACGCCGAGGTGCGCGGACAATCCCGCTTCGGGCTCACGCTGCTGGCCGAACTCCCCGCCGCACGCGACGAGCTTGCCCAGCGGCTCCGTCCGGCCGAACCGGACACGGCAGCGTCGGGCCGGCTGGACCTCAGCGGCCGGTTCGCTCCCACCGCCGTCGCCGCGGCGCTCGAGCCCGCGCGGCAACAGGCGGCGGCCCACGGCACCAGCCTGGTCCGGCTGCTGGCCATCGGAAAGTTCGGACGGCTTGCACCGTTCGTCGCTGCCGTCGCCCAAGCCGGAGCGATCGGCCTCCTGACCATGTCCTCCCCGTCGTTCGTGACGCCGCTGGGAGGGCACCGCGCCGTCCTGGGCACCAATCCGTTCGCCGTAGCAGTCCCGACCGGAGCAGAGCCCCTGGTGGTGGACACCGCAACGTCGGCGATCACCGCCGCGCACTGGCACGACGCCAGTGCCGGGCGGGCCGACGTCCCCGCCGGCGCGCTGGTGGACGCCAGCGGCGCGTCGACCACTGACGCCACGCAGGCGGTCGCCATCACCCCGCGCGGAGGCCTGCTCGGCACCAGCCTCGGGATCGCCATCGAGGCGCTCACCGCCGCCGCCACCGGCCAGCTCAGCGATGCCGACACCGCTCCGCGGGGCGGCGTCCTGCTGGTCATCGAACCCACCGTCGGCGCTGCCGGTCTGGGGGACGAACTCGTCCGGCGGATCGTCGACGCAGGCGGGTACCGTCCGGGCCGCCGACTGCCCTGGCCCGACCGGCTCAGCGTCGATCGCAATGCGTGGACCCATCTGGAACAGCTCGCTCACCTCGCCTGACAACCCATCCAGCCGAACCCGTCCGACAGGAGAAACCATGCCCCTCTACTCCCGCTACACGTCCTTCCGCTACGACCCTGCGGTCGACAAGCAGCTCACCACCGCCTGGGACTCGGCGGTCGGCACCGCGATCACCAGGCAGCCCGGCTTCGTCGGTGCTCAGCAGCTGGTCTCGCTGGAGACCCCCGGAGTGCGCCGCTCCGTTACAACCTGGCGGGAGAAGGAAGACTTCGAGCGCTTCTACCACGGTCCTGACCACGCCGTCCTCAACCAGGTCTTCGCCGATCTTGGGGTCGCCATCACCGAACGCGACGGTGCCGAGGTGCTCTGGAGGCGGACACCAGATGTGGCCGAGGTCCGGATCGTCCGCACCCGGATCAACGACCTGTCCCGCCTACCGGAACTCGAACGCCTCTGGCACGAGCACCTCGCACCGTTCTTCCGGTCCCAGCGCGGTCTGCGGGAGGTGGAGGCGGCCGTGTCGGAGGCCGAGTCATCCTTCGTGATCATCCTGCACTGGGAGTCGAAGGAGGTTGCTGACCGCTTCGTCGCCAGCGCCGAGCACGAGGAGCAGGTGTCGGTGCCACTGCGCGCGTTCACCACCAAGGTCGGCCGCGACGACCTGCGGCCTCTGGGGTGACCGCTCCCAGAGTGAGGGTTCAGACGAGGAGAGCAGGAGACCTGTGATGCGGGTGGGAGTGTTCGGGGCGAGCGGACGGATGGGCACCGAAGTCTGCCGGGCCGTCGAGGCGGCCGCCGATCTGGACCTGGTCGCCGCCGTGGGCAGAACCGGGGCGCGCGATGCGGCCGAGGCAGCCGAGGTCGTCGTCGACTTCACCACGCCCGACGCAGTGATCGACAACATCGCCTGGTGTCTGGATCGGGGCATCCATACCGTCGTGGGTACCAGCGGCTTCACCCCGGACCGGCTCGACCGCGTGCGCGAACTCGCTGCACGGGCCCGCCCCACCGGAGTGGTGATCGCGCCCAGCTTCTCGATCGGCGCGGTGCTGATGATGCGCTTCGCCGAGCAGGCTGCCCGCTTCTACGAGTCTGCCGAGGTCATCGAACTGCACCATCCGGGCAAGGTGGACGCACCCTCGGGCACCGCACGGGCAACCGCGGAACGGATCGCCCTGGGGCGGGCTGTCACCGGTCTCGGCCCGGTGCCGGACGCCACCACCGCCGATCCGGACGGCGGCCGCGGTGCGGCGGTCGACGGGATCCACGTCCACAGCGTCCGGCTGCGCGGCCTGGTCGCCCACCAGGAGACGCTTTTCGGCGCACCGGGGGAGGTCCTGACCATCCGGCACGACTCCCTCGACCGGGCCTCATTCATGCCCGGCGTACTCACCGCGGTCCGCGCGGTCGGTCGCCTGCCCGGGCTCACCGTCGGCCTCGACTCACTGCTGGGGCAGTAGCACGACGTACTCGCCAACCTGCTCGGCAGTCGGGTTCGGCCATGTCGCCAGCCGGCAGCACAGGTGGACGATCGGCTCCAGGTAGAGGTTCCACAACTTGTGCCTCGCCTTCAGGAAAAGCAGATTGGCGTCGGGCCCGGCAAATAATCCGCATTATTGAAAGCTCAGATCCTCCCCTGGCGTTGTGACCTTCGTCGACGGACGATCGACCGGGATCGCAACCCTCCCAGGGGCGAGTCACCGGGACGAGTCAGGGTCCGGCCCGGTTCGGAACCACGGCTCGCTGAGCCAGAATGGGGAGCGCGGCCAGAGCGGCTGGCCGAGGATCCCGGAGTGAGTGAGATGACCCAGAACGGCAATACCGAAGAGTTCGAGGTCACGGTCAACAACGTGATCAGCAAGGTGATGGAGTTGATCCACGAGGGCAACGTCCGCCGGATCACGCTCAAGCGCGAAGGCAAGACCCTGGTCGAGATCCCGCTCAACGCCGGGATCACGGTCGGGGCGGTCACCGCGCTGGTGGCACCCCTGCTGCTGGGCGTCGGCGCGATCGCCGCCATCGTGAGCAAGGTGACCATCGTGGTGGAGCGCCCACCGAAACCGGACAGCGGCTACTCCCAGCGCTGAGTCGGCCACGCGCCTGCCCCGACTTACATCACTCGTGCGAAGGAACATCCCAACCTGAGCGACAGGCCTGGTCCCATCACCCCTCACCGCGTGCGTCGGCGTGGGCGGGGAGGCGGTTCGACGGAGCCGTCGAACCAGCGTTCAGGCCGGCAGCCAGCCGGAGGAGTCCAGCGCGGTGTCCATCCGGGGGACGTACTGGTCGAAGTAAACCCGGGCGATCAGCTCGCGGCGGCTGCGGACGCCGGCCTTCTCGAAGACCGACTTCAGATGGTCCTGCACGGTGTAGCTGGACAGGTACAACTGCCCGGCGATGTCCTTGGTGTCCAGCCCCTGCAGCACCAGCTGGGTGATGTCGCGCTCCCGGGCGGTCAGCCCAAAAGTGGCCACCACCAGCGGGACGATCTCCGGCGGCCGCGCCTCCTCGATGGTCACCACCACGTCCCCGACGGCGCCGTCCGGACCGACCATGGGGGCGGCGTGCAGCACCAGCCACACCCCACCGGCGGCCCGGATCCTGGCTCGCGGTGCCATCTTGGTCTCGCCGCGGGCGTATCGCCGGGCAGCTCCCACCAGCGAGCCGATCAGCCCGGAGACCGCGGTGATCGAGGTGCCGCCTGCCAGTGCCACGAGCCTCTCCTGGGTACCCAGCGACGAGCTCGCCACCTGACCGGTCGCGTCGACGATCATCACCAGCGGGCCGAGGTCGACGGTGGGCTGAGCGACGGCAGCGCCGGCCAGCAGCCCGCTGCGCACCCCGAGGGCGAAGCTGTTGCTGAGCGAGGCCAGATAGCTCACCTCGTCGGCATCGAAGCCGCCGCCTTTCCCGGAGCGGAACATCGCTATCCCGACCCAGCCCTGACCACGATCATCGATGCAGATCGTGCGCAGTTCATCGGTGAAACCGAACCGGGGTGTCATGAACTGCGACAGCCGCGGTGAGGAGGACGGCGCGGCCACCGTCCCGGCCTGGATCCCGGCAGCGCGCACACCCTGGCCGGCGAGACCGGCGAACGCGGTCGGTTCGGGGGTGTCGTACTCGATCAGACCCCACTCGTGGTCGTGCTCGTCCACCCCGCGCAGGCTGCCCAGCTTGTGGGTGCCGGTGAGCAGGCCGGAACTGGGATCCATCGTCCCCACGCACACGGCGTCGAACGGGATCGCCCGCGACAGCGAGGCCATCGACTCCTCAACGAAGCTCTCGAAGTCCAGTCCGGCGCGCGCCAGCACCTCCACGTCACGACGCACGCGTTCTGCGGCAAGAGCCTTCCCCACACGATGAGTGTGCCCGCACCAGCCGCCCAGGCCTATCCCACAAAGCTGGGAAGTCCTACCACCCTTCCGGCCGGGGGCAGGAACTCCCCGGCACCCAGGGATCGTGCGGGACGAGCCGCGCGGGCAGATTGGGGCCAACGAATCTGAAGGAGTCTCAATGACCGAAACAACCCTGGCCTCGAACGCCGAGGCCTTGCGCGGCCTGTGCGACGGCAACGTCTTCCTGCCCGGCGACCCGGGCTACGACGCCGCCCGCACTCCCTGGAATGTGGCCGTCGACCAGCGCCCGGCAGCGGTGGCCGTGCCAGGCAGCGTCGAGCACGTCATCGAGGTGGTCAAGGCGGCTGCCCGCGCCGGGCTGCGGGTACTGCCGCAGAGCACCGGTCACGGCGCCATCGCGCTGGGAGGACGACTGGGGGATGTCGTCCTGCTGCGGCTGGCCGAGTTGACCGGCGTCACCATCGACCCCGTCCGGCAGACCGCCCGGGTGGTCGGCGCAACGCTGTGGCAGGAAGTGGTCGAGGCGGCTGCCGCCCACGGTCTTGCGGCCCTGCACGGCAGCGCGCCGGACGTCGCGGTGGCCGGCTACACACTGGGTGGTGGCCTGTCCTGGTACGCCCGTAAACACGGGCTGGCCTGCAACCAGGTGGTGGCAGCCGAGGTGGTGCTGGCGGACGGGACGCTGGTCCGGGCCGACGCCGACCGCCATCCCAACCTGTTCTGGGCGCTGCGCGGTGGCGGTGGCAACTTCGGCGTGGTCACCGCCCTGGAGCTGAAACTGCTCCCGGTGAGCCAGGTGTACGCCGGGATGATGCTGTGGGACGTGGCCCGGGCGGGCCTGGTCTGCCGGGCCTGGGCGGAGTGGACGCACGGCCTGGCCGACGAGGCGACGACCGCGCTGCGACTGCTGAGCGTCCCGCCGATGCCGGAGGTGCCCGAGTTCATCCGCGGACGGCAACTCGTGGTGATTGACGGGGCAATCCTGACCGACCCGGAGCAGGCGGCGGCCCTGCTCGCCCCGCTGCGCGCCCTGCAACCGGAGCTGGACACTTTCGGCCCGATGCCAGCCGCCGGGCTGACCCGGCTCCACCTCGACCCGGAGGGCCCCACCCCCTCGGTCGGCGACCATCTGACCCTGACCGACTTCGACGCCTTCGCTGCCGACGCCCTGGTGACCGCGGCAGGCGCCGACTCCGGCACCACCCTGCTGGCAGCGGAGGTCCGGCATCTCGGTGGGGCGCTCGATCGTCCCGACCCGGCAGGCGGCGCGCTCAACCGGCTCGACGCCGGCTACGGAGTCCATCTCGTCGCCGTGGCAGCTACCCCCGAGCTGGGCGCCCGCGGCCGAGCCGACGCCGCCCGGGCGGCTGCCGCCCTGCGTCCCTGGTCGGACGGACGGCTGCTGCCCACCTTCACCGAGGAGCCGGCCGAGGCCGCGTCCTTCTTCGGCCCCACCACCCTGGCCCGGCTGCGGGCGATCCGCGCGCAGTACGACCCGTCGGGAACATTCCTGGCGAACCATCCGCTCGACTGAGCGGATGTGGGGGTCCTGGCCATCCGGGGGGGCACGGCCAGGACCCTCACCTGACGCCGCTGACACGCGCTGACACGCCGCCCCAGCCAGCAGCGGAAGGGCTCGCGAGAAGCAGGATCACAGTCCTGGCATCGGCTCAGCACTACCAGGAGTGCACCCGCTCACCGCTGATCATGAAGCCGCTGCCGCTGCCGTGGTTCCACACCGTGATGCCGTCGGCGTTGGCAAAAACCGCCAGCTCGCCGGTGATCAGCACCGCATCGACCGGCAGGACGGGCGGCTGCCCTGACTCGGCCTTCAACCGACCACCGCAGCCTCCCTGCCCGCCCAGCCAGGTGCCGTCCTGCTGCGACAGTTCCACGTAGTTCTGGTCGAAGCTGCCGGTGGCGCACTCGCTGGGATCGACCGGTTCGAGGTCGTAGCTGGTCGCGCAGGCCGCCGCGTTGCGCCTGCCGTCGACATCGCAGCGGATCCTCCCGTCCGCGGCCGACAGGACGTAGAAGCCCGGATCGGTCGACAACGGCTTGATCGGCTGTTCGGTGACCGCGGGCTGGGTGCAGGCGATCGGGTCGACGCCGATCAGGGTCAGTTCGCAGTCGTCGGCCGGGTCCGCGTCCGGGCGGGCGTCGGTCGGGTTGGGTTCCAGTTCCCAGACCTGGACGGTGTCCTTCGCCGGGTGGGCGACATCCCGGACGACCAGCAGCGCGTAGACCCGGCCGTTGGCGATCTGCACCCCGGTGGTGCGCGGGTCGAGGGTGTAGCTGGCGGTCAGCCGGCCGTCGGTGGCGAACTCGTAGACGAAGCCCTGGTTGCGCAGTCCGGTCAGTTCGCCCTGCTGGCTGTCGTAGCCGAGGTACCAGACGTGGTCGGCGTCGCGGCCCAGCGGGACGATGCCGCTCGGTTCCCCGCCGACCCGGATCCGCGCGTCGACGGCGCCGTCCGCCACGGTGAAGCCGTCGTCGGTCAGGGTGAGCCGCGGCGCCGGGGCGAGCGGGCCGGGGCCGACGACCAGGAAGCGCTCGCCGTCCGGCCGTTGGGCGACCAGGTTGTCGCCCTCGACCAGCAGGCTGTCGAACCGGCCGGCCTCGACGATCTCCCGCGGCGGGCTGGTCTCGACCAGCGCGTCGCCCTGCCGGATGAAGGCACGCAGCGTCTCACCGACCAGGTACCAGGTGTCGTCCCACAGCGCGAACTGGCTGAACTCCACGTCGGGCGGGACGGTGACGCTGTCGACCACCTCGCCGCCGTGGTACACCGCCAGGCGGTCGGCCCGGGAGTCGTCCACCGTGACCGTGTCGCCACCGACGAAGAACCCGCCCGGCACCTCGCCCTCGCCGGCGATCTCGTGATGGATCAGCGCAGGGTCGTCCACCAGTACCTGATGGGCGCTGGGGGTGCGGGTGAGCGGGCCGACGTCCAGCTGCGCCGCGGTCACCGTCACCGACGGCGCCGGTCTGGCGGGCACCGGATCCTGGGTCCGGCCCCAGGTCAGCCAGCTGCCGGCCGCCGTCCCGGCGACCAGGGTGACCGCCGCTGCCGCGACCAGCAGGCGCTGCAGCGGTGGACGGTGCCGCCGCGGGCTTGCGTGGGCAGCCGCCGCGCGGGCGGCCAGGGTGCTGGCGTCCAGCGGTGGCAGCGGGGACGGCAGGGTGTCGATCCGGCCCAGTCCCTGCCGGAAGGCATCCTCGAAATCAGGCATCGCGAT
Source organism: Propionicimonas sp. (assembly GCF_034927565.1). Classification (GTDB taxonomy): domain Bacteria; phylum Actinomycetota; class Actinomycetes; order Propionibacteriales; family Propionibacteriaceae; genus Propionicimonas. Next base: position 23,719 of record NZ_JAYFPT010000052.1, read on the forward strand.
CCTCCTCGTACCGTTTCCGCAGCGCCGCGATCGCGCGATGGACGTGGGACCGGGCGGTCGCCTCCGGGCAGTCCAGGGCGGCGGCGACCTCGGCGAAACTGAGGTCGCGGTAGAACCGCAGCACCACCGCCGCGCGCTGCACTGGCGGCAGTTCGCCACACAACCGCCAGGCCTGGTCGGCCAGCACCCACTGCTCGGCGGGATCGGTCGCGGTGGTCGCCTGCGGCAGGCTGGTCGGTTCTGCCACCGGGCTCAGCCGGCGGCGGCCACGCAGTCGCATCAGGCAGGCGTTCACCACCGTCCGGTGGACGTAGGCGTCCAGCCGTTCCGCCGGGATGACGTGCCAGCGCGGCCACAGGCTCACTAGGGCATCCTGGACGGCGTCCTGAGCCTCGGCCCAGTCCCGCACGACCAGGCAGGCCGTCCGCACCAGCACGTCCTGCCGGGTGGTCACGTAGTCCTCGAAATCGGGCGTGGACGCAGCCTCCCCACTCGCCCACCGTGCCACCGCATCGCTGCTCATACCCTAACGATTCACCAGCCGCCGACTTCGTTGCAGGGAATTCGCCCCAAATCTGCCGACACTGACCGGGCCACCCAAACCCGCTTGTCAGCGCCCTTCCCGCCCGACAGTGCGCGCCTCCGGTCACATTGCACGGGTCAGAACACGCACAATGTGACCCAACACGCGCAACGTGGCAGAGCGGGGCGACCGGCTACCAGGACGGGGCCTCCACCAGCCACTGGATGGTGCGGGTCCAGGTCCGTCCGGGACGAAGGATCACCGAGCCGAAGGCCGGATGGTTGACCGCATCGGGGCAGTCCTGCGGCTCGACCGCCAGGCCGCGGCGGCCGAGGTGCTCCCCGGAGTACAGCTGGACGGCGGGCGCATCGCTGCAGACGACCACCGTGAGGCCGTCCGGCCCGGTCACCCGGACCTGCTCACGCAGCCCCTCGCCGTCGACCAACAGATTGTGGTTGAGCCCGCCCGCACGGGCCAGCCCAGTGTCGGCCAGCGCCGCCAGCGTCGGGCCGAGGGCGGCTCCCCTCCGCAGGTCGAGCGGGGTGCCGTCCACCGCGGCGATCTCCCCGGTCGGGATGTCGTCGGCACGGGTGGGCGTATAGCGGCCGGCGTGGACGCTGACCCGGTGGCCGGCCAGCGGTCCACCGAGGGCGAGGTAGGGATGGATGCTGAGGTTGACCGGGGTCGGCGCGTCCGTGGTGGCGGTGTAGACCACCTGTGCCCCGTCGGGCAGCAGGCTGAAGGTTGCGGTCACCTCGAGCCGGCCGGGGTAGCCCTGATCGCCGTCCGGGCTCACCAGCCGCAGCGCGACCGACCCCGGGGTGTGGTCGAGAACCTCCCAGCGGCGGCAGCCGAAACCGTCCGGGCCGCCGTGCAGGTGGTGCCGTCCGTCGTTGCGGGCCAGGGCGTGCACGACGCCGTCGAGCCCGAACCGGGCGTCACCGATCCGGTTGGCCACCCGCCCCACGGTCGCCCCGAAGAGCGAGCCGTCGACGTCGCCCGGGTCCGGCCGGCTGAGAACCAGGTTGCGCCAGCGGCCGTCCTGGCGCACCTCGAGGGTGTGCAGGGCGGCACCGAGCGGCAGCACAGCGCAGGCCACCCGCTCGCCGGCCAGCCGCAGCACGGTCATACCGTCGGCGCCGCGTCCCGGCATCGGGTGAGCGCCCACAGCCCGGCCCGCGGATGGGACGGTTCGCGCCGCAGCAACTCGGCCAGCAGGTCCGAGGCCCGCTGCTGATCGCCGCGCAGGTCGGCGGCCTGCGCGCGCAGCAGCAACAGCCGGCGGGCGTGGGCCTCGTCCAGGTCGGTGGTGAACAGCAGCATGGTCGGCAGCGAGGTGGCGAAGTAGTCGATCTCCGGGGTGATCGTCGCCTGCTCCTGGATGTAGCCCTCCAGCCCGGCCAGCATCCGGTCGGCCGCCGCGCTGTCGCCCAGCCGGCGCAGCGCCTGAACCGAGTACCAGGTCAGGTCGGAGTAGGGCAGCACGGCCATCCCCTGGAAGTCGCCGCTGAACCGGGCCGCCCTGCCCCACCACTGCGCGGCCTCGTCCGTCCGGCCCGCGGCGGCCAGCGCATCGCCCAGCCCCAGCCACAGGTCGGAGGCGTTGACCAGCAGGTGCCGTGCCTCGCCCAGGTTCTGGGGCGGTTCGAGGGCAGCGGTGAAGTGCTGCACCGCCGCCTCCGGGTCGCCGGCGGCCAGCGCCTCGTGAGCGAGCACGTCGTGCGCGTGTTCCCAGGCGCCGAGCACCGCGCCCTCGCCACCCTCCCACGGCTCGAACTCGCGTCCGGCCAGCAGGTCGACGGCTGCAGCCGGCCGGCCTTCGAGGGTGAGCAGGTCCGCGCAGACGACAGTCAGGTCGTCGCGTTCTGCAACCAGGCCGGCAGTGCCGAGCAATGCCGCCAGCCGGACCGCCGGGCCGGCCCCGAGCCTGGCCTGGAGCTGGTCGTTCTCGTAGGCCAGCTTGCTGTCGGACGGCCGCAACGCCACCGCGCGGGCATAGCAGTCGCGGGCCCGTGCGGGGTCGCGGGAGACATTCCAGGCCGCCACCCCGAGGTTCCGCCAGGACACGGCGTCGCCCGGGTCGAGCCGGACCGCCTGCTGCCAGTGTGCGATCGCGTCGGTGCTGCGACGCCAGTGGTAGAGCCAGTTGCCCAGCAGGGCATGCGCGGTGGCGTCGGACGGCTGCTGGGTCAGCGCCCAGGACACGATGTCGACGTCGTCCAGCCGGCCCAACTGGCAACTGCCCCGCTCGGCCGCCGCCGCGGTGGCCAGCGCCGCCCGCATCCCGGCGGTGTCGCCCAGCCCGGCGAGGATCCGGGCACGGTAATAGTGGGCGAGCGGGACGGCACCGACCAGGCCCTGATTCGCGGTCGCCGCACGCTCCACCGCCAGGTCGGCCAGCCGCAGTGCTGCCGGCAACTCGTCCACCGCCAGATACTCCCCCACCACGTCCAGCAGGATCTGCGGTTCGGCGTCCACCGCGCAGCCGGCCAGGTCGCGGGCCCACCAGTCCAGCGGGTCGAGCCGCAGCGTGCCGGCGAGCAGGTCGTCGGCCTCGGTCTCCCGTCCGAGCCGGCGCCAGGCGATCGCCAGCAGGTTCCGCAGCCGGGTGTTGTCGGACTGCAGGGCGAGCGCCTCCAGCAGGTGCTCGACCGCGCTCGCCTCGTCGTGGCGGGCCAGCTCGGCGGCCGCCACCGCGGCCAGCGCGGGTGCCCGCCAGCGGGCGTCCCAGGCCGCCTTCACCAGTGCCTCGTCCGCCTCGGCGCGCTGCCTGAGCCTGGCCAGCGCCAGTCCGAGCCGGTAGTGCGCCTCGCCGTCGGCCGGGTTCGGGTTGCGCAGGGTCAGCCGGGCGATCGCCTGCTCGGCGGCCTGCCGGGCCTGGTCGTACAGCCCTGCCCGGTAGCGCCGGGCGGCGAGCAGCACCAGGCTGGGCGAGTGCCCGGGGTCGCGCCGCAGCGCCTCGGCGAGGTAGGGCTCGGGCGAGCGGGTGGCGTGCCGGTACTGCTCCAGATGCCGGGCCGAGAGGCAGAGTTCCTCCACCGACTCGATGGTCGACGGCGGCGGGATCGGCGTGGCCAGGACGGGCAGTTCGTCCTCCGACGGCAGCGGCTCCGGTGAGCCCGGCGTCCACGAACCCACCACCAGGGTCTCCTGGTCGTGGACGGCGGCCAGCCGCAGCGTCCGCGGCGCGCCCAGCCCGACCAGCGGTATCTCGGCCCAGAAGGGCTGTCCGGGCGCCACATCGGCCACCGCCTGCCACACCACCAGACCAGCGGCGTCGGTGAGGCTCAGCCGCACCCCGGTCCGCGCGGCGGTGGTGCACACCCCGACCTGCACCCGGTCGCCGGTCACGGTCAGCGCAGCGGCGGCCTGGCGGGTGGCAGCCTGCACCGGGCCGATCTGCTGGATCGGGTACCAGTACTGCGAGAAGGTCCTGGTCTCTCCCGGCGCCAGATAGGTGAAGTCAGGCTGGTTGTCGGTGTAGGCGCCCGCCATCAGCTCCACGTACGGGCCGTCACCGTCGGTCAGGTGCCGGTCCCAGGCCCAGCCGAAGGGGGCGTTGCCCCAGGTCCACTGCTTCTTGCCGGGCGCGATCCGGTGATCGGCCCAGTAGACGAAACCCGCCTGCCGGCCGTGGTCGTAGCCGCCGAAGAAGTCCTGCTTCGTGCCGACGATCATGTAGGAGGTGGGCACCGGGATGTTGCGATACCAGTCCAGCCGGTCGGCGTCCGGGTGCTCGGCGTCCACCCGGGCGGGGTAGTCGACCCCGTAGTAGTGGCCGGAGACCCGCGGAAAGGTGGCGGTGGCCCGCTTGGCGTGGTCGGCGACCATGGTCACGTCGGTCGGAAAGAAGGACTGGTAGTCGTCGCCCACCCGGGCGGCAACATTCGACCACCACAGGAAGGTCTGGACGTCCTCGGTGCGGTTGAACACCCGCACCCGCAGCTCGATCAGGCTCGACCCGGGACGCAGCCGCACCCCGTGCATGCCCTTCATCCTGGCCATCGGGTCGTGGTCGGAGCACCACACCGTGACCGCGCCGTCGGCCTCCTGCTCGATCTCCACGTCGGTCGGCAGGTAGCTGCCCGGACGGTGGTGCTGCGGCCAGTTGAACTCCACGCCGCCGGACACCCACGGCCCGGTGAGCCCGACCAGCGCGGGCTTGATCACATTGTTGCGGTAGAAGAAGTCGTAGCCGTTGGTCAGGTCCTGGCCGAAGTGGATCCGTCCGCCCAGCTCCGGCAGGATCATCAGCCGGACGTACTCGTTCTCCAGGTGCACCGCCTGCCAGCACCGGGGCTGTTTGGTGTGGCCGATGTGCTCGAAGAAGGGGAGCGGGAACACCGCCCCCGACGAGCCCTGGAAGACCCGGGAGGAGAGGAACTCCGGATACCCCGAGGGCGGCTCCACCGGGTAGGTGTCGATCCACACCTGCTGTGCCCAGCCAGCCACCGGACGTCCGGCAAGCTCAGCGGGGCGATCCGGCGGCTGCAGCACCGATCGCTGGTCGTCCACGATCCCGCCCTACTTGGGAAGGCCGACGCGCCGGCCGCCGGCCGACAACTGCTGGATCACCACGGCAGCGATCAGCAGCGCGCCCTGGGCGATGTTCTGCCAGAACGGGTTGATCCCCAGCAGGGTCATGCCGTTGATCAGCACGCCGAGCAGGATCACCGCGAAGATCGTCGAGATCACCGAGCCCTTGCCGCCGCGCAGCGCCGCACCACCGAGGGCGGCCCCGGTCACCGCCAGCATCTCCAGGCCCTCCGAGCCCGAGACCGGCTGGCCGGAGCCAGTGCGGGCGGTGATCAGGATGCCGGCGATGGAGGCGACCACCCCGGCCAGCACGAAGACCAGCAGGATCCGGCCGTTGACGTTGATGCCGGACAGCCGGGCTGCCATGTCGTTGCCGCCGACAGCGTAGATGTCGCGGCCGACCCGGGAGAACCGCAGCATGATGTGCACCAGCGCGGCCACGATGATCAGCACCCAGATCAACGTCGGGATGAACAAGATCGTGCCGCGGGAGATGAAGATGAACACCGGATCGGCGCCGGTGAAGCCCTGCGCGCGGCCGTTGGAGACCAGCTGTGCGATGCCCTTGAAACTGGCCAGGGTTGCCAGGGTGGCGATCAGCGGTGTGATCCGGCCGAAGACCACCACCAGGCCGTTGAACAGGCCGCACAACGCGCCCACCAGCAACGGGACGAGCATCGCCGCCCACCACTGCCCGTTGGCGGCGAACACCATGCCGGTCAGGACGGACGCCAGGCCGGCCGTCGACCCGACCGAGATGTCGATGCCGCCCATGATGATCACGACCGTCTGGATGACTGCCAGCAGGCCCATTACCGTGACGTAGTTGCCGATTGCCGCGATATTGGCCAGCTTCAGGAAGGCCGGGTTCACCGAGGCGATCCCGGCGGACAGCACGACGATGGCCAGCACCAGGCTGACGTTCTCGAAACCGAGCCTGCGCAGTACCCGCAACAGGGTGCCGTCCTGCTTGGGCTGGTCGACCGGGGTGCCGGGCTGCGTGGTGGCGGTGGTGGTCATGGATCAGGCTCCTGCGGTTTCCAGTTCGTCGGCCATGGCGAGGGCGAGCACCTTTTCCTCGGTTGCCTCCGCGCGGGTGAGTTCGCCGGTGATGTGGCCGTTCTGCATCACGACGATCCGGTCTGCCAGGCCCAGCACCTCGGGCAGCTCGGAGGAGATCACCAGGATGGCGGCGCCGGCCTGTGCCAGTCCGTCGATGATCCGGTAGATCTCGGCCTTGGCGCCGACGTCGACGCCGCGGGTGGGTTCGTCCAGGATCAGCACCTGCGAGTCGCCGGCCAGCCAGCGGGCGAGCACCACCTTCTGCTGGTTGCCACCGGAGAGGTTCTCCACCCGCTGTTCCATGGACGGGGTGCGGACGTTGAGCCGGTCGATGTAGGTGCGGGCGAGCTTGCGTTCCTTCCGGTCGGACACGAACCCGAACCGGGAGAGCTTCCGCAGGGTGGCCAGGGCGATGTTGTCGCGCACCGTCCGGATCATCACCAGGGCATCGCCCTTGCGGTCCTCCGGGGCGAGCCCGACACCGCGGGCGATCGCATCGCCGGGGGTGCGGCTGACCAGCGGCCGGCCGTCCACCTCGACAGCACCGGAGAGGATCGGACGGTCACCGGCGATCGCCAGAGCGAGCTCGGAGCGTCCGGCCCCGACCAGGCCGGCGATCGCGACGATCTCGCGGGCCCGGACCGCCAGGTTGATGTCGCGGACGTCGGCGGTGGTGACGCCGGTGAGCTGGAGCCGCACCTCGCCGGGCTGGTGCGGGGTGCGCTGGTGCATCGAGCTCAGGTCGCGTCCGACCATCAGCTGGATGATGTCCTGTTCGCCGACCTCGGCCACCTCGCGCGAGCCGACCAGCCTGCCGTCCCGCAGCACGGTGACCGAGTCGGCGATCTGGAAGACCTCGCGCATCCGGTGGGAGACGTAGGCGATCGCCCGGCCGTCATCCCGCAACCGGCGGATGCAGGCGAACAGGGCGGCGATCTCGTGGTCGGACAGCGAGGAGGTGGGCTCGTCGAAGCAGATCACCGCCGGGTCGTCGATCAGTGCCCGGACGATCTCCAGCAACTGGCGCTGGGCGGGCGACAGGGTGATCGCGATCTGGCCGGGGTCGAGTAGGCCGGCGAAGCCGAGCCGCTCCAGGTCGTGAGCAGCGTCGGCTTTCATCGCCTTCTGCGAGACCATGCCGAACCGCGCCGGCATCCGTCCGAGGTACATGTTCTCGGCGACGGTGACGTGGGGAGCGATCTCCGGTTCCTGCGAGATCACCCGCAGACCCGCCCTCCGCGCCTCGCTGGGCGAGGTGAAGGAGACGTGATGGCCACCCAAGGTGATCGTGCCGGAGTCGGGCTGGTAGTCACCGTTGAGGATCTTCAGCAGGGTGGACTTGCCCGCCCCGTTCTCGCCCATCAGCGCCGTCACCCGGCCGCGCGGGAAGCTGACGTCCACGTTGTCGAGGGCACGGACGCCGGGGAAGGTCTTGGTGATGCCGGTGGCGACCAGTTCAGCCACCGGGGAAACTTCAGGGTCAGTCATGGGTTCGGTCCATCTCCAGGGATCGGCACGGACACCGCTGGGAGGGGCGGGCATCCGTCCCTCCCAGCGGTAGCGCAGGCTGCCAGAGCGTGTCTCCCTGTCCCTGGCCGTCGTGAGCGGGGTTCCGCGGAGTGGCTCGCAAGGCGGAGGAGGAAGGCGATGTGATGCATCGCCGACCGACAACAACGCCGCGAGACGCCCGCGGGGCACCGCGCAGCAGGCCACCGTGGGGATAGGGAGACACACTCTAGGTGCAGACGACGCCGGTTTCCTTGTAGTTGGTCGCGTCGACCATGTAGGTCTGGGCGATGGTCTCCGGGGGCAGCGGGGTGCCGTCGCGGAGGTAGGCCACCATCGCCGTCACGGCTGCCTTGCCGACATCGATACCGGAGATGTACAGCGCGGCCTTGTTGCCGGTGTCCTGACCCGCGGCCCAGTCCTTGCAGCTCAGGTAGGCGCCCAGACCGACACCGATGATGTCGGCCGGCTTGACGCCGCCGTTCTGCAGGGCGGTGACGCCACCGGACACGTTCTCGTCGTTGCAGCCCCAGACGACCCAGTGCTTGACGTCGGAGTTGGCGGTGAGGGTGGCAGTGGTCTTGTCCTGGGCGTTGGTCGGGGTGTTGTCGGTGCCGACCTCGATGATGTCGGGAACGTTGCCGTCCCCGACCGCCTTGGTGAACGCCGCCTTGGCGCCCTCGACCCGATCAGTGCAGACGCTCAGATCCTGCTTCCACAGGGCCAGGATGCGGGTGTCCTCCTTGGCCCAGCCGGCGGCCTGGTACAGCCTGGCGGCCTCGTCACCGACCTTGGTGCCCATGTCGGTGCCATTGAATCCGGTGAACGGGATCGCCTGGCCGCTGGCGTCCTTGATGCCGTCGTCGGCAGCCATGATCGGGATGCCGGCGTCCTGGGCGAGCTTGATCACCTGGGGACCGACCGCCTGGTCGGGAACCACGATGATGATGCCCTTGACGCCGCGCGCGATCGCGGACTCGACCTCGGAGACCGCCTTGTTGGCGTCGTCGCCCAGGTCGGCCACCGTGATGGTGACGTCGCCCGCCTCCTGCGCCGCCGCCTTGGCGCCGTCCGCCTCGTCGACGAAGTACTGCTGGTCACCCTGCTTCTGGAGCAAGGCGATCTCGATGGGACCCGAAGCCGGTGCTCCACTGCTGGTTCCATCACTGCTCGGTGCGGGGGCCGCGGTGGGAGTCTCCTGGCCGGAGGTGCAGGCCACGAGGGTTGCACCCAGGGCGATGGCCGAGAGCCCGGCCGCGAGCCTGGTGAGAGGCCTTCTCATACACGTTCCTTTCCGATGAACGGGGAATTGCTGGCAGGACGAGCATCCCGGCCGATCCGGCGGCAGCCTTGCCGACGCTGCAGGATTGACTTCCGTGTCATTCCACCGGTTGGGAACGTACTACCCCCGCGACAAGGCTGGTCATAGCTGATTCCACGGAGGATATGGACAAAACGACGAGACGCGACCCCGGCCGCACAGCCAGCGGACGGGCGCGCGACCCGAGCCGCGCAGCAGTGAGCGCAGGGCCAGCCCAGAAAACCGTCAGCTGCCGCGGCCCCTTACCGTCGCGACCCCAGAACGGGTCTCTAGGACTGCCGCGGCTCCGTCAGGCACCAGCGGAACTCGTAGTCAAGACGCACCGCGGCGTCCAGCTCAAGATCCAGGAAGGTCTCCTTCATCAGGGCGTCGATCTGGTCGTGATCGCCGTCGCGGATGGCCTCGTACTGACGGGTGTGGACATCGATCATGTGGTCGACCGAGGGCCCGTGCTCGTTGAGCTGGGCACGCAGCGGCAGCAGCTTGCGGTAGAGCGAGTACATCGCCACCCGCAGGATCTCGTCGTGCGCGGCGATGGCGACCCTGCGGTGGTACATGCCGTCGATCCGTTCCACCAACTCCTGCGACCCGCGATGCTTGTCCAGCAATTCGAGGGTGTAGGCGATCGCGTCGAGTTCGTCCGGGGTCGCATGCTCGGCAGCCAGGTGCGCGACGATCGGCTCCACCAGGTGGCGAGTACGCAGCAGCGCCGGAACTGCATCGACCTCCAGCGGCGCGGGGTCCTGGATCAGCGAGATCGGGATCACGTCCGAGCGCACGAAGATCCCACCGCTCTGCCCCGGTTTGATGGTCAGCACACCGGCGCTCTCCAGCACCCGCAGGGCCTGCCGCAGGGTCGGCCGCGACACGTTGAGCGAGTCGGCGATGTCGGCCTCGCGCGGCAGCCGGTCGCCGGCCCGCAGCGAGTTGCGTTCGACGTACTCCAGCAGTTGGTCGGTGATGGCACTGAACATCCGGGAGGCCCGTACCGGCTTCAGCGGTTCCTTGCCGAGATCACCCACAACACCCTCCGTACACTGACCTCCGATCAGCCTAGTGGACGGGCATCGGGGCGGGCCTGCAGCAGGACGCCACGCTCGGCGGGGAAGGTCAGCCCGGAGCGCCGCAGCACCGCCCGGAAGGCGTCCTCCAGGTCCCTGCGGTACCGGGCCTCGACCTGGTCGCCGATCAGTGCCCAGGCTCGCGCCACGGAGCCGTTCAGGGTGATCACGTGCGGGTGGTACATCCGCGAGACCAGCTGCAGCGTCCAGACCAGGGTGTCGCTGAAGGCCGTCATCACCCGCACCGCCACCGGGTCGTCCTCGGTGAACCGGCGGAGCACGGTGACGGCTTCGACCGGGGTCCCGCTGAGCTCGCCGTACATCTCGCGCAGGCCGCGCCCGCAGACGGTACGGTCCAGCGAGCGCCAGCCGCCGAGTTGCTCCACCCACACCAACTGCTCGGAGAGCAGCCCGGCCGCAAACTCGCCACGCAGCACCCGTCCGTCCTCGACATAGGCCACGCCGATCCCGGTGCCGAGGTTCAGCATCGCCAGCCGGTGCCGGCCGGCACCCAGGCCGAACTCGTACTCGGCCAGGCCCATGGCGTGGATGTCGTCGTCCACCTGGACCGGCAACTGCAGCTGCTGTTCCAGGTAGTCACGCAGCGGGAAGTCGACCTTCCCGCCCATCAGCGAGGAGTACTCGACGTGTCCGCCGCGCAGCACCCCGTTGAGCACCAGCCCGATCCCCTCGTGGTCCTGGGCGCGGTGGGCGCGCAACAACCCGACCAGGTCGCTGGCGAAGGCCGGCGTTCCCCGGCGCAGCGCGGCGGTGGCAACCACCGTCGACCGGACCGGCTCCAGGTCCTGACCGAAGACGGTCAGCCGGATCTTGGTTCCTCCGATGTCGACAGCGAACCAGGTCATGCCTGCGTCCTGGAGAACCCGATGGGCTCCTGGTCTGCGTCGCCGTCGAGGTGCAGTGCGGTCAGGTCGCCGAGCGAACCGAGCGAACCGTAGTACTGGACGGTCCACTGGCCTGCCAGGTCGCGCACCGGCGCACCGTGGTACGGCAGGATGCCGCTGGCCCGGTTGACCGGCAGCACGGCCAGGTTGGTCGGCTTGGGCGAGACGGTGAGCTTGATCGCCGCCGGTGCGATCTCCTCCAGGTACCCGGTGGTGTCGCGGAGGTTGAGCAGCCCGCGGTAGGCGAAGAACTGCCGGTGGGCGACGAACTCCAGGTACTGCCGGACGTAGCGCAGCGCCGAGTCGGTCTGGCTGGGGTCGTAGGCCTTGGCCAGGGTGTCCGGGTTGTAGTCCCGGGTGGGGATGGACGCCCGCTGTCCCGGCGTGGTCTCGTCGTACCCGTGACGCAGGTAGGCGTCGCCCTCGTCCCACAGCCGGCGCAGGCGTTCCTGCTCGAAGTACCACCGGGCCTCGAAATTCGGGATCCGCTCGACCATGTCGTCCAGGCTGTGGAAGGCAACCGCGTCGCCCACCCCGGCCAGGTCGGCGATCTGCCGGATGCCGGCCCGGTAGGCGGCGATGTCGCGGGGGTCGACGCCCTGGCAGCGGCCGAGGATGCCCTCCTCCAGGATCGTCAGCCGGGCTCCGGGGGGATAGACGGCCCTGACCGCGTCCAGGACGGCGGCGAACCGCCGCAGCATCAGCGCCTCGCCGAGGTCCGGCGCCCGGCGCTGCCCGTTCTTGAGCGGGTTGGGCACCTTGTACGGGAACGCCATCGCGATGAACGCGATCGGCTCGTCGCGCTGCACGAAGTACTCGAACCGCTCCAGCCAGTGGGCACGGTTCTCCAGGATGTAGTCGGGGTTGCCGAACAGCACCTCGGGATGCTGGAAGATCGACAGCAGTCGTTCGGGGACGGTGTCCCCGGCGGCGGCCTCGACAGTGACGTCGTTGGACGTCAGCAGGTCGCGCAGTTCCTCGGCGGTCAGGACCTGATGGCCGGTGATCACCGGCGGCTGGTAGCTGGCCGGCAGGGGCGCGTTGATGTAGATGAACTCACTGGTTGCCATGGGTGGTCGGTTCTTTCCTGATGGTGGGGCTATTCGTTGGACTCGGCGTTGATCCGGCTGAGGAAGGTCCGGGTCCGCTCCTGCTGGGGGTTCCTGATCACATCGCGGGGTGGGCCGGACTCGACCACCCGGCCGCCGTCGATGAAGTGCACGACGTCGGCGACCTCCAGCGCGAAGCCGATCTCGTGGGTGACCACGAGCATGCTCATCCCTTCGATCGCGAGGGTGCGGATCACCTCCAGCACCTCGCCGACCAACTCCGGGTCGAGCGCCGAGGTCGGTTCGTCGAACAGGATGAGATCGGGCCGGGCCGCGATCGCCCGGGCGATCGCCACCCGCTGCTGCTGGCCGCCGGACAGCTGCCCGGGATAGGAACCGGCACGGTCGGCCAGCCCGACCCGGGCCAGCAGTTCCATCCCGCGTTCGTCGGCCTTGGCTCGCGGCACCTTCCGCACCATCCGGAGCCCGGCGGTGACGTTCTCCAGCGCGGTCATATTGGGGAACAGGTTGAACCGCTGGAACACCATCCCGATCCCGCTGCGGCGGGCTGCGGTGACCTTGGAGGTGGCCTCGTACCAGCGGTTGCCGCGCCGCTCGGCGCCGACCAGGTAGTCGTTCACCCAGATCTCGCCGCCCTGGTAGGGCTCGAGGGCGTTGACGCAGCGCAGCATCGTGCTCTTGCCGGAGCCCGACGGCCCGATCACGAAGACCGCCTGACCACGCCGGACGTCCAGGTCGACGCCGTCCAGCACGACATGGTCGCCGAAGGCCTTCTTCAGGCCCCGGATCCTCACCAGTGGCTGGTCACTCATCACGCCACCTCCTCGGCGGCCGGGCTGCCCGAGGCGGGTCGCTTGGCCTTCTGTGGGACGTAGCCCCGTCCGAACCTGCGCTCCAGCCGTCCCTGGAAGTAGCTGGCCACGGTGACCAGCGCGAGGTACCAGATACATGCCACGATCAGCAGTTCGATCACGTGGAAGTTCTGCGACGAGATCGACTGGACGGTGCCGAGGATCTCCTTGGTGCCGATCACGTACACCAGGGAGGTGGCCTTGAGCAGGTCGATCGCCAGGTTGCCGGCGGGCGGCAGGATCACCCGGACCGCCTGCGGCAGGATGATCCGCAGCAGCGCAGCCCCCGGCCGCATGCCCATCGACAGCGCAGCCTCGGTCTGGCCGGAGTCGACCGAGATCAGCCCACCGCGGATGACCTCACACATGAAGGCCGACACGTTGAGGCTCATCGCGAGCAGGGCGGCGTTCATCGGCGTGACCAGGGAGTTGGTGGACACCGACCAGGAGCCGATCCCCACCCGGGGCAGGAACAACGCGAGGTTGAACCAGAAGATCACCTGCACCAGCACCGGGGTGCCGCGGAAGAACCAGATGTAGGCGGCGGAGATCGTCCGCAGCACGACGTTCTTCGACATCCGCATGGTCGCCAGCGCCGTGCCGAGCACGATCGAGCTGATCAGCGAGACGACGGTGATCAGCAGGGTGGTCCCCACGCCGGCCAGCATCAGCGGCGAGAAGAGGTACTCGCCGATGACGGAGAATTTCAGGTTCCCGGAGGTGAGGACCAGGGAGAGGGCCGCGCCCAGCACCACCAGCACCACCAGTGCTGTGGTGACGGTGAACAGGCGCGGCCCCAACCGTGGATGGATCCCCTGCTCCCCCGGGCCCTCAGGCAGGGCCACTGCCTGAGTGTTCAGGAGGGACATGGCAACGGCTACTTCTGGAAGAAGTCCATCAGTTTGCTGTCCAGGACCGTGTTGATGCTGATCGCCGTGAGGGCGAGGTCACCGACCGACCACTTGTCGAAGATGGCCTGGTAGCTGCCGTCCTCGACCATCTGCTGCATGGCACCGGCCATCGCGTAGAGCAGATCCGGCTCGGCCTGGGAGAAGGCGATCCCCTGGTTCGCCGGGGCGAACGGCGGCACCGGCGCGATCTCGAGCTCCAGCCCGACACCTTCCTTGGCGGTGTTGAACTGGTAGTTGCTCACACCGTAGGTGTCGAAGGTGGCGTCAGCCTGACCGGAGGCAACCGCCAGGTAGATCGCCTGCTTGTCGGCCGACTCGGTGGCCTGGATCTTGTTGTCCTTGCAGTCGGTGGAGTTGAGCTCCTCGATCAGCGGCGGGAAGAGCGAGCCGGTGAGGTAGTTCACCCGCAGCCCGCACAGGCTGGCGAAGCCGGTGATGTTCTTGGGGTTGCCCTTCGGCACCACGATCGCGGAACCCTCGGTGGAGTAGTCGATGAAGTTGACCACCTCCTGGCGGTCCGTCCGGTCCGCCATCGCCGACAGGTAGATGTCAAACCGTCCGCCCTGGACGCCTGGCAGCGCGGCGGTGAACTGGACGTCGCTCCACTCCACCTTCAGGCCGAGCCGCTTGGCGGCCTCGTTGATCAGGTCGGCATCGACACCACTGGCCTCACGGGTGGAGGGGTCGAGGAAGGACCAGGGGGCGTTGCCGTCGGTGGTGGCCACCTTGAGCACGCCGGCGTCGGAGTACTTCTGCGGCAGCTTGGCCATCATGTCGGCCGTCGCGGTGGCGGGTGCCAGAGCGCCTGCCGCCGACGAGGCGGCCGGAGTGCTGTCCGAGCTGGACGAGGACTCCGTGGGGGCGCCGCTGCACGCGGACAGGGCGACGGCGAGACCGCCCACGAGGGCGATCGTAGAGAGTACGCGCTTGTTCATGTCTCCTGCTTCCTGGGTGGATGGGTCGGTGGTGGTCAGTCTTTGAAACCGTCGAGGTCGCTGGCGGCCTCGCGGCTGAGGAAGAGCTGCGCCCCGGGCTTGGTGCGCAGGATGGACGCCGGGCTCATGATGCTCACGGGCCCTTCGAGAACGTCCTTCATGGTGTGGGCCTTGTCCTGCTCGTGCACCAGCGCGATCACGTGCCGGGGCGCGACCAGCGCCGGAATGGTGAGCGAGAGGCCGTACCGCGGAACGTCGTCCGGGGTTGCGAAGATACCGGCCTTGGCGATCTGGCTGCGGGTCATTTCCGCGAGCGGGACGGCGACCATGATCGACGAGGTCTGGAAGTCAGCCGGCGGGTCGATGAAGGCCAGGTGGCCAGTCTCCCCGATGCCCACGATGCACAGTACGGGCTGGAGCCGCTGGTACAACTCGGCATAGCGGGCCAGTTCGTCCTCGACCGGGACGGTGTCCCCCAGCATCGGGTAGAAGGCCTTCGGCTTGACCTGGTCGAGCAGATGGCGGCGCAGCCTTGAGCCGCCCGAGCGCGGATCGGAATTGGCGACGCCCAGGTAGACGTCGACGTGGAGGACGTTGATCCGCGACCACTCGATGTCGTCACGGGCGAGGATGCCCGCGAAGAACGACTCCTGGGCCGCACCCAGGGCCATGATGATGGTGATCTCGTCGGCGTGGGCGAGTTCTTCCTTGATGGCGGTGGCGAAGACCTCCGCTGCCGAGTTGCCCAATTCCTCCGGGCTGTCGGCAACCTTGACGCTGAGTTCGCCGTACTTCTGTTCTCTCACTGGCAGTGCCTCCTCGTGGTCGACAGTGACTGATGGATAAACAGTAACTGTTTTTCCCTTTGATGTTAGGGTGTCCACAACTCGTCACCAGATCGTTACCAACCGCCACCTGGCCGGATAGGTTCTCCGTACCGGGCCAGACCGTCCGGTGGTCCAGCCGACAAGGAGCCTGTGATGCCTGACGTCCCCCAGCTCTCGGCACTGGAGTTGCTGCGCCGTTGGGACGACCAGCAGACCGTCTACATCAGGCATCGGGCGCACCGGTTCGACACGATCGCCCGGACCGTGGCCCGGTTCGGTGGGGAGCGACCCCGCATCCTTGACCTGGCCGCCGGCCCCGGCTCGCTCAGCCGGCTGATGCGCGACCGGCTGCCGGCTTGCCAGGTGGTGGCGGTGGACAAGGATCCCGTCCTGCTGAGCATCGCCGACGAGGTGTTCGCCGACGACCCGGCGGTCGAGGTGGTGGACGCCGATCTCGATAGCCCGGCCTGGCTGGAGAGGGTCAGCGGCAGCTTCGACGCGGTGGTCAGTTCGACGGCGCTGCACTGGCTGGTGCCACACGTCCTGGTCAGAACCTACGGCGAGCTTGCCGGCCTGATCCGGCCCGGCGGGGTCTTCCTCAACGGTGACCACCTGCTCTACGACGCGACCGCCAACGCTGGCCTGCGGCAGTTGGCGGCGGCTGACGACGAGCGCACCCAGGCCGAACTCCGCGCCACCGGCGCCGACAGCTGGGATGCCTGGTGGGAACTGGCCAACGGGCAGTCGCGCTACGCCGAGGCGGCCCTCGCCCGCGAACGAGTGTGGCGGGACCGCTCCGGGCCGGTGCCGAAGGTCTCCCTCGGCTTCCACCTGGAGACCCTGCGCAGCACCGGTTTCGGCGAGGTCGGAACGGTCTGGCAGTACTTCGACGATTACGTCGTGGCCGGCATCCGCTGAGCCCTTGCCGTCCCGCTCCTTGCCGTCTCGTGGCCAGCGTCAGTCGTCCTCGCCGCTGCCGATCGGCTCGACGTCGACGTCCCGGATGCCGTCCTGGTTCATGTCGGCGGCCCGGGCTGCCCGGGCGTCCCACCGCAGCAGCAGGGATCCCAGGACGGCCGCCAGCAGGCTGCCGGTGAGGATGCCGGCCTTGGCGGCGGTGATGTGGCCGCCGTCGGCATAGGACAGCTCGCTGATCAGCAGCGAGACCGTGAACCCGATCCCGCACAGCAGGCCGATCGGCAACAGGTCGCGCAGCCCGATCGAGTCCGGGAGCCGCAGCGGGGTGAAGCGGGTGACCAGCGCGGTGGTGCCCAGCACGCCGACCAGCTTGCCTGCCACCAGCGCGATCAGGGCGGCGAGGAAGACCGGCTGGCCGAAGACCGGGTCCGAGCCGCCGGTCAGCGTCACCCCGGCGGAGAAGAAGGCGAACACCGGCAGCGCGAACCCGGCGGAGAACGGACGCACCGCGTCGTCGAAGACGTGGCTGCGGGGCTGCACCTCGCCGCGGATCGGGCGGGCCGGGACGGTGAAGCCCAGCAGCACCCCGGCGATCGTCGCGTGAATCCCCGAGGCGTGCATGAACGCCCAGCCGACCAGGCCGACCGGCACCAGCAGCCACCACCAGCCGCGGGCCTGGCGTACCAGCACGCCGAACACCGCCACCGCCAGCAGGGAGGCGAACAGCGCCAGTGGTTCGATGCTGGCGGTGTAGAAGACTGCGATCACGATGATCGCGAGCAGGTCGTCCACCACGGCCAGAGTGAGCAGGAAGGTACGCAGCGCCTTCGGCAGACCGCGGCCGAAGATGGCCAGGACGGCCAGCGCGAAGGCAATGTCGGTAGCGGTCGGGACCGCCCAGCCGTGCAGCGCGGTGGTCTCGCCGAAGGCGACGAGCAGCCCGACGAAGCCCAGCGCGGGCACGATCATCCCGCCGACCGCCGCAAAGACCGGGACGGCGGCCTGGGCGGGCTGCCGCAGGCTGCCGGCGACCAGTTCATGCTTGAGCTCGACCCCGACGACGAAGAAGAAGACCGCCAGCAGCCCGTCCGCCGCCCAGGCCGACAGTGGCAGGTCGAGGTGGAGGGCCGACGGGCCGATCCGCCAGGCCGACAACGCCGCGTACGCATCGCGCCACGGGGAGTTGGCCACCAGCAGGGCCAGTCCGGCAGCGACCAGCAGCAGGATCCCGCCGGTGGTCTCGCGGGTGACGAACCGGCGAGCGCGTCGCCGCAGCGAGGCCGGCCGCGAGAATGCCGGTACCGGCTGCGCGTTCACGAGGCCTCCACAGATCGGGTCGGCGCCTACCGAACGGCAGGCACCGTCGCCGACCAGACTTCCCGGCACACCAGCGGACGAGTATAGCCGGGCCTGCCAGCTGGCCGGTTGAGGCCGCCCGCAGCGCGACCGGTCAACGGGCCGGCAGGCTTGTGGCCACTGCCTGCTGCCGCACCGGCACGCGCCCACCAGGTTCGGGCCAGCGCGCACGTGCCGACTGCGCCGCTGTCGCGATACTGCGTCTCGAATGCGCAACCAGCGGGAAATACTCACGCGTGGCGCATCGAGGCGCAGAATCGCGACACATCCTTGAACAGCCAGCCTCGGCGAGGTCCGCCGGAACGACGCCCACGATCTCCAGGCCAGGGTGCTGTCGGCAGCGGCCTGCTGGGATATCAACGGTTCGGCACCGGCCGGGATCTCAGCGCCCGAGGCAGCCGACCGGGATGACATGACGCCGTCGCTGTGGGTCCGCTACCGAGTTCGCCCTCGAAGCCACAGCCTGCGGTCACTCTCGGATCAGGTTCCCGCGAGAATGCGTTGCTTCTGGCTGTCGAACTCGGCCTCGGAGAGGACGCCGGTGTCCCTGAGCTGGCCGAGCCGTGTCAACTGATCGAGCAGGTCGTTCGTTGACGCGGCCGGTGCAGCCGGTGCTGGCGGGGCGGGTGGTGCCGGGCGCGCAGCGGCTGCGGCAGCGTCCTCGGCTGCCCACCGCTGGTGCTGGCGCCGCTGGACGTTTCCGACGACATTCGCGGCGACCGAGGCCCGGGCCGCAGTTCGTAGCAGACCCATCAGTTCTCCTCCTCCGGCAGTTCGGCGAGACTCGCGGCCAGATCGGTGATGTCGACGCCGCCGGCCCAGAGTTCGAGCCCGCCGTGCCGGCCCCAGGCCGCAGCGACCTCTGCCAGGCTGCGATCCTCATAGATCACCGCGATGGCGACGTGCTCCGGTGGGAGTTCACCGGCAATGGCCGCGAGGTCGTCCGGCTGCAGGACGTCCGACTCGAACTCGGCCAGGTCGACCGACCTGGCCTCACCATCGGCGGCGAGGTCGGCGAATGCAAGCCGCACCGGCTCGCCGTTGGCGACGCCGATGATCTCCAGATCGAGCAACTCGATCGCGCCGCGCGCCACTTGCTCGATGAGGGCACGAAATCCGTCCTGAAGCCGGGCACCGAGCGGTACCACGAAGACGGCGAAGTCGACCGGCCCGCTGTAGAAGTCTGTGGTCACGGGAGCGAGCATGCCACGAATCACGGCCGGTGCACCGGGCGTTGGCCGACAGCTCCTGCAAACTACCCCTGACGGGGGATATGGGCCCCTCTCACCGGCAGCAAACTGACCCGAGATCGCACTCGTCCGGTTTCGCTCCAGAGAGGACTCGCCATGACTCACGCTGCCCCTTACCCACCCTTCGTCCTTCCGCAGCGTGCCCTTCGAGTAGGTGCGGCCGCGGCCGCACCCGAGGACGTCGGCGCGATCGGTCACATCGTCTTCGCCGGGCAGACCCTCGACCCGCTCAGCGGGCTGTCCCTCGACCGCGCCGCAGCCCTCGGCTTCAAGGCTCAGCCGGGTGAGACCCTGGTCCTGACCAGTGCCGAAGGCCCGGTGAACGTCCTGATCGGTGGTGGCGACCCCGGTGCCGTGACGACGGCGGTGCTGCGCGATCTGGCCTCCTATCTGGCCCGGGCGGTCCCGGGGCTGGACCGGCTGGCGCTGGTGCTCCCGCGGACGGAGCTTCCCATCGGCGACGCGGCGGCAGCGGTCGTCGAGGGCGCTGCGCTGGCCCGCTACGTCTACCGCATCGGGACCGACGGCCCGGAGGCCACGCTGGCCTCCTTCGACCTCATCGTCTCAGACGAGGCCGTCTCCGACGCCGCAACCGGTGCCACCCGCGGGCTCGAGGTGGTCAAGGCTGCCAAGTTGGCTCGCGATCTGGCAGGCACCCCGGGCGGGATCCTGACGGCCATGAAGCTCGCCGGGGTCGCCTCCGAACTGGGGCCGCAGGCCGGCCTGGAGGTGGAGATCTTCGACGAGCCGGCCCTGGTCGAGTTGGGATGCGGCGGCCTGCTCGGGATCAACCTGGGCAGCGCCGAGCCGCCAGCCATGATCAAACTGGTCTATCGCCCCGACGGTGAACCGACGGGGAGACTCACCCTGGTCGGCAAGGGGATCATGTACGACGCGGGCGGCCTGGCGCTGAAGCCGGGTGACGAGATCCACGCCACGATGAAGAACGACATGTCCGGCGCTGCCGCCATCCTCGGCGCGATGACCGCGCTGCGAGCCCTCGGCTGCCGGGCTCAGGTCACCGGCTATCTGATGTGCACCGACAACATGCCCTCGGGTTCTGCCCTCCGGCTGGGCGACATCGTCGTGATGCGTGGCGGCAAGACCGTCGAGGTGATCAACACCGATGCCGAGGGACGGATGGTGATGGCCGACGCTCTCGTCCTGGCCACCGAGGAACCGGTCGACGCGATCGTCGACATCGCCACGCTGACCGGAGCTGCGATGCGAACGCTCGGCACCGAGATCGCCGCCGTCCTGGGTAACAACGACGCCCTGCTGGACCAGGTGAAGGCAGCGGCTGAGCGGGTCGACGAGCCGGTGTGGGAACTGCCGCTGGCCCGGCGGTATCGCCCCGAACTCAACTCGCCGATAGCCGACCTGCGGAACATGGGCGGGGTGAACGCCGGAAGCATCACCGCAGCGCTCTTCCTGGAGGAGTTCGTCGCCGGCAAGCCCTGGGTGCACATCGACATCGCGGGAACCGCGCAGTCGGGGGCGGCCCGCAAATGGCTCAACCACGGTCCGACCGGCTTCGGAACCCGGCTGCTGCTCGATCTCGCGCTGAACTTCAGCGCGGCGTGAAGGGGACCGACATGAGCAATGCTGACAGCCCGGTGGAAGCGACCACCGACGCCCCGGACGACGAGGGCCAGAAGGGCATCCTGGGTGCGGTGGAGCGGATCGGCAACAAGGTGCCGCACCCGGCGCTGATGTTCTGCTACCTCATACTCTTCATCATCGTGCTCTCCTGGGGCCTGCAGTTGGCCGGGGTGAGTGTCACCGAAGAGGTGGCCGTCCCGGTCAGTCAGGGCGCCGAGTACGACTACTATGAGGACAGCACCCTGCCCAGCGTGTCGGCGCCCGACAACACCTCCGACGAGTGGAAGATCGTCGAGCAGCAGATCCCGATCAAGAGCCTGATCTCCATCGACGGCATCCGGTTCATCTTCTCCTCGTTCGTGAACAACTTCGCCGGCTTCGCCGTGATCGGCGTCACCTTCGTAGCCATGATGGGCGCCGGGGTCGCGGAAGAGTCGGGCCTGCTGGGCTCGCTGATCCGCAAACTGGTCGGGGCGGCTCCGAAGTGGGCGCTGACCTTCATCCTGGTGCTCACCGGGGTACTGTCCTCGGCGGCCTCGGACGCGGGCTATCTGATCCTGATACCCCTGGCCGCCGCTGCCTTCGCCAGCATCGGTCGACATCCTCTGGCCGGTCTGGCGACCGGGTTCGCCGGGGTGGCGACCATCTTCATGGTCAACGTGATACCGACACCGACCGATGCGATGATCACCGAGATCGCCAACGAGGCGATCGGGCTGGCCGGCGGTGAGCCGATCAGCATCGTCGCCAACTACTGGTTCATGCTCGCCTCCTCCTTCATCATCGCCTTCATCGCGGCGCTGGTCACCGAACGGATCGTCGAACCACGACTGGGCCCCTGGCAGCCGGACGCGGAGCGGGCCGCCCACGCCGAGGAGATCGCGGCGCTCAGCCCCGAGGCGGACAAGAGGGGCAGCCGGATGGCGCTGTTCGGTTTTCTCACGATCGTTGCGATCGTGGTGGTGTTCACGGCGCCGCCGGGCGCACCCTTGCGGGATCCGGAGACGGGGGACATCATCGGTCAGACGCCGTTCATGGACAGCCTGCTGTTCATCATCATGCTGGCGTTCCTGGTGTCCGGCATCTGCTACGGCCTTGGCGCGAAGACCATGACCGGCAGCGGTGATGTCATCAAGGCGATCACCAAGACCTTTGCCGGTCTGGGTGGCATGGTGTTGATGCTGATGATGATCAGCCAGTTCATCGCCCTGTTCAACTGGTCGAACCTGCCACCGGTGATCGCCGGATCGCTGGCCGAACTGCTGGAGCAGGCCAACATCGGCGCCATCCCGCTGCTGATCGGGTTCATCCTGGTCATCGTGCTGCTCGACTTCATCATGCCGGGCTCCCTGCCGAAGTGGGCGATCTTCGCGCCGATCTTCGTCCCGCTGTTCATGAGGCTGGGTGTCGCGCCGCAGACCCTGCTGGCCGCCTACCGCGTCGCGGACTCCCCGGTGAACGCGCTGACACCGCTGATGGTCTACCTGCCGTTCATCGTGACCGTGGCGCAGCGGTATCAGAAGAAGGCCGGTATCGGGACCGTTGTCGCCCTGATGCTGCCGTACTCCGGCATCATCCTGGTGGCCTGGACCGTGCTGTTCGTCGCCTGGTTCCTGCTGGGTATTCCGCTCGGGCCCGGCTACCCGCCGAGCGTCCCGTAGGGGTTCAGGGAGGGATGTACCTCAGCCCGGAGGGCCGTCGGACTGGTTTCCGGCGGCCCTCCGGGGCTGTTCGGCAGAGGTTCACCGGGGTCCTGGCGTGTCTGAGGGACCCGCCTGGGGGACGACGACGTGGCGCTTCTCGCCCTGCTTCAGTGGCGGAGCCCGGCTGCTGGCCGTCCTGCGGCGATGCCGACGACGGTTCGCACCAGCAGGACGGCGGCGAACCAGCCCAGTACGGCCAGGGCCACCGTCGCGTAGTCGGCAGGATCCTCCAGCCACCCCAGGCGCCACAGCCAGCGGGTCAGCGGCACCCCGGCCTGGACGGTGGCCACGACCATCAGCCCGGCGGCCAGGAGGATCATCCTGGGCGACCGCAGGGTCATCACGGCAACCAGCAGCGCCGCATAGATCAGGACGTAGGCGACCGCCTGCTGGGCGTAGGCCATGCGTCCGGTCGTGGCGAAGAAGTGGTGGTAGACCACGAAGCCGACCAGGGCGAGGCTGATGCCCACGGGCAGGATGAAGCGGAGGATCGCGCGCCGGTAGCCTTCGGACGGCGCCGGCCCCGTCCCCGACCAGGCGGTCAGCGCCAAGGACGGAATCGTGCCGGCGAGGATCCCGAGGGCCGAACCGTGGGCGGAGATGTAGGGAAAACCCGAGCTCAACAGCCGCACCAGGATGATGAGGGTGGCGGCGGCGACCACCATGGTGAGGTCGAGTTTGATGACGTTGAGCAGGCCATGGACGATCGACTGGCCTCGTTGGAGCATTGCCAGCAGGGCTTGTGGCGAGTTGGTCTGGAGATGGATGTCGGCCAGCGCGACGGCGGCCTGGGCACTGCCGGGCTGGGCGACCGCGAGGTCCGCTTCGATCATCGCCGGAAGGTCGGTCACACCATCACCGACCACCGTCACATGTTCACCTGCCTCCCGCAGTGATGCGACGATCTGTCCGACCTCCACCGGTGAGAACCCGCCGAACAGGGCACGGCTTCGCACCACCCGTGCCCACTCCGACTGGGGATGCTGCATCAACTCGTCACGAGACAGCAGCCCGCGCGTCCGGACGTGGTCGGCGTCAGCAGCGGACAGGCCCTGGTCCACCAGGCGGTTCAGCGAAGCTGCGGCCGAGCCCGCGGCGAAGGCCTTCACCTGCACACCGCGAGCCACGAAGCCCTGGATTGCGGCCATCGCCCCGTCGCGCACCGTGGCGGCCAGGTGGAGGATCGCCAGCGGTACGAGCAGGTCGGGAAGCTGGGGGCGACCCTGTTCGTCCCGCAGCGGCACCCGGTCCGGCCGATAGGCGACCACCAACTCCTCCTCGCCCGGACGCCGGGCCGGCAGTTCGCCGGTCAGCGCCGCCTGGAGCGCTTCACGTCTGCCCAGCACATAGACTCCGTCGTCCCCGTCGGCAAAGGCCAGCCCGACCCAGCCCAGGCTGGTGAGGTAGGGCACCTCGGCGCTGATCGGGCGGCGCTCACCCTCGAAAGCCTCACTCAGCGCCCGCATCAATGCCGTGGTCGAACTGGTGGAACGTACGGCGTCACCCAGCAGTTGACGGATGCGTGGCTCCGAGGGGTGTTCTCCCTCGCTGTGGCGGACGACGGTGAGGTCCACCGAGGTGCCGGCCAGCATCCCGACCTCGGTGAAACAGACCACCGTGGTCTCGGCGAGAGTCTCGATCGCGCGGGCGCGCGTCACGGCTCCACCGTGTCGGGCCAGACTTGCGGCGCCGACGATGTAGCTGACGATGATCATCAGGTAGAGACCGCTTGGCGCCAGGTTGAAGATGACGGGCGCGGCATCGACAAAGGCCTCCAACGGCTCACCGATGTCGAGGCGGTTCAACTCGGCGAGGTAAAGCCCGGCGTACACCACCACCACGCCCAGTAGGACCTGCAGGATCCGCGAGACCGCCGCTTCCAGGGGGCTCATCCGGCCGCGGTTTCGTTGCCGGCTTGGGGCGGATTGCGCCATGAACGTGTCGGGGCCCAGCGTCTGGATGACATAGCTGCCCCGTCCCGACACGCAGTAGCTGCCCGCCAGGACCCGTCCGCCTGGCCGAAGCTGCCGCGTTCCCCGGACGCCGTCGGCCGCGGAACTGTCGATCAGGACGGGCCTGGTGCCACGGTAGACGCCGTCGCCGAGGAACTGGTCGCCGGGGCCTACCAGCAGCAGGTCACCGGGTACCACCCGTTCCGGCGGCACGCTGCACGGCCGTTCGTCGCGCACCGCGGTGTAGCGCAACCTGGTCGTCTGGAGGAGCTGGGTGAGGCTGCGACCGGCCAGCTTCTCCTGAACCGTCCGGATCCCGATGCTCACGCCCAACATGACCACCGTCATCACAGCCGCGAACCACTCGTTCAACAGCAGAACCTGGACCAGCGCCAGGCCGACCAGGTTCAGGTGGAAGACGGTGAAGACGCTCTCGCGCCCGATACTCCTCGCGGACCGAATGATGGAGCGCGGAGCCGCCTTGGCCTCGCCCCGCAGATACCGGGCCTCGGCTTCTGCCGCGCTCAGGCCCGTCGGCATGGCAGCTGGCGGCCTCACCGCCACCAGCGCCCGCCGCGGGTATCTGCGGGTGAGGACGAGAACTGCAGCGCCGGCAGCCGCCACGAGCACCCCCACAGCCCACCACCGGCCGGCTGCCGCTGCCGGCTTCCCGGCCTGGTGTGGCGCACCGGTCGACATGGCGTCATTGTCATCTGCCGACGCTCAGGGCGGACCACCCGCGGTGGGGGATCTGCGACCCGCTCACGGGCCGGTCGGGTCGGGCTGACGTAGCCCGAGCAACCCATGCTCGCGGGCGGCGTGCACGGCCTCCCTGCGGTTGTGGACGCCCAGCTTTCGGTAGATCGACTTCAGGTGTTGTTTGACGGTGTTCTCCGAGATGCTCAGCGCGTCCGCGATCTCGATGTTGGCGGCCATGGTGGGAAGGTAGATCAGGACGGCCCGTTCCCGTTCGGTCAGCGGCTCCACGGGTGGCACGGACGTTGCCGCGCGCTCCGCCGAGACGCCGGCCAGCAGCTTCTCGACGAACTCCCGATGGCTGCCGTCCACCACCAGGTGGCGACGCAGCAGGGCCGGGATGGCGGCACTGGGACGACGGAACGGCGACATGAGCTGCTGGGCCGCCGCGAGGTGAATGGCCTGCGACATGGCCTGGGTCGCCAGCATGTCGTGGCGCATCTGGTCCTCGGCCAGCGCGACGAACAACCAGGCCGCGGCGGCATAGGCTCCGGTGCCGGTCAGCCGGTGCGCCAGGGTGGGGCGCACCTGTTCAGGCTGGTGGAGCGCCAGTTGAAGCTGTGCGCGCGCCACGCAGACCAGGTCGTCGCGTACCGAGCCATGCGCGGCGGTCTCCAGGGCAGTGACCCGGTCGTAGTCCTGCATGATGCTTCGGGCCTGGTCGACATTCTTCGCCGCCAACTCCGCCTGAATCCGCACGATCGCCACGTAGCTGGCAATCAGACCGCTCTGACCGCCCGGGGCTGCTCCGGTGGCGACCAGCCGGCGGCGGGCGTTCGCCAGATCTCCCCGGGAGAGGTCATCGATTGCGTGAATGACCTGGAGCAGGGCGACCGAGAACGGGCAGGGGTGGACGTTGACCAGTTGTGCGCAGCGGGCGATGGTTGTCGCGGCACGGACGTCGCGCGCGAGGGTTTCGATGAAGCAGAGCGCCAGCCAGGCCCACTTGGTTTCCTCTCCCAGGGTCTTCCCCGACGTCCGGGCAAGGTCGAGTGCCGCCTCGGCTGTCCGGCGCGCGGTGTCCTCCGCGCTCACGCCATACTCAGACAGGGCCAGGAGTCCCAGCAGGCCGATCCGGGCCCGGCTGTCGGTCACCTCCGACGGCAACGAGGCCAGACCGGAGCGGAGAACCTGGCTGGCCACGTCGCGCCATCCCGCCCACAGTTCGGCCTCGCCGCGGATCACCCGGACCTGCGCCTGGTGGTGGACCCAGCCCGGAGCGTCGGAGTAGCTCAACCTGCTCAGCAGCTGTTCGGCCTCTCGGGCGGCCAGCCGCATCGCGATCGGGTCGATCGCGGCGTGGGCGCGCCGGGCGCGCATCACACAGCTGGCCAGCGCACAGACCGATCGTCGCGGCTCCGGCAGCTCATCCGCCGCCTCAGCGAGCCGCAGGAAGCGCTCCGTCGCAGTTTCGTCGCCCCGGCTGTGGGCTGCGAAGGCCATGGCCACGGCCAGTTCGGGATGATCGTGGGCAGAACTCTCCGGCACTCGCTTCATCAGGTCAGCGAAGGCCGTCGCCTCCGGGCCCAGGCACAGTGCCACGCCGGAGCGGGCGGCAAGCTGGCCCGCGAACTCCCAGTCCCGCGAGGAGATCGCCTGGTCGAGGGCTTCGCTCCAGGACTGCTGCGCTTCGAACCAGAGCGCCGCTGTGCGGTGCAGTTCACGGGCGAGCGCGGGCCGGTCGGTCTGGAGCCGGGCCAGAAGAGCCTTTCTCAGCAGGGTGTGCGTGCGATACCACCCGGTTCCTTCCAGTTCGTGGGTGAGGAACTGCTCGTGCGCGAGCGTGCGCAGCAACGCTGCGGCGTCCTCCTCCCCCGTCAACGCGGCGGCCAGCGAACCGCACATCCGCTCCGAGACCGAGGTGCGCAGCAGAAACTCCGCGTACTGCCCGGGCAGCAGGCCGAGGACGTCGCGCCAGAGGAAGTCGGCGACCAGGAAGGTCGGGCCCGTGAAGCGCTCCAGCAGCACGGCCGGGTCGTCCGAGCTACGCAGCGTCAGCGCCGCCAACCGGATGGCGGCAACCCAGCCTCCGGTGGCATCCACCAGCCTCGCGAGAGCCGGTTCCTCCAGGGCCAGTCCCCAGGTGGCCAGCAGTTCGCGGGACTCGGCCGAGGTGAAGGCGAGATCGGGGAGGCGCACCTCGGCCAGCTTGTCCTCCAGTCGCAACCGGTGCAGGTTGATCGGCGGATCATGGCGCGAGATCAGGACGAAGCGCAGGTCGTCCGGTGGCCAGCGCAAGAGCTGGCTGAGCCAGTCGAGGGCCGTCCCCTCGTCCACTTCCTGCAGATCGTCCAGAACGATGTGGACGGGCTTGCCCAGGTTGCGGACCAGGTGATGAAGCACCTCGGTGTCGGGTGCGTCCGGCAACTCCAGGTCGCGGAAGGGCCCGGGACCGAGGCCGGTCATCAGTGCGGCGAGCAGCGACCGCCACAGCTGCGACGCGGATGCGTGCTCCCGGCCCAGACACAACCATGCCACCGGCCCGGACGTCGTCCCCTCCCGGGTCCAGTCGGCGACAGCCAGCGTCTTTCCGGTGCCGGCGGGACCTGTCACCAGCGTGACTGGCCGTCCAGCAGCCTGGTCGAGGAGTTCGACCAACCGGGGACGATGGAGGAACAGCTCCGAACGAGCGGGAACCCGCAGCCGGGAATCAGAGACCGGAAGCTCTGCGATCCCGCTCACTGCGGCGACCTGGCGACCGTGACCTCGCCGTGGCCGGCAGCAACGGTGGTGGACGACCACAGCAGCAGGACCCTGGTCACGCCAAGTCCTGGCAGGCGTCCGTGGTCCACCTCACAAATGCCGAGCCTAACTTTCCCCGGGTGGGTAGCCAACCCCCATAAAGCGGGGATCAGTGCCTCCCGGGCACGGCGAACCTCCGATGGCCTGCCGGCGCACCAGCCGGACGACGAGGACAACCGTCTCAGAAGGGCCACAGCAGCGGAACGGCGAAGACGCCGACCAGGCCGTACAACAGCAGCAGTGGGAGGCCCAGCTTCCAGTAGTCCCCGAACCGGTAGCCGGCAGCCTCCTGCACCATCAGGTTCGCCGGCGTGGCCACCGGAGTCAGCAGGGCGGCGGCTGCGAACACGGCAATTGCCACCAGCACCGGCATCGCGGAGATGTGCATCTGCGCCGCCGCCGAAAGACCGATCGGGATCACGATCAGGGCCGTGGCCATATTGCTGATCAGCTGACCCAGCACAGCGGTGATCAGGAAAAGTCCGGCGAGCAGCGCATAAGGCCCGGCACTTCCCACCAGGGACACCAGCCCTTCGGCCAGGAGCTGCGCCGCTCCGCTGCTCACCATCGCCGCCGACAGTGACATCATGCCGCCGACGAGGATGATCGTGGTCCAGGAGATCGCTGAGTAGGCCTGCTCGACGGTGACCACCCGCAGCAGAATCATCGCGATGGCGGCGAGGATACCGACCACGGCCGCTGGCACCAGTCCGGTGGCGAGCAGCACGATCATCGCCAGCAGGACGCTGAGCGCGCGCTTGGTGCCGGATCCCAGCGGAACTGCCTGCCGCCGGACGGCCTCGGGATCGTCCACAGCCATCAGATCGGGATCGCTGGCGGCGTTGTTCAGCGCCCGCCAACTCCCCTGCAGGATGAGCGAGTCACCGGAGGCGAGCCGCCCCGGCCCATCGACCGGGTGTCCCTTGTGGTGCATGGCAACCACGACAAGTTCACCCGACTCGGTCACCATGCCGGGATACACCCGGTCGCCGATGAAGCGGGAGCGGGGCGGGACCACGTACTCGGCAACCCCGCTCTCACGCCGCATCAGCGCCGGTCCGGGATCATTGAGCCCATAGTGGTCAGCCAGCAGCGGACCGTGGGAGCTGAGGTCGCGCAGCACGGTGTCCGAGGTACGGTGCGGCACCAGCCGAGAGCCGAAAAGCAGCACCACTCCGATGGTCGCCACGGTCAGGACCAGCCCGATCGGCCCGATGCCGAACAATCCCAGGTGGCCCGCCCCCGAGGATTCGACGTAGTCGGCCACGACCACCGTGACCGGGCTCCCGATGAGCAGCAACAGCGATCCCGCATGGCCAGCGAAGGCAGCCGGCATCAGCAGCTCGGACGGGGACCGCCGGGCCCGGATCGCGATCACCACAATGACCGGCGTCAGTGCCGCGACCGATCCATTGGGAGTGATCAGCGCCGTCAGCAACGCCACCATCAGCATCACCGTGGTGAGTAGCCGTGACGGGCTGGTACCGCCCAGGCGCATGGCGAACCCGCCCACCGCAGCCGTCACGCCGGCGGAGTCCAGCGCCTCGCTGACCACGAAGAGGGCAGCGATGAACAGCACCGTCGGGTCGCCAAACCCGGCCACCGCCTCACCCAGGTCCAGCACTCCGGTGGCCCAGAGCGCCAACGGAACCAACAAGGCGATGACCGCGATCGGCAGCCGGTCCCAGACGAAGAGCAGGACAGCAGCCGCCAAGATGATCAGGGCGATGCCGCTCTCGGACATGGTCAGCCTTTCCGGACGTGCAGGGTGCGCGTTCCAGCCGCAGCCAGGCAACGGAGAATCCGCCGGGAGACAGTCACGTGCACGCTCTCCTTCCGTCGCGCCGGGGGTCCGGGCGAACCCCAGCAGTCTGGAACCGGCTCGGCCGCAGCACATCACCCGTCACGGGGGAGTCGGCAGCAACGGCGTGGCCCGACAATCGTCCAAGGATTGCCGAGCGACTGCAGGAAGGCTGACACGATGAGTGAGACGACCAAGTCTGAATCAAAACCCAGAATCACCCCGCGGATGGTCCTGGGTCTGCTCATCGCGGTACTGGCCGTGGTCTTCATCGCAGGAAACCGCGAACCCACCGAGATCAGCCTGGCGGTGCTCCGCATCTCCGCCCCGTTGTGGGTGACGTTGACCGGCGTCTTCCTGGCCGGGCTCGCCACAGGCTGGCTGGTGGCAAGGCGGCGGAAGTGACCATCGCCAACGGCCCGGGAGACTCCAGAGAACTGTGCATCAGAGCGGACGGGGACCTGGCGGCAGCTGTGAACCCTGACCTTGGTGAGTTGGTCGTCACCCGGACTCCTTCCGGCGTCGAGTTGCGGGGCCCGCTGCTGGACGCCACGCAGCAGTGGGGACTGCTGCACCGACTGCAGCACGCCGGCTTGGTGCTGCGCTCCGTCGAGCGGGTCGAACCTGGTGAAGCCGGGCGAACCCAGGCCGAGCAACCGGCGCAGTTACCTACCGGGCCCTGTGTGACGGTCGAGGTGCAGGGTTACGTCGCTGCTCTGATCGCGGCAACGCTGCAGGGGGCGCACGTCCACCAGCACCCTCCGTCGACGACGCTCGTGAGGCCGCTCACCACCGATCAGACACTCTTCGACACCTTGTGGGAGCTTGAGGCGCTCGCCCTGGACGTGCTTGACCTGCACATCGACGGCTGAGTTCGGCGGCCCGTGGATTGGCAGGCCTGTGGGATTGGCAGGCCTCTGCCTCACCGGGACATGCAGCAGGGCCCGGCCGGAACCGGGCCCTGCTGGAAGAGCGAGATCAGTTGATGACGGTGATGTTCGCCGCCTGCAGGCCACGCTGGCCCTGCTGGACGTCGAAGCTCACGCGGTCGCCCTCGTTCAGCGAACGGAAGCCGGTCGCGTTGATCGCCGAGAAGTGGGCGAACACGTCGGCCGAGCCGTCCTCGGGAGCGATGAAGCCGAAGCCCTTGTCACCGTTGAACCACTTGACGGTACCGGTAGCCATAATGTTTCTCCTTTGATAGGAAGCGGAGCAACCGCGGTCGCGGAGCTCAGGTGATGCAGTGGAACAAACGCTTCCCGCAACGACCAACGCTGGAAAACCAGCGGCTTAACCGAACAAGCAAACGAAGTACACAAACAACAACGCGCCAACCGTAGCAGTCGCCCGAGCGTCACCACGAATTCTGAGACCAGAATCCGCCACTACCGCAGTTCGCCGACCCCCTGAACCCGCCCCCTATCGCCACAAGCTGTGACCGGACGTCCGTCATCGGGCCGCCAACCACAGCCCGCGCGGGGTCACGCCGACTCAGCGAGATCCGCCAGCCTTCTTCGCCGACGCCTGGTCGCGCCGCTGCTCCACCGAGCGCTTCAGCGCGGCCATCAGGTCGATCACCTCGGCATCGGCGGACGGCTGCTCCTCAGCCGGCCGGCCGAAGGTCTCCTCGGTGCTGGTCACCTCGCCGTTGCGAATCTTCTCCTCGATCAGGAGGCGCAACTCGCGCTGGTACTCGTCCTCGAACTCCTCCGGGGTGAAATCGGAGGAGAACTGTTCGACCAGGGTGCTGGCCATCGTCAGTTCATTGTCGGAGATCTGCACCTTCGCGTTGATCGCGGGGAAATCCGGCTCGCGCACCTCGTCGGCCCACAGCAGCGACTGCAGCACCAGCGCCGCGTCACGCACCCGCAGCGCGCCCAGCCGGGTCTTCTGCCGGAGGGTGAACTTCACGATGGCGGTGCGCTGGGTGTTCTGCAGGGTGCGGCGCAGCAGAATGTAAGCCTTGGCCGATTTGGAATCCGGTTCGAGGTAGTAGGAACTCTCGAACATGATCGGTTCGATCTGCTCCGAGGGCACGAACTGCAGGATCTCGATCTCCTGCGAGCGCTCGGCCGGCACGGTCTTCAGGTCGTCCTCGGTGAGTACCACCGTGGTGTCGCCGTCGTCGTAGGCCTTGTCGATGTCCTCGTACTTCACGACCTTGCCACAGACCTCGCACTTGCGCTGGTAGCGGATGCGCCCACCGTCCTTGTTGTGCACCTGGTGCAGCCGGACGTCGTGGTCCTCGACGGCCGAGTAGGCCTTCACGGGCACGTTCACGAGTCCGAAGGCGATGTTCCCGGTCCAGATAGCCCTCATCACTCCAGTGAACCAGCCCGGTGGGCGGTGTGGTACCGCTGCCGGACGGGGAAGGTTACCCCTTCGGCGGCGCCCGCGGTGCCGCCGCGACAAGGCCGTGGCTAGGGTGGAACCCACTCGCACGGCGGCTGGCCGCCGTGAAAGGAGGGCAGGTGGCGACGAACCAGACCCGGCAGATCAGGGTCGGCGAGGTGACCCTGCAGGTGTCCAGTCTCGACAAGGTGCTCTATCCCGAGACCGGCACCACCAAGGGCGACGTGCTGCAGTACTACCTGCAGGTGGCACCGGTGCTCGTCCCCCAGGCGGCGTGGCGGCCCGCGACCCGGAAGCGCTGGGTGGACGGCGTCGGAACCGCCGACCACCCCGGCCAGGCCTTCTTCCGCAAGGATCTCGAGGACGGTGCTCCGGCCTGGGTGCCAACCGCCAGCATCACGCACCAGAGCCACGCGAACGTCTACCCGCTGGCCAACGACGCCGCGGTGCTGGCCTGGTTCGCCCAGCTGGCCACTCTGGAGCTCCACGTCCCGCAGTGGCGGTTCGGCGCCAACGGCGTCCCACAGCACCCCGACCGGCTGGTGATCGACCTGGATCCGGGACCCGGCACCGGTCTGCCGGAGTGCACCGAGGTGGCACGGGCGGTGCGGGAGATCTTCACCGGCATGGGACTGGCGCCGGTGCCGGTGACGTCGGGCGCGAAGGGCATTCACCTCTACGTCCCGCTGGACGGGCGGACGACCACCCAGCAGGCGTCCGAGCTGGCGCGGCAACTCGCCGTCTCGCTGGAACAGGATCTGCCCGACCTGGTGGTCGCCACCCAGAGGAAGGCCCTGCGTGACGGGAAGGTGCTGGTCGACTGGTCGCAGAACAACGGAGCAAAGACCACGGTCTGCCCGTACTCGCTGCGGGGCCGGACCCACCCGACGGTGGCGGCGCCGCGCACCTGGGACGAGCTCGACGACCCGAACCTGCGCCAACTCGACTATCGAGAAGTGCTCGAACGGGTGGCTGCGGACCTCGACCCGATCGCCGACCAGGGCTGGGGGTTCGAGCAGGCCCCCGGCAGCCACGACAGGCTCACCCGCTACCGGGCCAAGCGCGACTCCGCCCGAACTCCCGAGCCGGTCCCGTCGTCGGTGCCCGAAACCCCGGACGACACCGCCCCGCCGAGGTTCGTGATCCAGGAGCACCACGCCCGCCGGTTGCACTGGGATTTCCGGCTGGAGCACGACGGTGTCCTGGTGTCCTGGGCGGTGCCGAAGGGCCCGCCGCTCACCCACGAACCGCACCGGCTGGCCGTGCAGACCGAGGATCACCCGCTGGCCTACGGAAGCTTCGAGGGAGTCATTCCGAAGGGTGAGTACGGCGGTGGGACGGTGACGATCTGGGACGCCGGCACTATCGAGGTGGAGAAATGGCGCGCCGACGAGGTGATCGCCGTGCTGCACGGCCGACCGGACGGTGGCCTGGGTGGCGTCCCCCGCCGGTACGCGCTGGTGCGGACCAGCGGGGCGGGCGAGAAGGCGGACTGGCTGCTGATCCTCACCCGGGAGCAGCCCGGTACTGACCAGACGGCGACAGTGCACCCGTCGGACGCACCGACCGAGGCAGCTTCAGCGGCAGCGCCAGCCGCTGCCGCCGCGGGCTTCCCCGCGGTTGTCCCGTCCCCCATGTTGGCAACCCCCGGCAGGCCGGCCGAGCTCGACGACGGCGAGGAGTGGGCGCTGGAGGTGAAGTGGGACGGCGTGCGGGCAATCTGCCTGGTGGCGGACGGGCAGGTCCGTCTGGTCTCCCGTAACGGCAGCGATGTCACCGCGCTCTACCCCGAGCTGGCCGAGCTCGCGGACGCGGTGGTCGCAGACGCCGCGATCCTGGACGGCGAGATCGTCGCCCTCGACCGGGCCGGCCGTCCCGACTTCTCCCTGCTGCAGCAGCGGATCAATCCGGATCCGCGCCGGGCCGCGGAACTGCGCCGACGCGTCCCGGTCACGCTGATGCTCTTCGACGTACTGTCGCTCACCGTCGACGGCACCGAGCGGCAGTTGCTGCGCACGCCCTACCGCACTCGCCGCGAGGTGCTGGCCGCAGCGGTCACGCCGAGCGACCGGATTCGGGTCCCGTCCGGGTTCGACGGCGATCTCGCCACCGCCCTTGCCCACAGTCGCGACCAGGGCCTCGAGGGCGTCGTCGCCAAGCGGCTCGACTCGGTCTACCGGCCGGGTCAGCGGTCACGGCAGTGGCTGAAGTTCAAGCACCGCAGTCACCAGGCGGTGGTGGTGATCGGCTGGCGGTTGGACGACCGGGAACGGCTCCGCTCCCTGCTCATGGCCGTGCCCGGGGACGACGGCGAGCTGCACTACGCCGGCCGGGTGGGGTCCGGGCTGCCCGTGGGCAGGCTGGCCGAGTTCGAGCGGAAGCTGCAGCGGATCGAACGCAAGACCCCGCCGGTGGAGGATGTCCCGGCCACCGAGCAACGGGACGCGCGCTGGGTGACCCCCAGGCTGGTCGGCGAGGTCAACCACGCCGGCGTGACGCCCGCAGGGCGGCTCCGGCAGCCGGCCTGGCGCGGTTGGCGCCCGGATGTCGGTGTGGGGGAGGTGTCGTGGGAACCATAGCCACCCACGGTCACCACAGGCGCAATGGTCAGGCGTCCATCCGGCCAAGCGACGCGTCACTCGGGGCCAAACGGCAACCTGGCGTGTGTGGTCGGGTGACGGCGTGGGCTGATCGTGTGACTGGTCCGGTGGTTCGGGGGGTGGGCCGTCCGGAGTCGCGCGCACCTATCTGCCCGCGCTGGCGGCGAAACGCGGCTGCACCACCGGTTCCGGCCACGGGAATCTCGTACCCAACCGCGTTCTCCCAATTTCGTGTCCGAATCGGGGTGGGCTTGTCAGCTCGTCCATCAAACCTCGACAGCACCAAGGCCAACCGCTACGCAGCCCCGTAGTTCGCCACCGTCCACGGCGACGCAGCGTTCGGGCGCCTGACCTCCCAGGTCCAGCTGTTGGTGGAGTTCGGGGCCAGGCTGCCGTCGCCGCCTGTCCAGTCAACCGTGAACTCCGAGGTGAAGACGGCAACCTCGCCGCCGTGTGGGTCGGGCGAGGCCGGCGTCCCCTGCTCCTCGGACGCCTTCTCGTCGTACGCCAGCTTCACCAGTGTGCAGCCCCGGAACCCCTCGAACCTGGTCATGATGGCGTCGGCGGCCGACTGGAGGTCGGCGCGGCTGAATATCGCCGACTCGCCGAGGCTCACCGTCGCCCGGCTGACATCGCCGCCGCAGCCGGTCAGAGTGACCAGGACGGTCCCGCAGAGGAAGGCGACCACCAGCCGTAGCAGCCCCCCTGCGGAAGGTCGTCCTGCGGGCACCGTGCGTCCGCAGGCCTCCGCACGGGACGACTCGACATTGAGTTCGGCGTTCATGCTCCCAGTCTGACCAGATACGTCACCCACCGCATCCTCCCCGCAGGCGCACCATCTCCTCCGAGAGGACGATCCGTCCCGAGCCCGAGATCAATGTGGAAACGCCCCCGCTATCGCACCCAGCCCCTCGCTCAGCACATCGGCCTCGTGCCAGATCGGAAGCCGGAGCTTGCTCCGCAACCCCCGATAGGACGAAAAGCTGGGACCGGGCGCGAGCAGTACGCCCACCCGCTTTGCGGTCTCGGTGAGGGCCACGGCATCCAACTTCGTGTCCACCCACAACCCGGAGCCGCCGTGGGGCCGTTCCCAGGTCCAGTCGGGGAAGATCTCGTGCACGATCGCCTCGGTGGCTTCCAACGACTTCGCAAGGCTGAGCTGCCGTTCCCGCCGCGCCTGCGCCGCACTGTCGAGCAAGTGCGCGGTGATCAGCTGATTGAGGGGGGACGCCGCCAGATCGATCGGACGCTTGCACTGCAGGATTGCTCGCAGGTGCTTCTCCGTGCCGACCACCCAGCCGATCCTCAACCCACCCCAGAACAACTTTGACGCGGTGCCGATGGTGACCAGCAGTTCGGGATCCACCAGGCCGGCGAGCACCGGTGCCGGTGCGGTAGCCGCCAGCACCAGATCCCGCGCGACGGTGTCCTCAACGGTCAGGATTCCATAGTGGTTGATGACCTCCGCGAGCTCACGGCGCGCATTCGATGCCATCGTCGCCCCGGTCGGATTGTGAATGCTGGTCTGGCAGTACAACACCTGGGCCTTGGGCCCGAGCTGGCGGACGAGATCGACATCGATTCCGCCGTTCACCACCCGAATGCCCTCGACGGTGGCGCCGGTCGCAGCGAAGGCTTCCAGCCCGCCGCGGTAGCCCGGCTCCTCAACCAGGACCGTGACGCCGACACCGGCAAAGGCTGCTGCCGCCAGCCACACTGCCTGTTGCGCCCCGCTGGTGACGAGGATCTCGTTCGGCTGGGTCGGCAGTCCATCCCTGGTGTAGTGAGCCGCAATCTGGCGCCGCAGACCGGGCAACCCCATCGGGAAGTAGCCGTCGGTGGGCAGATAGGGATCCAAGTCGTTCCTGCCCAGCGCCGCGATCGCCGCTGCCACCCCGGAGGAGGCTGGAAGCGCGCCACTAGAAAGGTCGATCCAGTCAGCCGAGTTGCTGGTGAACGCGAACATC
Organism: Propionicimonas sp.; assembly: GCF_034927565.1. Taxonomy (GTDB): domain Bacteria; phylum Actinomycetota; class Actinomycetes; order Propionibacteriales; family Propionibacteriaceae; genus Propionicimonas. Next base: position 60,226 of record NZ_JAYFPT010000052.1, read on the forward strand.
CGCGCTCCCATCCGACTGCGCCCGCGCGCCGAGTCCGACCGCACCCAGAAACCTGACCCCTGTCTGGCTGTGACATAGCCCTCGCGCTGCAGAAAGTCATAGGCCGATACCACGGTGCCGCGGGCTGTGCCGAGCGTCGCGGCCAACTCGCGTTGCGATGGCAGCCGACTTCCAGCCGGCAGCAGCCCGGCGTCCATGAGTTGCACCAGCGCATCCGACAACGACCTGGCGAGGGTGTCGTGCGTCCTCGTCCACTGGCCGAGTTGCCGGGTCAACTCCGCGACATCGATCGATGAAACCTGCAAATGAGCCACACCCCATTCCTAGCGGAGGAGCGTCAACGAATCATGGACCAGTATGCCAGAACTGGACCAGTGTGACGTCGCGGGGTGCCACTTAGCATCAGGACACGCCCGTTAGAAATGGAAAGCCGGGCGAACGGCAACTCGATGGCGAGGTGACTATGGACAGTGTTGTTGTGCTCATTCTCAATGGGCTCACCCAGGCTGCCATTCTCTTCGTTCTCGGCAGTGGGCTGACGCTTGCCTTCGGACTGATGCGGGTTGTGAATCTCGCGCACGGCGCTTTCTACATGCTGGGTGGATACATCGGCTATTCAGTCATTACGGCTACCGGGAACTGGCTGCTGGCACTGCTCGCCGGCTCTGTGTCCATCGCAGCTCTCGGGTTCATCTTCGAGCGATTGATGCTGGCCAGGGTGCGCGGCAACGACCTGCCCGAGACCCTGCTGACCGTCGCCCTGGGGATGGTGATCGTCGACCTGTGCCTGGTCTTCTGGCCGCGTTCTCCGGTCACGCTCAATGTGCCCGCCAGCCTGAACCCGCCGGCGAATGTCCTGGGTGTCACGTATCCCGGATTCCGTCTGATCCTGATGGCCTCGGCAGTCCTGGTTGCTGTGGGCCTGTGGCTTCTGCTGTACCGAACCAAGCTCGGCGCAGCTGTTAGGGCTGGCGTCGACGATCGGGAGACGGTCCGTGCCCTGGGCCTCAACATCGGCGTGATGTACACCGGGGTCTTCGTCCTGTCCGGTTTTCTGGGTGGGCTGGCAGGCGTGCTTGGTGGTTCCTACCTGCAACTCAGTCCGGGCGGCGACACCACGATCCTCATGTACTCGCTGGTCGTGGTGATCGTGGGCGGAATGGGCAGCCTGCTGGGGGCGTTCCTCAGCGCGCTCATCCTCGGACAGATCATCTCGTGGGGGCTGGCGTTCGCTCCGCAGTATGCCTACTTCCTGATCTTCGTCCCGATGGTGATCGTGCTGGCACTGCGCCCCCAGGGTCTGGCCGGAAGAAAGGTGGCGTGAACGATGGCATCGGCCACGATGAACCCGCGCACCAGAGCCCTCATCCTCGGCGGGCTCCTGCTCGTCCTGGTGGTATTTCCGCTGGTCGCCGACACCTATTGGGTGACAACGCTGATCCGTGTGTTCTACTTCAGCTTGCTCGCCACCTCGATCGGCTTTCTGATCGGTCAGGGTGGCATGACCAGTCTGGCCCAGACCGCCTTCTTCGGGATGACCGGCTACGTGATCGGTTTGATGGCGTTCGAGCGCGGCTGGCCGATCGGATGGACCCTGCTGTTCGCCCTCGCCCTGGTCGCAGCGGTGGCGCTGGTGTTCGGCATGGTCGCCATGCGGACCCACGGGATGGTCTTTCTGATGATCACGCTCGCGTTCGGACAGATCTGCTGGGCGTTCGCGCAGCAGAACACAACGCTGCTTCACGGCTGGTCGGGCATCCGCGGCATCCGTCCGCCAACCGTGTTCGGCATCGACTTCTCCGAGAGCTTCAACTTCTACTGGGTGGCGTTGATCGTCTTCGTCGGATCGATTCTCGTCCTCCGCAGGATCGTGAACTCACCTTTCGGACTCGCCCTCAACGGCGTCCGCGAGAGCCCCCGCCGGATGGCCGCCCTGGGCTACCCGGTCTACTGGATTCGGGTGACCGCCTTCATCATCGCGGCCCTGTACGCAGGCATCGGCGGGATCATCGCCACGTATTCGATCGGGATCATCACCCCCACCTCTCTGGCACTGAGCCGCACGATCTGGGTTCTGCTCATGGTGATCCTGGGCGGCGCCACCTATTTCTGGGGTCCGTTCGTGGGGGCAATGATCGCCATTTGGCTCGACGTCCTGATCAGTCAACACACCGAACGCTACAACACCATCATTGGTGCCATCTTCGTGTTGGTTGTTCTCTTCGCACCACAGGGCGTCCTGGGAGCCATTGATGCGCTCAAACGAAAAACAAAAAACAAAGAAACAGGGAAGTCGCAGCGGAGCGTACTTCCGGGAGTCGGAACGAAGCGAAAGGCACAATAATGTCCAACCATACGAAGAGGGCTTTGGTTCTCTTGGTTGTCGGCGCATTCGGACTTTCCGCGTGCACGGCACAGAACCCAGGGACGACACAGACGTCAGTCCCTGAGGGCAACAGTTCGGGGTCGGTGAAGATCGGGTTCATCAGCGCCTTCACCGGCGTGTTCTCGTCCTTCGGGAAGATGCAGCGTGAAGGCGCCGAACTCGCACTCGAGGAGGCCGGCGGCAAGGCCGGAGGCAAGCAGATCGATGTGATCTACGAGGACGATCAACTCGACAACGAGATTGCGGTGACCAAGGCGAAGAAGCTGGTCGAACAGGACAAGGTGGACATCCTGACCGGCCTCGTCTCCGGTGACGAGGGCCTCGCCGTCGGCGACTACATGAAGGACAAGGAGATCCCGGTCGTCGTCATGTACTCCGCCGCAGAGGACATGACCATGCGTTCCTTCTCTGAGAACATCATCCGGCCCACCTGGACCGGCGCCCAGTCCATGGACGTCTTCGGCTACTGGCTGGCGAAGGAGAAGGGCTACAAGAAGATCTACCAGATCGGCGAGGACTACTCGTTCCCCTGGAACACCGGTGGCGGTTTCAAGCGTGGCTTCTGCCGCGGTGGTGGCACCGAGGTCAAGAGCGTGTGGTTCCCGCCTGGCACCACTTCGGACTTCTCCTCCTTGATCGCCTCCATTCCGCTTGACCAGGGCTACGACGCACTGTTCTACAACGGCGCCGGTGGCGATGCCGTCAACTTCATCAAGCAGTATGTCGAGCTCGGCATGATCGGCAAGATGCCTCTGGTCGGTCAACCCAACACCTTCGAGAAGCCGGACCTGGATGCGATGCCGGCCGATATCGCCGGCTCGCTGTCGCCGCAGCACACCGCAGACGACCTGGCGACGCCGGAGTGGACGAAGTTCGCCGACGCCTTCAAGGTGAAGTACGGCTATGCCCCGTCTGCGGCAGCGGAGTTCGCCTACTCGTCGATGAAGCTGATCCTGCGCAGCATCGACCAGACAAGCGGCAATGTGGCCGATCGCAAGGCCCTGATCGACGCCATGGCGGCGGCCGACATCACCGACGACCCGCGCGGCCCGGTCAAACTCGACCCGAAGTGGCACTCCGCCACCCAGAACGTGTACATCCGTGAGGTTGCCAAGGACGACAGCGGAGCGCTCTACAACAAGGGTCTGTGGACGGTGACCGAGGTCTCCCAGTTTGGTGTCTACGACCCTGACACCTACATGGCGGCACCGCCGGACTCGAACACCAGCCCGTCCGATCAGTGTGCCGACCTCGGTGCACTGCTGACCGCCCCCACCGAGTACCAGTACCAGCCATTCGGAAGCTGAACATCGACTGGGTGCTGTGCCGTGGACAACTCCGGCACAGCACCCAGCGGGAGGAACCCCCATGCAACAAGGCGACATTGCGCTGGATGTCGTAGGCGTCAGCAAGAGCTTCGGCGGCGTCCACGCGGTGAGCGACGCGAGCCTGCAGGTCAGGTGTGGCGAGCGACACGCCCTGATCGGCCCCAACGGCGCAGGGAAGACCACACTGTTCAACCTGATCGCGGGTGAACTCCCCGTGGACACCGGGAGTATCACACTGTTCGGAAAGGACATCACCCGACTGCCGGTGGAACAGCGCGCCCGGCTTGGGCTGGGGCGCACGTACCAGATTTCGCAGCTCTTCAACGGGCTGACGGTGGCGGACAACCTGGCGCTCGCCGCGACCCGAGGCCGTCACCGGGCCTTCCGCATTTTCTCCTCGCGATCAGCCGATCCCCAGTTGCAGGTCGAGGTCGAGCAGGTCGCCGAGACAGTAAGGCTGGCCGGCAGACTCGGCCACGCTGTCTCCGAACTGTCGCACGGCGAGCAGCGCCAGCTTGAGATCGGCATGGTGCTCGCGATGGGCCCCGAACTGATCATGCTCGACGAGCCCGCTGCCGGGCTGTCGCCCGCGGAGCGGGTTACCCTGCTCGAGGTCATCGAAGCCCTGCCCAAGGGCCGGACCCTGATCCTGATCGAGCACGACATGGAACTGGTCCTGCGAGTGGCCGAACGCATCACGGTGCTAAACCGGGGACACCAGATCGCCGAGGGAAGCCCGGCAGAGATTCGCGCCAACGAAACCGTGCAGGACATCTACCTGGGGAGCGCTGCACATCATGACTGACCTGCTGACCGTCCATGACATCCACACCTACTACGGAAGCAGCTACGTGCTGCAGGGGTGCTCGCTCAGTGTGGGAGACGGATGCACCTGTGTGCTGGGACGCAATGGGATGGGCAAGACCACCCTGATGCGCAGCATCATGGGTCTGACCCCACCGCGCTCGGGATCCATCCTCTTCGACGGTGCAGACATCACGGGCGCCCGCCCCGAGATGATCGCCCGTCGCGGCATCGGGTACGTGCCCCAGGGACGGCGACTGTTCCCCAGCCTGAGCGTCCACGAACACTTGGTCCTGTTCCACCGCCGGAGCGGCACGTCCACCGCACAGTGGACCCCTGAGCGACTGTACGAACTGTTCCCCGAACTGGCCGGCCGACGCAAGGTTTCTGGAACACGGCTCAGCGGCGGCGAACAACAGATGCTGACGATGGCCCGGGCGCTGGTGACCAACCCATCCCTGCTGATCCTCGATGAGCCCTCGGAAGGACTGTCCCCGGTCGCGGTCGACCGTGTGGTGGATGCCTGCCGGAACTTGATCGAGACCGGTATGCGGCTGTTGCTGGTCGAACAGAACATCACCGTCGCCCGGCGGCTGGCCGACTCGATCTGTGTACTGGTGAGCGGACGATCCGTCCACAACGCTGACGCCTCCGTCTTCTTCGAGGACACCGCCCTGCGCCAGGAACTACTCGGTGTGTAGCGAACAGGAGAGATCGTGACTGAGCTGACCCATCCGGACCCGACGACAGTCATCGCGCTGTTGGGTGCCTTCGACACCAAAGGTGTCGAGCTGCGTTACGTCCGGGAGTTGATCGAACGAAGAGGGTTCGAGGTGTTCGTCATCGACATCTCGGTCGTGGGTGACGGAGAGGCATCTCCTGCGGTCGGCCCTGCGGACATCGCCCGCGCCGGCGGGCGGGAACTTGGGGAGCTGGTCCGGCTTCACGACCGCGGCGAGGCGATCGCGACGATGACCCGCGGCGCCGGCCTGGTGGCGAAAGCGCAGTGGGAAGCCGGACGGTTCGACGCCATCCTCTCCCTCGGTGGCGGGGCAGGGACGGTGGTGGGCACTGCGGCAATGCGCGCCCTGCCCTTCGGGGTACCCAAAGTGATGGTGTCGACGCTTGCCGGTGGCGATGTAGCCGCGTACGTCGGAGGCAGCGACATCGTGATGGTGCCGTCAGTGGTGGACATCGCCGGCATCAACCGGATCACCCGCGGTGTCTTCGCGGGCGCCGTCGGCGCCGTCTGTGGCATGGCCGAGGCCCGGAGGCAACTGCTGGCAGAGCCAGCGCCGGAGCAGCGGCCGCTGATCGCGGCGACCATGTTCGGGAACACCACACGCGCGGTCGACCATGCCCGCGGTGTTCTGGAAGGGGCCGGCTTCGAGGTCCTGGTCTTCCACGCCACCGGGGCGGGTGGTTCCGCGATGGAGAATCTGATCAGGGCCGGTCAGTTCGAGGGAGTCCTCGACCTGACCACCACCGAACTGGCTGACGAACTCTGCGGTGGGGTGCTCAGCGCTGGACCGGAGAGGCTGCGGGCAGCAGCGCAAACCGGCACTCCTCAAGTGGTCGCCCCCGGGTGTCTCGACATGGTCAACTTCTGGGCCATGGAGACCGTCCCGGAAAGGTACCGGGAGCGCACGCTCTATGCCTGGAACCCCAACGTCACGTTGATGCGCACCACCGCTGAGGAGAACCGCTCGTTGGCGGCGACGGTCGCGAGCCGGCTGAACCCTTCCACCGGCCCGGTGGCGGTCTTCATCCCGAGCGATGGGTTCTCGGAACTGGACGTCGTAGGTGGCGAGTTCTGGTCGCCATCCGCGGATGCCGCCTTCCTCGCCGACCTGACAGCGGCCCTCCGTCCAGATATCCCGGTCACCGTGCTGAACGTCGACGTGAACTCTCCAGTCTTCGCCGAAGCAATGGCCAACGAGCTGATCGCCATGGTGGTCAGGGCGACGCCACGATCCTGATCGTCACCGAACCAGAAACCAGTAAGAAAGAGAGGACAAGGAGTCCATGATGGCCAGCAGTAGAACAGAGATCGTTGAGCGTCTTCGCGCGAAGGCGCTGGCGGGACAGCCGATCGTCGGAGGCGGGGCCGGGACCGGCATCTCCGCCAAATGCGAGGAGGCCGGCGGAATCGACCTGATCGTGCTGTACAACAGCGGTCGCTACCGGATGGCCGGACGAGTATCGATCACCGGGCTTTTCGCCTACGGCGACGCCAACGAGATCATGATGGAGATGGCACAAGAGGTACTGCCTGTCGTGCAGCACACCCCCGTCCTGGCCGGCGTCAACGCCACAGACCCCTTCCGATTGATGCCTGTTTTTCTGCAGCAGGTCAAGGAAGCAGGCTTCTCCGGAGTCCAGAACTTCCCGACCGTCGGCCTGTTTGACGGATCGATGCGGGCCAACATGGAAGCTACCGGCCTCGGCTACGACAAGGAAGTCGAGATGATCGGGCTCGCCCACAAGATGGACCTGCTGACCACCCCGTACTGCTTCAACGCGGACGAGGCCCGTGCGATGGCCGAAGCCGGCGCTGACCTGATCGTCGCTCATATGGGACTGACCACAGGAGGCACCATCGGAGCCGCAGTGGCCGTGAGCCTGGACGACGCGATTGGACTCACCCGTACGATCGCGGACGCCGCCCGCTCGGTGCGGTCAGACATTCTTGTGATCTGCCACGGTGGGCCCTTCGACGAGCCGGAGACCGTCCAGCAGGCACTTCGACG
>NZ_JAYFPT010000119.1:0-2173 GCF_034927565.1 Propionicimonas sp.
GGCGGGCGCGGCGGCTCAGGCCAGGCCCAGGTACTCCTCCAGGGTCAGCTTCTTCGTGCCTGCGAAGGCGCGGGCGTTCTCGACGCCGACATAGCGGAAGTGCCAGGGTTCGTAGGCGAACCCGGTGATCGCCGTCTTCCCCTTGGGGTAGCGCAGGATGAAGCCGTATTTCCAGGCGTTCTTCGCCACCCATTTGCCGGCGTTCGACCTGCCGAAGGCGTATCCCCGCTTGCTGCCGCTGCGCAGGTCGAAGGCCAGTCCCGCGTTGTGCTCGCTGGCACCCGGCGGGGCGGCCATCTGCTCACCCCGCTTCTTGCCGAGGATCCGGATGTTCCGCTTCCAGATCGTCGTCTGCAGGGAGTAGCTGCGGTACCCCGAGGTCGGTTGGATGGTGTAGCCCGCCCGTTTCGCCGCCTTCTGCAGTTTCACGAGCGCCTTCGAGGCTTCCTTCTTCGAACCCAGGACACCGGGTCCCTTCTTGAGGTACTTCTTCGCGACCCTGTGGTCCTTGTTGATCACCCAGACACCTTTCACGACGAAAGGCTTGGTGAGCTTCTTGCCGGTCTTTCCATCGGTGATCTTCACTGCGAGGGAGGTCTCGGTGCGGGACGCGGCTCCGGTCAGTCCTCCCGTGACAGCGACCGAGACCTTTGTGCCCTGGTCGGCCTTGACCAGCCAGTAGGTCGCACCGGACGCGCCCCGGATCGGCTTCCCGTTCCGCAGCCACTGGTAGGAGAAGGTCGCGCCCGCGGACCAGCCAGGGGTGCTCGCCGTCAGTTGGTGGCCGACCTTCCGAATGCCCTTGACCACGGGACGGGCTGCGACCAGCTCCTCCGCCGACGGAATCGGCGACGGTGACGCGGTCTGTGACGGGGTTGGTGACGGGCTGGACGAACTCCCGTCCTCGGCGTGAGCGAACGGCAGGTTCGAGCCGATCACCGCCATCGCTGCCAGTCCGGCGATCCAGCATGCACCCCGTTGGTTCACTGTCTCTCCTCGCACTCCTCGCCGCACTGGCTCCCCAAGCGAAGCAGGAGTTGATCCCGTCCGCAACCGGGCCGGATTCTGACCAGCTGCGGCTCGCCTCGGCTGACGGGCCAGTGCGGCGGGCGGTTCGCCGGGAGAGCGTCAGTCGTTGAGCGCGGCCAGCCGTTCACCGAGTCGGGCGAGCACCTCTGGGTCGATCGGTTGCGGGCTGAAGCCCAGCGCCTCGCGCAGCGGGAATCCTTCGACGAGCTGGTCCTGTCGCAGCAGGCGAGTGACACCTGGCAGGTGGTCGTCGATGATCGCCACGGCACGTTCGTCGGCCAGCAGTCGCCGGACCTGCATCCCCAGCCCGAACCGTTTGCGCTGCTCGAGGTCGGCGAAGGTCGAGGGTGCGCCCTCCACCGGGAAGTCGCCCAGTACCCGCTGCAGGAACCGCACGCTGTCCGGCAGCCACTGCGCCACCACCGGATCGACCCCCCAACTGCCGCCGTTGGCGGTCAGTGGTTTGGCCAGGCTCAACCCGTGAGCGCCGAGCAGGTAGATGTGCGACTCGCACGGCACGTCATGGGCAGCCAGCGCCGAGAGCAACTCCAGGCTGTTGCGGATCGGCACCAGCGAGTCCGGGTAGGTGCTGAACAGGAAGGTGGGCGGGGTCTGGTCGTTGACCGCGTCGACGACGTCAAGGATCTCCTTGCCGATCGGCGGTCCGAACTCGGCCAGCGTCACCGGATAGCCCAGGACGAGGGCGTCCGGACGATCGTCGCCGGCGACGCCGAGGCTGGCGGCCAGGTGCCCGCCGGCGGAGAAGCCGACCGCAGCGATCCTGGCCGGATCGACGTCCAGCTCGCCGGCGTGCTGCCGGATCCAGGCCAGCCCCGCCTGCCCGTCGGCGAAGGACTGCGTCCAGGGGGCGTCGGGCCCGGCGGCGTAGCGCAGCACGAAGGCATTGAAGCCCTCCGCGAGATAGGCGAGCGCAACCGGCTCGGCCTCCCGGTCGGAGCAGAACGAGTAACCGCCACCGGGCAGCACCAGGACGGCGGGCCGCACCCGGGCATTCGACAGCTCGTCGCTGCGATCCTGCAGGTAGCAGGTCAGCTGTCCGGTGGGGGAGAGGTTTTCGGTGAAGAGCCGCATGGGGACAAGCTACTCGGGAAGCACCACTGCGCGGTGATGAGCTGGGCGTGGC
>NZ_JAYFPT010000013.1:0-14447 GCF_034927565.1 Propionicimonas sp.
CCTCCGTCATCGCAATAGCCGAACGCCTCAACGTGACCGAGATCGCCACGCTCGACCAGCGCCACTTCGCACCCGACAACCCGAACCTCGCACAATCCGGTTCCCCGAGGCCGTTCGAGGGGAATACTCCCTCGTCTCGCCGTCCTGAACCGGCTTTGACACAGCATCTTCGGTATGGGCGGATGTCCCTGGTGCCGGGACCGGTGTGTCTACGGCTGGTGATGAGCCGCAGCGGCTGTCTCACCGGGCGACGGAACCCGGCCAGAGCCACGCCACTCACGATGTCTGCGTTCCTCTGGCGGCTCACTGTGTGACTGCCGCGCCGACGGGGTCGCGGCGCATCTGCAGCACGGCCAGGCCGAACACCAGGGGGACGGCGGCGCTGAGCAGCAGAGCGGCGCGCAGCCCGCTGTCGCCGTCCGGGGGCAGCCGGTCGCTCAGCCAGGCCAGCGGGCCGGAGGTCAGGGATGCAAGGATGCCCGCCAGCCAGGGCCCGAACGTCCCACCGCTGTCGCCAGCCAGGGCCAGCAGAGCGAACATCGCGCCCCCGCCCAGCGGAAACCGGGCGGAGGTGAGCGAGAAGGTACCGGGCCACAGCAGGCTGACGAACAGCCCGCAGCCCGCGCAGGCGAGCAGGCTCACCACCGGCACCGCCGCCCACGCAGCGATCACGTAGCACAGCGCCGCGCCCAGGCTGGAGCCGACCAGCAGCTTCTCCAGCGCCAGCCGTTGTCCCCAGACACCGTAGGAGAACCGTCCGATCCCCATCAGCAGCGCGAACAGGCCGGGGCCGAGCAGGTCGCCCATTGCCTTGCTCACTCCCGCGCCCTGTTCGGCGAAGAAGGACGACCACTGCGACATCGTCAGCTCCGCCGCCCCGCCGGTCATCATCGCGACCAGGGCGAACAGGAAGACCGGTCGGCCCAGCAGGGTGCGGACCGGGGTGCGGTGCTCGTCCGGCACGGTGTCGGGCAGCGGGACGCGCAGCAACACGAACAGGTTCGCCAGCGGCACCACCGCCCACAGCAGCGGGGCCAGCGACCACAACCCCTGGCCGAACACCCCCAGCAACACGGTGGTCACCACCACGACGGCAAGCTGTCCCCAGCAGTAGAACGAGTGCAGCAGCGCCATCGCGGTCGCCTTGCCCTCCTGTGGGGACGGCAGGTGCTCGACGATCGGGCTGACCAGCACCTCCAGCAGACCGCCGCCGATCGCGTACACCACCACGGCGACCGCCAACCCGGCAAAGGCGGACGGCAGCAGGGTCGGCAGCACCGCCAGCAGCGCCAGGCCGAGCACGGCCATGACGTGTGCCAGCAGCATCGGCCGCCGGTAGCCGACCCGGTCGACCAGCTTCATCGCCGCCAGGTCGGTGAGCAGCTGGACGCCGAAGTTGAGCGCTGCCAGGCCACCGAGTTGCTCCACCGGAATCGAGAACCGGGTGTGGAAGACGATGAACAGCAGCGGGGCGATGTTGTTGACGATCGCCTGCACGATGTAGCTCACATGGCAGGCCCGCCGGGTGGCAGCGAACGACAGCGGGGCGGCGGACATGGGGGCCACTCTAGGCAGCGGTACGGCTAGAACTGGAATCCGGTCGGGAACGGGTCGGTGGGGTCGAGCAGGTACTGGGCGGTGCCGGTGATCCAGGCCCGTCCGGTGATCTGCGGGAGCACCGCCGGGCGGCCGTCGGGCAGCGTGGTCTCCCCCACCAGGCGTCCGGTGAACTGTGAGCCGATGAAGCTCTCGTTGACGAAGTCAGTGTCCAGCGGGAGTTCGCCGCGACTCCACAACTCGGCCATCCTTGCCGAGGTTCCGGTACCGCAGGGCGAACGGTCGAACCAGCCGGGGTGGATGGCCATGGCGTGCCGGGAGTGCCGGGCGTTGGAGCCCGGAGCGATGAACTCGACGTGGTGGCAGTGGTCGACCCCGGCGATGGTGGGGTGCTTCGGCGGGTTGTGGGCATTGATCGCGGCCATGATCGCCAGCCCAGCGTCGCTGATCTCGTGCTGCCGGGAGCGGTCAAAGGGCAGCCCGACCTCGTCCAGGTCGACCATCGCGTAAAAGTTGCCGCCGAAGGCCAGGGAGTACCGGACCGGCCCGTGGCCGGGCACCTCGATCACCTCGTCGAGCCGCTCGGTGTAGCTGGGGACGTTGGCCAGGGTGACCGCGGCGGCTCGTCCCTCCTCGACCCGCACCCGGGCAACGACCAGCCCGGCAGGGGTGTCGAGGTTGATCACCGTCTCGGGCTCGGTGACGGTCACCATCCCGGTCTCGACCAGGACGGTGGCCACCCCGATGGTGCCGTGCCCGCACATCGGCAGACAGCCGGACACCTCAATGTAGAGCACCCCCCACGCGCAGTCCGGACGGGTGGGGGGCTGCAGGATGGCGCCCGACATGGCGGCATGCCCGCGCGGCTCGTTCATCAGCAGCTTGCGCAAGTCGTCCAGGTGCTCGATGAAGTACAGCCGCTTGTCATTCATGGTGGCGCCGGGCACCACCCCCACCCCGCCGGTGATCACCCGGGTGGGCATTCCCTCGGTGTGCGAGTCGACGGCACTGAAGACGCGGGAGGAGCGCATGGCCGGCTCAGCGCAGGGCCGCCAGGGCGGTGACCGCCCGCGCGGTCTCGGCGGTGATCTGCGCGGTCTGCTCGGCGCTCAGCGGCCCCCGTGGCGGACGGCAGGGGCCGCCGTAGCGGCCGACCAGGTCCATCGAGAGCTTGATCGCCTGGACGAACTCGGTGCGGGAGTCCCACCGGAAGACCGGCACCAGCGCGCGGTAGAGCTCGGCGGCCCTGGCCCATTCCCCGCCGCGGCACAGGTTGTAGAGCGTCACCGATTCGACCGGGAAGGCGTTCGGGAAGCCGGCGAACCAGCCCACCGCGCCGTCCAGCATCAACTCCAGCAGCAGGTCGTCGGCGCCGGCGATCACGTCGATCCCGCTGCGGTCGGCGATCTCCATCGCACGCCGGGCGTCGCCGGAGAACTCCTTGATCGCCACCACACCGGGGATCTCGGCCAGTCGGGCCACCAGTTCGGGCACCAGGTCGACCTTGGTGTCGAAGGGGTTGTTGTAGGCCATCACCGGCAGGCCCACCTCGGCGACCCGGGCGTAGTGCTCCAGCACCTCATCGGGGTTGGCCCGGTAGAGGGTGGGCGGCAGTAGCAGGACGCCGTCCGCGCCGTCCTCACCTGCCAGTTCGGCCCACCTCCGCGCCTGGTGCCAGCCGACCCCGTGGACCCCGGCGATCACGATCCCGCGGCCCGCGGTGGCCTCGACCGCCACCTGCACCACCCGGCGGCGCTCCTGGTCGGTCAGTGAGGAGTACTCCCCCAGCGAGCCGTTGGGCCCGACCCCACGGCAGCCGTTGCCGATCAGGAAATCGACGTGCTCGGCGTACCGGTCGTAGTCGACGGCCAGCCCGGCCGGAGCACCGGGATCGGGAGCGTAGGGCAACGCGGTGGCGACTACCACGCCGCCGAGGTTCATGGTCATGAGTCAGCCTTCCGGTCGTCTGCTGCAGGGGCAAGTCTGGCAAGGTCACCGAGGTTGATCGGGACGGTGATCGGTCTGCGGTCAGTGCCGGCCTGGTCGGCGAAGCTGTCACGTCCCCGGCGGGCAAGCAGATACTGCTCGGCATTGCGTCCGCAGACCCGGCCCTGGCACAACCCCATCCCGACCCTGGTAGTGAGCTTGACCGACCGCAGGCCGTCCGCGCAGGTCGCCTCAAGCGCCGCGTCCACGGCGCCGAAGCTGACCTGTTCGCAGCGGCACAGCACGGTGTCGGGAGCGGGCCAGTCGAGCCAGCCGGGACGGATGCCGTGCGCGGCCTCGATCCGGGCCGCCATCTGCAGGGCAGCCGTCCGGCGCCGCTGCGCCCGGCGGAGCTCGGCGTCCTCCGGGGCACCGCCGGCCGCCACCCAGCCGGCGATCTCGCCGCTGGCCAGGGCGAGGTCGGCTCCGCCGATCGCGGTCAGCTCGCCGGCCGCGAGCACTCCGGCGACACTGGTGCGCTGGCCGTCGTCCACCGCCACGAAGCGGTCCGGGGTGAGCTTGCAACCGGCGGCGATCGGGAGCTCGAGCCGCGGGGTGAAGCCGTGTGCCAGGCAGACCGCGTCGCAGGCGAGCTGCTGCCGGGTGCCGGCCACAGGGCGCCAGTCGGCGTCCAGCCGGGCTACCGTGACCGCTTCGACCCGCGCCCCGCCGTGAATCTCGACCACCTGGTGGCCAGGATGGTAGCCGATCCGGTCGGCCAGCAGGTGCGTGGCATAGCCACCGAGTTCAGCGAGCTTGTGCGCCGACCCGAGGACCTGCCAGGGCCGGCTCCCCCAGCCCCTGACCAGCCGGGCCGGGCCGGAGGCCTCGTAGATTCCGGCCACCGCGGCACCCGCCTGGGTGAGCGACCGGGCGACCGGGAGCAGGAACGGTCCGGCGCCGGAGACCACCACCTGTCGGCCCAGGGCGATCCGCTCGGCCTTGGCGAAGGCCTGCGCCGCCCCGGCGGTGTACACCCCCGGCAGCGTCCAGCCCGGGACCGGCAGCACCCGCTCGTGAGCGCCGGTGGCGAGCACGAGCCGGTCGGGTCGCAGTGTGACGGTCGTCCCGCCCCCGGCCGGGGCGACCTGCACGGCCAGGTGTCCCGGCTCGCGTTCGATCGCCCACACCTGGGCGTTCAGCCGAACATCCGGCGGCAGCGCCGCCACCAACTGCCCGAACCCGGCCCAGTCGTGGTGCAGTACCCGTTCGCGACCCGAGGGACGAGAGGCCGGCAGGTGTCTCCAGAACTGTCCGCCGACCTCGCCGGCGGCATCGAGGACGGTTACCTGCGCGCCCCGCCGGACGGCGGCCGCTGCGGCGGCAAGCCCGCTGGGGCCGGCGCCGATCACCAGGACATCGGCCATCAGCCACCTCCTCGCGGCCCGGCCGGGTCGTCCTGCCGCTCCACCCGGTCACCGTCGGCCGCCCGGTGCTGGCAGACGCGGACGTCCCGGCGTCCGTTCACCACCAGGACGCACTCGAAACACACCCCGATCCCACAGAACAGGCCATGGTGGAGGCCGCCGGCGGTAGTTCGCCAGCTCTCGATGCCGTTGGCCAGCAGCACCCCGGCAATGCTCTGACCGCGCACCCCGACCAGTTCGATTCCCTCGAAGTCGATGCGCACCTGCTCGGCCGGGACGGGACGGATCGGGTCAGTGGCCGGGTCGACCGCACGCGCGCTCATCGGTCCTCCTGCGCCAGGTGTGGCTCCAGGCTGGGCCGGTGCACCGCGAACGGCTCCGGGTCGAGCACTGGCGGCTGGTCGCAGACCAGCGCGGCCAGCAGTTCGGCGCTGATCGCCGACAGCCCGATCCCCGCACCCTCATGACCGGTCACGTGGTAGAGCCCGGGAAGCCGGTGGTCGGGACCGATCACCGGCAGATGGTCGGGCAGGTAGGGACGGAAACCCGTGTAGCTGCGCAGCAGGTTCATCCCGGCCAGGAAGGGGAACAGCGCGATCGCCTTGCGGGCGAGTTCGGCCAGCACCCGTACCTGCAGCCGGTCGTCGAAGCCGACCCGCTGCCGCGAGGAGCCGATCAGCACCGTCCCGGCGGCGGTGGACTCCACCACCGCCGAGGTCTGCAGGCCGGCCTCGCCGGACTGGGTAGCGCCGACATAGTCGCCGTCGTAGACCTTGTGGAAGATCCGGTGCGGCATCCGGGTGGTCACCAGGACCGTGCCGCACCGGGGCTGGACGGGCAACCTGACGCCCAGCCGGGCAGCCACCTCCCCCGCCCACGGCCCGGCGCAGTTCACCACCAGGTCGCCGGACAGCTCACCCGCCGAGGTCCGCACCCCGGTCAGTCGCCCGCCACCGACCAGCCCGGCCTCGACCGTGACCCCCGTGGTCACCGTCGCACCGGCCCGCCGGGCCGAGGCCAGCAGCGCCTCGACCGCCGCGGCAGGCTGGAGTTGGACATCCTGCGGGTAGAACACGGTCGCGGCCGGATCTGGGCACAGCTGTGGCTCCAGGGCACGTGCCGCCTCGGTGGTGAGTTCCTCGGCGGTGACGCCGGCGGCGCGCTGGCTCGCGGCCAGCTCGAGCACGCCATGGGCACCCTCCGGGGTGGTGGCGACCACCAGACCGCCCTTGGGATCGAACTCCAGGGCGGGAAAGGTCGGCCCCAACTCCTCGGCCAACTCGGCGACCAGCTGCGGCCAGAGCCTGCTCGCTGCCAGCGCGAGATCGAGTTCAGCGCCGGGCAGCTTGTCGGAGACCAGCAGATTGCCCTCACCGTGAGAGGAGGTGGCTCCAGCCGCTGCGCCGCGATCCAGGACGGTCACCGCCCAGCCGCGGCGGGCCAGGGCACGCGCACTGGCCGCACCGACGATGCCGGCCCCGACCACGATCGCGTGTCCGGTGGCTCCCGGACGCCCGGGGTAAACAAGCGGCATTCCCGGATGGTACACAGCGGGTGGCGGTCCGGTACGTCGGCGTCCACCGGTGCTGCGTCCGGTTGCCAGCGCGGTCGTCGCCCGACCCGCGCCTGGTCCTAGGATGCGGCCATGACCGATCTCTCCCGCACCGAGGCGGTGCGCGCCGCCGTGGCTGACGGTTTTCCCGAGGCCCTGTCCGACCTGGCCGCACTGGTGGCCATTCCCTCGATCGCCTTCGACGCCTTCCCGCGGGAGGCGGTCGAGACCAGTGCCCGGGCGGTGGCCGAGCGGTTCGAGGCGACCGGGTTGTTCGACCAGGTGTCGATCCGCACGGCGGTGATTCCGGCCACCGGCGAGACCGGCATGCCGGCGGTGCTGGCCACCCGGGCGGCCAAGCCCGGCTGTCCCACCGTCCTGCTGTACGCCCACCACGATGTCCAGCCGGTGGGCGACCCGGCGCAGTGGGACACGCCGCCGTTCGCACTGACCGAACGAGACGGCCGGCTGTACGGCCGCGGGTCTTCCGACGACAAGGCCGGGGTGGTCACCCACCTGGCTGCGTTGCGGGCGGCGAGTCGCACGCTCGGCGACGACTTCGGGGCCGGGGTGGCGGTGTTCATCGAGGGTGAGGAGGAGACCGGTTCCCGCTCCTTCGCCCAGTTCCTGGCCGACAACCGCGAGGCCCTGACCGCCGATGTGATCGTGGTCGCCGACTCCGGCAACTGGGACGCGCAGACTCCCGGGCTCACTGTCTCGCTGCGCGGCAATGTCCGGTTCACCCTGAAGCTCCGCACCCTGGCCCACGCCTCCCATTCCGGCATGTTCGGCGGCGCGGTGCCGGACGCCATGATGGCCACCGTCACGCTGCTCAGCACGCTGTGGGACGCCGACGGCGCGGTAGCCGTGGCGGGCCTGACCTCCCGGGAGGCGGACACCCCGGACTACACCGAGGACGACCTGCGACGCGAGGCCGGGCTGCTGCCCGGGGTGAGCCCGGTCGGCCACGGCACCATCCTGAGTCGGCTGTGGCACCAGCCGTCGATCACGATCACCGGGATCGACGCCCCGAGCGTTGCCAACGCGTCGAACACGATCTCTCCCGAGGCATCGGTCGTGATCTCTGCCCGGGTGGCCCCCGGGCAGAGCGCCCGGGAGGCCTACCAGGCCCTTGCTGCGCACCTGCGAGCACATGCCCCCTTCGGTGCCGAACTCAGCTTCAGCGACATCGACTACGGCGACGCATTCCTGGCCGACACCAGCGGCTGGGCTGCCGACCTGGCGAAGCACGCTCTGACCGAGGCGTTCGGCAGGGCGCCAGTGGAGATCGGCCAAGGCGGCTCGATCCCGTTCGTGGCCGACCTCGCCCGGACGTTCCCCCAGGCCCAGCTCCTGATCACCGCCGTCGAGGATCCGCTCTCCCGGCCACACACCCCCAACGAGTCCCAGCACATCAACACCCTTTCCTCGGCGATCCTGGCCGAGGCCCTGGTGCTGGCAGGGCTGGCGACGTCCTGAACCCAGCGGCGGTGCCGCCGGTCTCTCCGCCGGCCGTGGTCAGGCGGCGCCCGGGGTGTCCTTGCCGCCGTCCGGGGTGTTCTGCGTGCCGGGGGTTGCGGCGGCCCCCGACCGGGTCTGCCGGCTGCGTCGCCACAGCAGCAACGGGACGGCGATCACTGCCGCGACCGCGAGGTAGGGCAGGATGACGCCGAGTGCGGTCAGGACGACCCCGGCCACCGTCATCAGGCTTTCCCAGCCTGCCTGCAGGCCCGGCAGGAAGCCGGCCAGCGGCACCGGCTCGACAGTGTCCGGGGTGTGCAAGGTAACGGTGATCGGTGACAGGTCCACCTGCCGGTTGAGTGTGGTCAGCTTGGCCAGGAGTGCCTCGAGTTCGGCCTGCCTGGAGGTCAGCTCTGACTCGACCTTGGCGATCTCGCTGATCGACCCCGCCTTCGACATCAGTTCTTGCAGCCGGGCGATCGACTCGCGCATGGTGGCGACCCGGGACTCGGTATCCACCACGGTGTCGGTGACATCGGTCGACTCGATCGTGCGGTTCCGGACCTCGCCGATGCCGCCGATCAGGGTGAGGGTGCGTTCGAGCTGGGTGGCTGGCACACTCACCACCACCATCGAGTCGCTGGTGCCCAGGTCGGCCGCCTCGGGCAGCGACAGGCTCTCGGCGGTCACCGTCCCACCGACCCCGGCTGCCACCGCTCGCAGGTCGGCCGCGGCCTTGGCCATGTCGGTGACCACCAGGTCGATCGTGGCCACCCGGATGATCTTGCGGTCGTCGAGAACCGCCGGGCCGCCCTCGCTGGGGGCTGGCACTTCCTCGGGCGCCCCGTACTCGGGAGCCGCACCGCCCTTGGCGGGAGCCTCGTCGTAGGCGGCGGTTCCGGCGGCGGGAGACGAGCCGGAGCAACCGCTGAGCACTATCAGTGCACTCGCGCCGGCGAGGACGAGCAGGCGACGGAGCCGGCGGGCAGTTTTCGGGGAGTCGATCATGTCCTTTCCACGTCCGTGAGCCGGGGCTCGTTGCGGATCGGTCGCCGTGGCATGGTCACAATCAGGTATCGAATGGCAGTGGCTCCGCCAGCCGCTGGCGTGGCGGCAGGCGCCATTCGAGGCGATCGTTCTGCAGCACCATGCCACGCCCCTCGAGTTCGTCGAGGATGAGCAGGCAGGAGGCGAGCACCACCCCGGAACGCAGCGACAACTCCCCGGCTGTCAGGCTTCCCCGGGCAGGCACCGCCTCGTAGACCCGCAGTTCGTCGGGGCCGAGATCGTCGGTCGGCCGGTGTTCGGACGGCGGTCTGGCCGCCGGCCGCCCGAGCGGGCTCACCAGTTCGAGGATCTCCCCTGCTGTGGTCACCAGCACCGCTTCGGCCTCGCGGATCAGCCGGTGCGGGGTGAACGACAGCGCGCTGGTCACCGGGCCGGGCACCGCTGCCACCACCCGGCGGAGGCTGGTGGCCCAGGTGACGGTGTTGCGGCCACCCGAACGGACAGCGGCCTCGACCAGCACTGTCGCCTGGGTGAGGGCGGCGATCAACCGGTTGCGGCCCAGAAACCGCACCCGAGTCGGGTGTTCTCCCGGCGGAAGTTCGCTGACCAGCACACCCCGTTCCGCGATCCGGTCGAACAGCGGCCGGTGGGCTGCCGGATAGGCCTGGTCGAGCCCGGCTGCCAGGATCGCGACCCCCGGCGTCCGGCTGACCAGCGATCCCCGGTGAGCGGCCGCATCGATCCCGAAGGCGCCCCCGGAGACCACACTGAAGCCGGCGTCACCCAGGTCGGCGGCCAGCTCAGTGGCGACCGTCTCGCCGTAGGAGGTGCAGGCCCGCGAACCCACCACCGCCACCGACCGGCCGGCCAACTCGGCCAGGTCACCCGCACCCTGAAGCCACAACCCGCACGGCACTCCGCTGAGCCCGTTCACCGGCTCACAGCCATCCAGCTCCGCCAGCTGCGGCGGCCACTCCGGATCGCCCGGAATGACGAATCGCGCCTCCAGCGCGGCCGCCCGGGCGAGCACCGGCTCGGGGCGGAACTCCCGCGCCCGCATGCCCAGGGTGTTCCTGCCACCCAGCCTCAGCAGCCCCTGCCAGACCTCTCCGGCGCCGTACTCGGCGATGGCGGCGGCGACCTTCGCCGTCCCCGGCTCAACCACGCAGCTCAGTCCGAGCCGGGCTTCACGCTCGTCCACGGCCACCTCCTGGGCCACGTTGTTCGCCACGGCGCAGGGCCAGGGCCAGGGTGAGGTGCCGCCGGGTGGGCCGGCCCACCCCGTCCAGGTCCGCCAGCGTCCACGCCAGTCGCAGCACCTTGTCCACACCGCGCGCGGAGAGCCGTCCCTGCCCGACTGCCTCGTCCAGCAGCTCGGCACCCTCGGGTAGCGGCAGCGCCCGCCGCAGCACCGGGCCTGGCACCTCCCCGTTCGTCCGCCAGCCGAACCCGGTCAGCCTGGCGCGCTGCCGCTCCCGCGCCGCGCGGACCCGGTCAGCCACGACCTGGCTGGACTCGGCGGTGCGCAGCGCCGCGGCCAGAAAGGCCTTGCGCATCGGGGCCAGGTGCTGGTGGATGTCGACCCGGTCGAGAATCGGCCCAGACACCTTCTGCCCGTAGCGACGGATCTCGGACGGCGTGCACCGGCACTGCGCGCCGGCGGTGCCGTGCAGGCCGCAGGGACAGGGGTTTGCCGCCATCACCAGCTGGAAGCTCGCCGGATAGCTGGTGGTCGCCAACGCCCGCCCCAGGACAATCCGGCCCGACTCCAGCGGCACCCGCAGCGCGTCCAGCGCCCGGGGGTTGAACTCGGCGACCTCGTCCAGGAAGAGCACCCCGCGGTGGGCTCGCGAGACCGCACCCGGGACCGCCATCCGTGCTCCGCCGCCGACCAGGCTGGCCATCGACGCGGTGTGGTGAGGGTCGGCATAGGGCGGCCGCCGGATCAATCCATCGACCAGCGGAGTGCCCGCCAGGGAGTGGATGGCGGAGACCTCCAGCGACTCCGCCACCTCCAGATCCGGCAGGATGCCGGGTAGCCGTTCGGCGAGCAGTGTCTTGCCGACGCCGGGTGGTCCGTGCAGGAAGAGGTGGTGCCGGCCCGCGGCGGCCACCTCCAGCGCCCACTTCGCCTCGGGCTGGCCCGCGACGTCGCGAAGATCCCTGGCTGCCGGCTGTTCCGCGGCCGGGGCCGGTGCCGGCGGGTGCGGACAGCCCGGCCCGCCGCGCAGAATGTCGAGCAGATCGGCCAGGCTCTCCACCCCCAGGGCGCTGATGCCTTCGACCAGTTCGGCCTCCCGCAACTGGCTGACCGGCACCACTACCCTGGCGAACCGCCGGGACGCCGCCAGCACTGCCGGCAGCAGCCCGCGGACGGCGCGTACCCGTCCGTCCAGCCCGACCTCGCCGAACAGCGCCAGCTCTTCCAGGCCCCGCCGCTCGCAGACTCCGCCGGCGGCGGCCACCGCTGCCACGATAGCCAGGTCGTAGTGGGAGCCGGCTTTTGGCAGCGCGGCCGGGGACAGGTTGATCGTCACCCGGTCTGCCGGCCAGCCCAGGCCGGCGGCGGCCATGGCGGCACCGCAGCGCTCCCTGGCCTCGTTCAGGGCGGCGTCCGGCAGGCCAACCAGGATGGTCCTCGGCAGCCCGCTGCTGATCACCGCCTCGACCTCGACCATGGTTCCCTCCACGCCGACCAGCGCCACTGACCACGCGCGCGCCATCCTCATCGGCCGATCCCCCTGACATGGCTGATCCGCGGCGTCCCGCCGACCGGCAGCAGCACGCCGATGCCGTCGATCCGGAACCGCGGGACCGGGCGCGGCTGGGCGCGTAGCCAGTGCAGGGCGAGTTCCTGCAGCTTGCGCTGTTTGGCGTAGGTGATCGCCTCCAGCGGCGGCCCGAAGCCGAGCCCACTGCGGCACTTCACCTCGCAGAAGACCACCACCTGCGGGGTACCGGGCTCACAGGCGACGATGTCGAGCTCGCCCACCGGGCAGCGCCAGTTGCGATCCAGAATGTGCCAGCCCAGCCGGCGCAGGTAGTCGGCGGCCGCATCCTCGCCGGCCCGGCCCAGTTCCCGCTTCTCCACGATCCACCTCCGGTTGCCAGTATTGGCAACCCGGCGGCCGGCGGTTCACCTCAATTCGAACCTGTGGATAACTGCGGCGGCAGCGGCTACAGGTTCTCCGGCACTTTGAGGTCGGAGTGCGCGATCTCCTCGATCGAGACGTCGCGGAAGGTGAGGACCTTGGCGCTCTTCACGAATCGGGCAGGCCGGTACATGTCCCACACCCAGGCGTCCCCCATCGAGACCTCGTAGTAGACATCGCCGCCCTCGGTGCGCACCTTCAGGTCGACCGCGTTGCAGAGGTAGAAGCGCCGTTCGGTCTCCACCGCGTAGGTGAAGATGCCGACCACGTCCTTGTACTCCCGATAAAGCTGGAGTTCCAGTTCGGACTCGTACTGTTCTAGATCCTCGGCACTCATAGCACCTCCACCTTATTCGTTCTGCGGACGTTCTCGAAGCACTGCCGGTGGATCGCGCTGGGGCCGTGAGCCAGCAACCGAGCCTGGTGCAGGGCGGTGCAGTAGCCCTTGTGGATATCGAAGCCGTAGTCGGGATAGCGCTGGTGGAGGTCGGCCATGGTGCGGTCCCTGGTCACCTTGGCCACCACTGAGGCGGCAGCCACGCAGGCAGCCACCTGGTCGCCCTTCCACATCGCCAGCGTCGGGACGGCCAGTCCGTCGACCGCGAACCCGTCGCTGATCACGAAATCGGGCGCCACCTCCAGCCGCACCACCGCCCGGCGCAGAGCCGCCAGGTTCGCCCGATGCATCCCCAGATGGTCACACTCCTCCGGCTCCACGGCCACCACCGTCCAGGCCAGGGAGCGGGCCACGATCCGGTCGTAGACCTGGTCGCGTTGCCGGGCGGTCAGTGCCTTGGAGTCGTCCAGCCCTTCGATCCGGGTCGACGGCCGCAGGATCACCGCGGCCGCCACCAGCGGCCCGGCGCAGGCGCCACGGCCGGCCTCATCGGTGCCGGCGACCAGCGGGAAGCCACCCCGTCGCAACGAGCGCTCGTAGCTGTAGAGAGTGCGCCCGGTCATGCGTCCCATTGTGTCCGGTCAGCACTCCACCGGCGGTCCGGTGAGCACCGGAGTGTCGGGCGGCGGCCCGCTGGCGGCCGGTACCCCGTCGAAGGTAGTCGGACGGCTGAACCCCGCCATCCGGTCGAACGGGAAGACCACCGCGATCGCCGCGCCGACCACGTTCTCCACCGGGACGAAGGCCGGCGAACCGGGCGCTCCACTCCCCGGGTCGTCACTCAGGTGGCAGCGGGAGTCCTGGGAGTTGTCGCGGTGGTCGCCCATCACGAAGATGGTGCCGGCCGGTACCACGACGTCGAAGCTCACCGAGCTCGGATCCACCTGTTTCCCGGTCGAGGGATCGGTGTAGAGGTAGGTGTCCTCGCGCAGTGCGGCGCCGTTGACGCTCACCCGACCCTGGGCGTCGCAGCAGGTGACGTGGTCGCCCGCCACCCCGATCACCCGCTTGATCAGGTGGCTGGTGCTCTCATCGGGGGCCAGCCCGACGAAGATCAGCAGCTGCCGCAGCGGGTCTTCCTCGTCCTTGCCCGGTGGCAGCCAGCCCTGGGTGTCGCGGAACACCACGACATCGCCACGCTGGAACGGCACCAGTTTCTGGACGGCGACGCGGTCGCCGACCATCAGGGTGTTCTCCATCGAACCGGACGGGATCACGAACATCTGGGCCACGAAGACCCGCAGCAGGGTGGAAGCCACCAGCGCCCCGACCACGACGATCAGGATCTCGCGCAGCCAAGACCCCAGCACGGCCCAGCCGCTTCTGGTTTTCGGCGAGGCTGCGTCAGCCGAGCGGCTCACAGCACTCCTCCCGTCCGGGCAGTCGTTGAAGACCGGTCTGGCACCGACTGCTCAGCGGTCGCGCTTCTCCTTGATCTTGGCAGCCTTGCCGCGCAGGCCGCGCAGGTAGTACAGCTTCGCGCGACGCACGTCACCGTGTCGCTCGACCTCGATCTTCTCGATGATCGGGGAGTGCAGCGGGAAGGTGCGCTCCACACCGGTCCCGAAGGAGACCTTGCGAACCGTGAACGCCTCGGTGATACCCGCGCCGTTACGCGCGATCACGGCGCCGGCGAAGACCTGGATCCGGGAGCGGTTGCCCTCGATGACGCGGACGTGAACCTTCACGTTGTCGCCGGGACGGAAATCGGGGATATCGGTCCTCAGGGCGGCCTGGCCGACCTCGGCTACCAACTTGTTCATGGTCTACCTCACCAGTGCCACAGGTCACTTCGTCGAATGCTTGTCAGGGGTGCGGCCGCCTTCCCCCTGTGGCAGGAGCAAACCGCGACTACCAAGTTTGCCACAGCGACCTTCGCCGGAGCGAATCGCCCCCACCCGTCCGGCTCCCCTCCCCTCACATCCCCGTTTGTGCGGAGTTCGGCGGGGAAGGGACGGACGGATTCC
>NZ_JAYFPT010000011.1:0-35969 GCF_034927565.1 Propionicimonas sp.
CACTTCGTCGAGAAGCTCCCACCCCACGCAGGACGCCAGTCCTCTGTCCCCACTCAGCGTGTCCTACTCGACTTTGCGTGTGTTGTAACGGCAGCAGAGTCGGGCGAGGCGGGCAAAGTCGAGCAGAGCAGGCAGAGTCGAGCAGGGCGGGCAGAGTCAGGTGAGGAAGGCAGAGCGGAGCAGGACGGGCAGGGTCGGGTGAGGCGGGCAGAGTCGAGTAGAGCGGGCAGAGTCGAGCAGGGCGGGCAGAGTCGAGAGAGGTCGGCAGAGACGGGCGGGGCCGGCTGGGTGAGTGCGACCGGCTGGGTGAGTGCGACCGGCAGAGTCGGGCAGGGCGGGCTGGGATCAGTCGGAGGAGCCACCAAAGAGGAGTCCCAGGAGGAGAACCCCAGGAAGAGACCCAATCGGCCACACAGCCGGCTCCCGGCTGGCAGGATCGACCCATGACCCAGTCTGTCCCCTCGTCCACTGTTCGCCGGGCCTACTGGGTGGCAGCCATCCTCACCGGTGTGGTGGTGCTGATGGGCTCAGCGGTGTGCGCCACCGAATCGGGCCTGGCCTGCCCGACCTGGCCGGGGTGTTTCCATGACCAGCTGACCCCGACCGGCACCAATTCCGCGATCGAGTTCAGCCACCGGGTGGTGGCCTTCCTCGACCTGGTCTCGCTTGCGGTCGCGAGTTGGCTGGGACGCGGCCTGCCCGACCGCCGGTTACGACTGTTCCCCGTCGGGGCGTTGGTGGCGGCGATCGCGTCCGGTGTCTTCGGGATGACCATCGTGCTGTTCGGGCTCCCGATGGTGCTGGGCATGGTGGACGTCGCTGCCGCCCTGGTGGCGCTCTGCCTGATCACCGCGGCCGCGGTCTGGCTGAGCCGGCCTGCGGTTGCCGGAGGCACCCCACTGGGCAGACTCGGCTGGACGACGGTCGGCGCGGTGATCGTGATGCATTTGCTCGGCATCGTGGTGGCGGGCGAGGGGTCCTTCGTCCGGTGTCTGGGCTGGCCGGTGTGGCGGGTGGTGGACTCCGACTCCTTCCCGGGGCTACAGGCTGTCCGGCTGGTCCTCGGGGTGGTGGCGGGAGCTCTGCTGGTATGGCTGATCGTCCGGACGTTGCCGCGGCCCGCGCTGCGGCCCTGGGCGGTGACGCTGGGCCTGCTCTGGCTCGCCGAGTTGGTGATGGGCCAGGTGATCGTCGGCCAGTTCACCGGCGGCGAGCCGCGGCACCTCGCCCTGGCGGCCGGCTACTCGATGCTCGCCGGGGCGATGCTCTGGGTGCTGATTCTGCTGACTGCGCGTGCCAGCGGCGAGGATGGCGTGACCGCTCCTTTGTCGCCGGACCGGGAGGTCAGTGCTGCTGGCGCCGCTGACTGCTGACTGCGGGTGCTGGCGGCGAGGAGGGTTTGACTGCCCTTTTGCCGCCGGACCGGGAGGTCAGTGCTGCTGGCGCCGCTGACTGCTGACTGCGCGTGCCGGCGCCGGGGACGGCTCGACTGCCCCTTTGTCGCCGGACCAGGAGATCGGCGCTGCTGGCGCTGCTGACTGCTGACTGCGGGTGCCGGCGGCGAGGAGGGTTGACTGCCCCTTTGTCGCCGGGCCGGGAGGTCAGTGCTGCTGGCGCTGCTGACTGCGCGTGCCGACGCCGAAGACGGCTCGACCGCCCCTTTGCCGCCGGACCAGGAGATCGGCGCTGCTGGCGCCGCTGACCCCGCCTGCCAGCGCTGACGACCGCTGGCCGCGCGTGTCGGCGTTGCTGACGACTGCTGACCGGGCCGGCGTCCTCAGCCGAACTCGACGGTGACGGCGTCCTGGGTGAGGTCGGCGTAGACGCGGGTGAGGACGGCGTTCGCCTCCCACAGCGAACCGTCCTTGCCCCGCACCTCGCCGTGGATCTTCAGCGACACCGGTGCGGTGGCCGAACCGACCTGGTCGAGGACGGGCTGCAGCGTCGTCAGCGACTCCCGGCCGGAGCGCAGCTCCCAGCGCAGGGTGCGCTCGTCCAGCTTGACCCCGGAGGGGTGGGTGATCCGGAAGCCACAACCTGCCGGGGCGAGGTCGCGGGTGCTCAGGCAGGCGTCCAGCCGGGCAGTGGCGGTCTCGGCGATCTCCCTGGTCGCCCGATCGCTCAGCCCGAGCCGCACCGCAGCCAGATCCGGGGCGACAGCCGGCGTCCGGACCAGGAAGTCAGGGTGTTCGACCCGATAGCGGGGGTCGGTGGTGCCGACCCGGTACTGTCCGGGCAGCAGCGAGACCTGGGGATTCTCCACGACGAATCCGTTGACCGTGATCGGCAGCCCGGCGAAGTCCAGTTCGCGCAGATCCGCATCGGCAACCACCTGTCCGAGCCGCCAGGTCTCGCCGTCCCGGAAGACCGGGAAGCTGGTGGTGACCTGTTCGGCGCCGATCCGGTAGCTGGCAGTCACCTGCTGGGAGGCCGGTTGGTTGGACGTCGCCGGCACGCTCACCTCGCCGATCGACGCCGGGGAGGCACGTAGCACCTGGTCGGTGAGCAGTTCGGCATTGCCCGGACGGACGGAGCCCAGCCGGAGCGCGTCCCCGGCCTTCCCGGCTGCCAGCGCATCGAGGTACGCGGTCACCGCCGTCCCAGCCGGGGGCGCGTCGGCCCCGGGGACGGGCGCGATCGGGTTCATCCGCGGCCCCCAGACCAGCGACACCACGACAACCGCCACACCGACCAGCGCAGCGGTCACGCCGAGCAGAACGGGCCACCAGCGGAAGCGGCGCGGGCCGGGCCGCCGGCGGCTGCGGACCGGGGGCGGGGGCGCGGGCGGCTCCGGACGCAGCCCCTGCGTACCCGTGTAGGGGAACTGCGCCTCAGCCGCGGTTGGTGCCGGCTCGGCCGGCTCCGCGTTGGCGGGCCCGGTCAGGTCGCTCACGTCTTTCCCCCTCGGGAGCCCTCGTGCGAGTCACTGCTGCAACCATAGACGCCGACTGGTGAGCGCGTCCTGCAACCACCGGAACGAAGGCCATGGGCGGCCTCCGCGTCGACCAGGTAGCTGGCGCGTCCTGCAACCGCCGGGACGGAGGGACTCCGCAGGCCTGACCCGGGTGCTCGCGGGCCGAACATGTCCCCCGGAGAGCCGGCCGGAGCCCCGCGGGCCCGATCCGGGTGCTCGCGGGCCGAACCCAGCCCGCGGCGCCGGGCCGGGATCCCCGCCGGCAGAACCAGTCGAGACCCGTCGTCCGGTGTCAGACCCCCAACCGCATCCAGCCGGTGCCGCGAGCACGCAACCCGAGGGTGACGAACCGGCTCAGCGTGAACCCGGCGTAGGCCAGCCACAACCAGACCAGCCCGCCACCGGTGACCGCCACCATGATCGCCAGCGGCAGGTAGACCAGCAGGTTCACCAGACTGGCCCAGGCGAGGTAGCGGGTGTCCCCAGCGCCGATCAGCACCCCGTCCAGGACGAACACCACTCCGCCCAGGACGGTCAGCCCGGCCACCAGCGGCAGCACCGACGACACCAGCCCGACCACCGCGGCGTCCGGCGTGAAGAGCCACAGATACAGCCCCTGCCC
This sequence comes from Propionicimonas sp., assembly GCF_034927565.1. Taxonomy (GTDB): domain Bacteria; phylum Actinomycetota; class Actinomycetes; order Propionibacteriales; family Propionibacteriaceae; genus Propionicimonas. Next base: position 3,537 of record NZ_JAYFPT010000011.1, read on the forward strand.
GGCCCACAGCAGCAGCCCTCCGGTGACGCCGATCAGCACTCCCCAGCCCAGCATCCGCGCCAGCAGTGAGCGGACGGTCGACGCCTCGCCGGCGCCGAGGTAGCGGCCGACCAGCGCCTGGGCGGCGATCGCGACGGCGTCCATGGCGAAGGTGAGCAGCATCCACAGGCTGTAGAGCACCTGGTGGGCGGCCATGGAGACCGCGCCCATTCGGGCGGCGACGGCGGTGGTCAGCAGCAGCGCCGCCTGCAGTCCGGCGGTCCGTAGGACCAGCCAGCCGCTGCTGCGGGCGGCGGTCAGGATGCCGGACGGGTGCCAGCGCCAGCGGACCTGCTCCCGCCTCGCTCCGCGCAGCACGGTCAGGGCGAGCCAGACCGCCGCGCCGGTCTGGGCCAGCGCGGTGCCGGTGCCCGAGCCGGTGATCCCCCAGCCCAGCCCGTGGACGAACAGCAGGTTGAGGCCGATGTTGGCCAGGTTCATCACCACGACCACCAGCAGCGGCGTGCGGGTGTCCTGCAGGCCGCGCAGCACGCCGGTGGCGGCCAGGATCACCAGCGCGCCCGGGAAGCCGAGGGAGACCACGCTGAGATAGCTGGCGGCCTGATCGGCGACCACTGGTTCGACCCCGTACCACCCGACCACCCCGGTTGCGGCGACCTGCAGCACGATCGCCAGCACCACACCGATCAGGGCACCGAGCGTCATGCCGTCCAGCCCGCCGGCCAGCGCCCCGGCGCGGTCCCCGGCACCGAGCCGGCGCGCCACCGACGCGGTGGTGCCGTAGGCGAGGAAGACGCACAGTCCGACGACCACCCCGACGACGCTGGAGGCTATGCCCAGCCCGGCCAGTGCGTCGGTGGACACATGGCCGATGATCGCGGAGTCGGCCAGCACGAGCAGGGGTTCGGCCAACAGGGTCGCGAAGGCCGGGACGGCCAGCGCCAGAAGTTCGCGATCAAGGCGCCGCTGGTCGGCGTGCGTCGACGGTGGCGTGCTGCCCACGCCGGTCAGGCGGTGGCGGGTTGCAGGTCGGAGTCGCCGCCGGTCTGCAGGGCGGGAGCAGCAGCGGCCCGCCGCTGGGCCGACTCCAGGGCGCGCCGCTCGACCCTGCCCAGGGCGCGCTGCAGCCGTGGCCGGTTGTAGCGCTGGATCAGGATGAACGGCAGATTGCCCAGCAGCGCGATCAGGAAGCAGACCATCCACACGTCCAGCGGCGTCCACAGCCGCATCGGGATGGTGCTCAGCACCGCCCGGAGGTGGTTGGACTCGCCGCGACAGGTCTCCATGACGAACTGGCGCAGGTAGGTCGGGTCGTCCCCGAGCAGGTGCCGTTTGGAGAAGTGCGTCCTGCCGTCGACAGCAGGAACCTTGTCCTTCCACCGGTCGATACGCAGCAGCTCACGGTAGAGTTCGCCGCCGCGCTCCCAGTCGCGAGTGCGGTACCACCACCGGTCAGGATCGAAGAACTTCGCCGGCAGCCAGACGTCCCATTGCATGCGTCCGAGCGTCATGAGGACGTAAACAGTCACGTTCATCCAGAACAGCGACCAGCTAGCCTCATTGTGAAAGACCACGCACACACACCTCCTAACCTCCTATGATAAGCAACTTCGCCGCGCCGGCATTCCATGTCCGGGTTCTTGCCGCCGCCGGGTAAACTGAGCCCACACTTCGCATGCGCCTGTGCGGGCCGCGCGACCGAGATGAAACGACCCCGGGGGGAGACCCGATGACGACGCTGGCATGGGTCTGTCAGGCGATCATGCTGGTGTCCGGGGCTTACGGTCTCTATCACTGCTTGATCGCCCTGCCCGTGGTCGGCGGGCTGCGTCCGCCGGCTCAACTGACCCACCGGATCCACCGGTTCGCGGTGCTGGTCTTCGCCAAGGACGAGGCGGCGGTCATCGAGCCGCTGCTGGCCAGCCTCCGCCGGCAGGAGTACCCGGCGGACGCCTTCGAGATCTTCGTCACCGCCGACAACTGCACCGACGACACCGCCGCGCTCTCCCGGGCAGCCGGGGCAACGGTGTGGGAACGTCACGACACTGAAAAGATCGGCAAGGGCTTCGCCCTCACCTGGTTCTTCGACCGCTTCACCAAGCAGGAGGCCGACAAGTTCGACGCCTGCGTGATGTTCGATGCCGACAATCTCGCCGACCCCGGCTTCCTCGCCGCGATGAACCGCCAGCTCAACGCCGGTGTGCCGGTGGCCGTGGGCTACCGGATGGGCAAGAACCCGACCAGTTCCTGGGTGGCGGGTACCTCCAGTCTGTTCTGGCTGTTGCAGACCCGGCTGTTCCACCTGCCGCGGGCACGACGCGGCCTGCCGGTGACCACCGTCGGCGGTACCGGCTGGATGTTCTCGCTGGACACGCTGGGGCCGGACGGTTGGCACACCAGCTCGGTCTGCGAGGACATCGAGTTCACCCTGAACGCGATCGCCGACGGGCGCCACGTCGGGCTGGCGATGGACGCGATGTTCTACGACGAGCAGCCGCTGACCTTCGCCCAGTCGATGAAGCAGCGCTACCGCTGGTCGTTGGGGAGCGTGCAGGTGCTCGGTCTGATCGGTCCGAAACTGGTCAAGGCGGTGCGCCAGGACTGGCGCCGCACGCTGGACGCGCTGCTGTTCAGCATCGGCATCCCGATCGCCGGGGCCAGCGCGATCATCGGTGTCATCGGCATGGTGGCGACCGGGGTGTCCACCGGCCTGTGGCAGCTCCTCATCGGTGGGCTGCTGGTCGGCGCGGTGGTCAGTTACGTCGCGGTGACGCTGGTGGCGGCCTGGGTGCTCAAACTCGAGCACGCCCACTGGCCGGGCGCCTGGCAGGCCGCGCTCGCCTTCCCGATCTACGTCTTCTCCTGGTCGCTGCTCAACGTGCTGGTGCTCTTCTACCGCAACCCGGTGTGGAAAACGATCCCGCACGTCGAGGCGGTCGAGATCGACCAATTGCAGGCGCCCGAGCTCTCCAAGGCCCCCGAGCCGGCGCCGATCCCGCTGCAGCGGCCGGCTTCCTGACCACCTGCCTCGGGCAGGTGCCGGACGGGCGCGGTGCCCGCCGTCTCCTGGTGGTGTGACGACCCCGAACCCCGACGACCTGGTTGCCAGCACTCGTCCGACCGCCGTGTTCTGGACGCGGTTCCAGGGCCTGCGGAAACCGCCCGCAGTTCAGGCAGTGACGCTCAGGCAGTGACGCGCAGCAGCAGGTGGGGCTTGGCGCCGTCCTTGGTGGTGACGGCGGCGGCCCAGCCGTCCGGCTGCGAGGTGGCGGTGAAGCCGACCGTTCCCGGGAGGGGCACGGCCCTGGCGAACGCCACCTCGACGGCATAGCTGCCGGGCAGCCGGTTCTCCAGGGCTGCCAGCGCGCGGGCGTGGGTCCACATACCGTGGGCGATGGGACGCCGGAAGCCGAAGGCGCGGGCGGCCAGCTGGCTGGTGTGGATCGGGTTCGGGTCTCCCGACACCGCGCGGTAACGGCGTCCCAGGTCCGACGGCAGCCGCCACCGCGCCAGGGGGGTCACAGGGTCGAAGGGCTCCCGGTCGGCCTCCTCGGGTGTACCGGGGACGCTCACGCCGCTGGCGAGATAGGTGCTCACCGCGTCCCAGACGACCTCACCGGCCACGCGTACCTCGCCGATCAGGTCTACCAGAGCGCCCCGGCGGTGCGGACGCAGGTACGCCGCGCGCACCCGCAATTCCAGCGACTCGGTGACCGACACCGGACGGTGCAGCCGCATCCGGTTCGCCACGTGCACCATTCCGGGCAGTCGCAACGTCGAGCCCGGGCCGGCCAGCAGGTACACCTGCAGCGGGAAAGTCAGCACGTGCAGCCAGGTGGGCGGCACGTTGTCACGCAGCGTAAAGCCGCAGACCCCGGCGTAGCGGGCCAGCCGGGCGACATCCTGCCGGTGTCCGCTGACCAGTGCGGTCTGGGCCGGGATCCCCGGCGTCCGGCGGGGGCCGGGAACCAGGGCACGAGCGAACAGCGGGCCCATCGCCGGCAGGTCGTCGAGCCGGACGATGTCCCGATCGGGCATCAGGCACCCACCAGGTTCTGCCCGCAGACCCGCACCACCTGGCCGGTCACCCCGGCACTGGCCGGGTCGAGGAACCAGGCGATGGTCTCGGCCACGTCCACCGGCCGGCCACCCTGGCCCAGGGAGTTGAACCGCTGGAAGATCTCACGCTGAACGAACGGGATCGTCGCCGTCATCTCGGTGATGATGAAGCCCGGCGCCACCGCGTTGACCGTGATCCCGCGCCCGGCCACCTCGGGGGCCAGTGCCCGCACCAGCCCCGCCACCCCGGCCTTGGAGGCGGCGTAGTTGGCCTGGCCCTTGTTGCCGGCCAGGCCGGAGGTGGAACTCACCGCGACGATCCGGCCGCCCTCGGCCAGGCCGCCCGGCACCGCCGGGTCGAGCAGGGTCTGGTTGATCCGCAGTTCGGCAGCCAGGTTGACCTGCAGCACCGCCTGCCAGCGCTCGGCGTCGGTGTTCACCAGCAGCTTGTCGCGGGTGATGCCGGCGTTGTGCACGACGCCGTGGATCCGGGCGTTCCCGCTGTGCCGGGCTGCGACGTGGGCGGTGATCCGGGCGCCGGCGCCGGGGGCGGTGATGTCGAGTTGCAGGGCGGTGCCACCGACCTCGTTGGCCACCGCCGACAGCGCCTGCCCGGCGGCCGGGACGTCCACCGCCACCACGATGGCGCCCTGGCTGGCCACCGTCCGGGCGATCGCCGCGCCGATCCCGCGGGCGGCGCCGGTGACCACGACGATCAGTTCGTCGAGCGGACGGACGGCCGGGCCCGGCACCTCGGCAGCGCCCACCCGCCAGGTCTGGCCGTCGACGAAGGCCGAGCGGCCCTGCAGCAGGAAGCCGAGGGTGGACGCCAGCGCCGCGGGCGTCACCCCCGGCTCGACCTGCACCAGGTTGGCCGTGGCGCCCCTGCGGAGCTCCTTGCCGACCGTCCGGTTGATCCCGTCGATCGCCTGGGCGACCGCTCTGGCCTCCAGCCCGTCCACCCCGTCAACCGGCCGGGCCAGCAGAACCACCCGACCGGAGGGTTCGAGGGCGCGAACCGCTGGGCGGAGGACGGCGCGCAACCCCTCCAGCGCGTCGATGGTGCGCAGTTCGGTGGCGTCCACCACGACCGCGCCGATCGCCGAGCCGTAGCCGGGGGCGGGTTGCCGGCCGGGCTCGTCGAGCACCGGCTCGCTGGTGGTCCGGCCCAGCAGCGCCAGCGTGCCGGACGCCAGCGTGGCACCGTCCAGCCCTGCCACCACCAGCGGCCCGGACGGCCAGCTCGCACCGCGCCGCAGGGTGACCGGCTCGGGCAGCCCTGCGAGCTTGGCCAGGGCCTGGCCGGGGGCGGAGTAGAAGACCTTCTCCAGCACGCTCATCAGATCGCCTCCAGGATCGCCGCGACGCCCTGGCCGCCGGCAGCGCAGATCGAGATCAGGCCGCGGGCCCCCGGACCCTTCGCGGCCAGCAGCGTGGCCAGGGTGGGGACGATTCGGGCCCCGGTGGCAGCGAACGGGTGCCCGGCGGCCAGTGAGGAGCCGGTGACGTTCAGCTTCGTCCGGTCGATCGGCCCGAGTGCCCCGGCCAGGCCGATGTGGCGGCAGTACTCGTCGGACTCCCAGGCGGCCAGGGTGGCGAGCACGGTCGCGGCGAAGGCCTCGTGCACCTCGTACAGGTCGAAGTCGGCCAGGCCGAGCCGCTGCCGGGCCAGCAGCCGTCCGACGGCGGCGACCGGGGCGAGCAGCAGGTCGTCCCCGCCCGGGTAGTCCACCGCGGCAACCTCGGCGTCCACCACCTTCGCCAGCATCGGCAGGTGGTGGGCGGCGGCGTAGTCGGCGTCGGCCAGCAGCACGACTGCGGCACCGTCGGAGAGCGGGGTGGAGTTGCCGGCGGTCATCGTGGCCGGGACGGAACCGGACAGGCCGAACACCGGTTTCAGCGCGGCCAGCTTCTCCACCGAGGTGTCCGGGCGCAGCGGGGCGTCGCGGGTCAGGCCGAGGTAGGGGGTGACCAGGTCGTCGAAGAAGCCCTCCTCCCAGGCCCTGGCGAGGTTGTGGTGGGAGGCGGCGGCCAGTTCGTCCTGGGCCTCGCGGCTGATCCCCCAGCGGGCGGTGGTGAGCGCCTGGTGCTCGCCCATACTCAGCCCGGTGCGCGGTTCGACCACCTGCGGGGTGGACGGCGCGAAGTGACCCGGACGGAGGCTGCTGAACGCTTTCAGCCGGGCTGGCAGGGTGCGAGCGGCGTTGGCGGCCAGCAGTGCCCTGCGTAGCGGCTCGCTGACCGCGATCGGCGCGTCCGAGGCGGAATCGGCACCGCCGGCGATCCCCACGTCCAGCTGCCCGAGGGTGATCTTGTTGGCGATGTAGACCACCGTTTCCAGACTGGTGCCGCAGGCCTGGCCGAGATCGACGGCGGGGGTCTGGGGCGCCAGCGCCGAACTCAGCACCGCCTCGCGGGTGAGGTTGAAGTCGCGGGTGTGCTTCAGCACCGCGCCACCGGCGACCTCACCGAGGGTCTGGCCGGCCAGGCCGAAGCGGGCAACCAGCCCGTCCAGGGCTGCGGTCAGCAGGTCGTGGCTGGACGCGTGGGCATAGGCGCCGTTGGCCTTCGCGAACGGAATCCGGTTGCCGCCGACCACCACGGCGGTGCTCCGCGCCGCGCTCGCCGGCGCCTTCCTTGCCCCCGGCGCGGACGGGTTCGCGCCGTGCTCGGGCTGCGTCGGAGAGCTGGGGGACGTCATCGGTGCCTCCGGGGGTGCGTAACAGTGCGGGCCAAGTAATCGGTACTCAAAGTAGCAGGTACATCAAGTACTGGGTACCCTGATGCCGTGGCCATCGACGGACGAGACGCCCGCTGGGCGGAACACCGAGTCACCCGGCGCCGGGAACTCGTCGACCATGCGATGCGCGCCATCCACCGGCATGGCGCGAACGTTGGCATGGACGAGATCGCCGCCCAGGCCGGCACCTCCAAGACCGTCATCTACCGTCACTTCGGCGACCGCGCCGGGCTGTACGCCGCGATCGGCGAGGCCGTCCATGACCGGATCCTCTCCGAGGTCACCCTGGCCCTGGAGCACTCCGACCCGAGCGACCTCGGTCGGCTGACCGCCGATCTGGCCGAGGCCTACCTCGCCCTGGTCGAGCGGGACCCCAGCCTCTACCGGTTCCTGATGAGCCCTCCGCTGGGGGTCTCGGCGCAGGACCCGGCCGGCCGGGTACCGACCGTGCTGGGTGACCGGCTGGAGGCCGTCCTGGCTGCCCGGCTCGCTGTCGCCGGCCAGGATCCGGCACCGGCCGCTACCTGGGGGCACGGCCTGGTCGGCTTCATCCGGGCCGCCGCCGACCGCTGGATGGACTCCGACCCGCGGCCGCCGCGCGGTGTCGTCGTCGACCACATCACCAGCCTGTTCGCCCCGGCCTTCAGCGCGGGTTTCACCACCGTCCCGACAAAGGAGTATCGATGACCGCTCTCCTGAACCCGACCGAGAACCTCACCCACCTGGGCGCCGCGCTGCGGACGGCCTTCGACGGCCCGTACGCCGCCGAACGAGCCCGGGCTCGCGAGGAGTTGCCCGCCGAGCACCTGCTGCGCGACCCCGGCCTGACCATGGAGCAGGCCCGTGCCTGGACGCTGTCGCGGCTGGGCGAACTGCAGGAGTCCGGGTTCGGCGCGGCCGGGGTGCCGCAGTCGTCCGGGGACGCCGGCGATCCGCTGGCCGCAGTGATGACCTTCGAAGCGCTCGCCTACGGCGACCTGTCGGTGACCATCAAGTCGGGGGTGCAGTTCGGGCTGTTCGGCGGCGCGGTGGCCAACCTGGGCACCGCCTGGCACCACGACACCTTCCTGCCCCAGATCACCTCGCTGCGGCTGCTGGGCTGCTTCGCGATGACCGAACTGGGCCACGGCTCCGACGTCGCCAGCCTGGAGACCACGATCACCTACCTGCCCGACACCGACGAGTTCGAGGTGCACTCGCCCACCCCCGCGGCAACCAAGGCCTACATCGGCAACGCCGCCTGCCACGGCACGATGGCAGCGGTCTTCGGCCAGTTGATGGTGGACGGCCAGGGGCACGGCGTCCACACCGTCCTGGTGCCGATCCGGAACGACGACGGTCGCGACCTGCCCGGGGTGACCACCGGCGACCAGGGCCACAAGGGCGGGCTGCAGGGCGTGGACAACGGGACGATCCGGTTCGACCACGTCCGGGTGAAACGCGAGATGCTGCTCGACCGCTACGGCCGGGTGGACGCCGACGGCCGCTACTCCTCCCCGATCGAGAGCCCCAACCGCCGGTTCTTCACCATGCTCGGGACCTTGGTCCGCGGCCGGGTGTGCGTCTCGGCCGGCGGGCTGGTGGCGGCGCGGCGGGGGCTGTCGATCGCCACCCGATACGCCCTGCAGCGACGACAGTTCCCGGCCGCCGGCCGGCCTGGCGGCGTTCTGCTGCTGGACTACCTGACCCACCAGCGCCGGCTGCTGCCACTGGTCGCCCGCGCCTACGCACTGGGGTTCGCCCAGAACGAGCTGATCCAGGCCCTGGTGCACGTCCAGGGCGGCGGCGAGCACAGCGACCGCGAGCAGCGCGAGCTGGAGACCCGGGCGGCCGGGCTGAAGGCGATGTCCACCTGGTTCGCCAACGAGGCTCTGCAGGCGTCACGGGAGGCCTGCGGCGGGGCCGGCTACCTGGCCGAGAACCAGCTCACCGGGATGCGCGGCGACGCCGACGTCTTTGCCACTTTCGAGGGCGACAACACCGTCCTGCTGCAGCTGGTGACCAAGGCACTGGTCACCGACTACCGGCAGCTCTGGGGCGAGCTCGACCGGGCCGGGGTGGTGCAGGCCACGGCGAAGCAGGTGGGCGAGACAGTGGTGGAATGGACCGCTGCCGGGGTGCTGATGGAGCGACTGGTGGCCAACACCCGCCGCCGTCCGGACGACCTGGCGATGATCGACCGCGCCTGGCAGGCCTGGGCGTTCACCGAGCGGGAGCGGCACTCGCTGGAGTCGCTGGCCCGCCGGATGCGGGCGGCCGCGCGGAGCCAGGGCGACCGGTTCGAGGCCTTCAACCGGCTCGGCGACCATGTCCAGTTCGTCGCGAGGGCGCACCTGGAGCGGGTGGTGCTGGAGGCCTTCGTGGACGGTATCGCCGCGTGCCAGGATCCGGAGGCACGGGCAGTGCTGGAGAAGCTGTGCAGCCTGTATGCGCTGTCCAGCATCGACGCCGACCGCGGCTGGTTCCTGGAGCACAACCGGATCTCGTCCACCCGGTCGAAGGCACTGGGAGAGCAGCTCAACCTGTTGTGCCGTGAGTTGCGGCCGCACGCGCTGCCGCTGGTGGAGGGGATGGGCGTGCCGGAGGGCTGGCTGGGCGCGACATTGCTGGAGGAGTGAGCCGGCCCGGCCGTCCGGTTGCCCGCCGCGTGCGGCGGCCGGGGTTCCCCGGCGACGTCCCTTTCCGGGGACTTCCCGCGGGCGACGCGAAGCCCTAACCTCGACGCATGGGGGGAAGGTTCTGGTACGTCTTCTTGTCGGTCGCGCTGGTCGCAGCCGGCCTCGCCGCCGGGGTCGCCACCTGGCTGGAATGGCTGCCCTGTCAGGGCAGCATGCTCAACGGCAGTGTGCTGGTGGGCGGTCAGTACCTCAACGACTTCAGCGATGCCTGCCTGGCGCGGATGGACGGCAGCGATGCTCTGCCGCTGGCCCCGGCGTCCTGTGGGCCAGGGGACTGTCAGCGCTGCTGCTCGCGGTGGGCTGGCTGGGGTTCGCGTCCCGGCTCCGGCTGACGCCCGTCCAGCGGCTCGTGGTGCTGCTGCCGGTGGTCTCGGTGGGGTGGTACGCCGTCGCCACGTGGCTCGCACCGGCACTGGGGAACCGGTCGCTGTGGGACGTCACCGGGCCGGCCTCGATCGCGACTGAGCTGACCGCCTTCGTGGCGTTCATCGTGATCGACCTCAAACTCGGTGGCGCCCGTGCCCGCCTGCCGAGTTTGATCGGATTGTGGGCGGTGGCCGCCTACGGCATCATGCACCTGATCATTGACTACCTGGTGATGGCCGCTACCAGCGACGCCAACTGGGATGCCCCGCCCGGCACCGGTTACCTCACTGCCGCGATGATGGTGCTCTGTGGCGTGCTGGTGGCGGTGCTCGGCTGGCGGGCCGGCAGAGCCGGGGCGACGAGCGTCCGGTCGGGCGATCCGGTGCTCGCCGGCGTGGCGACCCCGGCCGACTGAGCCATCCGATCGCCGCCCGGGTCAGCCGGCTCAGGGCAGGCCGGCGAGCCGTCCGAGCGCGGCGGCCAGCGCGCCAACCACCACCACGACGATGTAGGGGGCCTTGAACCAGAGCGCGATGCCGCCGGCGCCGAGGGCCAGCAGGCGGGAATCGGCCGCCAGCCCCTGGCCTGCCCCGACGGTGTTCAGGACGGTGAGCGAGGCCAGCAGGCCGACGGTCAGCGCTCCGGCCAGTTCGGTGACCACCGGACGGTCGAGCAGGGACTGCGGCAGCAGGTAGCCGGCCAGCTTGATGATGAATGCCGTCCCGGCGGCGAGGATCACCCAGAACCACAGGCTCATCGGGATCCTCCTTCAGGTTCGGGACGGGGGGAGCGCCGGCGCCAGGCCCACCAACCGGCGGTCACGACGGCGGCGATCAGGACGGGAATGCCCGGCGGTACCAGCGGCATCGCCACAGCGGTCACCAGCGCGGCCACCACCGCGATCGCCACCGGATCGCGTCCCTTCAGCCGCGGCCAGAGCAGGCCGAGGAAGGCCGCCACCGCAGCCCCGTCCAGCCCCCAACTCTTCGGGTCGCCCAGGGCGTCCCCGGCCACGGCGCCGATCAGCGTGAACACGTTCCACAGCAGGAAGACGCCGAGGCCTGCCGTCCAGAAACCGCGCACCCGCTCGTCGTGGTCGTCCTGGGCAGTGGCGGTCGCGGTGGACTCGTCGATGGTGAGGTGCGCCATCAGCGGGATCAGTCTGGCCGGCGGACGGATGAGCGCCTTCAGCTGCATGCCGTAGACGCCGTTGCGGACGCCGAGCAGGGTGGCCGCCGCCCATGCCGCGGCGCCCGTCCCGCCGCCGGCGATCACCCCGATGAAGGCGAACTGGGAGCCGCCGGTGAACATCAGTGCGCTCAACGCACAGGCCTGCCAGACGTCCAGGCCCGCGGCCACCGCCAGCGCACCGAAGGACACCCCGTAGACCCCGACCGCCGCCGCGATGGACAGTCCCATCTTCACGGCAGGGGTCAGGCGGTTCACCCGGCCAAGCTAGCCGGGCCTGACCCGCTGGCCCCACCCGTCCCGAAACCGGAGCGGCCGGCTGAAGAGGACGGTTCCCCGTCCCGGGCCGGGGAACCGTCCCCAGGCCCAGAACCGTCGCGGCGCGAGCCGCAGGGTGTGAAGTTGTGGTGGAGCGGACGGGTCAGGCGACCGGAGCGTCGGCCGGGCCGATCACCTCGGCGTCGGGGACGACGTCGGTACCGCGGGCCTTCGCGATCGCCTTCATCAGGTGGAACAGCGCCAGCGCGGTGACCGTGCCGACGGTCACGCCGCCGAAGGTCATGTTGCCGATGGTGAAGGTGAAGTCCGCGATGCCCATGATCAGGCCGACGGCCGCGGGGATCAGGTTCACCTGCCGGGTGAAGTCGACCCGGTTCTCGATCCAGATCCGGGCGCCGAGCAGGCCGATCATGCCGTACAGCACAGTGCCCGCGGCCCCGATCACGCCGGCCGGGATGGTCTGGATCGCCCAGCCGAATTTCGGGATGAAGGACAGCAGGATGGCGATGAACCCGGCGATCCAGTACAGCGCGGTGGAGTAGACCTTGGTGGCTGCCATGACACCGATGTTCTCGGCGTAGGTGGTGGTACCCGAGCCGCCGCCCAGACCGGCCAGGGTTGTGGCCAGGCCGTCGGAGAGCAGCGCCCGTCCCATGTACTTGTCGTAATTGCGGTCGGTCATCAGGGCCACCGACTTGACGTGTCCGACGTTCTCGGCGATCAGTACCAGGACGACCGGCAGGAAGAGGGCGGCGACGTTGAAGTCGACGGTCGGGGCGTGGAAGGTCGGCAGGCCGAGCCAGTCGGCCTTGCCGACGGCGGCGAAGTCGACCTGGTTCTGCAGGATCGCCGCGACATAGCCGACCAGCACGCCGAGCAGGATCGACAACCGTCCGATCAGCCCGCGGAACAGGACGGTGATCAGCACGATCGCGAGGATGGTGATCCAGCCGGTCAGCGGTGCCGAGCGGAAGCCCGAGTTCTCGTCCACCCCCCAGGCCGCGCCGGCCAGGTTGAAGCCGATCAGCATCACGATGGTGCCGGTCATCACCGGCGGCATCAACTGATCGATCCAGCCGGAGCCTGCCACCTGCACGATGATGCCCACCGCGGTCAGCAGCAGACCGGCGAGCATGATGCCGAAGATCGCCTTGCCGAAGTCGCCGTCGACGGTGGAGGCGATCACCGGGGAGATGAAGGCGAACGACGAGCCGAGATAGCTGGGGAGCCGGTTGCCGGTGATCAGCAGGAAGAGCAGGGTGCCGACGCCGGAGAAGAACAAGGTCGTCGACACCGGGAAGCCGGTGATCAGCGGCACCAGGAAGGTGGCGCCGAACATCGCCACCACGTGCTGCGCGCCCAGCCCGACCATCTTGCCCCAGCCGAGACGTTCATCGGGAGCCACCACAGCCCCCGGTTTGAGCGTGCCACCGACATGGGTCCAGGTGGGTAGCTTGAAGTTCGCCATGGATATCCCCTTCGACGCAGAGCCTGACCAGCCGGGTTGGACAGTAGCGGGGAACGACGGCAGCGCGGACGGGGACGCAAAGAAATGGAACGGGCTGCACAGCTGTCGAACTGCTGGTAGACCAGAACTGCCTATTCCCGCGTTCCGGTGGACGGCCTGCCCCGGCTCAGATCCAGGAACGTAACCACATCCGCGCCAGCCACTCGCTCTTGGTGAGCAGTCCGTCGGTCAGGACGGGGTAGTTCCAGGCGAAGTTGGCCACCACCAGGGCGACCGCGACACCGACGATGATCGCGCCGCGTCTTCGGTGCGGTCCGTTCTTCGGCCCGAGGATCAGCCCCAGCACCAGGGTCAGGGCGATCACCGTGAACGGGACGATGGTGATCGCGTAGAAGTGGAACTGGGGGCGGTCGGTGGTGAAGAACCAAGGGACATAGGTGGCCAGGGCGGCGAGCACCGGGACGCCGAAACGCCAGTCCCGTCCGCCGATCCACCAGATGATCGCCACCAGCAGTGCCACCGCTGCCATCCACCACAGGGCGGGAGTGCCGAGCGCGATCAGCACCCGCTGGCAGGTCTCGCCGCCGACCGGGCAACCGTCCACACCTGGCTGGATGTCGTTGACCGCGTCGAAGGTGATCGGACGGGCCAGCACCAGCCAACCGGCCGGGTGCGCGTCGTAGGGGTGGGTGGTGCCCTTGATGTACTCGCCGGTGTGGAAGGCCAGGATCTCCTGGTGGTAGTGCAGGAAGGAGGCCCACTTCTCGCCCAGGTACATCGTCCACGGGTCGTCGGGGTGGGTCTGGCCCCAGTCCCGTCCCCAGCCGCCGGAGGTTGTCAGCCAGCCCGTCCAGGTCGCGACGTAGACGACCAGGGACACCACCACCAGGCGGATGAAGGCCGGGATGCCGTCCACCACCACGGCGAGCCAGCCCCGCCAACTGGAGCCGGCCAGGTGCCGGGCGCGGACGTCCCACCAGACGCTGAGCAGGCCGAACACCGCCAGCGCCCAGACGGCGTTCCACTTCGAGCCCAGGGCCAGACCGAAGGCCAGCCCCGCCGCCAGCCGCCAGGGACGGAACCAGATCATTGGGCCGAACTCGCCGCCGAAGTCGGTCAGGCCGCTCTTCTCCAGCCGATCGGCCAGTTTCCAGCGGTACCAGTCGCGATCGGCGACACAGCAGGACACCGCCACCACCAGGAAGAAGGCCAGGAAGATGTCCAGCAGGGCGATCCGCGACATGGTGAAGGCCAGACCGTCGACGGTGAGCAGCAGACCGGCGATGCCACCGAGCAGGGTCGAGCGGGAGAGCCGCCGGGTGAGCCGGATGGTGGCGAAGACCAGCAGGGTGCCGAAGACCAGCGGCATGAACCGCCAGCCGAAGGTGTTCATCCCGAAGAGGTGCTCACCGAAGCCGATCAGCCACTTCCCGACCGGCGGGTGCACGATGAACGAGGCCTTGTCCAGATAGATGTCGGGGTTGCCGGCGATGATGTCGGGGTTGGCGGTTGCGGCGTCCGGCCAGTCCTTCTCGTAGCCGAACTTCCACAGCGTGTAGGCGTCCTTGGCGTAGTAGGTCTCGTCGAAGACGACCTTGTTCGGGTAGGCCAGGTTGACGAACCGGATCACGAAGGCCAGCGCGGTGATCGACAGCGTCACCAGCCATCCGGCCAGCCGGTCGGTCATCATGCCGTCGCGCAGTCGCTGGATGGTGGTCAACGGCTGGGACGCGGCGGGTGCCGGCGGAGGCGGCGAGGCGGGTGAGGCGGCCACCGGCCCGGACGGCGAGATGGGCGAGGTGGCCATCGGCCCGTAGACCACCGGCTCGTCGGTTCCGCTCTCGCCTGAGGCCATGGCTGGGCCGCCCGTCACGCTCACCCGGTCATCCTATGCGGCTCTGGCTGTGCGCACTTTCTTCGCGCTCCGACCGGTCCGGTCGGCGGGTTGCTCCCCGATCCGGGACGCCGGCGATGGCCGGGTGCGGATGGGCACAGGTGGTTGTGCCAGCCCCGGGGCTCTGCCGGCGGCTGAGGCGGAGCAATGCCGAGGCGGGCCAGCGGACGGGCGACCGACACGGGGCGCCGGGATGACAGCGGGTGGGGGCGGTCGGGGATACTGCGGGGGTGACATCCGAGCATGCCGGCGGTCTCGTCCTGGCCGGCACCCCGATCGGCAACCTCGCCGACGCCTCCCCGGCCCTGCGCGCCGCACTCGCGACCGCGGACGTGATCGCGGCCGAGGACACCCGGCGGCTGCGCAGCCTGCTGCGTGCCCTCGACCTGACCACGCAGGCCCGGGTGGTTTCCTACTTCGACGGCAACGAAGCCTCCCGGGCCGAGTCGCTGCTGGCCGACCTGCAGGCCGGACGGACCGTCGTGGTGGTGACCGATGCCGGGATGCCGACGGTCTCCGACCCCGGCTACCGATTGGTGAGGCTGGCGATAGAGACCGGGCTGGTGGTGTCGGTGGTGCCGGGGCCGTCCGCGGTGCTGGTGGCGCTGGCACTGTCCGGGCTGCCCACCGACAGGTTCTGCTTCGAGGGCTTCCTGCCGCGCAAGCCGGGAGAGCGGCAACGCCGGCTGGCCTCGCTGGCCACCGAAACCCGCACCATGGTTTTCTTCGAGGCGCCGCACCGGCTCACCGACTTCCTGGTCGACGCCGCGGCCGCCTTCGGGGACCGACGTCCGGCAGCGGTCAGCCGCGAGCTCACCAAGACCTATGAGGAGACCCGGCGGGGCAGCCTCGCCGAGTTGGCCGGCTGGGCGGCCGAGGGGGTGCGCGGTGAGATCACCGTGGTGGTCGCAGGCGCGCCCGAGGCGGCGGTCGACCTGTCGTCCGGGGTGGCCGAGGTGCTGGCCCGGATCGCCTCGGGTGAGAAGCTGTCCACGGTGGTGAGTGCGGTGGCCGAAGCCTCCGGGCTGCCGCGCAAGGCCCTCTACGCGGCCACCCTTGATGCCAGGAAGGACACCCTGTGAGCCAGCGCGAACTGCCTCCAGCTCCGGAGCCGCTGCCGGTACCGGTGACCGATGCGCACACCCACCTGGCCAGCACCGAGGAGTTCAGTGGCCTGACAGTGGTGGACAACCTGGCCGCCGCGCGGGCAGTCGGGGTCACCCGGGTGGTCGACGTCGGGACGGACGTCACCTCGTCGGCACAGTGCATCGGAATCGCCGAGCGGTATCCCGAGGTGGTGGCGTGCGTGGCGATCCATCCCAACGACGCCGCCCGGGCGGGGGAGCGGCTGGCCTCCGAACTGGACAGGCTCGAAGCCCTGATCGGCAGTTCGCCCCGGGTCCGGGGGATCGGGGAGACCGGGCTGGACTACTTCCGCACCCGCGACGAGGACGGCCGGGCCCGGCAGCGGACGGCCTTCGCCGCCCACATCGCCTGGGCGAAGCAGCACGACCTTGCCCTGGTGATTCACGACCGGGACGCCCATGACGACGTGCTGGAGGTGTTGGACGCCGAGGGCGCGCCCGGGCGGGTGATGATGCACTGCTTCTCCGGGGACGCCGGGTTCGCCCGGCGCTGCCTGGACCGTGGCTTCTGGCTGTCGTTCCCTGGTCCGGTCACGTTCAAGCCGAACGAGGCGTTGCGCGAGGCGCTCGACCTCACCCCGTCCGACCGGCTGCTGGTGGAGACCGACGCGCCCTACCTGACCCCGGTGCCGCTGCGCGGCAAGCCGAACGCCCCCTACCTGATGCCGCACACCGTCCGCTTCCTGGCTGAGCGACGCGGTGCCGATCTCGCCGACCTGTGCGCCGACCTGGAAGCCAACGCCACCGCTGTCTTCGGCCCCTGGGGATCCGGCGATGACTGACCAGACCCGCAGCTGTGACGCACCGTGGGAACGGTTCGTCTGTGAGCCAGGCCCCGGCCGAACCACCACAGGCGGGGCCGGGCGATGAGCCTGCTCGACCCGCGCACCGTCCGTGCTCTGGCTGCCGAACTCGACCTGCGGCCCACCAAACAGCGCGGCCAGAACTTCGTCCACGATGCCAACACGGTCCGGCGGATCGTGGCGGCTGCGGGCGTCGGTGCCGACGACGTGGTGCTGGAGATCGGCCCGGGGTTGGGCTCGCTCACCCTCGGCCTGTTGGAGGTGGCCGACCGGGTGGTGGCCGTCGAGATCGAACCGTCCCTGGCCCGCCGGCTGCCCCGGACGGTGGCCGAGCTGATGCCCGGGCGTCAGGCTGCCCTCACCGTGATCGAAGCGGACGCGCTGGCCGTCGGCGAGGTGCCCGACCCGCAACCGACTGCGGTGGTGGCGAACCTGCCGTACAACGTCAGCGTGCCCGTGCTGCTGCACGTGCTGGCGGTGTTCCCGACGATCGCCTCCGGGCTGGTGATGGTGCAGTCCGAGGTCGCCGACCGGCTGGTCGCGCCGCCGGGTTCGAAGGTCTATGGCGTCCCCTCGGCCAAGCTGGCCTGGTACGGCACCGCCCGGCGGGTAGGGAGCGTCCCGCCGACGGTGTTCTGGCCGGTGCCGAACGTCGATTCCGGGCTGGTCGAGTTCGCCCGGCAGCTGCCGCCGTCCACGTCAGCGACCCGGGAGCAGGTGTTCGCCGTGGTGGACGCCGCCTTCGCGCAACGCCGCAAGATGCTGCGCGGGGCACTGGCCGGGCTGTTCGGCTCCTCGGCGGCGGCCACCGCAGCACTCCAGGCCGCCGGGGTCGATCCGCAGGCCCGGGGCGAGGTGCTGTCGGTGGCGGAGTTCGCCGCGATCGCCGAGTTCCTCGGACGGCCGGCGCCGCAGCGCTGAGCAGTGCGGCGCCGTGGGCGGCCCTGGCGCGGGTGGAGGAATGTGACGCCGTTACTCAAGCACTCATCGCGTTGGTTGCCGGGCCGCGAATCGCGCCACTCCCGGGGGTTGGGCGACCGCTGTTCGTGGCCAGCGGTACCGGCGCCGGGGCCGCTGGGGTAGTTTCGCCCCATGGCATCCCCACTGACCGAGGGCGAGGTCGTCCGCGTCCGGGCTTCGGGCAAGGTGAACCTGGTGCTGCGCAGCGGACCGCGGCGGCCGGACGGCTACCACACGCTGGCGACCGTCTTCCAGGCTGTGTCCGTCTACGACGAACTGGATGCCCGCTGGGCCGGCCCGGGCCAGTTCAGCGTCGCCGTGCAGGGCGAGCAGGCCGACCTGGTTCCCACCGACGACACCAACCTGGCACTGCGGGCGGCGAAACTGCTGGCGCGGCGGTTCGGCAGCGAGGAACTCGGCTGCGCGCTGACCATTCGCAAGGCGATCCCGGTGACCGGCGGCATGGCGGGTGGCTCGGCCGATGCCGCCGCCGCCCTGCTTGCCTGCTCGGTGCTCTGGGATCTCGACACCGCGCCGGACGACCTGGTGACGCTGGGCACCCGGTTGGGTGCCGATGTTCCGTTCTGCCTGACCGGCGGGACGGCGCTGGGCTCGGACCGCGGCGACCGGCTGGCCCCGGTCTTGAGCCGCGGCACCTATCACTGGGTGCTGGCCTTCAGCGAGGGCGAGCTCTCGACCCCCGCCGTGTTCGGCCGGTTCGACGAGTTGCGGCGGGACGATGCCGCCGCGCTGGAGGTGCCGGCCGGACTGCTGAACGCCCTGATCGCGGGAGATCCGGCGTCGCTGGGGGCGTGTCTGGTCAACGATCTGGAGCCGGCGGCGCTGAGCCTGCGTCCGGGACTGCAGCAGGTACTGGCGGCTGGACGCGACCTTGGTGCGCTGGGTGGCATCGTGTCGGGTTCCGGCCCGACGGTGGCCTTCCTGGTCGGGGACGAGTCCGCCGCGATCGACCTCTCGGTGGGCCTGGCGAGCCACGGGATCTGCCGCTCGGTGAAGCGGGTGTACGGCCCCGTCCCGGGCGTCCGGCTGATCAGTTGAGCGCGGTTCGCCGAACGCCGGCCCGCCGGGGCGTGGAGTGCTGCGGTGCCGGTCAGCCCTGGTCTGTGCCGGGCTGGCGATAGGTGAGCAGCCGGGGCTCTGCCCGCAGGTTGCGCAGGCCGTACCAGGAGAGGTTCACCAGGTGGGCAGCGACCGTCGGCTTGTCGAGGGCGTGCTCGCCGCGGGTGTCCACCCACCACTGGCCGGCCAGCGCCACCAGTCCCACCAGCATCTGGGCGTAGAGCGGCGCTGTGTCCGGGTCGAGCGAACGCTTGGTGAACTCGGCGGCCAACTGGTCCTCCACCCGGGAGGCGATGTCGGACAGGATGGTTGCGAAGGAGGTGGTCTCCGAAGGGGCCGAGGAGTCCCGGGAGATGATCCGGAAACCGTCGGTGTTGTCGTCGATGTAGTCGAGCAGCGCCAGCGTCCCCTGCTCGATGAGCGCACGGGGATTGGCCCGCGGGTTGGCCAAGGCAACCTTGATCGCGCCGTGGAGCTTCTGCACCTCCCGGTCGACCACGACCGCGTACAGGCCTTCCTTGCCACCGAAGTGCTCGTAAACCACCGGCTTGCTGACTCCGGCGTGGGCGGCGATCTCCTCGACGGAGGTGCCGTCCAGACCGCGCTCGGCGAACAGGCCGCGAGCGACCTCAATGAGTTGTTCCCGCCGCTGCGCCCGCGTCATCCGGACACGTCCGCGGCGGGCACGCGGCAGTCCGGACGGCTGGTTCATACCTCACAGTGTGTCGGTAGCCGGCGCGATCGGCCAACCGTCCATCCCCTGCCCCGGATTCTCAGGAAATTCTCAGTAGTTCGGGTGTGACGAAACGGGCGTCTGGGACAATTACTCCAGTGAACGGGTTGAGGGGCTGGCTGGAGCGTCCGCCGGGGAGTCCGCCGCAGCGCCGGTCGGCATCGAAGAGGCGGATCACGCCGCAGCCACATAGAGTGTGATCCAGCCATCGCGAGATGGCCGATCCCCGATTGGTCTGCCGGCAGGGCCCGCCTGACTTTGAATCAGGATTAGCGACGCAGGTTCGACTCCTGCTCGGGGAGCGGACGTAGCGAGGCCGGCGATGAGCGGACGAGTGCTCGTCCCTCCGCCGGCCGTACCAACCGGGCGGCGATGTCATGGGTGAGCCGGTTTCCGACGACCCGTGACCACGGAGCGCACGAGTCTGGACGGTGGTCGATTCCCACCCGTCCGCCCTCGCTTCCGAATCGGTGGGAAGGCCAAGATAAGGTGAGAACCGCCGCCGGGCAGCGCCCCGGGGATCGGGATGTCCACCAAGGTTGGGAGTGACTGGTGTCCGAGCAGACCGTCGCCGAATCGCCGCGGGTCGCCGCGGTCGTGATCATGGCCGCCGGGGCGGGAACGCGGATGAAGTCCGCGACCGCGAAGGTGCTGCACAAACTGTCGGGTCGTTCGATGATCTCCTGGGCGGTGGATGCCGCGAGTTTCCTTGATCCGGAGCACCTGGTGGTGGTCGTCGGCCACCAGCGCGAACAGGTCGAGGCGCATCTTGCTGAAGTGGCGCCGCAGGCGATCACCGCGCTCCAGGCCGAGCAGCGCGGCACCGGCGACGCGGTTCGCGCCGGCCTGTCGGTGCTGCCGGGGATCA
The DNA here is from genome assembly GCF_034927565.1 of Propionicimonas sp. Taxonomy (GTDB): domain Bacteria; phylum Actinomycetota; class Actinomycetes; order Propionibacteriales; family Propionibacteriaceae; genus Propionicimonas. Next base: position 23,798 of record NZ_JAYFPT010000011.1, read on the forward strand.
CCGGTGACGTGGTGGTGACCAGCGGAGACGTCCCGTTGCTGGAGGGTGCGACGCTGCGTGACCTGGTACAGGCCCACCGCGAGGAAGGCAACCGGGTCACGGTGCTGACCGCGGTCGTCCCCGATCCGACCGGCTACGGCCGGATCGTGAGGGACGGTGACGCGGTTGCCCGGATCGTCGAGCAGAAGGACGCCAGCGACGCCGAACGCGACATCGCAGAGATCAACGCCGGCATCTACGTCTTCGACGCCGGCCTGCTGGCCGAGGGGATTGCCAGCCTGCAGGCAGGCAACGCTCAGGGCGAGCTGTACCTCACCGATGTGATCGCTTACGCCAGCGGCGCCGGGCACCGGGTCGGCGCTCGCGTCCTGGCCGACTATCTGCAGACCGAGGGGGTCAACGACCGGATCCAACTGGCTGAACGGGGAGCCGAGCTGAACCGCCGGTTGCTGCGCCACTGGATGGCCGCGGGGGTCACCATCGTCGATCCGGCCACCACCTGGATCCACGACGGCGTCGACCTCGCCGAGGACGTGACGCTGCTGCCGAACACGTCGCTGGAGGGCGCCACGTCGGTCGGACGGGGAGCCTGCATCGGCCCCGACACCACGCTGGTGGATGTCGAGGTGGGCGAGGGCGCCACCGTGGTCCGCACCCATGCCGAGCTGGCGGTGATCGCCGACGGTGCGACGGTGGGGCCGTTCGCCTACCTGCGTCCGGGCACCGAGGTCGGTGAGAAGGCCAAGGTCGGTGCCTTCGTCGAGACCAAGAAGGCGGTCATCGGGGCCGGGTCGAAGGTGCCGCACCTGACCTACTGCGGTGACGCCGAGATCGGCGAAGGCGCCAATATCGGCGCCGGCACGATCTTCGCCAACTACGACGGGGTGACCAAGAACACCTCGACGGTCGGCAACCACAGCTTCGTCGGCAGCGACTCCGTCCTGGTGGCACCGGTGCACATCGCCGACGGCGCCTACGTGGCCGCCGGCTCGACCGTCACCGGCGACGTGGGGCCGGGTGAGCTGGCCGTGGCGCGGGGCAAACAGCGCAATATCGCAGGCTGGGTGGCCCGCCGGCGTGCCGGCACCGCCACCGACGCCGCAGCGCGCGCGGCGCTGGGTGAACCGTCGTCCCCATCCGGCGGCGGAACTACTAGTCTTGGCGCACCAGACGCCCAGGAGGCCGCCCAGTGAGTGGGATCACCCGCCCGACCGAGAAACATCTCATGCTGTGTACCGGACGGGCCTTCCCCGAACTTGCGGAGGAGGTTGCCGAGTTGCTCGGGGTCCAGCTGGTCCCGACCCGCTCGCTGACCTACGCCAACTCCGAGATCTACGTCCGGTTCGAGGAGTCGGTGCGCGGCGCAGACACCTTCGTGATCCAGAGCCACCCTGCCCCGGTCAACGAGTGGCTGATGGAACAGTTGATCATGATCGACGCGCTGAAGCGGGCGTCCGCCAAGCGGATCACGGTGATCTCCCCGTTCTATCCCTACGGCAGGCAGGACAAGAAGCACGCCGGACGCGAGCCGATCTCGGCGCGCCTGGTGGCCGACCTCTACAAGACCGCCGGTGCGACCCGGCTGATGTCGATCGACCTGCACGCCGCCCAGATCCAGGGCTTCTTCGACGGCCCGGTCGACCACCTGATGGCGCTGCCCGTCCTGCACGAGTACGTCGCCTCGCACTACGACGTCTCGGAGATGACCGTGGTCTCCCCCGACGCCGGGCGGGTGCGGCTGGCCGACATGTGGTCCGACCGGCTCGGCTCCCCGCTGGCGATCATCCACAAGCGGCGGGATCCGAACAAGGCCAACGAGGTGGCCGTCGGCGAGGTGGTCGGCGACGTTCGCGGACGGATGTGCCTGCTGGTGGACGACATGATCGACACCGCCGGCACCATCTGCCAGGCGGCCGAGGCACTGGTCAACCACGGCGCCAAGGGTGTGATCGCCGCAGCCACCCACCCGGTGCTCTCAGGTCCCGCGGCGCAGCGGCTGAACGAGGCGCCGTTCTCCGAGGTGATCGTCACCAACACCCTCCCGATCACCGACGAAGTGACCATCCCCAAGCTGACCGTGCTCTCGATGGCCCCGCTGATCGCCAAGGCGGTCAGGGCGGTGTTCGAGGAGGGCTCGGTCACGTCCCTGTTCAACGAGCACTGAGCCGACGCCGCTGCTCGGTCGTTCGGTTCGACAGCGACCGCGCCGTCGAATCGGCGAGGTGACGGTGCCCCGAGGGCATTCGCCGGTTGCCGACTTTCGCTGTCGGCCGAAGCCACGCTAGGCTGTTGCCATCCTCGGCGAGGGGTCTGGTGCCCGTGATCGACAAGGTCCTCCCTTGCTGAGCAGCGAAGCGATAGACGAGGTTGAGGAGTACAACAAGGTGTCCGAGAACAAGATTGCAGCGGTAACCCGAACCGAGTTCGGCAAGGGGGCCGCCCGACGGGCCCGCAGGGCCGGACTGGTGCCGGCCGTGCTGTACGGCCACGGGACGGATCCCGTTCATGTCGCGCTGCCCGGGCACGAGGTGCTGCTGGCGCTGCGCACCGCCAACGCGCTGCTGACGCTGTCGATCGACGGCGGCAAGGACCAGCTCGCGCTGCCGAAGCAGGTGCAGCGCAACCCGGTCAAGGGCGACATCGAGCACATCGACCTGGTGATCGTCCGCCGTGGCGAGAAGGTCACCGTCGAGGTGCCACTGATCGTGATCAACGAGGAGAAGGTCGACGGGGTCATCACGATGGACCAGCAGACGATCGCCCTCGAGGCCGAGGCCACCAACATCCCGGCGTCGGTCGAGATCGATGTCGAGGGGATGCAGATCGGTCAGCACATCGCTGCCAAGGACCTGACCCTGCCGGCTGGCGCCGTCTTCAACGGCGAGCCGGACGACCTGATCCTGAGCATCGCCGCGCTGCGGGTCGAGGAGCCCGCGGTCACCGAGGGCGACGCTGAGGCCGAGGCCGGAACTGCGGCTGAGGAGACTGCTACCGAGGAGGCGTGATCGTCGCGATGGGTAACGCGTGGCTTGTTGTCGGGCTCGGCAATCCGGGCAGGTCGTATGCGGCCCATCGCCACAACGCGGGCTATCTCGTGGTGGAGGACCTGGCCGGGCGTGCCCCGGTCGGGTTCACCCACTCGCTGCGGCTGGGCGCCGACGTCGCCCAGACCCGGCTCACCGCCAGCGGTGACCTGGGCGGGGTCGGCGACCAGGCCGCCAAAGTGGTGCTGATGAAATCGCGGACGTACATGAACGACTCCGGCCGCGCCGTCGAGCGGGTTGCGGGCTACTTCGGCATCAAACCCGAGTCGGTCGTGGCGGTCCACGACGAACTCGACCTTGACCCGGGACGGATCCGGCTCAAGTTCGGCGGTGGCGACAACGGCCACAACGGCCTGAAGTCGATCCGTCGCCACCTCGGCACCGGCGACTTCTACCGGGTGCGGATCGGTATCGGACGTCCGCCCGGCTCCCAGGCACCGGCCGACTACGTACTCACCGGGGTTCCGACTGCCGAGCGGGAGTCCTTCGACGTGGACATCGCCCGGGCCGGCGATGCCGTCCTCACCCTGCTGAGCCAGGGCCTGGAGGCCGCGCAGAACGAGTTCAACTCCTGAGCCTGCGCCCGTGGGAGTCCCCGTCCGGAACAGCTGGCCCACCGGGGTAAGGTGGCCGGCGTGCGTATGGCGGGTCTGGTGGAGTTGTTCGCGACCGATCCGACGGTCGCAGTCTGTCTCGACGCTGCCGCGACCGGCCTCGACGCGCTCGACGTCACCGTCCCAGAGCCTGCCAGGCCGCTGCTGACCGCAGCCCTGGCTCAGCAGCGGCCCACTCTCCTGGTCACCTCCACCTTCCGCGAGGCCGAGGCCGCCACGGCAGCCCTGAGCTCGCTGCTGGAGCCTGCCGAGGTTGCCTACTACCCGGCCTGGGAGACCCTGCCGCACGAACGTCTGAGCCCGCGCTCGGACACCGTCGGACGCCGGCTCGCCGTCCTGCGGCGCCTGCTCGGCAACGACCCGCTGCCGGCCCCCACGGTGGTGGTGGCGCCGGTCCGTGCCCTGCTGCAGCCCCAGGTCACCGGCCTGGGTGAGCTGCTGCCCGTCCGGCTGGTGACTGGTGCCGACTACGACATCACCCAGGTCGCCCACGACCTGGTCGACGCCGCCTACACCCGGGTCGACCTGGTCGAACGCCGCGGCGAGTTCTGCGTCCGCGGCGGGATCGTCGACGTCTTCCCACCTGTCCTGGAGCACCCCGTCCGGATCGACTTCTTCGGCGACACCATCGAGGAGATCCGGCCGTTCTCCGTGGCCGACCAGCGGTCGATGGACGAGACCCTCCCCGAGGTGATCGCCTCGCCCTGCCGGGAACTGCTGATCACCGAGGCGGTGAAAGAACGTGCCCGGGTGCTCGCCATGCAGTACGGCGACGTCGAGGGAACGCTGGGGGAGCTCTTCGACCGGATCTCCCAGGGTCACGCCGTGGACGGGATGGAGGCGCTGGCGCCCGTCCTGGTGGACGGCCTGGAGTTGCTGATCGACGTGATGCCGGCCGACACCCGCATCCTGGTCAGCGACCCGGAGCGGATCCGCGGTCGCGCCCAGGAACTGGTGACCACCAGCGAGGAGTTCCTGGGCGCGTCCTGGGCGGCCGCAGCCGAGGGTGGCAAGGAACCGATCGACCTGGCCGCCTCGGCCTACCGCACGCTGGCCGAGGTGAGGTCACGTGCACTGGAACGCGGCCAGTCCTGGTGGAGCCTGTCGCCGTTCAGCAGCGGGCAGTTGGACGAGCCGGCCGCCAGCCGGCCGGGGGGCGACGACGACCCGGTGCTGGACGACGGCTTCGACCAGGCAGCGGCGGACGCCCGGCTCCACCGGGCCGAGCGATCCACGCTGGCCACCCTGAGGGTCGAGGCCGAGGAGGCACCGGTCTGGCGAGGCGACACCGAGGCGGCAGTCGCGGCGGTCGCCGAGGCAATCCGGGCCGGGCACCGCACCGTCCTGGTGGCCGACTCCGACGGCCGGGCCAAGCGCATGGTGGAGGTGCTCAAGGGCGCCGATCTGCCGGTGGTGCTCGGGGTGCCGCCGGCCGCGGACGACCTGACGGAGGGCTCGGCCACCGGCAGGATCCCGACCACCGCACAGCCGCCGGCCGGTCGGGTGACGGTGCTGGTCGCCGAGCTGCGCCACGGGTTCAGCCTGCCCCGCAGCGGGCTGGACGTGTTCACCGCCGGCGACCTCTCCGGCCAGCGCGACACCGACAAGGCCGCGCGCACCATGCCCACCCGGCGAAAGAACCAGATCGACCCACTCGAGCTTGAGGCTGGCGACCCGGTCGTCCACGAGCAGCACGGGGTGGGCCGTTACGTCGAACTGGTGCAGCGGACGGTCGCCGGAGCCACCCGGGAGTACCTGGTGATCGAGTACGCGGCCAGCAAGCGCGGCCAGCCCGGCGACCGGCTCTACGTCCCGATGGACCAGTTGCACCTGGTCACCCGCTATGTCGGCGGCGAGGCGCCCACCCTGGACCGGATGGGCGGGGCCGACTGGGCCAAACGCACCTCCCGGGCCCGTAAGGCCGTCCGGCAGATCGCCGCCGAGCTGATCAAGCTGTACGCGGCCCGGCAGGCCTCCCGGGGGCACGCCTTCGGTCCGGACACGGTGTGGCAGCGGGAACTCGAGGACGGTTTCATCCACGTCGAGACCCCCGACCAGCTGGCTGCGGTCAGCGAGGTGAAGGCGGACATGGAGCAGGTGGTCCCGATGGACCGGCTGATCTGCGGCGACGTCGGCTACGGCAAGACCGAGATCGCCGTCCGGGCCGCCTTCAAGGCGGTGATGGACGGCAAGCAGGTGGCCGTCCTGGTGCCCACCACGCTACTGGTGCAGCAGCACCAGGCCACCTTCGCCGACCGTTACGCCGGCTTCCCGGTGACCGTCGCGGCGCTCAGCCGGTTCCAGACCCCGGCGGAGAAGAAGAAGGTGATCGACGGGCTGGCGTCCGGCAGCGTCGACGTCGTGGTCGGCACCCACCGGCTGATCTCCGACGAGATTGCCTTCTCCGACCTCGGCCTGGTGATCATTGACGAGGAGCAGCGCTTTGGCGTCGAGCACAAGGAAGCGCTGAAGAAGCTGCGGCTGAACGTCGACGTGCTGGCGATGAGCGCCACCCCGATCCCGCGGACCCTGGAGATGGCGATCACCGGGATCCGCGAGATGAGCGTGATCACCACCCCGCCGGAGGAGCGCCACCCCGTCCTCACCTTTGCCGGGCCGTACGACGAGCGTCAGGTGCGTGCGGCGATCCGCCGGGAATTGGCCCGGGAGGGTCAGGCCTTTTACATCCACAACCGGGTCAACTCGATCGAGAAGACCGCCAAACGGCTGGCCGAGTTGGTCCCTGAGGCCCGGATTGCCGTGGCTCACGGCCAGATGAACGAGCACGCCCTCGAACAGGTGATGATCGACTTCTGGGAACGCCGCTACGACGTGCTGGTCTGTACCACGATCGTCGAGGCCGGCCTCGACATCTCGACGGCGAACACCCTGCTGATCGAGCGGGCCGACCTGCTCGGCCTGTCGCAGCTCCACCAGTTGCGCGGACGGGTGGGCCGCGGCCGCGAGCGCGGCTACGCCTACTTCCTCTACCCGCCGGAGAAGCCACTCACCGAGACCGCCCACGACCGGCTGGCCACCATGGCCGCCCACACCGATCTGGGCGCCGGCATGGCGATCGCGTTGAAGGACCTGGAGATCCGCGGCGCCGGCAACCTGCTGGGCGGAGAGCAGTCGGGGCACATCGCCGAGGTCGGCTTCGACCTCTACATCCGCCTGGTCGGCGAGGCGGTGGCCGAGTTCCGGGGCGAGGAGACCGCACCCGAGCCCGAGATGCGGATCGAGCTTCCGGTGGAGGCCCACCTGCCCGGCGACTACGTCGAGAGCGAACGGTTGCGGCTGGAGATGTACAAGCGGTTGGCGGCGGTGTCCTCGGCCGACGAGCTGTCCGCCGTCCGCGACGAGTTGACCGACCGCTATGGCACCCCGCCGCCTCCGGTGGAGGCGCTGCTGGCCGTGGCGGCCTTCCGGCTGGAGGCCCGCCGCCGGGGGATCACCGAGGTGATCCAGGCCGGCACGAACATCCGGTTCGCCCCGGCCGATCTGCCGGAATCCGCCCAGTTGCGGCTGGCGCGGCTCTACCCGGGCTCACAACTGCGCAAGGCGTCGGGCTTCGTCCTGGTGCCGCGGCCGATGACCCGTCCGATCGGCGGCCAGCCGGTGACCGACGCCGCCCTGCTGGCCTGGGCGACCCAGGTGCTGGCCGACCTCTTCCCGGTGGGCGCCAACCGTTGACCGCGACGCCGTCCGCGCCAATCGGCCGGTGGATTCGAGCTAAGATCGTCCGGGTTGACCAAGGCAGGAGACATGGGCATGAAGCGGGCTGTGCAGGCGCTGGTGACACTGGTGGTCGCGGGAATGCTGGTGCTGACCGGCTGCTCCGGGAACAGTCCCCGGGTCGCCGCCGAGGTGAACGGCGTGGTGATCCCCGAAGCCACCGTGGACGCGATCTCGCAGGGCCTGGCGGCCGGCAACGGCGAGCCGGAGGCTGCCGGTACCTGGCGCCGGACGGCCGCTTCGATCCTGATCAGCAACGAGATCGCCCGGCAGGTGGGGGCCAAGACCGGAGCCAGCGTGTCCGCTGACGACGTCACGCAGGCCGTGGAGAGCAGCGACCAGCTCAAGCAGCTCGCCGCCACCCCCGAACTCGCCGCGTTCATCCACGACTTCGCCAATACCCAGCTGCTGGCCTCCCAGCTCGGCAAGGACGCCTTCATGGCCGCCGCCGCCGATTTCACCGTGGTGGTGAACCCGCGCTACGGAGAGTTCGACCCGACCACCCTGCAGCTGGGCAACGGGACGGGCTCACTGTCCAGCCCGGCACCGGCCGCGGCCGCCTGAGCCGTCGTCGGAGGCACCCGGCACGTCCGACCACAGCATGATCACCAGGTCGGGTCCGTCGCGTGGACGCGACGATGGTGACATGACTACCAGCCATCCCCAGGTCGACCGGTTGATCGGCGTGATGCACGCCCTGCGCTCGGGCTGCCCGTGGGACGCCGAGCAGACCCACCTGTCGCTGGTGCACTACCTGGTGGAGGAGACCGGCGAACTCGTCGAGGCGATCGAGAACGGTGACGACGCCGACCTGCTGGAGGAACTCGGTGACCTGATGCTGCAGGTGCTGTTCCACGCCGAGATCGCGGCCGAGGCCGGGCGCTTCGACATTGAGGACGTGGCCGCCCGGATCGCCGACAAACTGATCGCGCGGCACCCCTACGTCTTCGGCGAGGCGGAGGTGCCCGACGACCTGATCGGCTCCTGGGAGCGGCGCAAGAAGCTCGAGAAGGGACGGACGTCCGCGCTCGACGGCATTCCCGAGCGGCTGAGCGCCCTCGCCCGGGCGCACAAGGTGATCGGCCGCGCCCGCAGCCAGGGTCATCCGCCGGAGGAATTGGGCGTCGAGCCGGCGGACCTGGAACCGTCACGACTGGGGGAGGAGTTCCTTCGGCTGGTGGCGACCGCTGAAGCGCTGGGGGTCGATCCCGAGCAAGAGGCCCGCCAGGCGCTGCGCGACCTGGAGGATCGGCTGCGGCGGTTGGAGGCCGAACAGCCGCAGGGTTGAGCGGTGCCGAGCCCTGCGCTTCCGTCGTCCCTGGTCGGTGGCTGCTCGCGTCGCCCGCACCTTCCTGCTCAGCGTGCGGTGGGCAGGCCGAAGCCGTAGGGTTAGGCGTGGTATCAATCCACGTCTGAAAGGCATGCAAGTGGCACTCATCGACTCCGTAGACGCGCGGCAGATTCTCGACTCGCGCGGCAACCCCACGATTGAGGTCCAGGTCGTCCTCGATGACGGCTCCGAGGGCCTGGCCGCTGTTCCGTCCGGCGCTTCCACCGGCGCCTTCGAGGCCGTCGAACTGCGTGACGGCGACGAGGCCCACTACGGCGGCAAGGGCGTCCTGAAGGCGGTCGAGAACGTCATCGAGCAGATCGCTCCCGAGGTGCTCGGCTACGACGCGCAGTACCAACGTGCGCTGGACGACGCGATGATCGATCTCGACGGCACCCCGAACAAGGGCTCCCTGGGCGCGAACGCGATCCTCGGCGTCTCGCTGGCCGTGGCCCACGCTGCCGCCGAGTCCGCCGAACTGCCGCTCTACCGCTACCTCGGTGGCCCGACCGCGAACCTGCTGCCGGTCCCGATGATGAACATCCTCAACGGCGGCTCCCACGCCGACTCCAACGTCGACATCCAGGAGTTCATGATCGCCCCGATCGGCGCCGCCTCCTTCGCTGAGGCCCTCGAGATGGGTGCTGGCGTCTACCACGCCCTCAAGGCCGTGCTGAAGGGCCGTGGCCTGGCTACCGGCCTGGGTGACGAGGGCGGCTTCGCCCCCAACCTGGCCTCCAACGCCGAGGCGCTGGATCTGATCCTCGAGGCCATCACCAACGCTGGCTACAAGCCGGGTACCGATGTCGCGCTGGCGCTGGACGTGGCCGCGTCCGAGTTCTACAACGAGGACGGCAGCTACGCCTTCGAGGGCGGCTCGAAGACCTACGAGGAGATGGTGGCCTACTACTCCGAGCTGGTTGCCAAGTACCCGCTGGTCTCGATCGAGGATCCGCTGAACGAGGAGGACTGGGACGGCTGGAAGCACATCACCGAACTGCTCGGCGACAAGGTGCAACTCGTCGGCGACGACCTGTTCGTCACCAATGTGGAGCGGCTGCAGAAGGGCATCGACACCAAGACCGCCAATGCGCTGCTGGTGAAGGTGAACCAGATCGGTTCGCTGACCGAGACCATCGACGCGGTCACCCTGGCCCACCGCAACGGCTACTCCACCATGATGAGCCACCGCTCCGGCGAGACCGAGGACACCACGATCGCCGATCTGGCCGTCGCGCTGGGCTGCGGTCAGATCAAGTCCGGTGCCCCGGCGCGCACCGAGCGGGTTGCCAAGTACAACCAGCTGCTGCGCATCGAGGAGGATCTGGAGGACGCCGCGCGCTACGCCGGTGCCTCCGCCTTCCCGAGGTTCCAGGCCTGATCCGGTTACCCTTGACCTGATGAAGGTCAAGGTCCATGGCTCGCGACACGCGTAGCCCGAGTTCTGCCAGTACCGGCCCGAGACGCCCCAGCAGGCGCCCCCGGGCCGGTACTCGCGCATCCAGCCCGGTCAGCCCGGACGTGACCGAACCACTGGTCGTCGAGACTGCACCGCCGCGCCGGTTGCCGCCGCTGCGCCGGCTGGGTGCCCAGATGACCGGACGGGCGCTGGTCGTCGTGGTGGTCGTGGTGATGCTGGCCCTGTCGTACGCCTCGAGCCTGCGGATCTATCTCGACCAGCAGCACGAACTGGCAGTCGCCGAGCAGGAGGTGCGCGAGCGCTCCGCCCAGATCAATGACCTGGAGGACCAGCTGGCCCGCTGGGACGACCCCGCCTACGTCAAGGCTCAGGCTCGCGACCGGCTGGGCTGGGTGATGCCCGGCGAGATCGGTTACCGGGTGGTCGATGAGGAGGGCAAACCGATCGGCGGCGGCGTGGTGATCGACGCCGAGCAGCAGTTGCCTGCCGACGAACAGGAGTCGGTCTGGTCGGATCGGCTGTGGGGCTCGATCCGGGCCGCCGATGCCCCGGCCCGCAAGGTGACAACCCGCTGAGCATGCCGATCGAGCCCATGACCGCCGCCGACGAGGCGACCATCACCGACCAGCTGGGACGCGAGCCCCGTGGCGTCGTCGGGATCGCCTGGCGCTGCGCGACCGGTGAACCTGGGGTGGTGGTCACCGCGCCGAGGCTGCCGGACGGTACCCCCTTCCCCACCACCTACTACCTCACCTGCGCCACCCTGACCTCGGCGGTGTCGACCCTGGAGGCCGCTGGCGTGATGGCGGCGATGACCGCGCGGCTGGGGGAGGACGCCGACCTGGCGGCTGGCTACCGCCGCGCTCACGAGGCCTATCTGACCGACCGGGCAAGCCTGGGCGCCGTGCCGGAGATCGCGGGGATCAGCGCGGGCGGAATGCCGACCCGGGTCAAATGCCTGCACGTCCTGGTCGGGCACGCCCTGGCTGCCGGGCGCGGGGTCAACCCGCTCGGCGACGAGGCGATCGACCTGCTGATTGCTGCCGGCGTCCCCTGCCTGGGAAACCCTCGCTAGGCTGCCCACCGGGCCCCCATAGCCCAATCGGTAGAGGCAGGCGGCTTAAACCCGCTCCGGTACGGGTTCGAATCCCGTTGGGGGCACACGAGGAGTGCTCCCTCGATCCTCTGGGTCATGCCTGCTCGTGGATCGTCACCGCATACCCGTCCGGGTCGGTGAAGGTGAACATGAGTCCGAAGGGGCCGGGCTCAGGGCCGCGCAGGATCGGCGTGTCCGCCGCAGCGAGCGAGTCATGGAGTTCTTGGACATGCTCGGCGTGCATCCACAGCGCGACGCCGGCGCCCGGACGCGGGCTGATCCGGTCCAGCTCGATGCCAGGCAGTGGCTCTCGAACCGCGAACGCGATCGGTGTGGTCGTAAAGACGACCGCGCCGGGCGGCGATGCCGGGGTGCGGGTCAGGCCGAGCCGGGTCTCGTAGAAGGTAGCGGCACGCTCGAGATCGCGTACCTGCAGGGCGATGAAGTCTGGGCCGGTCACTGCCACGGTAGGTCCTTTCAAGTAGTGTGTCAGGATACTGACACACTCACTCTATGTCAGAATCCTTACATGACGCAATCCGCAGACTCCCTCGGGTCGATGGTCGGCTATCGGCTCAAGCAGGCGCAGGCTGCGCTCCGCGCTCGGATGGACGATGTGCTCAGGCCGCTCGGCCTGACGACCCCGCAGTACGTCTGCCTGGAGTTGCTCAGCCGGGCGCCGGGAGCGTCGAACTCGGAACTGGCTCGGGGTGCGTTCGTCACGCGCCAGACGATGAACGCCCTGTTGCGCGGGTTGGAGCAGCGCGGCCTGGTCGAACGAGCCGAGGAGGCATCGAGCGGACGGGTACTGCCGGCGCATCTCACTGCCCTGGGCGAAGACTTGCTGGCAGCCGCCGTGACCGAGGTCGAAACCGTTCAGGACCTCATGGTCAGTGCCCTCACCGACGAACAGGCAGAGAGCCTGCGTCACCT
>NZ_JAYFPT010000085.1:0-37055 GCF_034927565.1 Propionicimonas sp.
CGACAGCTCGTCCACCCTGCCCGCCGGCTGGCCGGCGGCGAACACGGCGGCCGCGCTGGTCTGGAGCCCGCGCGGCGACATCCTCTACGCCAGCAACCGTGGCCACGACTCGGTAGCGGTGTGGCGGTTCGACGCCAGCGCCGGCCGGCTCGACCTGGTCGGGCACAGCCTGGTGGGCAGCAATCCGCGTGATTTCAGCCTGACCCCGGACGGCGACTGGGCGCTGTGCGCGGCCCAGGACGAGGATCGCGCGGTCGTCTATCGCGTCCGTCCCGACGGCCTGCTCTCCGGGGAGGTCGGCAGCCTCGCCTGCGCCGGCGCCGCGCGGGTGGCGGTTCGCACCAACTGACCCACAGTGGGGACTCCCTGTGTCACTGCCCAGCGCACGTCGGCAGCATCGCCGGGCGCGTCATCGGCCGCTCGACCGACCTGCCCTGATGTGGGTCGGAGCCGCCTCGGTCACGAGCCGGGGCCCGGGAACAAGAGGGTAAGAAGCAGGGCGCCCGCTCCGCGGCAGGGCCCGAGATCTCTGATGAAAATCCCCCGCTGCCCACGACAGGCGCGGCCCGGCTGCTCCGGCGGGAACGCCCTGCTTCCACCCCCCTCCCTGGAAGGGATACTACGCAGCGTCGGAACCGTGGAGCCACCGTCTGGGTGCCCGGATTTTCTCACTGGGACGCATCGTCGATCCTGTGCGGAGGTCGTCCTCCGGATCACTCCTGGCCGGCGAGCGCCCGGTACTGGGAGGGTGTCATTCCGGTGTTCTCCTTGAAGAAGCGGGTGGCATTCCCCTGGTGCTCCAGGCCGCACGCGGCGAAGGCCTGCGCGATGCTCCGGTCCGGATTCTTCAGCGCCGCCTTGAGTCGCTCCAGCCGGACCTGGCAGTAGTAGGCATAGGGGGTCGTCCCGGCCTCCTGCCGGAAGAGCCGGCACAGCTGGGAGCTGCTCAGCCCGGCCACCTCGGCGAGGGCGCCGGCGTCGTACCGGTCCCGCCAGTGGTTCTCCAGGTACTCCCGCGCCCTGGCCACCTCGCGCCGTCCGCGATAGATCCGGTTGGTGAAGAAGATGCTCACCACGAACCGCAATCGGCCATCCGGGTCGCGGAGCGAGAAGTTCAGGATGTCGGCGTAGAGCGCTTCGGTGTCGAACGTCGCACTCCCCTTCTGATAGACCTCCCAGAAGGCCTCCAGCGGGATCCGGACGTCCGGCACGAGCCCGGTCTCGCCCGCGAAGGCACGGGTCACGTACTGCCGCAGCCCGTACCGCTGGTTGACCAGCGGGTCGGTGAGCAGGTTGAAGCTGTCGAGGATCCCGGTGTCGTCCGGCACGTTCCACTCCCGCAGCACCGCGCGGTTGATGAACGCCGCCCTGCCGTCCGCGCGGAACACCTGGATCGGGATCGGCAGCAGGTCGACGATCCGAAACAGCCTGTCGTCCTCCTGCCGGTAGTCCGGTGGCTCGCCCGCCGGGCCGGCCCGCGGCGTCGTCAGCTCGGCCAGCCGCCTCCGGTACTCCGAAGGGGTCATGCCGACAGCACGCCGGAAGGCTGTTGCGAGGCCGCTGTTGTAGCCCGCGCCGCAGCGGACGAACGCCTCGCCGATCTGGAGGGCCGGGTCGGCCAGCGCCGTCTTGAGCTGCTCGACCCTGGTGTCCTGGTAGTAGCGGTACGGGGTCTTGCCGAGGTATCTGCCGAACAGCCGCGAGAGATGCGAACGGCTCACCCCGGCCGCGGTCGCCACCGCGTCCAGGTCGAAGGCATCCAGCCAGTGGCTGTCGAGGTACTCCCGCGCCCGGCCGACCGCGGAGTGGAACTGGTAGACGTCCTTGGTCACGAAGAGCACCACCACCCAGGCAAGCGCCCCGTCCGGCTCGCGCAGCGGCAGGGCGGTGATGTCCTGGTAGAGCTCGACCCCACCGGCCGGCGCGCCGTGCCGCTGGTACCGGCTGCGGATCTCCTCCAGCGGAACCCGGACGTTGTGGAGGGACGCCGGCTCGCCGGCAAAAGCCCTCAGCAAGTGCTCCTCGAAGCCCAGCACCGTGGTGAGGAAGGGGTCACTGAGGACATTGAGCCTGCCGACCACCCGGTCGGCGCTGATCCCGAAGACCTCGGTGAAGGCATGGTTCACGAACCGGCTGGTGCCGTCGGCGGCGAACACCTCGATGGGGATGGGGAACCGGTCGAGCACGACGAACAGCTCGTCCTGCCACCCTGGCGTGCCGGGACACGCCATCTCCCCCGTCTGCGGGAGGCAGGGATTTTCGTCCACGCCCGTCCTCCTTCGCCCCGGCAGGGGGCGAAGCCGCCCGCTACCGACTCGACTCAGACCTGTTCTCAGCCTAGCCACCGGTGCCGGGACGGAGGCAGATTCTGCGGCGATTCGTCCAGCTCGGGGCCGGCTGGTCGTGAAGAGCGGCCGGAGCGTCGCCCGGCCACCGGAGGACTGCTGGCTATCATCTGGTCGAACAGTGGGCTGACTGGGACGGACACCGCCCAGTCCTGCCCCCGCCGCGCACCACGGCCGGGCCATCGCGGCCCCGGCCGGGAAGAGAGGGAACGTGACCGCAACCAGTCGGAACCTGGCGTGGGACGAGGGCGTCTGGACCAATCCACCGGCAGCCGTGGTGGCGGACGGCGGCGATCTGCTGGTCACCGCCGAGGAGGGCTCGGACGCCTGGCGCACCACCTCCTACGGGTTCATCCACGACTCCGAGCACGCCCTGCTGGCGGTGTTGCCCGGCGAAGCGGCGGTCGAGGTCAGTTTCACCGCCGACCTCCCCGAGCAGTTCGACCAGGCGGGGGTCTTCCTGCGGGTCTCGCCGTCCACCTGGATCAAGGCGGGCCTGGAGTGCTCCGACGGGGTGTTGCAGCTGGGAGCGGTGGTGACCGCACCGTTCTCCGACTGGTCGGTCGCCCCCGTTCCGGGGTGGAGCGGGCAGCGGGTCACGATCCGGGCCAGCCGCACCGGCGACACGGTCACCGTCCGTGCCCGGACCTCCGACACCGACTTCCGCCTGGTGCGGGTGATCCCGCTGGATCCCGCTGTCACGGTGAGCGCCGGGCCGTTCGTCTGCGCGCCCACCCGCGCAGGGCTGACCGTCCGGTTCGGTTCCTGGGTGGTCGACGAGCCGGACTCCTCGTTGCACCCCTGAACCCACCCGCCCGAAGACAGCCACCCGGGCTCGGCCCACCAGGGGTGGGTGAGGTGTTTCCACGTCCCTGTCAAGGCGACGGTTCCCGGGAAGCGTTGGTGGGGGTTGCGCGTGGAGGCAGTTGCGCGTCGCCGTCGGCGCGTCTGTTCGGTTGGTGCGGCAAACCGGGCTGGTGATCGCTGACGGCACTCCCGGTGCCCCAGCGCACGGCCCTGGCGCTGGATTGATCGCATACACCCGGGCCTGCCTCGACCGCGCTGTCGGCGGCCGGGCCAGATCTCGCACACCCTGACCAGGCGGGTCGGCCCGGGAACCCGGGCCGGTCCGGTGCCGGTGAATCGTTCCTGGAACGGGCGCCGTCAGCGGGTCTGGTTAGGGTGGTGCCCAGGAGGTCACGCATGATCGAGTTCCGCAACGTCGGCAAGACCTACCCCGACGGCACCATCGCCGTGGGTGACTTCTCGCTGGTCGCACCCAGCGGGAAGACCACCGTCCTGGTCGGCAGCAGCGGCTCGGGCAAGACCACCCTGATGCGGATGGTGAACCGGATGGTGACCCCCACCTCGGGCTCGGTCTGGATCGACGACCTCGACGTCGCCACCGTCGAACCGGTGGCGCTGCGCCGCCGGATCGGCTACGTCATGCAGGAGGCCGGCCTGCTCCCGCACCGCCGGGTGATCGACAACATCGCCACCGTCCCGCTGCTCAACGGGGTGAAGCGCGCGCAGGCGCACGCCCAGGCCCTGGAGTTGATGGAGCTGGTCGGCCTCGACCAGGCGATGGCCAGACGCTATCCGCGTCAGCTCTCCGGCGGGCAGCAGCAGCGGGTCGGGGTGGCCCGGGCGCTCGCCTCCGACCCGAACATCCTGCTGATGGACGAACCCTTCGGCGCGGTCGACCCGATCGTGAGGGCCGAACTGCAGACCGAGCTGCTGCGGCTGCAGCGCGAACTGCACAAGACCATCCTGTTCGTCACCCACGACATCTCCGAGGCGCTGCTGCTCGGCGACCAACTCGTCATCCTGCGGGCGGGAGCGGTCACTGCCCAGGTCGGCAGCGCACTCGAGATCGTCTCCAACCCGGCCGACGACTTCGTGGCCGACTTCGTCGGGCTGACCGGCGAGCGCCGGCTGCAGCTGCGCCGGGTGGACGGGGTGGACATCGTGGTGGACGGCGCCGGACGGCCGCTCGGGCAGGTGGCACCGTCCTGATGAGCTGGGTGCTGGCCAACCTCGGCCTGATCGCCGACCGCGCCTGGTCCCATCTGGGGCTGGCGGTACCGGCGATCGCCGCCAGCTTCCTGATCGCCCTGCCGATCGGCTGGCTGGCGCAGCGGTTCCGGTGGTCGCGGACGACCCTGCTGGCCGCCACCGGCCTGCTCTACGCCATTCCCTCGCTGCCACTGTTCGTTCTGCTGCCCGGCCTGCTGGGGACGGCGGTCCGCGACCGGCTGAACGTGGTGGCCGCACTCACCCTCTACGGGGTGGCGCTGATGGCCCGCTCGGTGGCCGACGCCCTGGCGGCCGTCGATTCCGGCGCCACCCAGGCGGCAACCGCCGTCGGCTACGACCGCTGGCGGCGGTTCTGGCAGGTGGAGCTCCCACTGGCCGGGCCAGTGCTGCTGGCGGGGCTCCGGGTAGTGGCGGTCAGCACGATCAGCCTGGTGACGGTGAGCGCGGTGCTCGGCGTCCCCAGCCTCGGGCTGCTGTTCACCGACGGCTTCCAGCGCGGCATCATCGCCGAGGTGCTGGCCGGGATCGTCGCCACCGTGCTGCTCGCGCTGGTGGTGGACGGCCTGCTCGTCCTGGCTGGACGGCTGGCGATGCCGTGGACGCGTGCCCTGCCGCGCCGCCAGACGGTGCTCCCGGAGGCGGCGACATGAATCCCTTCGCCGATGCCCTCGCCTGGCTCAGCGATCCGGCCCGCGCCCACGGCCCGGACGGCATCTGGACCAGGCTGGGCGAACACCTGGCCTACAGCGTGGTGGCGGTGACGATCGCCGCCGTGCTGGCGGTCCCGCTGGGCTGGCTGGTCGGGCACTTCCGGCGTGGCCGCGGCTTCGTGGTGGCCACCTCGGGGGCGGCCCGGGCGCTGCCCACTCTCGGCGTGCTCACCCTCGCCGCACTCGCCCTCGGCATCGGGCTGGTCGCACCCCTGGTCGCCCTGGTGATACTGGCCTTCCCGTCCGTCCTGGCCGGGGCCTACGCCGGGGTCGAGGCGATCAACCCGAAGGTCACCGATGCCGCCCGGGGGATGGGCTTCTCCGGCTGGCAGGTGCTGGGGCTGGTCGAGATCCCGCTGGGGCTCCCGCTGCTGATCGGCGGCCTGCGCTCGGCCGTGCTGCAGGTGGTCGCCACCGCTACCCTGGCCGCCTACACCGGGGCCGGTGGGCTGGGCAGATTCCTCTTCCTGGGGCTGAAGACGCAGGACTACACCCAGATGCTCGCCGCCGCCTTGCTGGTGGTGGCGCTGGCCGTCGTCCTCGACCTGGTCTTCGAGGTGGCCGAGCAGCTGGCCAGGCGGGCTGTCGGCGCTGTCGGAGCCGCCGCATAAGCTGGCCGAAGCCGAGCCTTCACGGGCACCCCGACCGAAAGGCAGTCATGAATACCGTCACCCGTCAGCTCACCCGGCCGCTGGGTCGCGCCGGTCTGGCCGCGGCAGCGGCAGCTTTCGTCCTCACCGGCTGTGCGACGCAGCAGCCGTTCGGCGAGTCCACCACGTCCGGCAGTCCGTCGGCCTCCGGTGGCTCGCCGTCCACCACCCTGGTGGTCGGCTCCCAGCAGTACTACTCCAACGAGATCATCGCCGAGCTCTACGCCCAGGCGCTGGAGGCGGCCGGCTACACCGTCGACCGGCAGTACCAGATCGGGCAGCGCGAGATCTACTTGCCCGAGGTCGAGGCCGGCACGATCGACGTCATGCCGGAGTACTCCGGCAACCTGCTGCAGTACTACGACCGCCAGACCAAGGCCACCTCGCCGGACGACGTGCTCGCCGCGCTCGACACCGTCCTGCCCAGCGGCCTACGCCATCTGAACGCCGCGCAGGCCACCGACCAGGACTCCTACAACGTCACCAAGGAACTGGCCGACACCTACGGGCTGGTCTCCCTGGCCGATCTCACGAAAGTGCCCGCGCCGGTGAAGGTGGCCGCCAACTCCGAGTTCGCCACCCGTCCCTACGGCCCGCAGGGGATGAAGGCGAGCTACGGCGTGGACATCACCGTCGTCCCGGTGGAGGATTCCGGCGGTCCGCTGACCGTCAAGGCGCTGGTGGACGGCACGGTGCAGGCGGCCGACATCTACTCCGCCGATCCCTCGATCGCTGCCAACAACCTGGTCACCCTCACCGACCCGAAGAGCCTGATCCTGCCGCAGAACGTGGTGCCGATCGTCTCCGCGAAGGTGGACGAGAAGGCAGCCCAGGCGATCGACGCGGTCAGTGCCAAGCTGACCCCCGCCGAGCTGATCGGCCTCAACGCGCGCAGCGTCAACGAGCAGGCGTCGTCTGCCACCATCGCCACCGACTGGCTCAAGCAGCAGGGCCTGGCCGGCTGACCCTGCGGCGGATTCCGCTACGGCCCGACTCAGCCCTCGTCCGGCTCGATCGCGGTATCGAGCTTCAACTGACGCGGCGGTGCCTGGTCGCCCCCGCGACGGCGGGTGACCAGCACGTCGCACTGCGCGTGCTCGACCACCTGGTCGGAGACCGAGCCGAGCAGCAGCCCGGCGAAACCGCCCTGCCCGCGAGTGCCGACCACCAGCAGCCGCGCACCGCGGCTGGCCTTGACGAGCTCGCGTCCGGCGGCACCGTGCGGGGTGAGGTACTCCACTTTCACCCCCGGATGATCGGCCAGCCGTGCTGCCACCTGGGTCGTGAGCTGCTCCAGCACCGCCTCGGCGAAGTCCTCGACCGGGGGCACATAGCCGGGTGCCCAGGATCGCGGCCGGGGCGCGTTGCTGATCGTCCACGCCCGTACCACGATCAGTGACTCGTCGAGCTTCTCTGCCAGCCAGAGCGCCTTGCGCAGGGCCTCGTCCGCAAAGTCCGATCCGTCGTAACCGACGACAATGGGTCCTGACTGTTCCATGACACGACCCTAACCGTCATCGGGGGCGGCCGGCAGTCCACCGTGTTGCCGATGACGACCCGTTTTCCACGCCCCTGAGCGGACCATCCCGAGTGCGGTCGGTCCCCGGTCCCGTCCGGAATGTCCGAATTGTCCCGGACCATCGGGCGGGAGCCCGAGCGGCACTAAACTTGGAGGCATCCCCCGAGCGCCAGGAGCCGGACGTGAAAGGTCCACGCCGAACCCTCATCGTGGGAGCTGCAGGCCGCGACTTCCACACCTTCAACACGATCTTCCGCCAGGATGCCGATCACCGTGTGGTCGGTTTCACCTCCCGGGAGTACTGCGTGGACGACAGCGGCACCTATCCGGCCACGCTGGCCGGTCCGCTCTACCCGGACGGAGTGCCGATCCTGCCTGAGGTGGCGCTGGAGGAGCTGATCGTCCACCTCCGGGTTGACGACGTCGTCTTCGCCTACACCGAGACCCGGCAGGAGGAGGTCGGTCAGCTGGCTTCGCGGGTGCTCGCCGCGGGCGCGGACTTCCGGATGATCGCCCCCGCGCGCCTGATGCTGCCAACCAGCCGTCCGGTGATCGCGGTCTCCGCCGCGCGGGCCGGCGCGGGCAAGTCGCCGACCGCGAGCTATCTCGCCGAACTGCTGCTCCGCGACGGCTGGCGGGTGGCGGTGGTACGTCATCCGCGACAGCACCACCCGTTCGACAACACCTACCCGGTTGATCATCTGTCCACAACCACACAGAAGACCGACGCCCCGGTGTGCCGTGACGAGGTGTCTCCCGCCGGCTCCGACCCGGTGCCGGTGTTCTCCGGTGTCGACTACCAGGCGGTGCTGACCGCCGCGGAGGCCGAGGCGGATGTCCTGATCTGGGACGGTTCCGGCTCAGATCCGCCCTTTCTGCGGCCACGGCTGCACCTGGTGCTGGTCGACCCGCTGCGCGCCGACGGTGCGGTGGAGTACTTCCCCGGCGAGGTCTGCCTGCGGCTGGCCGACGCGATCCTCATCAACAAGTGCGACACCGTCCCGGCCGACCGGATCAGCTCCCTGGTCGAGGCCCTCGGACAGATCAATCCGGCCGCGCAGGTGTTCACTGCCGATTCTCCGGTGACGGTGGACGGCGCGGAGCTGCTGACCGGACGGACGGTGGTGATTCTCGAGGAGGGCGACTCGCTGCGCCTGGACTCGATCCGGCCCGGGGCTGGCACCGAGGCCGCTCGGCGAAGTGGCGTGGCGGCCATCATCAACCCCAAGCCGTACGCCACCGGATCGCTGGCACGGTTCTACCGGCGCAACCCGGCTGCCCAGGTGCTGCCCGTGCTCGGGGACACCCCTGATGACCTGGCCGAACTCGGCCAGGCGCTGGCGGCCGTCCCGAGCGAGGCGATCATCGACGCGAGCCGACGCGACCTCAGCGATCTCCTGCCGGACCGGCCGGTGGCGCGGGCGTTCTACTCGCTACGCCCGCATGACCCGGACGGACTGGCAGCCCTCGCCCGGCAGGCCGTCCGGCACCGGTTCGCCTCCGCTGACCGCATCCGCTGAGACGACGACCAGCGGTGCCAGGGCGTCCGTATGGGCGATCAGGCCTGCTTGACCGCGGCGATCTCGAACTCGAGGGTCACCTTCTCGCTGACCAGCACACCGCCGGTCTCGATGGCCACGTTCCAGGTGAGATCCCAGTCCTTGCGATTCACCACTACCGACCCTTCGAAACCGATCCGCTGACCGCCCCACGGATCGCCGTTCTCGCCCAGGTAGGTGAACGGGACGGTTACCGGCTTCGTGACACCCTTGATGGTCAGGTCACCCGTCACCTCAACGGTCTCCGGATCGGTGATCGCGAAGCCGGTGGCGACGAACGTGATGGTCGGGTACTTCTCCACGTCGAAGAAGTCGGCGCTGCGCAAGTGCTCGTCGCGGCCGTCACTGCGGGTGTCGATGCTCGCGGTCTTGATCTCCACGCTCAGCGAGGAGGCGGACGGGTTGGCACCGTCGATGGTGGCAGTGCCGGTGACGTCGTTGAACTGGCCACGCACCTTGGTGACGACGGCGTGGCGGGCGATGAAGCCCACCTGCGAGTGGGCGGCGTCCAGGGTGTAGCTGCCCTTCAGTTCGGCAAGGGTTGCGCTCACGTCGATCGGGTTCCTCTCGGGTCAAATCCTGATGATTGAAATCTCAACGAAACCTAGGGTAGGAGCAGGTTGTTTAGTTGTCAACTATTCGGTTCCGAACGATCTGTGGGGTAGTTTGGGGACGTCACCGTGCGTCCGCCGGGTCGCGGGCGCCTCTCCAGGCCCGTGAAAGCGCATGTATGGTGGCCCCCAGACCGCCCCGCCAGGACGCCGGGGTCGGCGGTTTCAGTGGAGGATTGAAATGACGAATGCGGTCTTCAACCACGACGAGGTGACGTGCGAACTCCCGCTGGTCAAGGCAACCCAGGGCAGCAACGGGTACGACATCGGCAAGCTGCTCTCGGCCACGGGCGACACCACGCTGGACGTGGGCTTCGGCAGTACCGCGTCCTGCCAGTCGGCGATCACCTTCATCGACGGGGACGCCGGCATCCTGCGCTATCGCGGCTACCCGATCGAGCAACTCGCCGAGCAGTCGACCTTCCTGGAGACCTCCTACCTGGTGCTGTACGGCGAACTGCCGACCGCTGCCCAGTTGAAGGAGTTCTCCGACAACATCGCCTCCTACCACCTGATCGACGAGCGGCTGCGCGAGCTGTTCCGCTCGTTCCCCAGGCGCTCGCACCCGATGCCCGTCCTCGCCGCCGGCATCAACGCACTGTCGACATTCACCGGCTCGGCCCGCACCGGCAAGGTGCTCTCCCCCGAGCAGGAACTTCTCGACGACACCTACCGCCTGCTCGGGCAGGTTCCGACCCTGGCGGCCTACGGCTACAAGAGCTCGGTGGGCCAGCCCTTCCTCTACGCCGACTCCTCGCTGAGCTATGTGGAGAACTTCCTGCGGATGTCATTCGGGCTGCCGACCGGCCCGTACCCCTTCGATGACGACGTCACCCGTGCGCTCGACGTCCTGCTGATCCTGCACGCCGACCACGAGCAGAACTGCTCGACCTCGACCGTCCGGATGGTCGGTTCCTCCGGGGCCAATATCTATGTCTCGGTGGCGGCCGGCGTGAGCGCCCTGTCGGGCCCGCTGCACGGCGGCGCCAACCAGGCGGTGCTGGAGATGCTCAAGGGCATCCGGGACGAGGGCGGCGACGTCCAGACCTACGTCCGCAAGGTGAAGGACAAGAAGGACACCACCAAGCTGATGGGCTTCGGCCACCGGATCTACAAGAACTACGACCCGCGCGCGGCGATCGTGAAGAAGCACGCCGACGCCATCCTGAAGCGGATGACCGGGCACAACGAGCTGCTCGACATCGCGATGGCGCTGGAGGAGGCGGCGCTGTCCGATCCCTACTTCCAGGAGCGCAAGCTCTACCCGAACGTCGACTTCTACACCGGCCTGATCTACGAGGCCATGGGCTTCCCGCAGAACATGTTCACCGTCCTGTTCGCTCTCGGCCGGCTGCCCGGCTGGATTGCCCACTGGAGCGAGCAGTTCCGCGACCCGGCCACCAAGATCAACCGTCCGCGCCAGGTCTACATCGGCGAGACCGAGCGGCCCTTCGTCCCGATCGACCAGCGCGGCTGAGCACAGCCGGCACAGCCAGCCGGCCGGCTGTGCGTCAGGCAGCAACCGTCCCCACCGAACCACGACCCCGGCACAAACCGGGCAGTAGAGGCCACTCGCGTGGATTATCCACGCGACCCCCCGAAATCACCCGGTTTGCGTCTGACTGACGTAGGGACGGCGGGTCTGAGGTACCTCAGGGCGCCGGGCCTCAGGCAAGTTCGGGTGATCGTCTGATGTCCGGCGGGCTGCCTTAGCCAGATGCTGTAGACATGAGCACCGCTGAGATCCTCTTCTCCGGCGAATCCAGCCGGGCACGTCACGAAGACCTGCTCCGCGAGGCCGCCGAGAACCGGTTGGCCCGGCAGATTCGGGGCACCGAAGAGTCGGCTGTGCCCTGGTGGCAAGGGCTGGCCGGCACGGTGCGGTGGACGACGCACCACCCGGCCACCCGGCGCCTCCCGCGGCTGCAGATCACCCATCCCTGACCGGAGCACCCGGCTCGCGCCGGGAACCTCCCGGGCGTGGCACGATGTGGGGTATGCCGTTGGTTCCACCGAGGGTGCCTTTCGTCGGCCGCGCCGTTGAACTCGCCGAGTTGCGTGCCGCCTGGCAACGCGTCCTCAGCGGTGAGCCGTGGCTGGCGCTGGTCGGCGGTGAGGCCGGCATCGGCAAGAGTTCCCTGGTCCGCGCCTTCGCCGACGAACTGCCCCCGGACGCGGTGCAACTGACCGGGCTGTGCCTGCGGATCGGCAATCTTCCGATGCCCTACGCGCCGATCTCCGCCGTCCTCCAGCAGATCGCCGGGCGGTTCGGGCTGGAGGCGTTGCGTGCCTGGGCCGGGGCCGGCACCGCCGCACTCAGCCACGTCCTGCCCGACCTGGCCGACCGCCCCACCTCCGGCGAGCCGGAGCGGCTGGCGCTGTTCGACGCCCTCGCCGCCGTGCTCGAGGATGCTGCCAGACAGGCGCCGGTGCTGCTCGTGCTGGAGGATCTGCACGCCGGCGACCAGACCAGCTGGCACCTGCTGCAGTTCCTGCAGGCAGTGCTGCGGGACTCCCGGCTGCTGCTGGTCGCCACCTACCGCACCGACGCCCTGCCGACCCGGCACCCGCTGCGTCCGGTGCTCGCCGAGCTCAGCCGCCGTCCGGGGGTCGGACGGCTCGACCTGCAGTCGATGCCACCCGAAGAGCTGACCGAGCTCATCCACAGCGTGCTGCCGTCCGCCGGTCCCACCCTGGTCGCCAGACTGGTCGAACGCAGCGACGGCGTCCCCTACTTCGCCGAGGAACTGGCCCGCGGTGCTCGGGAGGGACGCGAACTCCCCGCCACCCTCGCCGACGCCCTGATGGCCAGGGTCTATGCCCTGTCCGAGGCCGCCGGCGAACTGCTGCGGCTGGCCTGCGGAGTCGGACTGAACGTCTCCCAGGAGATCCTCGAAGCACTCTCCGACCTGCCACCCCGGGAACTGGACACCGCCCTGCGCGAGGCGGTGGACGCCGGC
Source organism: Propionicimonas sp. (assembly GCF_034927565.1). Lineage (GTDB taxonomy): Bacteria > Actinomycetota > Actinomycetes > Propionibacteriales > Propionibacteriaceae > Propionicimonas. The sequence continues at coordinate 12,392 of NZ_JAYFPT010000085.1, forward strand.
CTGCTGGTACCCACCGAGACCGGCTACGCCTTCCGGCACGGCCTGTTGCGCGAGGTGATCCACGACCGGTTGCTGCCCGGCGAACACACCCGGCTGCACTCCCGCGTGGCCGACGCGCTCGCCGCCCACCCCGGTGCCGGAGGCGGGGACGCCGAGCTGGCCCGCCACCTGTTCTCCGCCAACCGGCTGCCCGAGGGGTTCGCCGCCTGCCGCCGGGTCCTGGACGGCCCCAGCCACGCCCCGCTCACCCGGCTCCGCCTGCTGGAGAACGCCCTGGAGGTCTGGGATCGCGACCCCGCGGCCGCCGCCGTCCTGGGCAGCCGGGGCGAGGTGCTGTACGCCGCTGCTGCCGCCGCCCGCAACGGCGGCGAGGAGGGACGCGCCCTGCCGCTGATCGAGGCCTCGCTGAAGGAGGAGGACCTCGACCCGCTGGACCGGGCCGGCCGGCTGGTCATCCTGTCCCGGGTGCGATACCGGGTGCTCGGCCAGGATCCGCTGCCGATCCTCACCGAAGCCCTGGCTCTCACCCCGTCCGACCCGCCCACGGCCGAGCGCGCCGACGTCCTGGACCACATCAGCGCCCAACTCATGCTGGACGGACGACTGGCCGAGAGCCTCGCCGCCGCAGAGGAGGGACTGGCGATAGCTCGCGCCGTCGACGCCACCGCGGCCGAGTCCAGTCTGCTGAACACCATCGGCTGCGTGGTGGCCTCCCTCGGCGAGGACGAACGCGGGCTGGCGCTGCTGGAACAGGCCGGCGAGCTGTCGTCTGGACGCTCGCGCACCCGGTGGCGGGTGAACTACAGCAACCACCTGCACCTGGCCGGACGGTTCCGTGAGGCCGCCGAAACCGCCCTGGCCGGCGTGGACGACGCCCGCGATCTCGGCGTCGAGCGGTCGCGCGGGGTGATGATGGCCAGCAACGCGGCCGAGAGCCTGCTCGCGCTCGGCGAGCTCGATGAGGCGGTCGCCCTGGCGCGTCCGGCCCTGGCGCTCAACCCGCGAGCGGACGAGCGGATGGACCTGCGACTGCTGCTGGCCGAGGTGGCGCTGGTTCGCGGGGAGCTGGAGTCCGCCGAGACAGTGCTCGCCGACTATGCCCCGGTCTTCACCGCCGAGCACGCGGAGCCCCAGGACCGGCTGCGGCTCGGCCGCAATCTGGTGCAGCTGGCGCTCGCCCGGGAGCGCGCAGACCTGGCGTGGCAGTACAGCCGGACGGTGCTGGCGATGTCTGGTCAGGAGCACCCCGCGCTCACCTGGCAGGCACTCTGCCTGGCGGCCCGGGCGCTGCGGCTGGGCGGCGGTGACCGTGAGCAGGACGGCGCGTGGTTGCGGGAGCGGGCGTCCAGGCTGGCGCCGGCGGTGACCACCGAGCGGTGGCGGGCGCTGTTCGAAGCCGAGTTGGACGACACCACCGAGGCCTGGCGACAGGCGGCCGACGCCTTCGCCGCTGGCCCGATGAGCCTTCGACTCGACATCCTGATCGAGCTCGGACGCCACCTGGCCGGCGACGGCGCGTCTGCCGCCGAGGTCCTGAGCCAGGCGCGGACGCTCGCCGTCCGCCTGCAGGCCGAGTCACGACTTCCGGTGGTCAGGAGGCTGCAGCGCCGGGCAGGAGGACGCGGTGGCGGCAGCGCGCTCGCCGGCCTGACCGCTCGCGAGCGCGAGGTGCTCGGCCTGCTGATGGAGGGTGCCAGCAACGGCGAGATCGCTCAGAAGCTGTTCGTCTCGACCAAGACCGTGAGCGTGCACGTCTCGAACATCCTGGCCAAGCTCGGCGTCAGCAGTCGGGGTGCCGCCGCTGCGAAGGCCCGCCGCGAAGGCTGGTAAGCCGCTCCCGTCCCAACTCCTCGTGAGTCGACCCACTGCAGGTCGAGCGCGAAACCTCCGGCCCAGGTCGGCTACCGGCCGGTGAGGTGCAGCAGGGTCGGCCGGGCAACCTCAGCGAAGAAGTCGTTGCCCTTGTCGTCGACCACGATGAAGGCCGGGAAGTCGACCACGTCGATCTTCCAGATCGCCTCCATGCCAAGCTCGGGGTACTCCAGCAGTTCGACGTTCTTGATGCAGTCCTGGGCCAGCCGGGCGGCCGGGCCGCCGATCGAGCCCAGGTAGAAGCCGCCGTGGTCGGCGCAGGCGTCGGTGACTGCCTTCGACCGGTTGCCCTTGGCGACCATGATCATCGAGCCGCCCTCGGCCTGGAAACGATCGACGTAGGAGTCCATCCGTCCCGCGGTGGTCGGCCCGAACGACCCGGACGGCATCCCCGCCGGGGTTTTGGCCGGCCCGGCGTAGTAGACCGGGTGGTCCTTCAGGTACTGCGGCATCGGCTCGCCGGCGTCCAGCCGCTCGCGGATCTTGGCGTGCGCGATGTCGCGGGCGACGACCAGGGTGCCGGTGAGCGAGAGCCGGGTCTTCACCGGGTACTGGCCCAGTTCGGCCAGCACCTCCGGCATCGGACGCCGCAGGTCGATCGCCACCACGTCCCCGCCCTCGAGGTGCTCGTCGGTGGTGTCGGGCAGATAGCGGGCGGGTTCGCGCTCGAGTTGCTCGATGAACACCCCGTCCGGGGTGATCTTGCCCAGGCACTGCCGGTCGGCCGAGCAGGAGACCGAGATCGCCACCGGCAGTGAGGCGCCGTGCCGCGGCAGCCGCACCACCCGGACGTCATGGCAGAAGTATTTGCCGCCGAACTGGGCACCGATGCCGAATTCCCTGGTCAGCTGCAACACCTGGGCCTCCAGCTCCAGGTCGCGGAAGCCGTGGGCGCTCGGCGAGCCGGAGGTGGGCAGCCCGTCCAGGTATTTCGCCGAGGCGTACTTGGCGGTCTTCAGCGCGTACTCGGCCGAGGTGCCGCCGATCACGATCGCCAGGTGGTACGGCGGGCAGGCGGCCGTCCCGAGCGAGCGGATCTTCTCCTCCAGGAAGGTCATCATCGAGGCCGGGTTCAAGATGGCCTTGGTCTCCTGGTAGAGGTAGCTCTTGTTGGCCGAACCACCACCCTTGGCCATGAACAGGAACTTGTAGCTGGTCTCGTGGCCGGCAGCGGTGTCGGCATAGAGCTCGATCTGGGCGGGCAGGTTGCTGCCGGTGTTCTTCTCCTCCCACATGGTCAGCGGGGCGTTCATCGAGTAGCGCAGGTTCAGCTTGGTGTAGGCGTCGTAGACACCCTTGCTGAGCGGCAGTTCGTCGGTGCCGGCGGTGAGCACCTGCTGGCCGCGCTTGCCCATGATGATCGCGGTACCGGTGTCCTGGCACATCGGCAGGATGCCGCCGGCGGCGATATTGGCATTCTTCATCAGGTCGAGAGCGACGAACTTGTCGTTCGGGCTGGCCTCAGGGTCGTCCAGGATGGTGCGCAGCTGGGCAAGGTGGGCCGGACGCAGGTAGTGCGCGATGTCGTGCATGGCGGTCTCGGCGAGCAGTTCCAGCGCCTCGGGGGCGACGTTGAGGAAGCGCAGTCCGTCCGGGCCGTCCAGCACCTCGACGCCCTCGGTGGTGAGCAGCCGGTAGGAGGTGGCGTCCTCGCCGGTCGGCAGCATGTCTTCGTAGGCGAACTCCGCCATCGTCACTCCTCACAGGAAATCGGGACGGTCCCGGACCGGGGAACCGTCCCCTGGGTGGCGATGATCCGGCCACCGCACCGGCCCGGCAGAAATCCTTCCATGGACGCCGCGCGCCCGTGGGCGAACTGCAAAACCGGGCGATCGTCCGTGGTCTGGACGGCTGGGTGCAGGGATTTGCAGCGCAACCACGGCGCGCTCTGGGCCGTGGGTATGGTGGAATCGTCCACTGCTGGCTGTCGGGGCGGCGGTGAGGTCCACAAGGAGGTGGCGATGTTCGGGCAGGCGCAGTTCGCGGCCGAGAACCGTCTGGTGAACGAGGTCCTCGCGCGGGTGGGGACGATGATCGTCTCCCATCGCGGCGTCGGCTATGCCAGCCTCGCGGAGAACTCGGCGCTCGCGGTGCGGGCGGCAGTGCTGTCCGGGTCGGACATGGTCGAGCTCGATGTGACGTCGTCCCGCGATGGCGAGTTCTTCGGCTTCCACGACGGCTACGAACTCGAACTGCTCGGCTTCGAGAAGAACCTGCAGACCCTCACTGCCGGCGAGGTCGACAAGGCCTCCCATGTCTGGATCGACCGGCCGGGCCGTCAGGCCAGGGTCGAGCGGCTGCTGCCACTGCTGGAGTCGTTCCGCGGCAGCGGGGTGCTGCTGCAGCTGGACCGCTCCTGGTGGCGCTGGCCGCAGCTGCTGCGGGCGGCGGCAACCCTGAAGATGTCCGACCAACTGGTGATGAAGTGCCCGGCCTGGGAGGAGGCGGCCCTCGAACGGCTGCGCGAGTTTCCCACGAAGTACCCGCTCATCCCGATCTGTTCCAGCCCTGACGATGTCTATCGGACAGTGGGCGACCCCCAGCTGAACACCGTCGGGGTCGAACTGATCACCACCACCGAACGCAGCCCCTGGTTCTGCGATTCGGTGATCGAGGAGTTCCACGACCTGGGTGTGTTCAGCCTAGTCAGCACGGTGACCCTGACCACCGGGGTGCCGCTGTTCGGTGGTCTGGACGACGAATTGGCGGTCGCGGACTCCCCCGACACGGCCTGGGGCCCGATCTTCGAGCTCGGCATCGACGCGATCCAGACCGACTGGCCCTGGCTGCTCCGCGACTACCGCGAACTCCGCCGCGCGATGACCAAGCCGCTCCTGGACGAGGATCTCGCCACACCCGACGCCGGGGCGACAGGTCGGTCCTGAGCCGGCCCGCTGCAGCTCGTCGCGGTTCTCTGGGCTCTGTCGCAATCCCGCACCTCGATGGTCTCCCCAGCCCAAACTCGACAGTCTCGAAGCATCGAGAGGCAGGATCGCGACACAGCACTCGCGGCGGCAGGACTCGACGCCGGTCAGGGGTGGGAGACCGGAACCGTCCGCCCCACCCCGCGAACCTGCGTCAGTCGGCCAGCACCTTCTTCCAGGCACCCTCATAGGAGAGCGGGACGAACCCCATCGCCTCGTTGATGTCGAGCATCGGACGGTTCTCCTCGGCGTTGTAGGTGAGTACCCGCGGGGAGTCGGGCATCAGCCGATGCCAGGCGATCAGGTTCGCGCACTTCACGAGCATTCCCAGGCTGTGGCCACGATGCTCCTTCAGCACCAACGTGCACTCCTGGTGAGTCACCCGGGTGGTGTCGGTGCCGATGACGAGTTCGGTGAAGGCGCACAGGTCGCCGGTTCCGCGGTGCTGGGCGGCGGTGACGAGCATGGTCCGCCTGCCGTCCAGTACCTGCCGGTCGTGGACGGCGAGACGCTCGGCATCCCAGATCTCCTCGTCCCACTCCATGCCGCCGGCCGGGGCGTCGGTGCTCATCCGGGAGAGCATCCACGCGTAGCCGTCGACATACTCCGGCGGGGTGGGCAATTGCCAGCTGACCAGGCGGTAGTCGGCCGACGCCGGCGTCGCCTGTGCGAGCAGTGCCTCCAGCCGGCCCGTCCCGGCGGACAGGTCGAGGATCGAGCACCGCTCGATCTGCTCCAGGGCGTAACCGTGCTTGCGGGCGAAGCGCGCGGCCCGGTCATCGGCCGGGATGCTGCCGAAACCGGTGGGCGGGACGAGCTGTTCACCGGGTCCGTCGTGATGCTCTACCCAGGACTGCAGGACGGTGCGGCCGTGCTCGCGCGCGGTGCGCTCGACCAGTTGCTGGGCCTGGGAGCCGATGCCTCGGCCCTGGACCTCGCGGAGCAGTTCGACCTGGCAGAAGGCGATCCGCGAACCCGTCTCGAGCGGCAGGTCGACGCCGGCACGGCCGACGACTTTCTGGTCCACCTCCACCACCCACCACAGGCTCTCCTGATAGGGGTTGGGCTGGTGGAAGGCGAGCACGGCGGCGGGCGCCAGGTAGTGGTCGTCGTGTCCGGACACCTCGCGGAGTATCCGGTTGCGGACGTCAACCATGGCCAGGAAGTCGGACGCATCGGCGTCATCCAGGGTCGCAGGGACGATGAGTGGCCGGAGGGCGATCCGGCTGCTGGTCGTGATGGTCACAGGGCTACTGCTTTCTCGTTGGGCTCGCGTGGCCACCGGAGGTCCGGGGCCACGCGAGCCGGTCAGCGAAGGGAGATGTGGTGCTGGAAACGTCCTCGTTCGGCCTCCCGGAAGAGAGCGGTCGAGGACTCCTGGGGCACCGGCAGGAAGGTGTACAGGATGCGACGGGCCGGGCCGGGGCGTGTTGCCACCGGCTCGGACGTGGACGGTTCCGGGCCGACGATGATGGCGCGGCTGCGGGTGATGGGCGTTGTCATGGTTGGTTTCCACCTGGTTCTGGCATGTTCTGGTTCGGTGAGGGGCACTGCTGTGCCGCGGTGCACGGACTGCCGCGCGCGTGGGCCGGCGACGGAAATGGCGGCCTGGGGCGGGAGTGGAGCGGGCCGGATCGCGTCGGGCGCGAGCTGTGGGGCCACGGTCATGGACATGGAATTTCCTCTTTCTGGAAGGGGTGATGAGCTGTGCCGGGGCAGCGAACTCCCCGGTCAGGACGCACGAAAGCGTCGTGGTGATGAACGGTCTTTCAGGCTGCTGAGAGGTCAGTCGCCCGGCTGCGGACAGACTTCTCCCCTGAAGAACTCAGCTAAACGCGAGCGCGCCGAAACGGAAGACGCCGGCCGCCGGGCGCTGTGCGGCGAACCGCACCATGTCAACGTAGATAACCATCTTCGACGGCCTCCTTCCTGGTCCTCGGCGATGAACAGCGTTTCAGGCTATGCCCGAGACCAGTTGATGTCAACCTGTCCGGACAAGCCCTTCGGCGGACGCCGGACGGCCCCCGAGCCGCTGGTCATCCTTTGGTCATCCTCTGGCCCTCAGACGGGGCCCTGGTTCTGTCTTCCCGCCCCCCCCGAGGAACAAACTGTGACTGACCTTCTGTCCTCAGAGCTGCGATCACACCTTGCGAGGGAAGCAGGAGAGCGCGCCGGGGCAACCCAAAAGCGCCGGGCAACCCAAACCGGAACACTCCCCACTACGAGCCGCAACCACCGCCGAGGGACAAGCTGTGACAGAGATCCCGTCCTCAGAGCTGCGATCACACCTTGCGGAGAAAGCAGGAGAGCGCGCCGGCGCAATCCAAACCGGAACCCGCCCCTACCATGAGCGCAAAGCCTCGACCGAGGGACAAGCTGTGACAAAGATCCCGTCCTCGGATACGTGATCACAGCTTGCGGAGGAAACCGGCGAGCGCGCCGGGCGACCCAAACGCGCCGGGCAACCCAAACGCGCCGGGCAACCCAAACCGGAACCCGCCCCACTACGAGCCGCAACCACCGCCGAGGGACAAGCTGTGACAAAGATCCCGTCCTCGGGGCTGCGATCACAGCTTGCGGGGGAAGCAGGCGAGCGCGCCGAGAGCGACCCCTTTGGAACCGTCCCAGCTATGAGTCGGGGGGACGGGGCGCGCCCGGGAGGTGCTGGGTGCGCCTCGCCCGTACGATGGAGCGGTGAGACGAGGACGGACCGTGTGGCTGCGCCGCGCCGCCGTGTCCTTGCTCGGGATGGTCCTGGTGGGCGGCTGGCCGGCCGCGATCACGCCGGCGGCGGCCGCCCCGGCGTCGGTCACCGTCGAGATCACCTCGGTCAGCGTCACCGGCAACCTGCCCACTGACGAGGTCGAGGTGCACGGACGGGTGTCCAATCCCACCGGTGCGCCGGTGTACGGCCTGTGGATGGCGCTGTGGCGCTCCCGCGACCCGATCGACAGCCTGCAGACCCTGCGTCAGGTGACCGGCGTGGCACCGCCCGCCGGGGTCATCCTGCCCGACGGGGCCGACGCCTATCGCACGATCACCGAGCAGACCCAGGCCTTCCCCGCGGGGGCCGAGGCCGACTTCATGCTTCGCGCCCCGCTGTCGGCGCTGGGCTTCGACGCCACCGGCGCGGCCTACCTGGTGGGCGCCCGCGCTCTGGGAACCACCACCGGCGCCGGGAACCGCGGCAACCTCGGCGAGGGCCGGACGGTGATCGCCCTGCCGGGCGACCAGCCGGTCCCGATCACCCGGGTGGTGGAACTCGCCGCCCCGCCAACCAAGCTGACCGACAACACCTTCCTCAACGAGGATCTCCTCGGCCAGCTGAAGGGACGGCTGAACACCCTGCTCAATGCCGCAGCCACCCCGGGCAACTCGTGGCTGGTCGACCCCGCACTGCTCGACGAGCTCACCGACATGGCCGACGGCTACCAGGTCCACAGCGGCAGCGGGCTGACCGCCGGCACCGGCTCCCAGGCCGCCGCCGACTGGCTGCGAAGGTTCAACCAACTCGACCGCCACAACGGCGCCCGCAGCCTGTTCGCCAATCCCGACATCACCGGCGCCCTGGCCGCTCGAGACGACCGGGTGCTGACCCGGGCACTCACCGCTGACTCTGCTGTCCCGCTGGTCGACGACCTCCCGCTGGTGGTACTGCCCACCGGTGGCAGCTACTCCACCGAACTGGGCAGCTACCTCGCCGATGCGCCGGTCACCGCCGTCCTCGCCACCAACGTGGCCGACTCCGGCGCCTGGCAGTCGCTGGACGGGGTGCAACTCCTGGCTGCCTCCACCAATCTCGGCTCGAGTGATTCCACCACCCTGCAGCGCCGGCAGTATCTCGAGGCTGCAACCGTGATCACCGGCGCCGCCGGACAGCTACGACTGCTCCGCGAGCCTGCCGACCTGGCCGCCGACACCACCATGACGACCGCCTGGATGGTCCCCCGCCCGCTCTCCTCCCTGCTGGCGACTGCCCCGAGCACCACCGAAGCGGAACTCATCCCGGCCGCACCGCCCGTCCTCGATGCCGGCTACTTCGACCGGCTCGGCGACCTCGACCAGTATTTCGCCGCCTACGGCGAACTGGTTCCGGAGTCCACCCTGACCAGCGAGGCGGACGCCGCGCTGACCCGGGCAGCCGCCGCGGCGTGGATCGGCGACGAGGCCGGCGGCCACCGCCTGGTGGACGCCATCGAAGACCTCGTCGGCCCCCGGACGCTGGCCAAGGCGGTCAGCTTCAGCGCCTCACCGCGGTTCGTGATGTCCTCGCGCAGCAACGAGTTCCCGGTGACGTTGACCAACAACCTCGACGAGATCATCGAAGTGAAGGTGGTGTTCACCTCGGAGAGCCCACAGCGGCTCACCGTGCCGCCCAGCGCGCTGGTCCAGATCGCACCCGGCCAGAGCGAGACGGTGAACATCCGGCCGGAGGCCAACGGCAACGGCATCGTCCGGGCATGGGCCCACGCGGTCACCGAATCGGGAAGCAGGGTGACCCCCGACACGCCCATCACCATCGAGATCACCGACCTCGGCTTCATAGGCTGGGTGCTGGTGGTGGCCTCGGCGGCCGTGCTGGCCTTGTCCACCGCGCTCCGGATCCGCCAGGTCCGCAGGAAGAACGCTGCCGCCGCCCCACCGCAGGCGGCAGCAGCCGACACGGAGGTACTGGATGGCTGAGGCGACCGGTGGAGGACAGCGGCTGCTGAACGCCACTGCCGTGATGGCCTCCGGGACGATGGTCTCGCGGGTGCTCGGCTTCGTGCGGACCATGATGATCGCCTTCGTCCTCGGCAACGGCTCGGTCCGGGTCGAGGTCTTCACCTTTGCGATGACCGTCCCCAACTCGCTCTACATGCTGCTGGCCGGCGGCACCCTGAACAACGTCCTGGTCCCGCAGATCGTCCGTGCCGTGGTGCACGACCAGGACAAGGGCAAGGCGTTCATCGACCGGATCATGACCGCCTTCCTGCTGGCGCTCGGCGTGCTGACCGTCCTGCTCACCGTCGCCGTCCCGTGGGTGATGAGCCTCTACACCACCGACATCTGGCGTTCGACCGCCATGGCCGAACACTGGCAGACCCTGCTGCTGATGAGCTACATCACCATGCCGCAGCTGTTCTTCTACGGGGTCTTCTTCCTGCTCGGCCAGGTGCTCAACGCCCGCAACGTCTTCGGGCCGATGATGTGGGCGCCGATCGCCAACAACGTGGTGTCGATTGGCGTCTTCGGCGCCTACATCGCGGTCTGGGGGACGAACGCCGCCAAGGGAGCGACCTTCACCACCCAGCAGATCCTGCTGCTCGGCATCGGGTCCACCCTCGGGATCCTGATCCAGACCCTGGTGCTGCTGCCCTACCTGAAGAAGGCTGGCATCAGCTACCGTCCACGTTTCGACCTGAAGGGGACGGGACTGGGCCGCACCTTCAACGTGGCCAAGTGGATGATCGGCTATGTGGCGCTGACCTCCCTGGCGCAGATCGTGGTGAGCCGGCTGGCGTCCACCGCTGCTCCGTCCGGGGCCGCGGGCGGCGGCGGCTTCGCCGCCTACCAGAACGCCTATCTGATCTGGATCCTGCCGCACTCCCTGCTGACCGTCTCGCTGGCCACGGCCATGCTCCCGGCGGCCTCCCGTGCCGCCGTGGCTGGCGACCGGGCGGGGGTCACCACCGAGGTCAGCCGGGCGGCACGGCTGGCGTCCACCTTCCTGGTGCCGGGCAGCCTCGGCCTGCTGGCCCTGGCCAACCCGATCACCTCGTTGATCTGGGGTCACGGCTCGGGCGAGGCCGATTACCACTTCGTCGCCTGGGCCCTGATGGCCTTCGCCCTCGGCCTGGTGCCGTACACCATCCAGTACCTCTACCTGCGCGCCTTCTACGCCCTTGATGACACCAAGACCCCGTTCCTGCTGCAGATCGGCATCTCGGGCGCCAACGCCCTGCTCGCGGTCGCGTTCGTGCTGCCCTTCGACGATCCGTCCACCGTGGCTGCCCGGCTCGCCGGTTCGTACGCGCTGTCCTACCTGCTCGGCGTGTGGCTCACCCACCGTGCCCTGGCCAGACGCATCCCCGATCTGCCGGGCCGCCAGACCCTGCAGCACCTGGCCCGGCTCGGCCTCGCCTCGCTGCCGGCGATCGGACTGGCCTGGCTGGTGGCCTGGGCAGTCGGACGCCTCGGCGGCACGCTGTTCACCCTGCTCGGGCTGGTGCTGGCGATCGCCGTGGCCGTCGCCGTGTTCTTCTTCGCCGCCCGGCGGCTCGGCATCCCCGAGGCCGCCGAACTGCTCGGTGTGCTGCGCCGCGGCAAGGGTTCGGCAGCCGACCCGGCGCTCGCCGCCGAGGAGGTGATGGAGGCCCCCGGGCTGATCGAGGAACTGCTCACCGACCCCGCCAGCGCCGCGCCGTGGACGGAGTTCGCCCCGTCGGCCGGTGAGCAGTCATCGGCCGCCCCAGCACCGGACGCGAGCCCCACGACCCCCGCCGACAGCTCCCCGGAGCTGGCCGCACCGGCCGAGGAGATCAACGCCAACCCGGACGGCGAGGGTGTCTTCGTCCCGGTGGTCGCACCGCAGCCGCCGGAGTCGCTGCTGGAGTTCCCCGAACCCGGCGAGCAGGAGTCCGACGACGAGCCCACCAACCTGGTCGACGTCGGACGGATGCTCGCCGGCCGCTACCAGCTTGCCGAACTGCTGGCCTCCCGGGACGGCCAGCGCACCTGGCGCGCCGAGGACACCGTGCTCGCCCGCAATGTGCTGATCCACGTCCTGGCTGAGGGCGATCCGCGCAGCGAGCAGGTGCTCGCTCTGGCCCGCCGCGCCGCGCTGGCCACCGACTCCCGCTTCCTGCGGGTGCTGGACGTGGTCGAGGCGGTCACCGGCGAGCACGGGGTCTACATCGTCTACGAGTACGCCCCCGGCCAGACCCTGCAGCGGGTACTGGAGGACGGCCCGCTGACCGGCGCGGAGACCGCCTGGATCGTCCGCGAGGTCTCCGACGCCCTCACCCTGCTGCACGCTGACGGGCTCTACCACCGGCACATCAGTCCGGCCACCGTCCTGATCACCTCCAGCGGCAATGTGAAGATCATCGGCCTGCTGGTGGACGAGGCGCTGACCGACCTTCCGATCACGCCGGACGACGGGCAGGCTGCGGACGTCGAGGCGCTCGGGAAGCTGCTCTACGCCTGCCTGGTCGCCCGCTGGCCGGACGGCGCCCGCTACGGCCTGGCGGCCGCCCCGGTCACCGACGGACGGCTGGCGCTGCCCAGCCAGGTGCGCAGCGGCGTGGCACACCCGGTGGACGTCGTGGTCGACCGGATCCTGTCGCCGCTGCCGCGGCAGGGGGCGTCCCGGCTGGCCACCGCCGCCGACATCACCACCGAACTCTCCCTCGTGCTGGGGCCGAGCAGCGCCGCAGCCGATCTGCGGCTCCGGCTCGGCCACCCGGGCACCGGGTCACTGCCGGCGGTCTCGGTGGTGGCACCTCCCGTCCCGACCCCGGCGAGCCCGCGCTTCGAGGTCAGCCAGCAGGTACCGGACGAGTTCAGCGAGGAGGTGCCCGAGGGCTACGTCCCGCCCGAGCACACCCCACCGCCGTTCACCCCGGTGCCGCCGCCCGCCTCAGCCGACTCGCCGCCCCCGCCGGACCGGGTCTGGCCACCCCGGATCACACCCGCCAGGGTTCTCCTCGGCCTGGCGATCATCGCGGTCGCGATCGGGCTGCTGGTCTACCTGGCCGGCAACCGGTCGCAGCCGGCGGCCGTCCCGGCACCCACGTCACCGACTCCTGCCGCAACCACGCCGGCCGTCCCACTGGCGGTGCTGCAGGTGCGTGATTTCGACCCGAAGAAGGACGGCGGCTCCGGCCAGGAGAACCGCAAGCAGGTGGGGCTGGCCGTCGACAACGACCCGGCCACCGCCTGGACCACCGAACGCTACAAGACCAAGCCGACCTTCGGCGGCCTGAAACCGGGCGTCGGGCTGGTGCTCGACTTCGGCAAGTCGGTCTCCGCCCGCTCGGTGTGGCTCACCCTCGGTGAGGGCGCGACGTCGCTGGAGGTGCGCGTCCCGGCCGCCGACCTCGCTGCCGCCAAGCCTCCGATGAGCTCGGAGAAGCAGTGGCGCACGGTGGCCAGCCTCCCCCACGCCACGGGAAGCTTCGGCCTGGAGTTCGAGCCGGTCGACACCCGCTATCTGCTGCTCTACATCACTGAACTTCCGGCGGTGGACGACACCCACTACCAAGCGGCGATCGTCGACCTGCAGGCGCGATCGTGAACCCGCTGGAAACCGGCAGAGGGAGTCGGCCAGGATGGCATCGATGATCACCGATCTCGACGACAAGGCGCTGCTGGCCGCGCACGTGGCCGGCGATCCGCGCGCCTTCACCGAGCTGTTCCGGCGGCACGCCGACCGGTTGTGGACGTTGGCCCTGCGCACCCTGCGGAACCCGGAGGAGGCCGAGGAGGCAGTGCAGGAGGCGATGATCTCGGCCTTCCGCCGGGCGGGCGACTTCCGCGGCGATGCCGCTGTCGGAACCTGGCTGCACCGGATCGTGATCAACGCCTGCTTCGACCGGCTGCGGCGGGCGAAGGCCCGTCCGTCCCTGCCGCTGGAGGACGAGGTGCTGGCCGGGCTGCCGAGCGCTTCGCCCGGCCCGGAGGAGACCACCGTCCAGGCCGAGGTGGCGCTCGAGGTGGAGCAGGCGCTCGCCGGGCTGCCGGTCGACCAGCGCGCGGCCCTGGTGCTGGTGGACATGCAGGGCTACTCCACCGACGAGGCGGCGACGATCCTGGGCTGCGCACCCGGCACGGTGAAGAGCCGCTGTTCGCGCGGCCGGGCAAAACTGGCACCCCGGTTACGACACCTGCTGGAGGCATGATGGGAACCGAAAGGCCAACTCATGCGTCTGACTCGTTGTCACTGCCTGCCGAGGGAATCCTGATGTCATCACAACCCACCGAGGACCCCGACCTCACCGACGAGGCCACGCAGCAGTTGTCAGCACTGCTGGAACTGATGCCGACCCTGCCGATGCCGGCCGATGTCTCCGCCCGGATCATCGCCGCCCTGGACGCCGAAGCCGCCACCCGTACCGCTCTGCTCGGCAACGACGCCGACCTGGCCGCCACCCCCGTCCCCCTCGACAAGCGGTTGCTGCCCGAGGCCCAGGACGTCCCCTCGGCCACCGATTTCGACGACCTCTGATTCGCGTCCCGTCCCCGGACGCGTGACAGGAAGACACCGCCAAGGAGCCAGTTGCCACCTCGTGCGTGAAGCCGGGCTGGTCGAGCCCGTCAGGTTGCGGACGGTTCTCAGACCACCTCGACACTGACGCCAACGGCATTGGCTGCCAGGGCGCGGAGATCTTCCGCGTCCCCGGTGAGGACGGTTCCACCGTGCTCGGCCAGCGCGACAACCAGCGCATCCACAGCCGATCCGCGGCGCGCCAGCGTTCGCAGTTCCGCAGCCCGCCGGGCGAGCCGCTCCGGGACGGATGCCTGCACGTCGCACGCCTTCAGCAGGCGGTTCGTCGTGGCATCGCGCTGCGCCGATCCGGTGAGGGACTCTGCCAGCACCACGGTGGGGACGATCGGTGGCCAAAGCCCCCTGCGCCGCAACGCGAGCAGGAGAGCTGCCGTCGCCCGATCGCGGACGGCCAGCCGACTCAGCCCTCCCGAGTCGAGGACGAGCATCAGCCTGCTCGCTTGGCGAGGGCCCTCTCCTGCAGCCGGCGCGCCATCGCGTCCGCCCGCGCCAGATCGGCCTCAGACGGCTCGCCCACCTCGGCGAGCAGTTCCACGAGGTAGTCGTCGGCCCGCGCCTCCAGCTCCCGTCGATGGACTTCCGCTGTCACAGCCTCCTGCAACAGCTCGGACGCGGGCAGTCCGCGCTCCTTGACCTCGCGATAGAGCGCTTCGGGAAGATAGACCTGCATCCGGGGCATACGCATTACTATACGTCTATCCCGTCTGAAGTCACTCGTCGAGGTCGAGGTGCAGTCGCAGCTCAGGCGCGGGTTGGAGCAACTCACTGGCCACAAGTGGAGAAATCCGTTAGCTACCAGTGGGTTACTCCACCGATCGCGCTAGAATCTGGGCATGGATGGATACATTCCACGGATCGTCGACGAGGAGATCCGCAGCGCCTTGAACGCAGCCGGGGCTGTCGTGCTGCGTGGCAGCCGGGCGGTGGGAAAGACCGAGTCCGCGCGCCGCGTGACCGCTTCCGAGCTGCGTCTGGACTCCAGCGACCCCAGGGCCGTTCTGGCCAGGGCGCAGCCGGCGTCGGCGCTGGAGGGTGCCGCGCCGCGCCTGCTGGACGAGTGGCAGGTCGTCCCCGAGCTGTGGAACGAGGTGCGCCATGCGGTCGATGACCGTCGGGCGAGTGGACAGTTCCTGCTCACCGGTTTCGCCTGGCCTAACGACGACCAGCTCCTCCACTCCGGGGCAGGGCGCTTCGCCCAGGTGACCATGCGGACCATGACCCTGGCCGAGACCGGCGATTCGACGGCCACGGTCTCGCTGGCCGACCTGTTCAACGGCGACCTCGCCGTGGAAGAGTCCACGACCGATTTCGCCGCTCTGGTTCGGCGGATCGTTCGCGGAGGCTGGCCGGGCTGGTTCGACGCGGACGAGACGACGGCGAGCTTGCGGGCGAGGTCCTATCTCAACGACATCGCCGAGCACGACTTCCCGACAGTCGCCGGACCCCGACGCGATCCCCGGCGCCTGTTGGCCTTCCTGCGGGCACTGGCCGGGCTGAGTGCCCAACCCGCCAGCCAGGCAGCCATCACCCGCCGCATGAACCAGGACGCCACCCTGTTCGGTGCGGCTGCCGTCCCCGCACTGTTCGACCTGGCCCAACGCCTCTACCTCGTCGAGGACCAGCCTGCCTGGGCGCCGTCGCTGCGCTCACGAACGGCACTGCTGCAAACCCCCTCCCGGCATCTGGCGGACCCCTCGCTGGCCGCGGCACTGCTCGACGCCGGCATCGACCGGCTGCTGAGCGAACCCACCACTGTGGGCTTTCTCTTCGAGTCCCAGGTCGTCCACGACCTGCGGGTCTACGCCCAAGCCATCGGCGCCCGCGGAGTGTTCCACTACCGCGACTCCAAAGCACGTGACGAGATCGACGCGGTGGTCGAGGCGTCCGACGGTCGCTGGATCGCCGTCGAGGTCAAGCTGGGCGCGAGTCAGGTGGATGCGGCAGCGGCGAACTTGTTGCGCGTCGTGGCCAAGGTCGCCAGGCCACCCGAAGCCTGTGTTGTCATCATCCCCAGCGGAGTCGCCTACCGCCGCCCCGACAGCGTCCTGGTCGTTCCGCTCACCGTGCTGGGACCGTGACGGACGACAACCAGGTCCGTACCGGCTGCTGTCCTCGGCGTCAGGCGGGCTCGACCCTCACCTCCGGGTGCAGGACGCGGGTGTGGTCGACCTGGCGGACGGGGCCGGTCAGGTCGATCGGCAGGGTGGCGACGATGTCGGAGCTGGAACGGGCGAAGCCGAACTCGATCCGTCCAGGCTCGACGATCCGGGTACCGGAGACGCCGGTGAAGCTGGTCAGGTCGGGATGCACGCTGAAGCTCACCCGCGCCGCTTGGCCGGGCTCGAGCGGCACCCGGGTGAAGCCGATCAGCCGCTGCACCGGACGGACCACGCTGGCGAACGGGTCGTGCAGGTACAGCTGCACCACCTCCGCACCCGCCCGGTCACCGGTGTTGGCGATCCGGATCGACACCGTCACCGGCTGGTCAGTGGCTACCCGTCCGGCGTTCGCCTGCGCGTCCGTCCAGGCAAACGCCGTGTAACTCAGGCCGTGGCCGAAGCCGTAGGCCGGGGTCGGGTCGATGGTCGACACCCCGCTGCGCCGGGCCAGGGGTGCGGCCAGATAGGTGGACGGCTGCGAGCCGGCGTGGGCGGGCAGCGAGACCGGCAACCGTCCGCTGGGATTGACCCGGCCGCTGAGCACGCCCGCGATCGCCGCCGTCCCCTCCTCGCCGAGGAAGAAGGCGGCGAGCAGCGCACTCGCCCGGGAGCCAGCCTCACCGAGGGCATAGGGGCGCCCGGCCAGCAGTGTCACCACGGTGGGCGTCCCGGTCGCCAGCACTGCCTCCAGCAACTGCTGCTGGGCACCCGGCAGCGCCAGATCGGGGGCGTCACAGCCCTCCCCCGAGGTACCGCGGCCGAACAGGCCGGCCCGGTCGCCGAGGGCCAGCACCACCACGTCGGCGCCGCGGGCGGCTGCCAGCGCGGCCTCGAAGTCGGTCTCGCCGCCGTCCACCGTGGTGCCCGCGACGTACTCGACCACGGCCTCGGGGAACTCTGCCGCCATGGCCTCGACCAGGGTGGGCAGCTCCAGTCCGAGCGGCACCTCCGGGTGCCGGACGCCGACATGGGACGGGAACGAGTAGCAACCCAGCACGGCGTACGGATCGGCCGCATTCGGCCCGATCACCGCGATCCGGCGTGCCGCCGCCAGTGGCAGCAGGCCGTCGTTGCTGACCAGTACCACCGCCTGCTCGGCGAGCTGGCGGGCGAGCGCCCGGTTACCCGGCGGATCGAGCGCGACGCTGCCGCGCAGCCCGTCCAGGTCGTCCAGGTCGGCTCCGGCCAGAACGGGCGGCACCGGCGAGTAGTCGGGGTCCAACATGCCGAACGCCGCCTTCTGCAGCAGCACCCGGCGCAGCGCCCGGTCGATCAGCCCGCCGTCGATCCGGCCCTCCTCGACCGCCGCCACCAGGTCGTCGTTGAATGCTTTCACCGAGGGTAGTTCGACATCGATCCCGGCCCGCAGGGCGAGTTCGGCGGCGCTGAGAAAATCCTCGGCCGTGGCGTGCAGGGTGTGCAGGAAACCGATCGCGAAGTAGTCGGAGACCACCGTGCCGTCGAACCCCCAGGTATCCCGCAGCAGGCCGGTGAGCAACCGCTCGTCGGCCGCGACCGGGACGCCGTCGATGTCGGTGTAGGAGTTCATCACCGAGCGGACGCCGCTGGTCCGCAGCGCCATCTCGAAGGGTACGGCCAGCACATCGTGGAACTCCCGGGTTCCCAGCGAGACCGGCGCGAGGTTGCGTCCGGCCTTGGATGCGGAGTAACCGATGAAGTGCTTCAAGGTGGCGATCACGCCGGCGGACTCGATCCCGCCGATGTAGGCCGACGCCACCCGTCCGACCAGGTAGGGATCCTCGCCGATGGTCTCCTCCACCCGTCCCCAGCGCAGGTCCCGGACCACGTCCAGCACGGGCGCCAGCCCCTGATGGATGCCCAGGGAGGCCAGGTCGGCGCCGATCCGCTCGCCCATCCGTCCGACCAGGTCGGGGTCGAAGGTCGCTCCCCAGCTCAGCGGGACGGGGTAGGCGGTGGCCTGCCAGGCGGCGAACCCTGCCAGACACTCCTCGTGGGCGATCGCCGGCAGGCCGAACCGGCTCTCGGCCATAATCCGGCGCTGGGTGCGCAGCAGCGAGACCGCGCCGACGGCGGGGTCGACCGGCGCGGTGCCGAACGGACGGGTGAGCTGGCCCAGCCCGCGGGGCAGCAGCACGTCCAGGTCGATCGGGTCGGACATCTCGTTCTGGTTGGGGGCGACGTCCTCGCCGTCGGCCGAGGCGCCCACCCAGATGCCGTACAGCTGGGCCACTTTCTCGGCCACCGTCAACTCAGCGATCAGGGCGTCCACCCGCTGCGCGAGCGGCAGCGTGGTGTCGTGCCAGGGGCCGGTCAGCCTCGTCACGGGCATGGTCATCCCTTCACCGCCCCGGTCAGTCCACCGACGATCCGTTTCTCGGCGGCGAGGAAGAACAGCAGCGCCGGAACCATTGCCAGCGCGGTGTAGGCCAGGACGCCACCGGTGTCAGCGGAGTACTGGGTGGCGAACTGGGTGGCGCCCAGCGGCAGCGTCCACAACTCCTGCGGCATGCCGCCGGCGGCCATCACCAGCAACGGCAACAGGTAGGCGTTCCACGAACCGATGAAGGCCAGCACCCCGACGGTGACCAGGCCGGGCATCGACAGCGGCAGCATGATCCGCCAGAAGAAGCCGATCCGGCTGGCGCCGTCGATCGCGGCCGCCTCCTCCAGTTCGTCGGGGATCGCCCGCAGGAAGGGCACCAGGATGATGATCGTGGTCGGCAGCGCAAACGCGATCTGCGGCAGGATCACCCCCAGGAAGCTGCCGTGCAGGTGCAGGTTGCGGACCAGGATGTTCAGCGGCAGGGAGGCGACCGTGAGCGGGAACATCAGCCCGGCGGCGAACAGCGAGTAGAGGAACTGCCGGCCGCCGAAGTTGTACCGGGCGATCACGAAGGCCGCCATCACGCCGAGCACGACCACGCCCAGGGTGGTGCCGAGCCCGACGATCGTCGAGGACATCAACGATCCCCAGAATCGCGGCGAGGTCAGCACCTTGACGTAGTTGGTGACGATCCACGGGCTGGGCCAGCCGGCCGGGTCGGCGTTCAGGTCGGGAGTGGAGCGGAAGCCGCTCAGCCAGACGTAGAGCACCGGGATGATCGAGATCGCGACGGCGGTGATAGCCACCAGGTAGACGAAAACCTGGGAGACCGGGACGCGGCTGCGCCGCCGTCCGGGGGTCATGCGCGTGGCGGGTGCGGTAGCGGCGGCCATCTCAGCGCACTCCTCGGGAGATCGCGCCGGTCAGGTCGCGGCGCATGGCGAAGCGCTGGTAGACCAGCGCGATGACCAGGGAGATCACGAACAGGATGACGGCGATCGCGCTGCCGTAGCCGGGCGCGGTCTGCCCCTTCACGAGCATGTACACCGCCATCGTGTTGGTGGAGTTCAGCGGGCCGCCACGGGTGGTCACCCAGACCATGTCGAACAGCTGCAACGAGCCGATCATGGACAGGAAGACCCAGATCCGGATGGTCGGGCCGAGCAACGGCATGGTGATGTACCACTGGGTCTTCCACCAGCCCGCGCCGTCGATGGCGGCCGCCTCGTGGAGTTCTTCGGGGACGCCCTGCAGCCCGGCGAGCATGATCAGGATGGCGAAGCCGAGGTACTTCCAGGTCAGGATGCCGAACATCACCCACAGCGCGGTGTCGGGGTTGGCCAGCCAGGGCTGGGCCAGGTCGCCCAGGCCGAGCAGCTCCAGCCAGGCGTTGAGCGCGCCGCGGGGAGAGAGCAGCAGTTTCCAGGACAGCGCCGCGATCACCTCGGCGAGCACGTAGGGGACGAAGATCGCGGCCCGGATGATGCCGCGGCCGGGGAGCTTGCGGTTGAGCAGCAGCGCGATCAGGATCGCCAGCGGTCCCTGGATCAGCAGGGACGCCACCAGGACGAAGAAGTTGTTGCCGATCGCCTGGGTGAAGTTCGGGTCGTTGAACGCGCGGACATAGTTGTCCAGCCCGATGAACCGCTGCAGCGGGCCGAGGCCGTTCCAGTTGTAGAGGCTGTACACCGCTGCCTGGAGGACCGGCAGGATCACGAAGGTCACGAAGACGATCAGGGCCGGGCCGGTGAACAGGGCGATCTCGGCCCAGAGCCGGAGTCGGGAGTCCCGCCGGCGTCGGGTGGTGGGGGCAGGGCCCGCGGTGGCCGCGGGCCCTGCCTGGACGAGAGCTGCCATGACTACTGCGCGGCCGCCGTGTCCTTGAGCGCGGTGACGATGTCCTCGGGCGTTCCCTTGCCGCCCATCAGGTTCACGATGGCCTGGTTGAGCGGGGTGCCGAAGTCGGGGCCGAGGGCCGAATCCAGCCAGAGCTGGACGTAGGACGCGTTCGACAGACCCGTGGCGATGGCCTGCAGGCTGGGGTCGGTGAGGCCCTCCTGGCCGGCCGGGTTCGCCGGGATGCCGCCGCCGATCGCGGCGAAGCGCTTCTGCACGTCGTCACTGACCAGGTACTGGACGAAGTCGACCGCGACATCGGGAGCGTCCTGGTAGACGCCCCAGCCGTCGCCGCCGCCCATCGCGATGCTGGGATCGCCGGCGGTGCCGGGGATGCTCACCATCGGGAACCAGCCGAGGAACTCGGGGATGTCGCCGTTGCCGTCGCCGTCGGTGTCGGGGGCCAGCGAGCCGATCGTCCCGGCGTTCCAGCCGCCCATCAGCTCCATGGCCGCCTTGCCGTTGGCGATCAGGCCGGCCGACGAGTCGGCACCCTGTTGCGAGGAAGAGGCCAGCCAGCCGTCCTGGAAGGGCTCGGTGGCGACGAACTGCTGCAGCAGCTTGCCCGCCTCGACCCAGCACGGATCGGAGAAGTCGAGCGCCGGGATGGCGGTCTGCAAGGTCTGGGTGGAGCAGGCGTGGATCGCCATCTGGTACCACCAGTGGCCGGCCGGCCACAGGTCGCCGGCGCCCACCGCGATCGGGGCGACCTTGATCGCCTTCAGCTTGGCGACCGCGTCGTTCAGTTCCGGCAGCGTGGTGGGCGGGGTGGTGATGCCGACCTTGGCGAACAGGTCCTTGTTGTACCACATGCCCTCGATCGAGAAGGTGAAGGGCAGCGCGTACTGCTTGCCGTCCACCTCCCAGGGCTTCACGGTGCCGCCGAGCGTAGCGATGGTGTCGGCAGCCGGGGTGGTGAGGTCCTTCAGGTAGCCGGCCTCGGCCTGGGAGCGGACCTCGCCACCGGGCCAGACCATGAAGACATCGGGGGCGGCGTCGCCACCGGCCTGCAGGGCCTGCGGGATCAGGGTGCGCTGCAGCTCCTCGTTCTGGTAGCCGGTGACCTCGATGGTGACCCCGGGATGAGCCTGCTCGAACTCCTTGGCGACATCCTCCCAGAGCTTCTTGCCGGGATCGGCGGTGGCGTTGTGCCACCAGGTGAGAGTGACGGGTTCGGTAGCGGCGGGCTGATCGGACGGGGCGGGCGCCGCGCCGCTGCCGGACGGAGCCGTGGACGCCGCCGGGCTGCCACAGGCGGCGAAGCTGAGCGCCGCCGCGATGGCGGCGAGGCCCGCGACCAGGCCTCGGGTACTACGAATGTTCATCCTTGAACCTCTCGAAAGTTTCGATTGAGATATCGAAAGTGGCTAGGCAGGCACCAGCGTAGATATCCGTTCGTATGCTGTCAACGACAACATATTGCGGGGCGATAACGATTCTCGGGCAGTCAGGCGGGAACCGCCGTACTCTCCCTGACCACCAGGTGGGTGGCGAGGTCGATCCGCGGGGTCGCCGAGGGACGCCGCCGGGCGAGGTTGATCACGATCCGCGCGGCCTCGGCGCCCATCCGGCGCAGTGGCTGGTGGACGGTGGTCAGCCGCGGGCTCACCCACTGCGCGACCGCGAGATCGTCGTAGCCGATCACCGAGAGATCCTCAGGGATGCGCAGCCCGAGGCTGCGGCAGGCCTCGTACACCCCCAGCGCCTGCAGGTCGCTGCCGGCGAAGACGGCCGTCGGGGGTTCGGGCAGCCGCAGCAGGGCCAGGGCGTGTTCACGTCCGCCGTCCACGTGGAAGTCGCCGTAATGGATCCAGCCGGGATCGATCGGCAGCCCGGCGGCATTCATCGCGGTGCGGTAGCCGTCCACCCTGGCCAGCGAGCACATCATGTCGTCCGGCCCGGTGATCGCTGCGATCCGGCGGTGGCCGAGTTCGATCAGGTGCCGGGTGGCCTGCAGCCCGCCCGACCAGTTGGCCGAGCCGACCGAGGGAACGTCGGGTGCGGGGTCGCCGGCCGGGTCGACGATCACGAACGGGATCGACCGGGCCTCCAGTTGGGCGCGGTAGGACGGCGCGAGATCGGAGAAGACCAGGACGACCCCGACCGGGCGGCGGCGCATCACGCCCTCGATCCACTCCGGCGCGGGCGAGTGCCGGGTGCCGCTCTCGGTGAGCACCACCGACAGCCCGTGCTGCTGGGCCACCCGCTCGACGCCGGCGATCAACTCCATTGACCAGACGTCCTGGAGTTCGTGGAAGACCAACTCGATGAGTTCGGTGTGATTGCCGTTCCGCCCGACCCGGCGCTCGTAGCCGCGCTCGGCGAGCAGTTGCTCCACCTGGGCACGCGTGCCGGCGGCGACATCCGGCCTGCCGTTCAGCACCTTCGAGATGGTCGACAGCGACACCCCGGCTTCGGCTGCGAGCTCGGCCAGGGTCACTCGTTCGGTGCTGACATCATGCGACACGGAAAGAGCATACGTCCGAAACTATCGATCCCCTGACCGAAGGCTTCCACCGCGGACGTCCTGTTTCGTCGCGCCAACAGGTCGAGCGCCCAGCCGACCAGGTCGGAAAGCGACTCCACCGCAGCGGCACGCGGAGGGCGGTCCAGCGGCCCGTGGGCCAGGGGACGGTTCCGTGGCCCAGTTCAGCGGTCCCCATTCCCGCGGCCCACTGCCGGGATCGCCCACGATCAGGCCATCGAGCCGACCGGCTCCACCGGCACCTCGGTGCGGACGGCGCGGCGGCCGGCGCCCCGCCGCCGGGACCGCTGGTCCAGCCAGCGAGCGAAGCCGGAGATCGCAATGTTGATCAGGACGTAGAACACCGAGACCACCAGATAGGTCTGGATCAGATGGCCGGTGCTGGCCACCAGCACCCGCGCACTGTGCTGCAACTCGGAGTAGCTGACCACATAACCCAAGGTGGTGTCCTTCAGCAGGATCACCACCTGCGCGACCAGGGACGGCACCACCATCCGCACCGCCTGTGGGAAGATGACGTAGCGGAAGGTCTGGGAGTCGGTCAGGCCGATCACCGCACCGGCCTCGGACTGTCCCTTCGGCAGCGCCAGCACCCCGGCACGGAAGACCTCGGCGACCGTCGCCGCCGAGCACAACCCGATCGGGATCACCAGCTTCCAGAACAGGTCGGGGTTGAGGCCGTACTGCGGCAGCGCCACGAAGAAGATGTAGATCAGCAACAGCAGCGGGATCGCCCGGAAGAACTCGATCACCGCCGTCGCCGCCCAGCGCAGCGGACGGCGGGAGTCCAGCCGTCCCAGGGCGAGCAGCAGCCCGAGCGGCAGCGCGATGGCGGCGGCGCCCCCGGCCGCCAGCAGGGTGTTGCCGAAGGCACCCAGCAGGTAGCGCTGGGTGGGCCACTGGGCGAACTCTGCCCACTTGCCCGGGTCGAGTTGGCCGTTGATCGCGAACTGCCGGACGGCGAGCCAGCCGGCAGCCACGATCCCGAGGATGCTGAGCACGGTCACCCAGACGACGGTGATCCGGCCCCGCGGCCCGGGAGCGTCGAAGATGGCACTCCCACCCGGTCCCCGCGACGAGCGGGAACGGCGGGCGGAGCGAGAAGGACTGACGGCACTCATCGCAGCACCCTCGCGCGGGTCTCCAGTCGGGCGCCGAGGGTGGCGATCCCCAGCGAGATCAGCGAGTACACCACGGCTGCCACGCCGAAGGTGATCAGGCCGAGCGACTCCCGGTTGTTGATGTAGGAGACGGTCTGGGTGAGGTCCATCACCCCGACCACCCCGGCCAGCGAACTGGACAGGAAGATGGCGATCAGGATGGTGACGAAGGGCTGCACCATCGACCGGAAGGCCTGCGGGAAGACCACGTACCGCAGGACGCCGACGAAGCCGAGGCCGATCGCCCGGGCAGCCTCGATCTGGCCGGCGCCCACGCCGTTGATGCCGGTGCGCAATGCCTCGCAGACGAAGGAGCCACCGACCAGCGACATCGACACGATGATCGCGGTGTTGTAGTCGAGCAGGATCTCGATCTCGGGCAGGGCGTAGACCACCACGATGATCAGGCTCATCAAGGGGATGTTGCGGAAGATCTCCACGTAGACCAGCCCCACCGCGCGCAGCGGCGCGATCGGGCTGATCCGGAAGGCCGCGATGATCGTGCCGAGCACCATGGCGAAGCCGAAGCTGAGCAGCGTCAGGTAGAGCGTGATGCCCAGGCCGGAGGCGAAGGTGCCGGCGTACTGGGTCCACA
>NZ_JAYFPT010000103.1:0-25551 GCF_034927565.1 Propionicimonas sp.
ACCCGGTCGGCGGAGTAGCCGTCGGTGCGCCACTGGTCGGTGTGCATATACCAGTAGCCGGTGCCGATCATGGTGCGGGGCGGACGCGACCAGTCCAGCGCGTTGGCCAGGTTGAACCAGCCGGTCATCGGCCGGCACTTCTCCTGGCCGACGTAGTGCGCCCAGCCGCCGCCGTTGCGTCCGATGCAGCCGGTGAGCATGAGCAGCGCCATGATCGCCCGGTAGGTGACGTCGGCGTGGAACCAGTGGCAGATGCCGGCGCCGATGATGATCATGGTGCGGCCCTGGGAGTCCTCGGAGTTCTTGGCGAACTCCCGCGCGATCCGGATGCAGGCCTCGGCCGGGACGGAGGTGATCTCCGCCTGCCAGGCCGGGGTGTAGGGAGTGTTCACGTCGTCGTAGTCGGCCGCCCACTGGCCGGGGAGCCCGTCGCGTCCCACGCCGTACTGGGCGAGCATCAGGTCGAGGACGGTGGTGACCAGGTGGTCGCCGACCTTCAGGGCCGGGACGCCGCGGCGGATGATCGTCCCCTCGCCGCGCGGATCCTCGAAGCAGGGCAGGGCGATCTCGACGCCCTCGGCACCCTCGACATCCAGCAGACTGAGCGCCGGCTTGAGGTCACCCAGGTCGAGGTTCCAGCGCCCCTTGCCCAGTTCGTTGTAGCGGTCGCCCATCGTCCCGTTGGGCACCACCGGCTGGTTGGTGACGCTGTCCCACAGCACGGTCTTGAAGGCGGCGTCCGGGCCGGGGTCGGCCTGGGCGCCGAGGGGGAGGGACGACCCCGGGGCTTCCGCGGACAATCCCAACCGGGCGCCGACCAGTCCTGCCAGGGTCTCCGAGGTCCTGTCGGCCCCGGACGACCCATCGGCGGGCGTGGCGTCCGTCCCCACCCGCTCCAGATCGGCGGCGGTGAGGAATTTGGCGGCGGTCAAGCCGTGGCCGTCCGGGTGCTCGACCAGCGTGACCAGCATGGAGAGGTCGGTGTACTTGGTGACGTAGTCGGTGAAGAACGGCACCTGCCGGTCGACGTAGTTCTCCTTCAGGATGACGTGGCCCATCGCCATCGCCAGGGCGGCGTCGGTGCCGGCCTGGGCGGGCAGCCATTCGTCGGCGAACTTCACATTGTCGGCGTAGTCGGGGCTGACGGTCACCACCTTGGTGCCGCGGTAACGCACCTCGGCCATCCAGTGGGCGTCCGGGGTGCGGGTGACCGGGACGTTGGAACCCCACATCATCAGGTAGGTGGCGTCCCACCAGTCGCCGGATTCGGGGACGTCGGTCTGGTCGCCGAAGACCTGTGGGCTGGCCACCGGCAGGTCGGCGTACCAGTCGTAGAACGACGTCATCGCGCCACCGATCAGGTGGTTGAACCGGGTGCCGATGGCGTGGGAGACCATCGACATCGCCGGAATCGGCGAGAACGACACGCACCGGTCGGGGCCGTAGGTCTTGATCGTGTTGACGTAGGAGGCGGCGGCGATCTCGATCGCCTCGTGCCAGCTGATCCGGACCAGGCCGCCCTTGCCGCGCGCGGTCTGGTAGCGCTTGCGGGTCTCGGGGTTGGACGAGATCTCGGCGAAGGCGGCCACCGGGTCGCCGCCGAGGCGGGCCTTGGCCTCGCGGTAGGCCTCGACCAGCACTGCCCGTCCGTAGGGGTAGCGCACCCGGGTGGGCGAGTAGGTGTACCAGCTGAAGGCCGCCCCGCGCGGGCAGCCGCGGGGCTCGTACTCGGGACGATCCGGGCCGGTGGTCGGGTAGTCGGTCTGCTGGGATTCCCAGGTGATGATGCCGTCCTTGACGTACACCTTCCACGAGCACGAGCCGGTGCAGTTCACCCCATGGGTGGAGCGGACCACCTTGTCGTGGCTCCAGCGGTCCCGGTAGAAGACGTCCCCCTGGCGCCCACCCTCCCGGAAGACGGCACGTCCGTCCTCGGTCTCGTCCCACTTCGTGAAGTAGCGGCCGAGCTTCAGCAATGCGTCGGCTGCCGGGCCGTCGATCTGGGCGCGTCCGGTCGTCATGGGTATTGCATATCACCGGCGACCGGGCCGCGTCCTGCTTTTTTCCGAAATGTTGGGGTTTTCTCGACCTTGTGGGTCGCGCCCAGATCGTGACGTGATTCTGCGTCTCGATGGCCGGATATGCCCGGAGGTCCGCCACGACGGCCATCGAGCGGCAGAATCACGTCATTGCCGCTGGTACGCGGCCCGGCGACCGCCTGAAGGTGGCTCGGGCGTAGCCTGCGGGTGAGGGCTTCGATCGTGAGAGAGGCAGAGATGAACCGTTCGATAGTGATCAACCGCGAGTTCGGCAGTGGTGGACGCGAGATCGGCCGGCTGATCAGCGAGCGCACCGGTATGGAGTTGTACGACACCCGCGTTCTGCAGGAGGCGGCCAGCCGGCGCGGTCTGCCCGCCGACCTGCTGGCCGATTTCGACGAGCGGGTGGCGTCGGGGCCCTACTTCGACCTGTCCGCCTTCATGGGCTTCGATTCCGAGACCTTCTCCTTGCCGTACCGGATGTACAGCGCGATCGCCGAGGTGATCACCGAGGCGGCCCAGGTGGCGCCGGCAGTCTTCATCGGACGCTGCGCTGACCGGATCCTGCAGGATGCGGGGCTCCGCCTGGTGAGCGTCTTCGTCTACAGCAGTGACGTCGAGCGGAAGGTCGCACGGGCGGTCGAGGTGGACGGCGTCCCGGCAAGAGACGCCGAGAAGTACATCGCGAAGATGGACAAGACCCGCGACCGGTATCAACAGTTCTTCACCGGGACCCGGTTCGGCGACTATCGCGAGTACGACCTGTGCCTGAACAGCGGCCGACTGGGCTACCAGGCCTGCGTCGATCTCATCCTCGCCGCCGAGGCCGCACCGGAGATGGCCGCCGCCCAGCCCGACAACGTGACCCCGCTCCGGCCGGAGGTGGATCGCTGAGTTCCGCTCGCGGGGAGAGCGTGACCGCGGGCTGTGTCAGCGGGGGCGCTGAAGCGCCGGGTCAGCGGCGCGCGTCAATGGTCGGAACGTCGGAGGCGAGCAACAGTCTGTCCGCGGTCATCAACTGAAGGCCATCAGTTGTGGCTTGCGCCGCGAGGAGCCTGTCGAACGAGTCTGCCTGGGGGAGCGCGACTGATGGGAGGGCCACCAGGTGGCGGTGCTCGATCGCGAGTTCGTCCAGATGAAGAGCGGCCGCACCCGCCGTCAACTCACTGGGTGAATGCGGCAGGCGGCCCTTGCAGAACTTCAGCGTGAGTTCCCACAGGCTCACCGTCGAGAGGCTCGCCGACTCGGCTTTCGTGATGGCCCGGCGGGCGTGGGTGCCGAGTTCTGCGGGAGCCAGCAACATCCAGAGGAAGACATGGGCGTCGACGAGCAGCCTCATTCCTGCTCCAGCGCATGGTCGAGGTCTGCGGCCAGTTCGGTATCGGGCTCGATCAGAGACGGACTTCCGTAGTGGAATCCCGGCACGCGACGGTCCTGCCACACCCCGATTGGAATCGGTTCTCGCGGCGGCACGGGCGCGAGGATCGCTTCGGCGTGCCCGTAGGCACCCAGGTAGATGACCTCGCCTGAGCGTGCCCGTTTGACCAGTTTGCTCAACTGGGTCTTCGCCTGATGGATGGGAATTACCTCGGCCATGACGCCATTTCATGAGTTGGTCCGGACTTAGTCCATGCCTCAGGCTGCGGCCGATCTTGAACAGAACCGCTGGGCCGCTCCGGGTTGGCCGGGCGGAAACAGGGTTGCCGATGCGGGGTCAGCCGCCGGCGAACGGCGGCAGGACGTCCACCCGGGCGTCCTGGGGCAGGATCTCGGACGGGTCGGCCACCTGCCGCCCGTTCACCAGGATCGAGCAGCGGGTCAGCACCTGCGCCAGGGTGGGACGGTCGTCGCCCAGCCGGGCCAGCAGGCCGTCCACGCTGAGCGGGCCGGGGATCTCTTCCAGGTGCCGGCCGGCCGCGTCGGCAGCGCCGGCATAGAAGCGGACGTCCATCCTCAGCCTCCGATCGAGCTCATGGTGCGGACGGGCGGCGCGAAGCCGGGATCATCGATGCCGTGGCCGCGAGCTTTGGTCAGATGGGCACCCTGCCACAGTTCGGCCAACTCCAGGTCCGTGGCGCCCGAGCGCAGCGGGGTGCGCAGGTCGGTCTCGGTGCGGGCGAACAGGCAGGTGCGCAGCTGGCCGTCCGCGGTCAGCCGGGTGCGGTCGCAGGCCCCGCAGAACGGCCGGGTGACCGAGGCGATCACGCCGATCCGGCCGCGCACCCGACCGTCGGCGTCCAGCACCTGCCAGTCCTCGGACGGCGCCGCTCCCCGTCCCGGCAGCGGGATCAGCCGATAGTGCTGCTGCAATCGCGCCAGCACCTCCGCGGCCGGCACCATCGCGTCCCGGTCCCAGCCGTGGCGGGGGCCGAGCGGCATCTGCTCGATGAACCGCAGCTGATAGCCGCGTTCCAGGCAGTACTCGGCCAGCGGCAGCACGTCGACCTCGTTCACCCCGCGCATCACCACGGTGTTGACCTTCACCGGCCGCAGCCCGGCGGCCTCGGCGGCGGCCAGGCCGGCCAGCACCTCCGGCAGGCGGTCCCGGCGGGCGAGGGCGGCGTAGCGCTGCCGGTTCAGGGAGTCCAGCGAGACGTTCACCCGTTCCAGCCCGGCAGCCTTCAGCGCGGCGACGTGCGCGTCCAGGCCGATGCCGTTGGTGGTCAGCGCGACGCCGGGCGGCCCGCCGCGATCGGTGGTCAGCTCACGGACTGCGGCGATGATCCCGGCCAGGCCCGGTCGCAGCAGCGGCTCCCCGCCGGTGAACCGGACGGTGTCGACGCCGAGCAGTTCCACCGCCACCCGCACCAGCCGGACGACCTCGGTGTCGGTGAGGATGGTCCGGCCGGGCAGCCAGGCCAGGCCTTCGGCGGGCATGCAGTAGCTGCACCGCAGGTTGCATCGGTCGGTCAGCGACACCCGCAGGTCGCGAGCCACCCGGCCGTGGGCGTCGCGCAGCCCGAGTGTGGGCTGGGTCGCGAGAGTCACGGTCGGTCCCCGATCAATCGGTCGAAGTCGCTGTCACCCTAGTGTGACATTGTTACGATTGTCTCGTAATAAATCAGGGGAGCAGTGCATGACGGTGACACGGGAGCGGGCCCGCCGCTCAGGGCTGGGGCCGACCCGAACCGAAGTGCTCACCGCGCTCCGGTCGGCTGGCACGGCGCTGTCGGTCGCCAGGATCGCGACCGCGGTCGAGTTGCACCCCAACAGCGCCCGGTTTCACCTCGACGCCCTGGTCGAACAGGGTCTGGTGGTCCGGCAGGACGAGCAGCGCGACCGTCCGGGCCGGCCGCGGGTGCTCTATCGGGCCGCTCCGTACGTCGACTCGGATGCCGACGCCATGCAGTCGGTTGCGCGGGCGCTGGTGCGTCATCTGAGCCGGCTGGAGGGTGGTGCGGGCGAGCAGGCCGAGGCTGCCGGACGGCTGTGGGGGGAGGAGATCGCGGCGGCGACCGCCGACGTCGCACCCCTGCAACGGATCATGTCCACCCTCGACACCCTCGGCTACCAGCCCAGGCCGGGGGAGTCGGGCGGGACCATCGTGCTGACCCCGTGCCCGCTGCGTGTCCTGCTCGGCGAGTCCGGCGCGGACGGACTGCCGCCGGTCTGCCGGCTCCACCTGGGGCTGATGCGGGGGCTGGTCGGCGACGATCCCAGCTGCAGCGTCACCGGGCTGGAAGCCCTGGTGACCCCGGACACCTGCCTCGCTCACCTTCAGCACCGGCCCGCCACACCGGCCTGACCCGGCGGAGCAACCGATGACCGATCACCACGCTGGCGCTCCGGTCCCGGAACAGTCCGGGCCCGGTGCCGAGGTTGCGCAGACGCTGCGCCGGGTGAGGCTCACCGCCGCCGACTATCTGGACGAACTGCTGGCCCTGGTTCCGTCAGGTCCGGGCGTCGAGCGGGTGCCGATCGACGAGGCTGCCGGACGGGTGCTGGCTGCCGACGTCGCGGCCGCAGTGTCCAACCCGGCCTTCACCAACGCGGCGATGGACGGCTATGCGGTGCGTGCGGCGGACGTCACGAACCTCCCCGTCCGGTTGCGGGTGGTGGCCGACGTCCCCGCCGGTAGCAGTGCCGACCCCCGGATTGGAGCCGGCGAGTGCGTCCGGATCATGACCGGCGCGCCCCTGCCCACCACCGCCGACACCGTCGTGCCGGTGGAGGACACCGATGGTGGCCTGGCTGAGGTGGAGATTCGGGCGGCGGAGGCGGGACGGCACGTCCGTCACGCCGGCGAGGACTACCCGGCGGGGCAGGTCGTGGCCGCGGCTGGGGTGCGGATCACCCCGGGCGTGCTCGGGGCGGTCGCCGCCGCCGGGGCGACCTCGGTCACCGTCCGGCGGCGTCCGGTGGTGGCGGTCTGCGCGACTGGCGACGAGTTGGTCGCCGACGGCGCGGCCCTCGTCCGGGGGCAGCTGTACGAGTCGAACTCCCATGTCCTGGCCGCCGCGCTGCGGCGCGACGGGGCGCAGGTGGTCCGGGGCGGCCCGGTGCCCGACCGTCCCGAGCCGCTGGCCGGCTGGCTGGACGAGGTGGCGCCGTCCGCCGACCTGATCGTGGTGACCGGCGGGGCCAGCGTCGGCGCCTACGACGTGGTCCGTGACCTGCTGACCGCGCGGGCCGGCGGGGTGTTCCGGCAGGTGTTGGTGCAGCCGGGTAAACCCCAGGGCTGGGCGCACTGGGCGGGGACGCCGGTGATCGCGCTGCCCGGCAATCCGCTCTCGGCGTCGCTGTGCTACGAGTTCTTCGTCCGGCCGGTGGTCGAGCGGTTGCTGCAGGTCGCGGGGCCCGCCGAGTTCACCGCGGTGGCGGCAGCCGACTGGGGCTGCCCGCCCGGCCGGATGCAGTTGCTGCCGGTGCGCCTGGGGAGCGGCCCGGACGGACGGCTGCTGGCGCGTCCCGTCCATACTCGGGGTTCGGCATCCCATCTCACCTCCGCGCTCGGCGGCGCGGACGCGATCGGCATCGTCCCGGCCGAGGTCGATCGGGTCGTCGCCGGCGACCTGCTACGGGTGCGGCTGTTCGGATGATCGGCTTCGACGCGATCATCCTGGCCGGCGGTCGCGGCAGCCGGCTGGGTGGGCTGCGCAAGCCCGAGTTGGCGCTGGACGGGCGCCGCCTGCTCGACCGGGCTCTGACCGCGGCGGCGGGTGCGCGCCGGCTGGTGGTGGTCGGTGACGCCGAGGTGCCGGACGGGGTGCCGCGTACCCGGGAGGACCCACCCTACGGTGGACCGGTTGCCGCGCTCGCTGCCGGGATGGCGTTCCTGCCCGAACACGCGCCGTGGACGCTGGTGCTCGCCAGCGACCTGCCCGCAGTGGAGGCCGCGGTGGCTACGCTGCTCGCGGTGGAGCCCGACGGCGACGGCTGCTGCCTGGTCGATGCCGGCGGCCGCCTGCAATGGCTGCTTGGCTACTACCGGACCGACGCTCTGGTGGCGCGGCTGGCCGACCGTGGTGATCCGCCGCTCACCGCGATGTACCGCCTGCTGGAGCCGCTCCGGCTGCGCGGCGTGGCCGTCGAACCGGAGCTGACCGCCGACGTCGACACTCCGTCCGACGCCGACCGGTGGGGGATCGCGCTGCCACACCCGCCGCAGCAGCCGTGATGTGAGGACGTGCTGGCGTAATGCGGGAACCTGCGGCGATCTCGGTGGCCAGGCCCGCCGAGGCCCCATTGGACCGGGGTAGTGGGATCCTCCCGGCCGCAGGCTGGGCGGGAGCCCCTGACCGCGATGGCGCGCTAGCCTGACCGGCAGGCCGTCCACCGAGCAGCAGGGGAGTCCGATGTCGCAGTTCACCCACCTCGACGCCGCCGGGAGCGCCCGGATGGTCGACGTCACCGGCAAACAGCCCTCGGCCCGCAGCGCCACCGCGGAGGGGTTCGTCCGGTGCCCTGCGACGGTGGTGGAGGCGCTGCGCGCGGGGGATGTCCCCAAGGGTGATGTGCTGGCGGTCGCCCGGATCGCCGGCATTGCCGCCGCCAAGCGAACCCCCGACCTGCTGCCGCTGGCGCACGTCATCGGCATCCACGGCGTGAGTGTCGATGTTGAGGTCACCGGCGACGGCGTGGCGGTCACCGCGACCGTCAGCGCCGTCGACCGCACCGGTGTCGAGATGGAGGCGCTGACCGCCGTCTCGGTCGCCTGCCTGGCGGTGGTGGACATGGTGAAGGGCCTCGACAAGCGGGTGGAGATCGCCACCGTCCGGCTGCTGGCCAAATCCGGCGGACGCTCCGGCGAATGGCGCCGGGACCCTGTGCCCGGGCAGGCCTGACCCCCCCGCCGTCCGCCGCTGCAGACCCTCCGTCCGCCGCCGTCCGCCTTGCCGGGTCGCAGGTTGCGCGTTCCACGTCAGATTGCGCCTGCCAGAACACGCGCAACGTGATGTCGCGCAACGGTGACCCAAGGCGCGCACCGTCAGGGCCGCGGTGGTTCTACAGGCCCGACCAGCGGTAGCTGCCGTCGGCCTCGAACTGCTGCTTCCAGATCGGCAGGTGCTGTTTGACCTGCTCGACCACCTGCTCGCACACCTCGAAGGCCTGCCGCCGATGGGCGGACGAGACCGCCACCACGAAGGCGACCTCGCCCACGCCGAGCTGCCCGATCCGGTGGACGGTGGCCACCCGGACATCAGCGCCGGCCGCCGCGAGCACCCCGGCGACGATCTCGCCGATTCGCTGCGGCGCGGAGGGGTGGCAGGTGTAGTCCAGGCCGACCACCTCACCGTCGGCGTGCGGGTCGTGGTCACGGACGGCGCCGACGAACAGTACCGACGCCCCTGCCGAGGGCTGCGCCACCAGCGCCGCCACGGCCGCCGGGTCGATCGGCCCGGACCTGACCTCGGCCAGGACGACACGGGAGTCCATCAGTGGTCGCCGCCGTCCAACTGGGCCAGCACGTGGTCGACCAGCGCCAGGACGGCGCCGATCCCGTCCCGGACGGCGCCGGGGCTGCCGGGAAGGTTCACCACGAAGACGCCGGGCTGCCCCTCGCGGGAGTCGATCACCCCGGCGATGCCACGGCCAAGCGCGGCGTGGGGCGAGGCCGCCAGGCCGTCGGCGCGGAGCGACTCGGCTACGCCGGGCAGTTCCCGGTCCACCACCAGACGGGTGCCCTCCGGGGTCCGGTCGCGCGGAGCCACCCCGGTGCCGCCCGTGGTCACGATCAGGCGTGCTCCCGCCGCGATGGCAGCCTGGAGCGCCTCGGCAACGGACCGCTCACCGTCCGGGACCACGCGCATGGTGACCATATGCCCCGCAGCCGCCAACGCCTGCGCCAGCAGCGGACCGGATCGGTCCTCGGCCAGCCCGGCCGCGCACCGGTCGGACACCGTGAGGACCGCGCTCGCCACCATGGTGCACCTCCTGTCGTCCCTACCCTACGGCGCCCCGGCCACCGCTCAGCGAAGGAATAAACGAACATTTCGTGAAAACTGGCCACGAGCCGCAGCTGCGTCGCTAGAGTCTCGAACGTGACGCAACTGAGGATCAAGGACGCCGCAAGCCTGCTCGGTGTCAGCGACGACACCGTCCGCCGCTGGGTCGACAGCGGAGCGCTGCCGCACCAGACCGACGAACACAACCGGATGGTGGTCGACGGTCGCGCGCTGGCCGAGTTCGCCAAGGCCCAGGCCACGCCGCCACCCGACCCGTCGGCCGTCGGGCGGTCGGCCCGCAACCGCTTCGTCGGACTGGTCACCGAGGTGATCTCCGACACCGTGATGTCCCAGGTCGAACTGCAGTGCGGCCCCTACCGGGTGGTCTCACTGATGAGCACCGAGGCCGTCCGGGAACTCGGCCTGGAACCGGGCACGGTTGCCGTTGCTGTCATCAAAGCCACCACCGTGATCGTGGAAACCCCTGAAAGGAACGAAGCATGACTCATCTCCGCAGCCGCCTGCTGGCCGGCGTCGCCGCGCTCGGCCTGGCGTTGACCGGCTGCTCCAGCACCGCCCCCACCACCACTCCCACCGAGGCTGCGCCCGGGCAGAGCTCGGAGAGCGCGAAGCCGGTCGAGGTCACCCTCACCGTCTTCGCTGCTGCCTCGCTCACCAAGACCTTCACCGCACTGGGGGAGACCTTCGAGGCCGAACATCCCGGCGTGACCGTGAGCTTCAACTTCGCCGGGTCGTCCGACCTGGTCGCGCAGCTC
This sequence comes from Propionicimonas sp., assembly GCF_034927565.1. Lineage (GTDB taxonomy): Bacteria > Actinomycetota > Actinomycetes > Propionibacteriales > Propionibacteriaceae > Propionicimonas. Next base: position 10,201 of record NZ_JAYFPT010000103.1, read on the forward strand.
CAGCAGGGCGCCCCGGCCGATGTGTTCGCCTCCGCCGACGAGAAGAACATGGCCAAGGCCACCGACGAGAAGCTGATGGCCGCCGAGCCGGTGATCTTCGCCACCAATGTGCTCTCGATCGCCGTCCCGCCGGACAACCCGGCCGCCATCACCGGGCTGGCTGACCTGGCCAGGGACGGTGTCAAACTCGTCATCTGCGCGCCCGAGGTGCCCTGTGGCGCCGCCACGGTGAAGGTCGCCGAGGCGGCCGGGCTCACCCTCAAACCGGTCAGCGAGGAGGCCAAGGTCACCGATGTGCTGGCCAAGGTGGCCAGCGGCGACGCCGACGCCGGCCTGGTCTACGCCACCGACGTGGCCGGTTCCGAGGGCAAGGTGACCGGGATCGACTTCCCGGAGTCGGCCGGTGCGGTGAACTCCTACCCGATCGGGACGCTGGCCAAGTCGGCCAACCCCGACCTGGCCAAGGCCTTCGTCGACCTGGTCACCGGTGAGGCCGGTCAGCAGGTACTGGCAGCTGCCGGCTTCGGCAAGCCGTGAGGCCGGCTTGAGCAGAACCGAGTCCACCCTGCCGCGGTGGATCTTCTTCGTCGCCGCCCTCGGCGCAGGCTTCGTCCTGCTGCCGTTGGCGGCGATGACGACCCGGGTGGACTGGTCGCGATTCGGCGAGCTGGTCACCTCCGAGTCGTCGCGGGCGGCGTTCTGGCTGAGCCTGCAGACCTCGGCGACGTCCACCCTGGTCTGCCTGGTCCTCGGGGTGCCGATGGCGCTGGTGCTGGCCCGCACCCGGTTTCCGGGCCAGCCGGTGGTGCGGGCGCTCGTCCTGCTGCCGCTGGTGCTGCCACCGGTGGTCAGCGGCATCGCACTGCTCTACACCTTCGGCCGCCGCGGCCTGCTCGGTTCGACGCTGGAGGTGCTCGGTCTGCAGGTCGCCTTCTCGACCGTGGCGGTGGTGATCGCCCAGACCTTCGTCGCGCTGCCCTTCCTGGTGGTCAGCCTGGAGGGCGCGCTGCGCACCCTCGGCCAGCGCTACGAGGTGGTCGCCTCGACCCTCGGCGCCCGTCCCACCACGATCCTGCGGCGGGTGACCCTGCCGCTGGTGTTTCCCGGACTGCTGTCGGGCGCGGTGCTGTCCTTCGCCCGCTCGCTGGGCGAGTTCGGCGCCACGTTGACCTTCGCCGGCAGCCTGCAGGGCGTCACCCGCACCCTGCCGCTGGAGATCTACCTGCAGCGCGAGGTGGACGCCGACGCCGCAGTCGCACTGTCGCTGGTGCTGGTGGCGATCGCGCTCGCGGTGATCGGCCTGGCGACCCGTCGCTCGCAGGTGGTCTGATGGCGGACGGCATGCGGCTGCGGGCCACGGTCACAGACCGTGGTTTCAGGGTTGAGCTGGCCCTGGCCGCTGGTGAGCGGCTGGCCGTCCTGGGGCCGAACGGCGCCGGCAAGTCGACCCTGCTCGGCCTGCTGGCCGGTACGGTCCGGCCGGACACCGGACGTGCCGAGCTCGGTGGCCGCGTGCTGTTCGACACCGCCGCCCGGACCTGGCGACCGCCGCACGCTCGCGGCGTCGCCCTGCTCGCGCAGGATCCGCTGCTCTTCCCGCACCTCAGCGTGCTGGAGAACGTCGCCTTCGGCCCGCGGGTGAACGGTGCTAGCCGTGCCGAGGCCCGGCAGCGGGCCGAGCACTGGCTGGCCGAGGTGGATGCCACCGAGCTCGCCGGACGCCGGGCGACCGAGCTTTCCGGCGGGCAGGCGCAGCGGGTGGCGATCGCCCGCGCGCTGGCCACCGAACCCGAGTTGCTGCTGCTGGACGAGCCGCTGGCCGCACTGGATGTCAGCGTTGCGCCGGCGATCCGCCGGCTGCTCGCCCGGGTGCTCGCCGGACGGACCACGCTGGTGGTCACCCACGATCTGCTGGATGCCCTGCTGCTGTCGGACAGTGCCCTCGTCCTGGCGGACGGGGCGGTGGTCGAGGAGGGACCGACCGAGCAGGTGCTGCAGCGGCCGCGTACCCCGTTCGCGGCCCGCCTGGCCGAGCTCAACCTGGTGCGAGGCACCGCCGTCGCCGACGGCATCCGGGTCGGCGCCGACCTGCTGCTGCAGGGAATGCCCGCTGAGCCGCTGGCGGTGGGGGAGCCCGCGGTCGCGGCCTTCACCCCGTCCGCGGTGTCGGTGTACCTCGAGGCGCCCCACGGCAGCCCCCGCAACCTGATCCCGGCCACCGTCACCGAGGTCGAGCAGCGCGGCGGCATCGTCCGGGTGCGGGCCGCCGACCACCACGGCCACCAGGTGGCCGCCGACGTCACCCCGCACGCCGCCGCCGAACTCGACCTCTATCCGGGACGCGCCGTGGTGCTCTCCCTGAAGGCCACCGCCGTCGCCCTCTACCCCGCCTGAGACCTGGGACACGGGGACGGTTCCTTGTCCCACCTCGTCAAACCCGGTTTCGAGGAAGGACCTGCCGTGCCAGTGGACGTAGTCCACACCCCCAGCTTGCGGGCAGAAACCGGGCGCCAGCGCTGACGCCGCAGCGGACCGACGGCTCGCCGTCATGACACACCCCAGCCTGTGGCAGAAACCGGGCGACAGCGCCTGTTGGCGTGGATTATCCACGCGAGTCGCCTCCACTCCCCGGTTTCTGCCGTGGGCGGTTGAGCACGGGGTGAGCCGGGGCGACGGTATCTGCGGCTGACCGCAAAGCAGCGGCAGTAGGGTGCTGGCATGCCCCGGCCCTTGCCGCTTGAACCCGGCCCGGAACTGACGGTGGCGGAGTTCGCCCGCTACTCGCGGCAACTCGTGCTGCCCGAGTTCGGGATCGAAGGGCAGCGACGGCTGCGGGCGGCGAAGGTGTTGGTGCTGGGCGCGGGCGGTCTCGGCTCCCCGGCGCTGCTCTACCTGGCGGCAGCCGGGGTGGGGACGATCGGCATCGTCGACTTCGACGCCGTGGAGGAGTCGAACCTGCACCGCCAGGTGATCCACGCGACCGCTGCGCTCGGGCAGCCGAAGGTGGCCAGTGCGGTGGCGGCGATCGCCGGGCTCAACCCCGGCGTCACCGCGGTCCCGCACCAGACCCGGCTCACCGCACAGAACGCGGCGGACCTCTTTGCCGGCTACGACCTCGTCCTGGACGGAACCGACAACTTCCCCACCCGCTATCTGGCCAACGACACCTGCGTGGCGCTGGGGATTCCGCTGGTCTGGGCGTCGGTGCTCGGCTTCGCCGCCCAGGTCGCGGTGTTCTGGCCGGCCGGCGGCGGGCCCCAGTTGCGTGACCTCTTCCCCAGCCCACCGGAGCCCGGCACGGTCCCGAACTGTGCCGAGGCGGGCGTGATTGGTGCGCTGTGCGGCCAGGTCGGCTCGCTCATGGCCACCGAAGCGATCAAGCTGCTGACCGGCATCGGTGATCCGCTGCTCGGCCGGGTCCTGGTGATCGACGCGCTCGCCGGACGCTGGGACGAACTCCCGCTGCGGGCGGCCTCCCCCCACGCGGCACCGGGCCAGACCCCGGGCTCGCCACCTCGCCTGCTCGACGCACCGAACCCGGTGCCGGCCGGGACCTTCGCGCCGGCCGCCAGTGAGCTGCCGGCCGGCTCTGAGGACGTCCTGCTGCTGGACGTCCGCGAGCCTGCGGAGTTCGCCGAGAGCCACCTGGCCGGCTCGCTCAACGTCCCGCTGGGGGCGGTGCTGGCCGGCGCCGAGATCCCGGCCGACCGTCCGGTGCTGGTGATCTGCCGCAGCGGCGCACGAGCCGACATCGCTGCCGCGGCCCTCACCGCCCGCGGTCACGACGCCAGGGTGCTCCGCGGCGGCCTGCTCGGGCTCACTTCAGCTGGCTGATCACCTGCTCGGCCACGGCCTTCGCCTGGTTCAGCAGATCGCCGGCGTCACAGCTGGTGGCCTCGAAGCTCTGCTTCGCCGAGCCTTCCGCGGACGCCTCGATGGCGAGCGAGGCGCCGTCCAGGCAGTTCTTCGGGGTGTGGGCACCGAGCGTGCGCACACCGGTGGTCAGCACCTGCCACGCCCCGGTGGGCAGTTCATGGGTGGACTCCTTGCCGTCCAGGGTGTAGCTGGCCTGCTTCGGAGTGACCACCAGCGTGTAGTCGCCGGCCTGCTTGGCATCCGAGCCCGACAGGTAGGTGACCTTCACCTGATCCCAGTCGCCGGTGCCGAGCACGGACGAACAACCCGTCGCCACCAGGAGCAGCGGTAACAGCAACAGAACCAGGCAGCGCTTCATGCCCAGAGGGTAGCCGGACGGCTCAACCCGCTGCCCGGATGGCATCCTCTCGCCCGCCCCGCCGTCCGCCCGGACCAGACGGAGGTGGCCGGCTCAGCCCTCCGCGCTGGCCTGGATGCGGCCGTCGTCGATCGCGGCCAGCAGCGCCGCGTGGTCGGCATCGTTCTGCTCGGCGTAGGCCACCGCGAAGCGCCCCATGGCCTCGTCGAAGACCGTGCCCGTGCCCAGGTACCCGGCGATCAGCGCGGGCTCGATGCTCTGGGCGTGCGCCCGGGCCAGCACTTCACCGCACAGCAGTCCGTAGTCGCCCAGCAGCTTCTCGGAGAGCCGCTCGACCTCGATGCTGCCCTTCATGTCGCGGAACTGGCGGACGTAGTAGTGCCGGCCGTCCGAACTCGTCCAGCCCAGGAACGGATCGGAGACCGCCTGCATGATCTTCTGCCCGGCGACCACCCGCTGGCCGGCATGGCCGAGTTCGCTGGGGCCCGCATAGGGCTCCAGTACCGACCAGGTGGCCTCCTTGACCTGCAGGATCAGCGGGGCGCCACCGGTGTCCACCAGCAACTCGATCAGGCAGCGGGTGCCGACGCTGCCGACGCCCACCACCCGCAGTGCCACATCAACCGGATGGAAGCGCCGCAAGAGGGCACGGATGTCCGGGCCCACCGTGTCGACGTAGAGCTGCGGAACCGCGGCAATGTCCGCGGGCCAGACCCGCGGTCGTACCATCACCGGCGGTTGCTCGACCAGCCGCAGCTCGCCGTCCTCGGAGACCGTCGAGAGCTTGGCCAGCGCCGACTCCGAGGTGCGCTGCTGCGCCTTCCGGGTCGCCCGGCTCAGCTCCCGGGTGGCGGACGGGCGGGTCGCCCGCGCCAGCAACGATGCCGCGCTGACCAGGACGTGGAAGTTGGCCAGAGCACTCCGCTCGGCGAGCTTGCGCATTTCCTGCCGATAGGCACGCGCGGCCCGGGTGGCGATGCCGGTGGCGGCGAGGTCGCCGAAACCGGACGAGCGGGCAGCCACCGCGAGTGAGGCCACCAGCCGCTCGACGTCCCACTCCCAGGGGGCCGGCAGCGTCTCGTCGAAGTCGTTCAGATCGAAGACCAGCTCGCGTTCCGGGGACGCGTAGAAGCCGAAGTTGGACAGATGCGCGTCCCCGCAGGCCTGGACCCGCAGGCCGCTGACGCCGGTGGCCGCCAGATCGTGTGCCATCAGCGCGGCGGCACCGCGGTAGAAGGTGAACGCCGATTGCGCCATCCGTCCCCACCGGATCGGGACCAGCGATTGCAGCCGGGCGGCGTTCTGCGCGTCCAGCAGGGCCACTGGATCGCGGTCGGTGCTGAAGCCGTAGCCCAGGCTGGACCGCGGTCGAACTCGCCGCAACTCCCGGCCCTGCCTGAACAGTTCCTGCCTGGTCGCGGGCTGGCCCTGCCATCGCTCAGCTGGGGTCATGGCGCCTCCTCACGATCCTGGAGCAGCGTGCAAGACCGGGGACGGTGCTGTGTCCTGGCGAACCCGAGCGCTCTCTCGGGGCCAACTTATCGCGGCGGGGGGAGCCTGCCGCAAGGCCTCGGAGTCCGCGAAACGCCTGGTCAGCCACGGCAGCGTCGAGCCGCTGAAACGACCTGCTGGCCGACTGGCCGGCGACGGACGGGGCGCGTGCGGCGAGGGCATCGCCGGGGACGTGGACCGGCACCGGGGTCGCCGAGCAGCATCGTCACCGGCACAAGGGCATCACCGGGGCCGTGGACCGGTAGGTCGCCATCACCCGCGCGACTTTGGCGGTTGGTGGCCCTCACGCTTCAGGCGACCTGTCGTGCAATGTGCCAGGAAGCCACGCCGGACGGTGGTGATCCTCGCGCCTCAGGCGATCTGGTCCAGCGGGACAGTGCAGTCGGCGCCGCTGCCCGGGACGGCGGTGAAACCCCGCGGCGTCCACTCGGCGAAGACGCAACGAACGGCGAAGTAGATATTCCAGGTGTAGCGGGTACGGGCGAGGGAGTCGCCGACCCGGGTGACCTCCACGGGCCTGCCCGACTTCAGGTAGAACTGCTGCAGCTGCTTCGCCCAGGCGCCCTCCTGGTTGGCTTCGAAGTCGGCCAGTGTCGTCCCGGCGAACATGCCCTCCAGTTGTGCGATCGCAGCGGTCTGCCGGCTGGTCGCCATCCAGGCCGGCGCGCCCACCAGGACCGCCGCACCCACCAGCAAGCTGAGCATCACCCGCACCACCCGCCAGGGGGCGAGCCGACGCTCCCGGATCAGATCTGCGGTGAGCAGCAGCACGGCGCCGACGCCGGCACCGATCAGCGCGCCGGCGGTGTTGGCGACCAGATCCATCAGGTCGTTCGCACCCACCCCGACCAGCGGCTGGACGATCTCGATCGCCAGCGAGAGCAGCAGCGCGGCGCCCACCGTCCGCCAGGGCGCCCGCCAGAGCAGGACCGCGAACAGGGTCACCGGGACGAACAGCACCACGTTCAGCCAGACCTCGGTACTCACCCGTCCGGCGAGCACCTTCTCCAGGCCCCACTCTGCCAGGCATCCCGGACAGGCTCCCAGCCATGGCTCGCGCAGCAGGGTGACCACCAGCACGAGTCCCAGCCCACCCAGGAACAGGAAGAACAGCAGCCGACGCCCGGACCCCTGGATCCGGCTGCGCAGCAGCCAGGTGAGCCCACCGGCGGCGAGCGCGACCACGGTCAGCCCCACCAGCACCTGCGGTACCAGGAAGTAGCTCACGTAGTTGCTCACGCTGCTCCCGCCGTCATGCCGGACATCCTTCCAGGTGGTTCCAACCGGGCTCTTGACATACAACCATCTGGTTGTAGATTGGTGGGGTGGTCGAGCAGGACGAGGAACGGGCGGACGCGTTCTTCCACGCCCTGGCCGATCGCACCAGGCGGGACATCCTGCGCAGGGTCCTCGCCGGAGAACATTCCGTCAGCGCGCTGGCGGCGAACTACGACATGAGCTTTGCCGCAGTGCAGAAACACGTGGCCGTGCTCGAACGAGCCGGCCTGATCACCAAGCGACGCAGCGGCCGCGAGCAGTTGGCCAGCGGGGACGTCGAGGCGATCCGTTCGGTCGCCTCGATGCTCACCGAACTGGAGGACGTCTGGCGCGGCCGGATCGCCCGCATCGACGAGCTACTCAAGGAGAACTGACCCATGCCTGTCACCGACATCACCAAGGACCTCGACACCCGGTCGCTGATCATCACCGCCCACTTCGCCGCCCCCGTGCAGCGGGTCTGGCGGATCTACGCCGACCCGCGCCAGTTGGAGCGGATCTGGGGCCCGCCGACCTACCCGGCCACGGTCAGCCAGCACTCCCTGACGCCCGGTGGCCTCGTCCACTACTTCATGACCGGCCCGGACGGCGAGAGGTTCTACGGCGGCTGGCGCGTCCTCACGGTGGACGAGCCGACCAGCTTCACCATCGAGGACTTCTTCGCCGACGAGAACTTCAACCCGGCGCCGGGCATGCCGGTATCCCACGGCCGGTTCGCCTTCGCCCCGGACGGGGACGGGACGGTCGCCACCTACACCACCAGCTACGAGACCGCTGAAGCCCTGCAGCAGGTGCTCGACATGGGCATGGAGGAAGGCAGCCGCGAGTCCATCAACCAGATCGACGCCCTGCTCGCCGAGGTCTGAACCTCGGCGTGACCCGGCTGCCGGCTGTCTCCGAGTTTGTGCACCGAGTTCAGGGCACAAACTCGGAGACAGTGGGAGTCCGGTGTCAGGGGCCGCGGGTGCGGTGGGGCTCGACTGCCCGGGGTCAGCGGTCCAGTGCGGACGCGAGCAGTTCGACCAGCAACGGCTCCACGACCGACGGCGGTAGCGCCTCGACCAGGGCCAGGACGGGGGCCATGGCGTGCAGCGCGCCGGGTGCGAGCAGGCCGGCACCCCGCAGCACGGCGAAGGCCGTGTCCGCGTCCACGCCGGCCAGCGCCGCCGGGTCCAGGCCGCCCAGCAGCCCGGCCACCAGGATCGCCCCGTCCAGGTGTGGCCTGCCCCGCACCGCGTCCGCCGCGGCGGCCATCGCAGCTGTCAGGTCGGCCAGCACCTGCGCGGTCACCGGGGTGATGGTCAGGTGGGCGGTGGCGGGCAGCGTGCTGCCGTCCGGCTGCACTGAGGCGGGCTGGCCCTGCACGACGAAGCCGTGGGCGCGCATCGCGTCTGCCCACAGGTGTGGGTCGACCCGGTGCGCGGGATCGGCCTCGTCCGCTGCGAGGGCCACCATCGGGCCGGTCGGCGAGCCGACCACCCGCAGTCCCTCGATGGCCGCCGTCGCCTGGACGATCCGGGCTGCGGAGGCCGCCACCGAGGCCGTCAGCTCACGAAAGCCACCCACACCCAGCACTGAGGTGATCGCCCACGCCGCGGCCAGCGGCCCGGCCGACTTCGACCCCAGCAGGGTGGCGTTCACCACCGGGTAGCCGGGCCACGAGCTGGTCGCGAACCACTGCCGGCGCTGCCGGTCCAGTCCGCGCTGCAACAGCACCGAGATGCCCTTGGGGGCGTACCCGTACTTGTGCAGGTCGGCCGACAGGCTGGTCACCCCCGGGACGGCGAAGTCCCACGGTCCGGCCGGCGCGGCGGTGTCGGAGTCCGGCCAGAAGGCGAGCGCGAAGCCTCCGATGCAGGCGTCCACGTGCAGGTCGACACCGGCGTCCAGTGCGGCAGCGGCGACCTCGGCCACCGGGTCGAGGGCGGCGAAGGGGTAGCAGGGGGCGCTCACCACTGCCAGGGCGACGTCCGGCCCGAAGCGGGACGCCAGCGCCGCGGCATCCGGTCGCCCGGTGGCCACGTCGACCGGCACCAGGTCGAGGTCGAGATCGAGCAGTGCCACCGCCTTGCGGAATGCCGCGTGAACGGTGGTGGGGGCGACCAGGCGCGGGCGCCCGGTGCCGCCGCGGGCCCGCCAGGCGTCCCGGGCGGTCTTCACCGCGAGCAGGCAACTCTCGGTGCCCCCGGAGGTCGCAGTACCGGCGACATCCGGGCCGGCGTGGAAGACCCCCCGGGCGAAGTCGAGCAGTTCCCGCTCGATCACCGCCACCGACCCGAAGGCTGTCGGGTCCAGTCCGTTCACCGGTTGCATGGCCCGGATGGCCGCTGCCGCCAGGTCGTCGAGCTCCGGGCGTCCCGAGTCGTACACATAGGACAGCAGCCGTCCGCCGTGGGTGGGGGCGTCCTGGGCGCGCAGCTCGGTCAGGCGGGCCAGTACGGTTTCGGCATCCATGCTCAGCCGTCCCCTCGGGTGGGTTCGTCGATGTCGGCCCGGCGCAGCCGGTAGCGGATCAGGAAGACCAGGCTCGCCAGGGTGAGCGCTGCCGGGACGATGCTGAACCCGAGCGCGATGCCCGTGACCGCGCTGGCCGGCTGGGTGACGGTGGTGCCCGCGACGCTCTGGAGGTAGCCGGTGGCGGTGAGGATCAGCGCCAGCGCCCCGGCGCCCAGGGCCATCCCGGTGGTCTCGCCGGCCGTCCAGATGCCGCCGAAGACCCCCGCGTTGGCTGGGCCCCAGGTGCGCGCGTCGTGCGAGATCACGTCCGGGAGCATCGCCATCGGCAGCGCCTGCATGCCGGCGTAGGCGGCTCCGGCCACCGCCACGCAGGCGTACATCCACGCTCCCGGCGTCCACACCGCCAGGGTCAGGGACGCCGTCGCCACCGCGAAGATCACCGAGGCGATCGCGTAGCCACGCTCCTTGCCGATCCGGCGCGCGATGCCGTTCCACAGTGGCGAGCAGAGGATTGCCGGTGCGATCAGGGCGACGAACAGGAAGGTGAGGGCGTCCTCGGAGTGCATCACGTGGACCGCGACATAGTTGGCACCGGCCAGCATCAGCCCGGTCGCGACCGCCTGCAGGCCGAAGGTCGCCAGCAGGGAGCGGAACGGGGCGCTGCGCCGCAGTGCCGCCAGCCCGTCGGCGTAGCCGGAGGTCCAGGAGGCGGCCGCAGCGGCAGGGTTCGCCGGCTCCCGCGGGGCGATGGTCGCCGAGACCAGCATGCCGAGCGCGATCGCCACGCCCGCCACCAGCGCCATCACCAGGTAGCCGGTGTAGGCGTCGCCGACACCGCGCAGCATCGGCCCGCCAGCGCCGAACAGCAGGATCGCCAGGCTCAGCACCGCGACCCGGGCGGTCAGCAGCCGGGTGCGCTGGTCGTAGTGGGCGGAGAGTTCGGCGGGCAGCGCGATGTAGGGCACCTGGAAGAGGCTGAAGGCGGTGGACGCGAGCAGGAACGCGATCCCCACCCAGATCGCGGCGGCGGGCGGGGCGACCCCGGCCGGGACGGCGAAGGTGACCAGGAAGAACACCGGCAGCGTCAGGGCGCCGATGGTCATCAGCCGGCGGCGGGAGCCCGTCCGGTGCCGGGAGGTGTCAGAGAGGCCGCCGACGGCGGGTGCCACCAGCACGTCCCAGATCTTCGCGCCGGTGATGACGATCCCGGCCGCCCAGGCGGCCACCCCGAGGGTGTCGGTGAGGTAGAAGACGAGCACCAGTCCGGGCAGGGTCGAGAAACCGCCGGTGCCGAGCGAGCCGATCGCGTACCGGAGGATGACGCCGGTACGCAGCGCCGTGGGCGAGGACGTCGTCGTGCGAGCCACCCGGCGATCCTAGGGGGCAGCCGGACGGAAGGGCCGCCGGCGGCTTCGACAGGTGAGACCGGAGTCGGCGACGGCCGGCCTGCCGGGGCCGGGCGGGCCCGGACGGTGTGGGGTGCTGCCGCTCCCGACGGTGCGCCCGGCGCGTCCGTCAATGGCGGATCGTTGCCTGGCAGGTGAGCGCGTCGTTCACGGCAGTGCCGTTCCGGTCGTCGTCGGTGTTGTCCCCATTGATGTCGTCCGCAGTGGTGTCGTCGTTGCTGTCATCCCTGCGAAGACCGGAATCTACCCGGATTCCTGCCTTGGCGGGAATGACGGTTTGTTCTGCGGATTCTCCCCACGTCCCAGAAGTCTGGCCAGTCCGCGTCCGGGCGCCACCCTCAGGTGCGGTGGGCGTCCTCCGACTGGTCGGTGAGGTACTGCTGCAGCACGGCTGCCTGGTTGATCCGGGGGTCCTTGGCGCCATAGAGCAGGGTGACACGCTCGTGCTGGGACAGCAGGTCGCGGAGCGTGCCGACCGCGGGGTTGTGGTCGAGTTCGGCGCGGTAGCGGGCGGTGAACTCGTCGAGCCGGTCGGGATCGTGGTTCCACCAGGTGCGGAGTTCGGGGGAGGGGGCGATCTCCTTCAGCCACAGGTCGAGGGCGGCGGCCGGTTTGGAGATTCCGCGCGGCCAGAGCCGGTCGACCAGCACCCGGCAGCCGTCAGTCGGCGCGGCGGGCTGGTAGACCCGCTTGATCCGCAGTTCGCCAGTTGAGCCGGTCATGGCCGGCACCTCCTTCGCGGGTCTACCCTGCCAATAAGAAGGAGAGTACTCCGTTCTATCGGGAGGTATCAGTGTCAGCGTGCGGTCGGGGACTCGTCCCGGGCCACCGTCAGCAGGCAGAGGCCGGGGCCTGCGAAAGGCTGCAGTGCGACCGTCAGCCGTCCGGACCTGTCCGCCTGCCCAGCCAGGTGCTGGGCCAGGCCGAGATGCGCCTGGCAGACCACCTCGGGGTGCTCCCGGGCAGCGCTGCGGAAAGGACAGGAATGCAGCCGGATCAACTCGCCGGCAGGCTGTGGACTGAAGCCGAGCCGGGCGAAGGTCTCGGTGAGCACGGTCGTCGGCTCACCCGGCGGAGGGTCGAGCCTGGCCGCCCAGCGCCGTCCCGCCTCGAGCGCCACCTCACTGCCGTGTGTCCCGAGCGCTTCGGCCAGCACCGAGATCAGCTGCTCTGGCGCCTCCGACGGGCCGTGGGGCGTTGCTCGGTAGTGGATGCTGGGACGGCCGCGCCGGGACGTGGGCCGGGACTCTCGTTCGACCAGCCTGGCGCGCTCCAGGTGGTCGAGGTGGAACCGGACGGTGGTGACGTGCAGCCCGAGGCTGGTAGCCAGGTCGGCAGTAGTCAGGGAGGTGCCGGCCTGCGCCAGCAGCTCCAGCACCCGCTGTCGCACCGGGGACGCCAACGCCTCGTGGTAGCTGCCGGAGTGCCCCTCGTCCATGAATTAAAAGTAACACCGTCCGCGTTAACCAGGTCGTCAGGTCACGTCGAAGGAGTCATGATGGAACTGCCCGACCGCAGTGAGGTCAGTCCGGGGCAGGACAGGAGAGTCTGATGCCATCGATCTACCACATCGCGATCGCCGACGACTGGGAGCCGAGCCTGCGGATCGCCTCCTACGAGGCGGCCACCCGCGGTGTGCTGTGGGAGCCGGGCGACCACATTCGGGCGGTGACCGCCGCTGGCGTGCAGGACGTGCTCGATCGGCACTACCAGGATCTCGACCTGCCGCTACTGCTGGTGGAACTCGATCCCGAAGGGCTGGCCGTCGCCGGGGTCGACGTCGAGCAGGATGCGGACTCGGAGGAGGCGCGCGTCCTCGGGCCGATCCCGTCCGCGGACCCGGCGGCTGTGGTGTCGGTCCGGCCGCTGAAGCGGGTGGACGGACGCTGGCGGGCGCCCGGCCTGTGACCAGGCAGCGATCGAGGCTGCGTCAGCCGCTCCCGGGCGGCCTGTTGGTCGACCCGTCCGGGCGCCACCGGGGTGACCGGCTCGCCGGCCGTGGCACAGGAGCAGCATGAACGAATCCGTGGATCCTGCTGGCCCGGTGTCCGGGCATGGGCACGAGCCGCCCGGGCACGCCCACGGCCATGCCCACACCCACGGCGCTGACGGCACCCAGCGCTGGCGGCTGGCGGTGGCGTTCGGGATCACCGCCGCGATCCTGGTCGCCCAGGCCACTGGCGCGGTGCTCACCGGAAGCCTCGCGCTGCTGGTGGACACCGGGCACATGCTCACCGATGTCGCGGGCCTGGCGATGGCGCTCACCGCAGCCTCGCTCAGCCTGCGTCCGGCCTCGTCCCGGCGTACCTGGGGCTGGCGGCGGGTGGAGATCCTCGCCGCCGCCGCGCAGGCGACAGTGCTGCTCGGGGTCGGGGTCTATGTGCTGATTGAGGGAGTCCTGCGGCTGGTCGACCCGCCGGAGGTGCCGCCGTCCGAACTGGTGGTGTTCGGCGTGATCGGGCTGCTGGGCAATCTGGCCTCGCTGGCGGTGCTGTCGGCCGGCCGCCAGGCCAGCCTCAACCTGCGGGCGGCCTTCCTGGAGGTGCTCAACGACGCTCTCGGGTCGGTGGGGGTGATCGTTGCGGCAGTCGTGATCGCCGCCACCGGCTGGCAGCGGGCGGATGCGATCGCCGGTCTGGTGATCGGTGCGCTGATCCTGCCGCGTGCGATCCGGATCCTGGTCGAGGCCAGCAACGTGCTGCTGGAGTCCGTCCCTGCCGGCCTCGACCTCGACCAGGTGCGCGCCCGGCTCCTCGAACTCGACCATGTCGTGGCCGTCCACGACCTGCACGCCTCCCTGGTGGCCTCGGGCCTGCCGACCCTGTCGGCGCACGTGGTGGTGAAGGACTCCTGTTTCCGCGACGGCCATGCCCCCGAGATCCTGGACGCGCTGCAGACCTGCGTGGCGACCGAGTTCGACGTCGGGGTGTCCCACTCGACCTTCCAACTCGAGCCCGCCCGGCATGCCGAGCACGAGCCGCCCACCCACGCCTGAGCCGGGGTGGTCGGACGGCGGTCGCGTCGGCGTCCAACCGGGAGTCAGCTGAGCCGGCGGCGCAGCAGGTAGGTGTCGAACATCCAGCCCTTGCGGGCGAGCGCCTCTGCCCGGGCGTCCAGGATCTGCTGGCGGACTTCGGCCAGGTCGCCGGCGATCAGGATCTCGTCGGGAGTGCCGAGGTAGGCGCCCCAGTAGATGTCCAGCCCGGTGGGGTCGATCGCCGCGAAGGTCTGCTGGCCGTCCAGCATGGCCACGACGTCGTCCACGTCGGACGGGATGCCGTCGCGCAGCAGCCGGGCGGGGGCGATCTGGACGGCCCGTCCCTGCCGGTTGAGCGGGATCTGGAACCGGGCGGTGAGGGCGTGGAGGCAGCTGATGCCGGGAATCACCCGCAGTTCGAGCGGCTCGACCGAGGCCCGGCGAAGCTCCTGGACGATCGCCAGGGTGCTCTCGAACAGGCTCGGGTCACCCCAGACCAGGAAGCCGCCGGTCTGGCCGCCCGTCAGGTTTGCGGCCACCGCGGCGCTCCACTGCTCCAGCCGCTGTTCGCGCCAGCGGGCCACGGCGGCGTGGTAGTCCGGCGCCGTCCGCCAGGGACGGGGCGGGTCGCGCAGTTCGACCGTCCGTAACGGCGTGCTGCGGTGGCGTTCGACGATCACCCGGCGGGCCTCGACCAGGTCGTCCAGTTCGTCCTGCTTCAGGACGACGAACAGCACGTCGAGCTGCTGCAGGGCCGCGATCGCCTCCAGCGTCACCCAGTCGGGATCGCCGGCGCCGATCCCGATCAGCGCCAGTTCGCGGCTCATTCGGCCTCGCTGGCGATCGCGTTCAGGGCTGCCACGGTGATCGCCGATCCGCCGCGGCGGCCGTGCAGCACCAGGTACTCCAGCCCGAACGGGTTGTCGGCCAGCGCCCGCTTGGATTCCGCGGCGCCGACGAAGCCGACCGGGATGCCGATCACCCCGGCCGGCATCAGCCCGGTGTCGCGGACCACCTCGAGCAGGTGGAACAGGGCGGTCGGGGCATTGCCGATCGCCACCACCGCACCCGCCAGGCGGGGCTTCCACAGTTCGACCGCGGCGGCGGTCTTGGTGGTGCCCAGCTCTCGGGCCAGTTCGGCCAGCCGGGGCTCGCCCAAGTGGCAGACGATCTCGTTGTCGGCGGGCAGCCGGGAGCGGATCACCCCGCTGGCCACCATCTGCGCATCACACAGGATCGGCGCCCCGGCCTGTAGCGCCGTCCGACAGGCGGTGACCACGCCCGCGCTGTAGCCGAGGTGCTCGGGCAGGTCGGTCTGGGCGGCGGCGTGGATCATTCGGGTCGCCACGTGGGCCAGGTCCGGCGGCAGGATCGACAGGTTCGCCTCGGCCCGGATGGTGGCGAACGAGTGCCGGTAGATCTCGGCGCCGTCGGTGAGGTACTCGTAGGTCACCGACGCCGGTCCCGGGGTGGCTGGCCGTGACAGC
>NZ_JAYFPT010000118.1:0-13334 GCF_034927565.1 Propionicimonas sp.
GTGGAGCATACGGGATTCGAACCCGTGACCTCCTCGATGCGACCGAGGCGCGCTACCAACTGCGCTAATGCCCCCTACGCCTAGGGCGGCGTCCAGAGTAGCACTGGGTTGCGCTCGGGAACCAATCTCGGCCGAGCCGGCGGGAGGCCGGGCATCGTCGTCTCCGGGCGGCTAACGGGCTCGACACACCAGGGCCGCTGGAGTGCCGACGCCGGGGTCTGAGACACTGCACCGAACCGCCTGCGGCCAGCGGACGGGGCGGGCTAGGGTCGCATCACCGTCCCAACCATTCTGGAGGCCAACCCATGACCCGTATCCTGCTCGCCGGCGAATCGTGGATCTCCCACGCCACCCACTACAAGGGCTTCGACAGCTTCTCCAGCACCACCTTCGAGCGGGGCGCGGACGCGTTCATTGAGGCGGCGGCAAGCCAGGGCATCACCATCGAGCAGCTGTACGCCCACGATGTCCCGGAGAAGTTCCCCTGGTCGGTCGACGAACTCAAGGCCTACGACGCGGTGATCCTGTCCGACATCGGGGCCAACTCCTTCCTGCTCCCGCCTGCGACCTGGCTGGGTGGCCAGTCGCGGCCGAACCGGCTGCAAGTGCTGGCCGAGTACGCGCACGGCGGTGGCGGGGTGATGATGGCCGGTGGCTACCTGAGTTTCCAGGGCTTCCAGGCCCGGGCGAACTTCGCCCGTACGCCACTGGCCGAGATCCTGCCGGTGACCATGCTGGACTGCGACGACCGAGTGGAGGCACCGCAGGGCGCACGTCCGTCGGCGACCGGCGCGGGTCCGATCGCGGACACGGTCGGCAGCGGTGCGCCGGTGCTGCTGGGCTACAACCGGGTGTTCGCCAAGCCGGAGGCGGAGGTGGTCGCGAAGGTCGACGACGACGTCCTGATCGCCACCCTGGCCGTTGGTGCCGGCCGTAGCCTGGTCTGGACCTCCGACATCGGCCCGCACTGGTGCCCGGTGCCCTTCCTGGAGTGGGACGGCTTTGCGCCGCTGGTCGGCGCCATGGTGCGCTGGGTGGCCGGCGTGGCGTGATGCCAACGGGCATGGCCTGTCTGCCTGCCAGAATCCGGCCCTGACCAGGACATACAAGGCGGAGCCCCGGAAAGTATGAGTTTCCGGGGCCCCTATCGACGACGGAGCGATGATCCGCGTCTTCCGGACGCTCTCCCACCAGCCACCTGACCGCATCACCGGTCCGAACCGGCGAACCGAAGCCCACCGGGAAGCTGGAGTTCCTTCTTCCGGCTACCGAACCGCCGAAGCGATCCGATGGGTCATTTCTACGCTGGCCCGGAGGGTTTCGGCAAGGGTTTGTGGGGCACGATTTGGGGCATTTCGGGCGCTCTCGGCGTGTCGTCGGCGTGTCGTGTGACGGCTGTGACGGAGGAGCCAGATTCCCTCTCGTGGGACGTCTCGATTTTTGAGATGGTGCTGAGATTGACCTGAGGGTGCTCTGAGGGTCTCGGGCAGAGACCATCCGCGCCGGATGCGCGTGATAGGAACGGGGGGTGAGAATGTCCACCCCCTTTCACGATCTTGAGTCCTATATCGCGTTGCCTCGCTTGGGCTCTCTCGTCCTCAGCCCCGACGGCACCCGACTGGTCGTCACCGTCCAGACCCTGAACGCCGAGCGCACCGCCTACTCCACGGCGCTGTGGGAGATCGACCCGGCAGGAAAGCACCCCGCCCACCGCCTCACCCGCAGCGCGAAAGGCGAGTCTTCGGCGAGGTTCACCAGTTCGGGAGACCTGCTGTTCACCTCCGCCCGGCCCGATCCGGACGGAGGTGAGGGCAAGGACGAGCCCAGAGCTGCGCTCTGGTTGCTCCCTGCCGCCGGTGGGGAGGCCAGGGTCATCGCGACCGCGCCCGGCGGGCTGTCCTCGCCCCTCGTGGCGCGTTCGGCGGACGTGGTGAGCGTGGCCGCGTCGCTGCTGCCCAGCGCGGCCGATCTTGCCCAGGACGCCGAACTGCGCCAGGCCCGCAAGGATCTGAAGGTGTCCGCCATCCTGCATTCCAGCTACCCCGTCCGGTACTGGGACCACGACCTCGGACCCGATTTCCCGCGGCGGTTCGTCGGGGATCTCGCGACGCTGACCGACGAACCGTTGTTGCCGCCGCGACCTGGACGGGCGGGAGCCGCCGCAACCACGACGACCCCCGCCGCAGAACCTGAGGCCCTGCAGCCGGGGGATGCAGCAGGGTCGATGCCCGGGGACGCGACCGCCGCGACCCCGGGAACCGAGGCGGACCTGGCCGGGACGGCCTCCGCGACCCCCGCCAACCCGAACGTCACTGAACCGCCGGCTGACGGACGGTTGAAGCTCCGCCAGCTCACCGGCGCCGGACGGCAACTGATCGAGCACAGCGCCGACCTGTCGTCCGACGGCAGCACCCTGGCGCTCAGCTGGGCGATCGGCGCACCGGGCGGAGCGCTCCGCAGCACACTGGTCCTGATTGACACCGCGACCGGCGAGCGGCGCACCCTGGTCGATGACCCCGGTGCCGAGGTGTACTGCCCGGCGCTGTCCCCGGACGGTGCGTGGGTCGGCTATCTCCGTGAGACGCTGACCAACCCCGAGCAGGCCCCGGTCACCCGGCTGGCACTGGTGCCGACGGCCGGGGGAGATCCGGTGATCCTCGCCGACGACTGGGACCGCTGGCCGAACTCGCTGGCCTGGCTGCCGGACGGCTGTGGCCTGGTGGTCACCGCCGACTCGCAGGGCCGGGGGCCGATCTTCCTGGCCAGCTTCGCCGACGGCCCGGGGTCGGAGGTTGTCGTCGAACAGGTGACCGCCGACGATGCCTCTTTCGGCGATGTCCGGGTAGCACCCGACGGTGCCACCCTCTACGCGCTCCGCAGCAGCTACGCGGCACCGGCCGAACCCGTTCGGATCGATCTGGCAGCCTTTCGCGGCAGTGGCCGGCCGGGCGAGCGGACGCCGGTCCCCGCGACCCTGCTGCGGTCCCCGGTGGCCGCCCCGCCGCTCCCGGGCGAGCTCCGAGAGCTCGACACCACGGCCGCCGACGGCACCCGGATCCGGGCCTGGCTCGCTCTGCCGGACGGGGCCTCCCGCGACGCCCCGGCGCCGCTGCTGCTGTGGATCCACGGTGGCCCGCTGAGCTCGTGGAATGGCTGGAGTTGGCGCTGGAACCCCTGGCTGATGGTGGCGCAGGGCTACGCGGTGCTGATGCCGGATCCCGCGCTGTCGACCGGTTACGGCCAGGAGATGGTGCAGCGCGGCTGGGGACGGTGGGGGGCCGAGCCGTACACCGACCTGCTCGCCATCACCGACGCTGCCGAGCGGCTGCCCGAGATCGACCAGACCCGCACGGCCGCGATGGGTGGCTCCTTCGGCGGCTACATGGCCAACTGGGTGGCCGGCCATACTGACAGGTTCTCCGCGATCGTGACCCACGCCAGTTTGTGGGCGCTGGACCAGTTCGGCCCCACCACCGACGCCGGCTACTACTGGCAGCGTGAGATGACCCCCGAGATGGCGGCGGCCAACAGTCCGCACCGGTTCGTCGGGCAGATCCGCACGCCGATGCTGGTCGTCCACGGCGACCGGGACTACCGGGTGCCGATCGGGGAGGGGCTGCGGCTGTGGTTCGAGCTGAACGCGGCATCAGGCCTGCCGGCCGCCGAGGACGGCACCACTGTCCACCGGTTCTTGTACTTCCCGGATGAGAACCACTGGGTGCTGTCCCCACAGCACGCCAGACTCTGGTACCAGACTGTGGAGGCTTTCCTCGCCGAGCACGTGCTCGGCCAGCAGGTGGCGTTGCCGAGCACGCTGGGCTGAGCAGCCTGGTCCGATTTGACGCCGCACTGCCGGCCCGCGTGGCCACAAGCTGTGGCTGGAGTTTCGTCCTCGGATCGTCCAGCACACCGTGAACAGCAACGCCGGCTGTGGCTCGGGTCGGGATCGGCTCGGGCCCGGGGCGTGCCGACGCGAACCTGCGGGCGGCCTTGCCGACTGGGGATCAGCCGTGGACGGTGAACGTCACCCGCAGCTGGTCGGAGAGTCGGGAGGACGGGCCGACACGCAGTTCGAAGGCTCCCGGCTCGACCACCCGGCGGCCGGCCGCGTCCACGATCGTGCAGGCGGCGACCGGGAGTTCGATCCGGACCACGGCGGAATCCCCAGGAGCGAGGTCGACCTGCCGGTAGGCCTTCAATTCGGCGTCCGCCCAGCTCGCCGAGGTGACGGTGTCGCTGACATAGGCCTGTACCGTCTCCCGGCAGGCGCGGGCGCCGGTATTGGTGACCGTGACAGCCACCGCGAGGGTGTCGTCAGGGCCCAGATCCTCCGACCGCAGCCGCAGGTCGGCGTACTCCACCGTGGTGTACGACAGCCCCTCACCGAAGGCGAAGGCGGGGGTCTGACTGAGGTCGGCGTAGCGGTTGCCGTGCTGGCCGCGGACCTGGTTGTAGTAAGTCGGCTGCTGGCCGACATGCCGGGCGAAGGAGATCGGCAGCCGCCCACTCGGCTCGATCAGCCCGAACAACAGCTCGGCGATCGCCCGGCCGCCCTGCATCCCCGGGTTGGCCGCCCAGACCAGCGCCGCCGCGGTCAGCACGGACGGCGGCAGCACCAGCGGCTTGGACGCCAGCAGCACCACCAGCAGCGGCTTGCCGGTGGCCGCCAGCGCTTCGAGCAGGGCCAGTTGGCCGCCGATCAACTCCAGCGTGGCGGTGGAGCGTCCCTCGCCGACCAGCTCGATCCGGTCGCCCACCACGGCCACCACGTAGTCGGCGTCCTCGGCTGCGGCGACCGCTTCGGGGATCAGGCCGGGGTCGGGCGGGCAGGGCGCCACCACCGGCGGACGGGGCTGGCCGTCGGGGAAGGACGCTCCCTGGGGGTCGGGGACGAGGGTGAGGATGTCCGCGCCGCGGGCGTGGGTCACCGTCCAGCCTTCGGGGGCCAGCGCACGCAGGCCGTCCAGCACGGTGACGATCTGCTCGCGCGGCTGACCCTCGGGCAGCCAGCCCGCCTGGCCGGAGTTGCCGGCCCAGTCACCGAGCTGGGTCTGGGCGTCGTCGGCGTTCGGGCCGATCACCGCGATCCGGCGCCCCGGTCCGGTGCCGTCCAGGGGCAGCAGGCCCTGGTTGCGCAGCAGTACCAGCGACCGCCGGGCGACCTCGAGGTTGAGGTCGGTGTGCACGCTCGAACCGATCACCAACTGCTGCCGCACCGGGTCGGGGCGGCGCGGATCCTCGAACAGGCCGAGTTCGAACTTCAGCGTCAGCACGTGGCCGACGGCGGGCTCCAACTCCGTCTCGGTGAGCAGACCGCGCTCGATCGCCGCCAGCGCGCCGTCGAAGAAGCCAGGGGTGCTCATCATCAGGTCGTTGCCGGCCTTCACAGCGGCGGCCGAGGCCTCGGCATAGTCGGGGAACAATTGCTGCTCCCAGACCATCCGGCCGACATTGTCCCAGTCGGTGACCAACGTGCCGGTGTAGCCCCACTCGCCGCGCAGCACGTCGTTCAGCAGCCAGGAGTTGAGCGTGATCGGGATCCCGTCGGTGGTCTGGTAACCGAGCATGAAGACCCGGCAGCCCTCCCTGGCCACCCGTTCGAAGGGCGGCAGGAACCAGCTGCGCAGCTTGCGGTGGGAGAGGTCGGACTCCGACGCGTCGCGTCCACCCTGGGTCTCGGAGTAGCCGGCAAAGTGCTTGGCGGTGGCCAGGATCGCAGTCCGGTCATCCAGCCCGGCGCCCTGGTAGCCACGGACCATCGCGGACGCGAGTTCGCCGATCAGCAGCGGATCCTCGCCGAAGGTCTCGTCCACCCGTCCCCAACGCAGGTCGCGGGCGATGCACAGTACCGGTGAGAAAGTCCAGTGAATGCCGGTCGCCGCCACCTCGACGGCGGTCGCCCGGGCAACCCGGGCGAGCAGGTCCGCGTCCCAGGAGGCTGCCATCCCCAACTGGGTGGGGAAGATCGTCGCCCCGCCCCAGAAGGAGTGACCATGGATGCAGTCGTCGGCGACCAGCAGCGGGATCCGCAGCCGAGTGCGCTGCACAAGATCGTGGGCCTGCAGCACCCGCTCCGGTGAGGTGTGCAGGATCGATCCCACGTTCATCCGGAGCACCTGGTCGTCGAGGTCGTCGCGGGCGTCGAGCTGGAGCAACTGCCCCACCTTCTCGGGAAGCGTCATCCGGCCCAGCAGATCGGCCACCCGCTCGGGAACTGGAAGGGTCGGATCCTGGTAGGCAGGGTCGTGGCTCACGAGCGGTTCCTCCTCGGCGGAGCGCCTGCCGGCCTCCGGTAGCTGTCGTGCCCGGTGAGCCCTCGCTGGTCACCGGGACGGTGGCTTCGGCGCTGAGCTCACCACCGCAGGAGAACCTACTCCAGGCCGGGACGCCATGACTGGGTGATCGCTCCCCGGAGTCGCGCTAGCCTCAAGGGGTGCCGCTGTGGGTTGTCTACGCCGCCGGTTCGGCGCTGTTCGCCGGGTTGACCGCGATCCTGGCCAAGCTCGGCATCCGGCACACCCCGTCCAACCTGGCCACAGCGGTCCGCACGGTCGTCGTCCTGGTGCTGGCCTGGCTGATGGTGCTGGTGGCCGGATCGCAGCAGACCATCACCGGCTTGGAGCCGCGCACCTGGATCTTCCTGGTGCTGTCCGGACTTGCCACCGGGGCCTCCTGGCTGTGCTACTTCCGGGCGCTGCAACTCGGCGAGGTGAACAAGGTGGTGGTGGTCGACAAGTCGAGCGTCGTGCTGACCGTGGGGCTGGGCATCGTGCTGCTGGGAGAGACCGACCACCTCGTCCCCCGGCTGATCGGCATCGCCGGGGTGGGGATCGGCACCTACCTGATGATCGAGCGGACGGACTGGAGCTCCGGGACCCGCGGACGGTGGCTGTGGTACGCCATCGGCTCGGCGGTCTTCGCTGCCCTGACCGCGATCCTCGGCAAGATCGGCATCGCCGAGGTGGAGTCGAACCTGGGTACCGCGATCCGCACCGTGGTGGTGCTCGTGATGGCCTGGGTGGTGGTCTTCGTGACCGGTGAGCACCGGCAACTGAGGACCGTGCCGGGCCGTGAACTGGTGTTCGTGGCCATCTCCGGGATCGCCACCGGCGCCTCGTGGCTGTGTTACTGGCGGGCGATGCAGGAAGGCCCGGCGAGCCTGGTCGCGCCGATCGACAAGCTCAGCGTCCTGATCACGGTCGGGTTCGCCTGGCTGGTGTTCGGGGAGAGACTGCGGCGGCGCGCTCTGCTGGGGCTGGGGCTGATCGTCGCAGGTACGGCGGTCATGCTGCTGTGAACCGCGAAGCCCGCGCCGTCGACGACGGGCGCGGGCTCCAAAGCGGCGGTGAGGAGACGGCTCAGGCGACCCCGCGGGCCTGGCGCACCCAGGTGACGATGTCGTCGATGTTGGCAGGGGTCTGCAGACCGCACTGGTTCAACTCCTGCTGGATCTCCAGCGTGATGCCGGTCTTGCCTGCGGCGAAGGCCTCGGCGGTGGTGCCGCTGCTCACCTTGGTCTTGACGTTCTTCAGGTCGGAGACGCCCTCGCACAGGTGCATGACGCCGCCGCCCTCGCTCCACCAGACCAGGTCCTGGCCGACCAGCTGGGTGACCACCTGCGACTCGACGGCAGCCTGCTCCTGCGAGAGCGGCTTGAAGTCGACGCCCAGCAGGACGGCTGCCAGCGCCACGGCGATGCCAACACCGCCGGCGACACCCTTCTGCTTGGAGTCCATGTCCTTGTTCAGGAAGATCAGGATGATCAGCGGCACGAAGGCGATCAGGGCGATGATCGCGCCGAGTTGGTTCTGGACGAAGAACCGGACCGGCTCCTTGTTGGAGGCCGGGTCGAGGCGGTTGGCCTGCTTCCACAGCTGGGAGCCGATCACTGCCAGCACGCCGATCACCACGATGAAGCCGAGCAGCGTCCACCAGCGCCACTGCGGGAAGCCGTGGTTGGCCGCCAACTCGTCAAACGGCGGACGCAGCAACCAGAAGATGGCGACGGCTTCCAGGCCGATCGCCACCACCCACAGCACGAGGGCGATGATCCGCTTCTGGGTGGACTTCGCCTTGGCCTCGGGAGTCGGGGTGAAGACTGGGGCGGCTTCTCCGGCCGCTGCCTTGGTCGACTTCCTGCGCTTCTTGGGTGCGGGCGTTGCTTCGGCCACGAAAACCTCCTGATGGTGTTGGCCGCGAGGATAGCGGTGTCCACCGTCCGCGGGAAGCGGGTGGACACCCGTGTCCGGGCGAAATTCAGTAGGCGAAGGAAAGGTGGGCCCGGTGGTCGGTGCCCGCCTCGATCGCGTCCACCACGCCGAGGGCGAAGTCGGCGCCGGAGATCGCTGAGTTCCCGGCCTGGTCGACCAGTGCGATCTCTCCACCCTTGCGGTAATGACCGGTGGCCTCGCCGGGCGTGTGCGCGCCGTAGCTGCCGGCCGGGCTGACGTACACCCAGTCGAGCGAGTCCGGAGCGGCCAGCAGGGCGTCGAGGTTGTCCGCCCCGGCCTGGATCTCGCGGGCGAACTCAGGCGGGAACTGCCCGGCCTCGAGGATTCGTGGGGCTCCGGGTGCGGGACGCAGGGTGCTGTAGCCGCCGATCACGAACAACCGGACGCCGGCAGCGTCGGCGAGCTCGAGGAACGCCTGGTAGACCTCGGTTTGCGCCTCCAGCAGGTTGCCGCGCGGCGAGGCGGCCAGCACCAGCACGTCGGTGTCGGCGACCGCCTGCTGGCGGACAGCGGGATCGAGGACGGAGCCCGTCCGGTAGCTGACGCCGGGAACTGGCTCGGTGGGTTCGTGTCTGCTCAGCGAGGTCACCTGGTGGCCGCGGGCGGCGGCGATCCTGGCGATGTTCGCACCGGTGTAACCGGTGCCTCCGACGATCGTGATGCGCATGGGAACTGCCTCTCCGGATTGATGGTGCGTTGTGGTCAACGCCTCTGAGGGTTCGGCTGTTCCGCGTCCGGCCGGGCCCCCGCCTGGGGGTGTCCGGAGAACCCGCCATGGCCAGCTCCGGCTGTTCCCTGGGCGGCTGGCCCGCCGGGCCGTCGGGCCGTCAGGGCACGGTGTGGCCGGCGGCGCGGTAGAGCTCGTACCACTCCGGGCGGGTGAGCTCGACGTCGGCGCCCTTCGCCGCGGCGGTGATCCGCTCGGGGCTGGTGGTACCGCTCACCACCTGCCAGCTCGCCGGGTGGCGCAGGATCCACGCGGTGGCGATCGCCTCGGGCGGCACCGCGTAGCTGGCGGCCAGCCGGTTCACCACCGCGTTGAGCTCGGGGTAGCCGGGGTTGCCCAGGAAGGGGCCGTCGAAGAACTTGGCCTGGAAGGGCGACCATGCCTGCAATGTGATGTCGTTCAGCCGGCAGTAGTCGAGTGTGCCCAGCGTCCGGTCGATCGACTGGTCGAGCTGCTCCATGTTCATCGCCATGCCCTGGGTGACCAGCGGCGCGTGGGTGATCGACAACTGGACCTGGTTGGCCACCAGTGGCTGCCGGACGTACTTCTTCAGCAACTCGATCTGGTACGGCGTGTGGTTCGAGACCCCGAAGTGCCTGACCTTGCCAGCGGCGGAGAGTTCGTCGAAGGCCTGGGCGACTTGCTCGGGCTCGACCAGGGCATCCGGGCGGTGCAGCAGGAGGAGGTCGATGTAGTCGGTGTTCAGCGCTCGCAGGGACCCGTTGACCGCCTCGACCAGGTGGTCGTGGGAGAAGTCGAAGTAGGGGCCGTCCTTCACGATCCCCGCCTTGGTCTGCAGGACCAGCTCGGCCCGCTGGGACGGGGTGAGCCGCAGCGCCTCGGCGAACCGCTGCTCGCAGCCGTGGGCCGGCAGGCTGCCATAGATATCGGCGTGGTCGAAGAAGGTGATCCCGGACGCCAGCGAGGCGTCGAAGATCGCGCGAACCTCGGCGTCCGTCTTCTCCTGGATCCGCATCACGCCGGTGACGATGGCAGGGACCACCAGGTCGGTGCCGGGCAGGGTGAAGGTCTTCATCGATGGCTCCTCAGGCTCCGGGACGGGCACGCGGCAGTGGTGCGGCCCGGCTCCCACCCTAGGCCCGAATCGCCGGCGGTTTCCACGTCGTCCGAGCCCTACTGTCGGGTTGGCCGCCGGGTTGGCCGGCGGGTTGTGGCCAAGGCTGTCGCAATACTGCCGGTCGATCGCGCGCAGCGAGGCTTTTGGGCCTCTGACAGTGATCGAGGCGCAGAATCACGACACCGCTCAGGATGCCGGCCGCAACACCGACGGTCCGGTGCCCAGCGGATCGTCGTCACACGGCCGTCGAAACCGGCATGGGGGCCGAATTGCCGGCGGAGCCGGTGCCGTCGAGGTGGTCGGCGGGGTGCCGGATCTCCGGATCGGCGGTGGTCAGGGTTTGGTGGAGTACCTGGGCAGGTGCCGGCGCAGGATGGCTGCCCCGCCGAGGCCCATCAACCCCAGCACCGCCGCCGCTGCTGGCAGCGAGGCCAGGGCGGTCACGCCCGAGATCACCAGCGGGGCCAGCGCGGCCCCGGAGTCGTTGGTGAACCGCCAGGCTCCCAGGAAGGGCGCGGGGTCGGCAGGGTCGGCCAGGTCTGCGCCAATGGTCATCAACATGCCGGCCCCGATGCCATTGGCCAGCGAGAGGAACATCGCCACCGCGACGAACCAGGCGACCGGCGCGGGCAGGTCGTGGGTCGCGGCCAGGACGAGGTGCCCGATCCCGAGTCCCACCATGGACGGGACGGCCACCCACTGCCGTCCGAAGCGGTCCATGATCCAGCCGCCGGCGTAGAACAGCGCGAAGTCGACCGCACCGGCGATGCCGATGATTACCGCTGTCGAGGTCTCGCCGAGCCCGATGCTCACCGCCCACAGCGGCAGCAGCACTTGCCGGCTGGCGCGCAGCGCCGCCACCAGTGCCGAACCGGTGCCGACCGTCGCGAGTACCCGGCCGTTCGCGCGGATGGTGGTCAGCAGGCCGCGTGACTCGGCCGCGAGTTCGGTCGCGCCGGGATCGGCGATCGCGTCCATGGTGGGCCGGCGCAGACTCGCCTCGGGGTCGCGCAACAGGAGCAGGACGATGCCCGTGCCCGCGCAACCGGCCAACTGAATCCAGAAAGCCGAACTCGCCTCGCCGGTGGAGCTGACCACGGCGGCGGTGAGGAAGGGGCCGATCAGGTAGCCGAGCCGGAAGGTGCCGCCCAGCGTTGACAGTGCCCGGGCACGGTAGGTGAGCGGCACGTAGCTGGTCATGAATGCGTGCCGGGCAAGGGCGAACACCGAGGTGGCCAGGCCGATCAGGAAGATGCCGACGCCCAGTACCCAGGGTGTGGCGGCGGCCAGCGAGACCCCGACACCGATGCTGGCCAGCAGTGCGGCGCCGATCATCGAGACTCGTTCCCCGACCCGCGACACGATCGCGCCAGCTGGCACATCGCCGACGAGTTCGCCGACCACCACCATCGCGGCGATCAGGCCTGCCCCTGCCAGCCCTGAGCCGAGCTGGCTGGCGACCACCGGGATGATCGGCAGGATCGCCCCCTCACCGATCGAGAACAGCAGAGTGGGCAGGAAGATCGAGGTGACCACCGACCGCCACGGGAAGTCGTTGTCGGATGCGGTCACGTCCGCCACCGTACCGCCGTCCGCCCGGCCGTTCTGCCCTGATCCGGACGTGGAGCCACGTCTCCGGTGGTCCACGCCCCGACAGCTGATGCGCGTCACCGGCGGTTGGACGGGGACTGCTCCGTCGAACCAGGCCTGCTCGAGGCGGGTTGTTCTTGCGTGAGTCGAGGCCGACTCGCTTCGACGCTCGTCAGGCCGGATCGGAATCGACGACGCTCGCTGGTTCGACCGAGCCGTCCCGCTGGGTCGACCGAACCGTCCTGACTCGATTCGGAACCGCTCTCATCTGGATCAAGGCTGCAGGGGTGGGGGCCGGCACGACGGAACGTGACTCAGATTGCGGACTGTTCCTCCTTGGGCCACGGAGGGGATGTCACTCAGGTTGGGAATGACTCAGGACGGTTCCGAGGTGAGCCGCCGCCAACCGATGACTCGAGTTGGAGCCGTCCCCAATCTGACTCAAGGGGCCAGCGATGCCGGGTGGTCGACGGAACGGTCTGCGCCGAACCAGCCCTCAGGCGGGACGGGTGCGGGCGCCGAACAGCGCCTGCCCGATCCGGACGGTGGTGGCCCCTTCTTCGATGGCCAATTCGAAGTCGCCGGACATACCCATCGAGAGGCCGGTAAGCGTGGGGGTGGAGGACTGGAGCCGGTCCCGCAGTTCTCGTAACTCCGCGAAGCAGGCCCGGACGGCCGTGGCGTCGGAACTGTTGACGGCCAGGGTCATCAGGCCCACCGGACGCAGTCGCGGGAATCGCGGCAGCTCAGCGAGCACCTCGGCCACCTGGTCGGGCAGCAGTCCGAACTTGCCCGGCTCACCGGAGGTGTTGACCTCCAGGTAGACGTCCAGGCTGCGACCGGCGGATTCGAGTCGGCGCTCCAGTGCCTCGGCCAGCCGCAGGCTGTCGAGGGCGTGGAACTCGTCGGCGAAGCTCACCACCTCCCGCACTTTGTTGGTCTGCAGGTGGCCGATCATCGCCCAGGTCAGATCGGGTAGGTCGGCCAGTTCGGTGGCCTTCGCCACCGCCTCCTGCACCTTGTTCTCGCCGAACTCGTGGTAGCCCGCCTGATAGGCCGAGCGCAGTCGTCCGGCCGGAACGGTCTTGCTCACCGCCAGCAGCCGCACCTCGGACGCAGTGCGCCCGGCCCTGGCACAGGCGGCGTCCATCCGCGCCCTGACCTCGGCCAGGTTCCGCGCGAAGTCGTCGGTCGTCATGGCTGTCGGGGAGTCGGGCACTGCCTGAGGATATCCCGCAGGCTCCGGGTGCGCTGGGTGTCAACTGTTGGAGCAGCATCCACGCTCCAGCGAGCCGGCCCCGCTGAATCGCTGCCAGGTGCGGCCCTGTTCTCTGATGGGACGATCCTGACGCTCGATGAGTCCTGCTGGCGGCCGGGGCGCGTGGTGACGGGTGCTGGTTCTGGATCTGTCTCGCGCACCCGGGTCTGGGCCAGGGGACGGTTCCTTGTCCCGGAGTGAGGCCGTGCCGTGTGGCGGCGGACGGCCCTGCCTGCGTCACCCCACGCCGGAACTGACCGCCACTCTTGGCGCCGAGCGCCAGGCCCTAGGGTGGAGCGCTCGACACTACCGGTGGCGGTCGAGATCCTCAGGGCCGGGGACGGTTCCTTGTCCTGGAGTGAGGCCGTGCCGTGTGGCCGCGCACGGGCCTGCCTGCGTCGCCACCCAGCCGGAACTGACCGCCACCCGTGACGTCGAGCGCCAGGCCCT
>NZ_JAYFPT010000075.1:0-5619 GCF_034927565.1 Propionicimonas sp.
GGCTTCTTCGCTGGGTCCGACGGGGACGGGGTGCTCGCCGACGCGTTGGGAGCCGATCAGGCCGCGGAGCAGGGTGAGCCAGCGGCTGAACACGATGGTGGCCCGTTGCCGGGCTTCGACGGGGTCGAGCTGTGCCCAGCCCTTGGCCAGCGGGCCGAACGCCAACGGGTTGATCCGGGCGTGGAGGCCTTGCCCAATGGCGATGGGCTCGACCCCCAGGGTGCGGCACAGGATCTCGTACTCGTCCTTCGGATCGCCGAGCACCAAGGTGCGGTAGCCGAAACCCATCATCCGCAGGCAGAACGCCTTCATCGTGGCCGACTTGCCCATGCCGGGCTTGCCGAAGCAGAACACGTTGGGGTTCGACACAGGGATGTCAGGGTCGAGCACCCACCCATTCGGGTCGGCGTAGAACGAGGTGCGGGAGAACAGGTCGAGCCCCATCTGGGCGCCGCGCGGCGGCAACGCCGGGCTGGCCACCAACGGCCACAGCACCGGCGCCTGGTCGGCGGTCATCCGCCACACCGACACCGGCGCGGACGCCGGGGACCAGCCGCGGCCACGCCGCCTGGGTCCGCGCGGGTTGGCCATGGCGAACAGCCTGGGTTCGCGCCCGGGGTCGGCGGCGGCGGGGCGGGTGGGGAGGTCGTGGCCGAAGTCGGCCATGAGGCGTCCGACGTCTCGTCCGCCACTGTGCTGTCGCATCGCTGGTTCCTCTAGCTTTCGGTGGCGCGCAGCAGGCTGGTGCCGAGTGGGGTGGCGGTCGCGGCGAAGGCGGCGTCTTGGGCGAGGTCGAGGCGGAGTGGGGCAAAGCCGGCGTGGCGGATGGCGGAGTCGAGGCGGCGTCCGTATTCGGCGATGCGTTGGGTTTTGGGGGCTGTGACGGTGGCGACGGCGTAGGGCCGGATGAGCGCGTTGCCGGTGGCCAGGCGGGTGTCGAGGCTGCGGGTCCGGGCGAGGGCGATGCGGTCCTTGGCGCGGGTCTTCACCCCCGCTTTGGCGCGGAGTTCTTCGCCCATGTCGGCGGCCCATTCGGCGCTGGCGGTCTGCTTGTCAGCGGTGCTCTGGGCCATGATCGGGAACGAGACGAGCAGGCAGCGGCGTTCTTCGGGTTCGGTGGGTGCCAGGACCGGGGCGAGCGCGCCGATCACCGCCCCGCGCGCGGGGAGCTTGATGGTGGCGCTGATGCTGTTCCAGGCGTCGTGGCTGTAGTGCCGGATCGCGAGGTCGGCGCCGGACGGTCCGGCCATCGCCCACGGCACGTCCGGGTTCACATTCGGGTTGACGGCGTGAGCGGTGAGCGCGTCGACGATGGAGGCGCGGTCGCCGGGCGCGAAGCCGGTGCGGACGGCGGCGGCGAGCTGGGGTGAGGTGAGCCACTCGACGTCGCGGATGCGCAGTCCTGCGCGCAGGTGTTCCTCGACCTCGGCCATCACCATGGCTAGGGCGCGCGCCCGTCCGTCCACGCCACGGCCGTACTCGCGCGCTTCGCGGGCCAAGCGGCGTTCGGGCACCACGACGGTGACGAAGGTTTCGGTGCGTACCGCGGCGCGGGTCAGCAGCTGGGCGAGGCCTTGGTTGACCTGTCGGGCGAGGTCGGGGGCGTCGGGGTGTTGGTGGCGGCGCATCCATTGGTCGCGTTCGGCGCCGTCGTCGGGCACGGAGCGGACGGTGAACAGCAGTTCGTCGACGAGTTCGGTGCGGGCGCAGGCGTTGAGCAAGGTGGTGAGCCCGGCGCCTTGGCTGGCACGTTCGGTCGCGTCGGCGGTGGCCAGGCCGGGGTGGGTGATGGCGGCGGTGACTGCCCAGGTGCGGACGGCGTGGTGCTGGATGATCGCGACTCGCCGCTGGTCGATTCCTTGGGGCGGTCCGTCATGGACGGTGATCGCGGAGAGCGCTCCGGGGAGGTCGGCCTCGTCCAGCTCTCCGGACTGTCCGGTGGTGGCGCGGGCACGGAACCGGGTCCAGCCGGCGATGCCGCCGGCGGTGTGGCGGAGGGTGGCACCGAGCCAGCCGAACGCGGTGCGACCGGCGATTGGGACGAGCACCAGGGTCGCGATGAGCGCCCAGGCGACGAGGAAGCCGAGCAGAAGTCCCCACTGTTGGCGGCTGAGTGCCCAAACCGCGGGGATGCCGGTGGCGACGGTGGCGATCAGCTGCGGCCCGGACAGGCCGAAGAAGTAGCCGGTGCGATCCTTGGCGTACTCGTCGTACACGACTGAACCCATGGCAAGGTCTCCTTCCTAGACTGCCACCGCAGCCGCTTCGGCCGCGCTAGTCCCGCCCGCGGCCGCGCCGCCGCCGGTGGTGGCCGACCCAGCGCCGCTGCCGCCTGCGCCGGACCCGCCCGCGGCGGGAGTGCGAGGCGGTGGGGCGGTGGGCGGCTCGTTGGCTGTTTGTGCTTGCTGGTTGGCGCGAGCAGCGTCGCTGCTGTTGCCGGTCTGGTCGGGGTAGTAGCTGTTGTTGCCGACTCCGGCCTGGTTGGTGGTGTCGGCCATCACTGCCGCGGCGGTAGCGCCGACCTTGGTCATGGCGCCGATGCCAGCGGCGGCGAATGCTCCGACGGGTCCGAGGACGCCGAGCCCGGAGGACACGCCACCGGCCGCGCGGCTGGTTGTGGTGGCTTCGGCGCTCGCCTCCCCGGCGGAGCGTCCGGAGTCGTCGGCCTGGGCGGCGGTCGCGTCGCCGCTCGTGGCAGGGTTGCCGCGCAGCAAGCCCTGGAGTCCGCCGGAGGCGGCCAGCCCGGCGCGCATCGCCGCACCCGACGCGGTTCCGGGATCCACAAAGGCGAGCAGCTTGAACAGGGCGAGCGGGGCGAAGGAGGCGATGCAGATCAGGATCACCGCCGGGATGGCGGTGGCGATCGACGCGAGCGCGCCGGCCGACTGGCCGGTGGCGACGCCGGTGGCGAACTGCATGCCGATGCCGGTGACCATGACAGTGATGACGGGGGCCAGGGCGGCGGCGTGGAACCAGCGCAGCGACTTCCAGAACCAGACCCTGGTGGTCTCAGTCGCCAGCCCAGCAGCCGAAATCGGTGTCGTAGCGACGATCACCATCAGCGCTGCGGCGCGGGTCAGCATCATCACCACGTGGGCAATCGCGGCGATCCAGACCAGGATGCCGAGCACGCCGAGGATGGTGGCGGTCGCGGCGTCGGTGATGTCCTTGGCCTCGATCGGCGTCCACGGCTGCCAGTCACGCCAGCTGGTGACGTTCAGCAGCGACTCCATCAGGCTGCGGGATAGGCCGCTGGACGCCGCGACGATCAGAACGGTGTAGCCGATCCAGGCGGCCCACACCAGCGCGAACTGGACCAGGCCGATCAGGGCGCGGGCGAGTTCGCGTCCGTCCCGTTTCGCGGCGGCGATGCCGAGCTGCACCAATCCGAGGATCAGCAGCAGGGCTGCGGCCAGCCAGAATGTGACCCGGTATAGCTCACCGGCCGGGCCGTGCTCGGACAGGTCGGGGGTGAGCAGGGAGTCGACCCAGCCCAGGATCAGTCGCAGCACCCACAGCCCGGAGTTCCACACCGCCAGCATGGCGGCGGTCCAGCCCTCGACAACGATCCGGCCGGCGATCGACCCCATGGTCTCGAACGGGTTCGGCAGCGGGATCATCGCAGCACTTCCTGCTCAGCGCTCACCCAAGTGAGCCAGCCAGCAGCGAGCGCGGCCTTCGAGCCGGGCCATGCGGACGGTGCAGGTGCGGGTGGCGTGCCCGGTGCGATCTGCCAGCGGCCGTCGGACCATTGCATGCGAGCGCAGTGTCCCCAGCCCATTCGGTAGTCGGCCCGGATCGTCGCCCGCACATCCAGCAGCACACAAGCCAGCACCCAGTCCGGACCGTCAGTGCCCTTAACCAGCCCGCCGGCCGGGGTGACCGTGACCGTGGTGGCGGCGTCCTTCACCGACCCCTGGCGAGCGCCACGCAGGAACGCGGCCACGTTCACCGTCAGATCCCACTCCTCCAGCCCGGGCCCGCCAGGTATCACCCAAGCGCGGTGAGCTTCGCCGGTGTAGGCGATGTCCATGGCTTCCAGGACGGCAACGTCGATCGCGGCAAGTTGGGCGACCGCCCCCTCGGCGGTGTGGCCGTATACCGGGACCCCGGCCGGGCCGCGGCCCTCGAGGGCGTTCGGGAGGCGGATCGGGGGTGCCGGGGTGAGCGCCGGGTCGGGTCGGGTCGCGTCCGCCGGGTCGAGGCTGGGCATCGGCGCGGCGGCGATGTCGTCGCGTGGGTGTGCTGACGGCGGCGCACCCAACCCACCCCCAGGTGGCGCGCCGCCGTCAACGATCAAGGTCGGCTGCAGCGAACTGGCCATCAGGATAGCCGCGCCGCCCACCAGTACGACGGCGATCGCGACCAATCCAATCAGGACGGCCTGCAGGCGGGCGCGGCTCCACGGCTGCGCCGGTTCGGAGGGGTTCTGGCGGGACATGGCAGGTGCCTAGATGCAGCCGTTGCCGACGATGCTGTCGAGGGTGCCGGGCCAGATCATGTAGCAGATCGCGGCCAGCACGACGACGCACAGCCCGATGACGCCCCACTTGGAGGCGTTGTGCATGCTGAGCATCTTCCCGGCCGCGATCGCGCCGATCGAGACCAGTCCGGCGAGAGCGAAGATGGCCAGAACGCCCCAGGCGACGTTGCCGGTGACCTGGTCGACGATGGCCTGCGCCCCGGGCGGCGCCTTCGGACAGATCTCCAGCGGGATCAGGAGGAAGCGGTTGAGGGTGGTCATGGCAGGAGTCCTTCCAGAAGCTGGCGGGCGGTCACCCCGAACGCGCGGGGCAACGGTTCGGTGGTGATCCCTGACATCGCCAGGGCAGAGTTCGGCGGAAGCGACATAAGGCGGCCGGAAGCGCGGAGCTGCTCGGTCCGCGAGCCGAGGGAGCGCTCGACCGGACTCGGGAGCCGACGAGGCGACGCGACCATCACGGCCCAGCAGCGATCCGGGCCATATGCTGTCAGGGCGGCTTCGAGGCGGGCCATTCCGGGGATCGACGCTCGTGTGACCAGGACCACCCGCGGGCAGGTGCGGGAGAGGTCGGCGACCCACCCGGTCTGGGTCAGGAGTTGGCGGGGTTCCCACCAGGAGTCGACGACGGTGAGCCAGCCGGGGTCGCCAGGCAGCGGGACCGGGATGCCTTGGGGTGTGGACGGGTGGTCGTGGCGGCGCTGGATCAGGGTGGTGTTGCGGCGTCCGGCGAGCCAGCCGTTCGCGGCCTCCCCGAGTTCGGCGGTGCTGGCTCCGGCAAGCCCTGAGTTGGACGCGGGCGCGCAGTCCACCACCCGCGCCCGGTCGATGGCACCGGCCAACAGCAACGCGACCGTCGAGGCGCCCACCGAGCCGGCGCAGCCCACCACCAGGACGGGAACCTCACCCGGTGCTGGCTGCCACGCGGCCACCGCAGGAGCCGGCTCAGCCGTGGCCGGCGGTGTCACGGTGGCGCTCCGGAACTGGCCTCGCTGGACGGCGAGCCAGGCGTCCAGCAGCTCGCCGATCGGCACCGGTCGGGTAACCGTCCGGACGCTGCTGCGGGTGGTGGGTTGGGTCATGTCGCGGAACTCCTCTCGCTTCCCTAGGCCCACGAGGGGGTGCGATCAGGACGCGAG
>NZ_JAYFPT010000012.1:0-107061 GCF_034927565.1 Propionicimonas sp.
CGCCCGATCGAGCACCGCTCCAACGATCGCCGTGAACTGGCCTCGCTGGTGCAGCGCACGGTGGTCGAGCAGCTGTCGGCGATCACCGGCATCGATGCCGCCGAGCTCGACCCGTCCGGCTTCCGGGACGACCAGGACTAGTCAGCCCGCTCAGCCCGCGTGCGGGTCGAAGCGCACCGTCGGCACCGTCAGAGAGGCCTCCGGCCCGGTCAGCGGGATCACCGCCAGCCCGCGCAGCTGTTGCACGTCGTCCCGCATCAGCAGTGACGCCCGCAGCGGGCTGCCGGCGGGAGCCTGCACCCTGACGACGGCCGTCGCCGCGGCCGGTACCGGTGTCCGGGTGATGCTACCGGCCGGCACCTGCACAGTGACCGGCTGGCCGGCAGTGCCGGTCTGGTCGCTGAACACCACCGTCGCGGTGCTGTCGCCCCCCGAGGGGTTGGCCAGCTGCAGAACAGTGGTTGCCTGCTTCGCCTCGGGCAGCGGCCAGACCCCGTCGGGGCCGAGCGGTTGCTGGGCCGATGTCCAGGCCGGGTCGCGCTGCTTCTTTCCGCCGGGCCCGGTCAGTGCGACGCCGGCGGTCACCGGGAAGTCGGCGGTCAGCCGCAGCCCGGCGGCGTCCCCGCCGAGCACCTCGGTGAGGTCGAAGGCCCGGGTCGTGCCGGCCGGCACCTCCACGCTCTCCAGGCCCGGCAACTGGCCGGGCCCGTCCCCGGTGAGCAGCTCGATCGCCACCGATGTGGTGCGCTCCCCGGGATTGCCGATCACGAGCTGTCGGCTGCCGGCATCGTCGGGGATACCGGAGATCACCACCTCCGGCGAGGGCTTGGCCGCCGGCGGGATCCAGTCCGAGCCAGCTGGGGTGCTGCCGTCCCACAAGCGCTGACGCAGCGTGGCGGCCACCCGTCCCTGCTCGCTGACCACCTGCAGGGTGACCGGATTCGCGGACGTGGCAATCACGCTCAGCGGCAGCGTCCGGGTCGACCCGGCAGCCACCACGATGCCCCGCGAACCGGGCGCGTTGACCCGGCCCTCGTCGCCCCAGACGGCGACATCGACGATCGCATCCACCTT
Organism: Propionicimonas sp.; assembly: GCF_034927565.1. Lineage (GTDB taxonomy): Bacteria > Actinomycetota > Actinomycetes > Propionibacteriales > Propionibacteriaceae > Propionicimonas. Next base: position 1,075 of record NZ_JAYFPT010000012.1, read on the forward strand.
GTCGATGTTGGTGAGCTCGACGGCGGCCTGGGCGGCGTCGTTGAGCCCGACGGCGGTGAACCACTGCTCGGTGACCGGCGAGGCACAGGCGGCGGCGGACAGGCCGCGTTCTGGCCCGTCAGCCGCCCGCACCAGGCTCACTGCCCCAAAACTGGCGCTGCGCAGCCCGGACACGATCTGCGGCTCGGACGGATCCTTGATCACCGCGACCCCCTCGGCGTCGGTGGCATCGGCCGGTTCGGCCAGCGTCGCGGTGCGCAACCCGGCGCCGGTGGCGACCGCAGCCAGCCGGCCGGTGGCGGTGGCGCTGGAGCTGACCGGGCAGACCAGCGACAGCCTGGCATCGTCGACCGCCGGGGTCGTCACCGGCGGCTGCTGGGCAGGGAGCACTGTCAGCGCCGCCGCGACCACCGCGCCGACCACAGCGACGGTGATGCCGGGCACCAGCCAGCGGTTCATCGCTCACCTCCCAGCGCCCGACGAGGTGCCGACTCGGGCTGGTTCGCCCGTTGTTCCTCGACCCGGCGCGGACCGGCGGGTTCCCCCGCGCGCCGCAGCCCCGGTGCGGCCAGCAGGATCAGCAGGGCCAGGCCGGCGAGCTGGGCCCAGGCCCACCAGTCGGGGCCCTGCCGCAGCCCGAACTCCAGCACCCCCGAGGCTCCGGTGGTGTCGAAGCTCTGGCCGAAGCCAGCGGTCGGTACCGGGGCCAGCTCGCGTCCGCCGGCCGTCGCCTGCCAGCGTGAGTCGGCCGGCTCGGCGAGTCGCAACTCCGTCCCGGCGGGCAGTTCCTGGCCGTTGCCGGTGACCACCCGGCCGTCGGCGGTCACCACCACTGCCCGGCCCGAGCCCTCTACCGGCCAGACCGTGTCCCGGTCGCCGGTGCCCACCCCGAGCCCGGGGGTGTTGCTGATCGCCAGCCGGTGGCCGGCATCCCCGCCGGTCAGCCAGATGTAGGAGACCCCGAGGGTCATCAGGTCTGGCAGCAACTGGTCGTCCCCGCTACCCGAGGTCAGCCGGGTGACCACGGAGGCAGCCAGCCTGGTCGCCTCCGGGTCGCCGGAAGCGACCAGCCCACGCTCGACGTCCCCCAGCCGCGGCAGGTCGTCCTGCAGCAGCGACCAGCTGACCTCGGCGTCCCGCAGTTCCAGCGCGAGGGTGCGGCCCGGTGTCGGCGAGGTCTGCTCGTTGCGGACGAAGGGTGGGATCGAGCCGACGCCAGAGCGGTGCAGGCCGGTCTCACCGGCCAGCACCCACCAGCCGCCGGCCAGCACGAGCACCCCGGCGATCACCACGGTCAACGCCAGGGTGCCGACGTGCCGCAGTCCGAGGTTGGCGCCACGTAGGTCGGAGCTGAGATCGTCCAGCCCCCAGGCGGCGGCGAGGATCAGGGCACCCGCTGCCACCACGAACAGTTCCATGCCGGACGGCCGCGCCCACTCCCCCGGCGGCACCTGCACCACCAGGCGAGTGACCAGGACGGCGGCAGCCGAGGCGAACCCCGCCACGGCGAAAGCGGCGGCCGCCCTGCCCCGGCGGCGCAGGGCCCCAACCAGGCCAACCACCCACAATCCGCCGACCACGACCAGCGACAGCCACAGCGGCGGCGTGCCGCCCGCGGTCCGTCCCAGCAGCACCTCCCAGGCAGTCGGTGGGGCCAGGCCGGCCATGACCGGTTCGATGCCGGTGAGCAGCCGTCCCGGATAGGCCAGCAGGGTCTCCCGCCAGGGCCCGACCAGCAACAACAGCGGGGCGGCCACCGCCAGGACGAGTTGCAGCCAGGTACGCACCGGGCGTCCGAGGGTCACCACCACCAGGCCGATCACCAGCAGCACCCAACTCGGCGGGAACACAGCGGTCAGCAGCAGCCCCCAGACGCCCAGGCCCGCGGCCGCCCGCCAGGTGGTCTCCTCCTGCGACAGCCAGAACCGCACCCGGTAGACGTACACCGGCAGCAGGACGGCAAACACCACCAGCCCAGTCGAGCCGACATTCAGCCCGCCAGCCAGGACGGGCGCCAGCGCGTAACCGAAGGCGGCAATCCCGGCCAGGACATGGCTGGCGACCGTCTGGTTGAGCAGCCGGAAGGCTGCCAGCCAGGCCAGTGGGACGCAGCCCATCACCAGGATCGAGACCAGCCACTCCGGCTGCCCGCCGGTGACGAACGAAGCCAGGCCCATCAGCCCCGTCCAGCCCGGGGTGTGGAGTGCCGGCTGTCCGGCGATCGGCGCGACGTACTCCTGCACCAGGGTCAGCCAGCTGGCCGGCGCCGGGAGCAGCCAGGGGCCTTGCAACGAACCGGCGCGGAAGAGCGCACGTCCGGCACCGGCGGCCAGCAGCACGGTGAGCACCAGCCCCACCACCAGGGGCGAGATCCGTGGCTGGTCACGGCGGACGCCGGCGAACTCGTCACCGGTCAGCTCATCAAGGCTGGGCGCATCAGTCGGGCCGGAGAAGCTCGCCAGCCACTCCGAGATCCGTTCGGCGGCACCCTCGAGGCCACGACGCAGTCCCGCGCCCCGAGCTGGCCGCAGCGACCGCGCCCGAGCGCGGGTCTGCGGGGTGGACGACACCTGCCTGGCCGTCAGCGCCACCGACCTGCGCAGCCGGCGGCGGCCGATCCAGCGGCCCAGCCCGGTGATCTCACCGGCCGCGCGGGCGCCGTCCTTGCCGAGCAGGAAGGCCAGCGAGGCCAGCAGGCTCATCACCGCCAGCCGCAGCCGGCCGAGCAGTCGGCGGCCCGGGGTGAGGTGCGCGCCGACCACTGCCAGACCGGCGGCCCGGGCGTCCCCCAGATCGAGCGGCTCGGCATGGACCACCACCTGGGCGGCGGGCTCGACGGCCACCCGATGCCCGGCGAGGGTCGCTCGCCAGCCGAAGTCGATGCCCCGGAAGGCATGCGGCAGGTCGCGGTTGAAACCGCCGAGTTCGCGCCAGACGTCCCCGCGCACCAGCATGCCGGCGGCGTCGACGCCGAGCGCATCGGCGCGTTCCAGCTGGCCCTGGTAGAGCTCGCCGGAGGGCACCAGGCTGCGCAGCCGTCCGTTGCTGGAGATGGTCTGGCCGTACTGGGCGATCACGATGCCCGGGCCGTGGCGGCGGGGCTCCACCAGCAGTGGACCCACCACGTCCAGGTCGGGGTTGCGGTCCAGGGCGACCAACAGGTGCTTCAGCGCACCGGGCGACGGCTCGCAGTCGGCGGTGAGCAGCCAGAGCCAGTCGGCAGCGCTACCGGGATCGGGGTCGTCCACGACGATCTGGTCGGGCACCACATCACCGGCCTCGACCTCCCGGCGACAGCGTTCGACGTTGCCGCCCGGAACCGGCTCAACAACCGCGGTGACCACCACATCGGCCCAGGCCGGACCGTCGTCACCGTCCTGGGCATACAGCCAGGCCCACGGGTCCTCATCAAGTTCGGCGGTGTCGGTCAAGGGGGTCTCTCAGGTCGGGGATCAGCCCTCAGACTAACGGCTCCCCGCAAGCACTGCCCGCTCTAGATGGCGCGCTTCTTCAGGCGGCGGCGCTCCCGCTCGCTCAGACCACCCCAGATGCCGAATCGCTCGTCGTTGCCCAGCGCGTACTCCAGGCATTCGCTGCGTACCTCGCAGGACTGGCAGACCTTCTTGGCCTCTCGGGTGGAACCGCCCTTCTCGGGGAAGAACGCCTCCGGATCGGTCTGGGCGCAGAGCGCACGCTCCTGCCAACCGAGCGCACCCTCATCGTCTTCGTTGACGATCAGAAACAACTCGTGCATCTACCCTCCCCGATCACCGTGCGGCACAGACGAAAACTACTTGAAAGGAATTACACGCCTGTCATTCCCGGGAAGTCAAGCCCGATCAGCTAACATGCCCAACCTGCGCCGCCGGGCCCGGCAGCTCACGGGGTCGTGGGCGGCTGCCAGTCGTTGTTCGATTCTGCCTCGTTCCGGGCAGGCCGCGGCGCCCATTCAAAGCCGTCCACAGCCTGGGCTGACTCCAGCGCCTGCCTGCCCGGAGCGCCGGCTGCCGCCTCGCCCGCCGTCCGCCACACCGCACCGCTCGCCTCGGTGGGCTTCCAGACTGCCGGTTGCTCGTCCTCGCCCGGCGCATCGCCGGCAACGTCGGACGGCTGCTGGTCGGCGGTCTCGCCGGCGTCCTGCGACTCGGCCTCGTCCACGCATGGACGCCGGCTCAACGCCCACAGCGCGATCACTGCCACCACCGCGATCCCGGACTCCACACCCAGGTTGATCCAGTCACCAATGCCCGACCAGATCCGGAGCATCACCGATGATTCCCCGGCCCCCTCCCAGGCGGCCAGCGCGTACGCCGAGACGCCCCAGCCCACTCCCACCGTGAGGGTCGCCAACCAGGCCGCCACCCTGGCGACCAGGCGCGCCCGCGGCAGCACCGGGGCAACCTGGCATCCCGCGACCGCCAGTGCCAGGCCGACGAACAGCGCGCCGCTGATCGACTGCAGTCCGAGCGTCCAGCCCGCAAAGAAGGTGGCGGAGAGGTCCTGATCGATCACCAGGTACGCACCGTCTCCAGCCACGAACACGGCGAACTGGGCCACGTGGAACACCAGAGCCACTGCGGTGAGCCCAACCATCGCCCACGCCAGCGGCTCGCGAATCCGCCCGAGATTCTCCACCATGCCTCCTCGCGCTCACCCTAGCCCGCAGCCGCCAGACCAGTGCCGTTGCCACGTCAGGCGAACTGGGAGCCTGCCCGGGTGATGACAGCGGCGACCAACTCCTTGACCCGTTCGGCCTGGTCAAGCGGGACGACCAGGGTGGCGGTGGCGGTGCGGACCACCACCAGGTCACACACCCCGATCAGCCCGACCAGCCCGGACGGGTCGGCGTTCACCACCACATTGCCGCAAGCGTCCAGCGTGACCACTGTGCCCGAGTGCGCGTTGCCCTCAGCGTCCTGTGGCAACACCTCGGCGAGGCTGGCGTAGCCACCGACGTCCCTCCAGTGCACCGCCAGACCGACTGCCACGACGTGCGCCGAGCCCTGGCCATGTGACACCGGCTCCATGATCCCGTAGTCGACCGAGGTCTTGATCAGGCTCGGGAAGATCTCCTGCAGCCGCTCGGGTTCGGCTGCCAGGGCGGTGACTCCCTCGTAGTTGGTGGGCAGCAGCAGCCGCACCTGTTCCAGGACGGTGGCAGCACGCCAGACGAACATGCCGGAGTTCCACCAGTAGTCGCCGGAGGCCAGGTAGGCCTCGGCCACCTCTCGTGCAGGTTTCTCCGCGAACTCTGTGACCAGGCAGGCATGCGGGTGGCCGGGCAGCGGGCCACCGCGATGAAGGTAGCCGTAGCCGGTGTGCGGTGAGGTCGGGACCACGCCGAGGGTCACCAGCGCGCCCGGATCCGTCTCGGCGACGGCGAATGCCTGTCCCAGGGTGGTGACGAACTGCGCCAGCGGCTCAATCACGTGGTCGGCGGTGACCTGGGCGATCACCGCGTCCGGATCCCGCCGGGCCAGAACCGCGGCTGCCCAGGCGACGGCGTTCAGCGAGTCCCGTCCGACCGGCTCGCCGAGGATGTTGCCCGCGGGCAACTCGGGCAGTTGGGCGACGACCTGGTCGGCGTAGGCGGCTCCGGTCACCACCATCACCTGCTCGGCGGGGACCGACGCGAGCGACCGTTCGAAGGCCAGCCGCAACAGGCTGCGGCCCTCAACCAGGGGCAACAACTGCTTGGGGGTCCCTTGACGCGACAACGGCCACAGCCGGGTGCCGGACCCCCCGGCCATGATGACGACGTAGCGCACGCTGTCGAGGGTAGGGCATCCCCCTGACTCCATGCGGCTCCTGGCAGCCCTTTCTCGGCTGGCCTACCGGCGCGGCCGCTTCGGCAATCCCTGGCAGTCAGCCGACCAGGACACGCAGGTCGGCGCCGACGGCGGGGACAGCGGCGGCGGCCCGCCGGCCAGGAGATGAGTGGCGACCCCCGTGAGCGGGACAGGTACGGACAGGTACGGCGACCCCGGCCGAGGGGGAGGTGTGTGGCGACCCCAACCGGCGGAGACCTGCGCAGCGACCCCTACGATGGGGACGTGCCTGCTGCCGGTTCGATCATCGACGTGCTGGCGGCGCGCGTCCGCCGCGACGGCAGCCGTCCACTGCTCACCTGGTACCGCCCGGACCGGGGCGAGCGGGTCGAGTTCAGCGCCACCTCCTTCGCCAACTGGGTGGACAAGACCGCCAACCTGATCGAGACCCTCGGCGTCGAGGGACGGGTGGCCGGGCCGGTCTCGCTGGCCCATCCCGGCCACTGGATGAGCCTGGTCTGGCCGCTGGCGGCCTGGCAGCGCGGACTGGTCTACCAGGCGGTCGAACCACCCCTGCCGGATGAAGCCGGCCTGGCAGTGATCGGGCCGGAGGACCCGCAGCCGCTGCTGCCCGGCATGACCGTTGCGTGCTCCCTGCACCCCCTCGGTCTGGGGCTGCGCGAGTTGCCCGCCGGTGTGCTGGACTACTCCACCGAGGCGCTGGCCGAACCCGACGCGCACTGGGCCGAGCCGGTGCAGCCCGACGACACCGCCTGGCTGGACGACCGGCGTCAGATCAGCCATGCCGAGTGGCTGGCGCTGCCGCCGGAACCGGGCCGGGTGCTGCTGCGGGTGCAGGTCCGGCCCGGGCTGATGCTGCAGGAGGCGCTGATCCGTCCCGTGCTGGGCGGGGGTTCGGCGGTGGTTGTCGACGGGCCGGTCGACGATGCCGGGCTGGCCCGTATCATCACCACCGAACGCGTGGACCACGAGGCCGGTGAGCCGGACGGGCCGAACGGCCGCAGCTACCCCGGTGTCGGACGAGGAAGGACATCATGACCCGACAGCTCCTGACAACCGCACTCTCACGTCGCCAGTTGCTGGTCCGCGGCTCCGCGCTGGCGGTCGGCGGCGCTGCCCTGCTGGCCGGCTGCAGCGGTCCCTCCGTCCCCACTCCCACTGCCTCCCCGACCGGCTCGATCCGCTCCCAGCTGGACGAGGCGATCAAGGTCATCGCCAATGGCTCGGACAAGCTCGGCGTGGCGATTCACGACCTCCGCAATGGGGCGGTCTACGGCTACCAGCCGGACTACGCCAGCCAGAGCGCGTCCATGGCCAAGCCGATGATCGTGCTGATGGCCGAACGTGCGGCACGCGCCGACGGCACCACGCTCACTGCCGAGCAGGTCGAGCAGGCCACCGCGGCGATCACCCACTCCGAGAACGACCCGGCCGACGCGCTGTACGCCTTCGGCGGCCAGGGGGCGGCCTACACCGAGCTGGCCAGGGAGCTCCAGCTGCCGAACACTCACGCCGACGAGGCTCACCTGGAGTCCTGGAGCTGGACCTGGACCACCCCGTCCGACCAGGCGTTGCTGGTGCAGCGGCTGGCTGAGGGCTCGCCGGCGATCACCGACGCCGAGCGTGGTTTCGTCTGGGACCTGATGGGCCAGGTGATCGACGAGCACGCCTGGGGCGTCGGCGCACCGCGCTCGGCGACGGTGAAGGTGCACCTGAAGAACGGCTGGGTTCAGTTCCAGTCCAGCGATGGGCTGTGGGCGGTGAACTCGATGGGCCAGGTGGACGGCGACGGCCGCAGCTACCGGATCGCGATGATGACCCGCACCGCCGACTTCGACACCGGTCGGGAGACCCTGGACGCGCTCGGCCGGTGGGTGTTCGACATCCTGGGCAGTGGCCCGATCGAGCCGGAGTGATGCCCGACTCGAGCACCAACGCCAGCCACCCCGCGGACGGACGCCACTGATGCCCCGCCAGCAGTCCCGGCGCGTCTCGACACCGGACGGGCGCCGCTGATGCCGCACCTCGACATCAACGGCGTCAGCTACACCCTGCCGGACGGACGTCCGCTGCTCAACGACATCTCCTTCCGGGTGGGAGACGGCGCCCGGGTGGCGCTGATCGGCCCGAACGGGACCGGGAAGACCACGCTGCTGCGGATCATCTCCGGCGAGTTGCCCGCCGAACAGGGCTCGGTCTCTGCCTCGGGCAGGCTGGCCGTGATGAGCCAGTTCATCGGCAAGCTGCGGGACACCCGGACCGTCCGGGACCTGCTGGCGTCCGTGGCGCCGGAGCGGGTCCGGACGGCGGTGCGTGCGCTCGATGCAGCGGAACTGGCGATGATGGAGATCGACGACGAAGCCACGCAGCTGGCCTATGCCCAGGCGCTGGCCGATTTCGGCGACGCCGACGGCTACGAGTACGAGTCGACGGTGTGGGACACCGTGACCACGTCCGCCCTCGGGGTGCCGTTCCGGCGGGCGCAGTACCGGGAAGTGAACACCCTCAGCGGCGGCGAGCAGAAGCGGCTGGTGCTGGAGGCTCTGCTGGCCGGCCCCGAGGAGGTGCTGGCCCTCGACGAGCCGGACAACTACCTCGACGTGCCGGCCAAGCTCTGGCTGGAGCGGCGCCTGGTCGAATCCGGCAAGACGGTGCTGCTGATCAGCCATGACCGGGAGTTGCTGAGCAGCGTCCCGACCGCGATCGTCACCCTGGAGCCCGGTCCGGCCGGCGCCACCGCCTGGACCCACCCCGGCACCTACCGCAGCTGGGGCGAGGCCCGCGAGGCACGCAACGCCCGGCTGGAAGAACTGCGCCGGCGCTGGGACGAGGAGCACGCCAAGCTCAAGGCACTGGTGCTGATGTACAAGCAGAAGGCTGCGTACAACGCCGACCTCGCCTCCCGCTACCAGGCCGCCCAGACCCGGCTGGCGAAGTTCGAACAGGCTGGTCCGCCCGAGCTGGTGGTCACCCAGCACCAGGTGCGGATGCGACTGCGCGGTGGCCAGACTGCCCGTCGCGCCGTGGTGTGCGAGCAACTCGAACTGAGAATCCCCCCAGATCATCCCGGCTCAGCTCCCGGGGATCCGGGACCTCACAACCCGGCTGGCGACCCGCTCGCACCAGCAGACCCCAGCGCGCTGGGCTCTGCCGGTGCGCCCCACCGCGATGCCGTCCACCGTCATCCCAGCCTGCCGACCACGGACGTCCTGATGGCGCCCTTCGACCTCACCGTCTGGTTCGGCGAACGGGTGGCCGTGCTCGGCTCGAACGGCTCCGGCAAGTCGCACTTCCTGCGGTTGCTGGCCGCCGGCGGCTCCCGTCCGGACGCTGAGCACGAGCCGGTCGGTGATGTCGCGGCCGAGCCGGTGGTCCACACCGGGCTCGCCAAGCTGGGCAGCCGAGTCCGTCCGGGCTGGTTCGCCCAGACCCACCAGCACCCGCAGCTGGCCGGACGAACCCTGCTGGAGATCCTGCACCGCGGCGATGCCCACCGTCCCGGGATGGGACGGGAGGAAGCCTCCCGCGCGCTGGACCGCTACGGCCTGGTGTACGCCGCCGAGCAGACCTACGACACCCTGTCGGGTGGCCAGCAGGCGAGACTGCAGATCCTGCTGCTGGAACTCTCCGGCGCCACCCTGCTGCTCCTGGACGAGCCGACCGACAACCTCGACCTGCATTCCGCCGAAGCCCTGGAAGAGGCCATCGCCGGCTTCGAGGGGACGGTGATCGCCGTCACCCACGACCGCTGGTTCGCCCGCTGGTTCGACCGCTTCCTGGTCTTCGGCACCGACGGCCGGGTCACCGAACACGACGAGCCGGTCTGGGACGAGCCCCGGGTCCGCAGCAGCCGGTAGGTAGCCCGGCGGCGACCGGTGCTGCCGTCGCCGCCGCTACGAGCTGACCTTGCAGACCGTCTCCAGGTCGTCGGCCTGAGTCGAGCTGCTGGACTTGCTGGGCTTCGGCTTGGGAGAACTGGACGCGCTGGAACTGCTGCTCGGACTGGCGGACTCCGACGGCGCCGGCGAGGCCTTCTCGGGGTTGTCCTTGGCCTCCGAGGCAGCGATCTTGTCGGCGACGATCTCGCGGATCTTCGGGAAATCGGGCTTCACCGGCTTGATCAGCGGCGGGGTGAAGTTCACCGACGACATCGGCAGCGAGCGTCCCTTCAGTGCCAGATCGAGCGCGGTGCCCAGCTGCTCACTGGGGATGTTGCTGGCGATCACCTTCTCGCTGGCTGCGGCGAGGTCGTTGAACTTGGTCAGCACGGTGCTCGGGTTAAGTTGCTTCACCATCGCGTTGATCACGCACTTCTGCCGGGACATGCGCTCGTAGTCGCTCGAGCCCTCCCGTGACCGGGCGAACCAGAGCGCGTGGAAACCGTCCAGCAGGACGTTCTTGCCGGGCTCGATGTAGCCGTAGACGCCCTTCGGGCCGCTCTTTGAGCCAATCGGAATCCGTTTGTTGATGTCGAGCCGGATGCCGCCGACGGCGTCGATCAGCTTCTCGAAGCCCTTCAGGTCGATCATCGCCCAGTAGTTGATGTCGAGGCCGAGGGTCTCCCCCACCGCGTCGGCGGTGGCCTCGGCGCCGGGGTACTTCACGCCCGGGAAGAGATCCTTGTGGGTGACCGCCAGCGTGTAGATGCCGTTCAGCAGGCAGGCGTCGGACGGGTTCTTGAACTTGCACCAGTAGCCGTCCGGGTAGAGCTTGTGCAGCGGGTTGTCCTTCGGGAAGGGCGCCCACTGCAGGTTGCGCGGCAGGCTGAACAGCACGGTGCGGCCGGTCTCGGCGTCGATGCTGGCCACGATCATGGTGTCCGGACGCATCCCCCAGCGGTCGGCCCCGGCGTCACCGCCCATCAGCAGGATGTTGTACCGGCCGTGCTCGGCTTCGGCCTGGCCGCCACCGACAAAGACATTGGCGATCAGCGACGCCTGCGCCCCGAACATGCCCGACCCCGCCCACGCGACCGTGCCGGTACAGGCAGCCAACAGGAAGGCGAGCACCCCGGAGAGCACCCGGCCGCGCGGTGCCATTCCGCGCGGGTTCGCGATCAGCCAGGCGTCCAGCATCAGCAGCGCCCAGCCGATGCCCAGGACCAGGACCGCCACCTGCAGCACCCGCAATGTGATCGGATTGGCGTACAGGCCGATCAGGAAGTTGCGGTTCACCAGCAGGACGACCAGGGCCACCAGCAGCAGCGCGATCAGGGCCAGCCAGATCCGCAGAGCGATCCTGCCGAGCCGTCTGTTACCGGCCACCAGCTGTGCCGAGCCCGGGATCACCAGCGTCATCAGCACCAGCACGACGCCACGGCGAAGCGCGATCCCCTGGCTGCGCGCCTGCGGCCCGGGCAGGGTGGCAGTGCTCGAAGTTGTCGCCATCAGGTCTGTCTCTCCGGGGAAGGTGGTCGGACGCTCCCCAGTATGACCACCCGCGCCAATCCGGCCCGGGTGACGCGCCGAGACGCAGCCACGCGCCGCCTGTACTGTGACTGAACTTCCGTCCTCGGACACTGACTCACAGCTCCGCTGGCCGGGCACCAGCACCGCCACAAGCTGTGATCGAGGCCCCGACATCGGACCGGAGGCCACAGCCTGGCGCCCAGGTCGGCGTCAGAAGGTGCCTAACCGGCCGAGGAGCTCTCCGGATGGCCGGTGGCGGCGCGGACCCGCTCACCCTTGGCAGCAGCGACCGCCCGTAACTCTGCCTGGAAGGCTGCCATCCGCTGCCGCAGGACGGGATCGGAGGCCGCCAGGATGCGGACCGCGAGCAGCCCGGCGTTGCGGGCATTCCCGATCGCCACCGTGGCCACCGGCACCCCGGCGGGCATCTGGACGATCGAGAGCAGCGAGTCCAGCCCGTCCAGCTGCTTCAGCGGCACCGGGACGCCGATCACCGGCAGCGGGGTCACCGCCGCGAGCATGCCGGGCAGGTGCGCGGCACCGCCGGCACCGGCGATGATCGCCCTCAGCCCACGCTCGGCGGCCGCCCGGCCGTAGCCGATCATCTCCTCGGGCATCCGGTGGGCGCTGACCACGTCCGCCTCGTAGGGCACATCGAACTCGGCCAGCGCCGCCGCGGCGGCCTCCATGACCGGCCAGTCCGAGTCGGAGCCCATCACAATGCCCACCAGCGGTTCAGTCATCCGTGGTCCCTTCGCTCTCGTCGTCTCGTCGGTTCTGGCCATCCCCGCGTCGGCGGGCATCTTCCGCCCCACCGGCACCAGCCAGGGGACTCCCGTCCTCGCGAGCATGGCCGGTCTGGGAACCAGGGCCCGCCACGCCCATGAACACCTCGGCTGCGGCGCGGGCCCGAGCCCGGGTCTGCGCCAGGTCGTCGCCCAGCGCGGTGACGTGGCCGAGCTTGCGTCCCGGTGCCCACGATTTCCCGTACAACTGCACGCGCAGCGCCGCGTCGGCGGCCAGCACCTCGGCCAGCCCGCCAGCCAGATCCTCCCGAGCCCCACCCAGGATATTGGCCATGACAGACCAGGCCACTCTGGGCTCGGGTGAACCGAGCGGCAGGTCGGCGACCGCCCGCAGGTGGTTCTCGAACTGGGAAGTCCGGGCACCGTCGATACTCCAGTGCCCGGTGTTGTGCGGGCGCATCGCCAACTCGTTGACCACCACCCGGCCGTCCCGGGCCTCCATCAGCTCCACGGCGAGGATGCCCACCACGTCCAACTCGGCAGCGATCCGCAGCGCGAACCGCTGCCAGGCTGCCACCTCGCCAGCCGGCATGCCGGGTGCCGGCGTGGTCGTGTCGGTGCAGACCCCCGCGGTCTGGACCGTCTCGCTGACCGGGTAGGCGACCGTCTCTCCACCCGGGCGGCGGGCCACCAGCACCGACAGTTCCCGGACGAAGTCGACGAACTCCTCCGCGACGATCACCACATCAGGCCCGAGATTCTGGAACGGAAGCCCTGCCTGGCCCGGATCGTCCAGCTTCCAGACCCCCTTGCCGTCGTAGCCGCCGCGGGACGTCTTGGCGATCACCGGCCAGCCGGTCCGGTCGGCGAAGGCGATCAACTCCGTCGCGCTGCCGACCACCTGGTAGGCGGGGCACGGGATGCCCATCGCGGTCAGCCGGTCGCGCATCACCGCCTTGTCCTGGGCGTGCAGCAACGCGTCCGGCCCGGGACGGACGGCCGTCCCTCCCTCGAGGAGCGCGCGCAGGATGGGGGCCGGAACGTGCTCGTGGTCGAAGGTGATCACGTCGCAGCCCCGCGCGAAGGCCAGCACGGTCGCCAGGTCGGTGTAGTCGCCGACGGTGACATCGTGGACCACCTGGGCCGCGGAGACCTCGGGCCCCTCGGCCAACAGCCGGATCTGCAGCCCCAGTCCAATCCCGGCAGCGTGCATCATCCGGGCGAGCTGACCGCCGCCGATGATGCCGATGGTGGGAGTCACGGCGTCAGCGTAACGTGTGCCGGCCAGCCGCTTCGCCGCTGACCGGATCGCCGGCGGCGAGTGCCCGTCGGCCATCGGCCCCCGCCGGGCCTCGCGATGCGCGAAGATGGAGACATGACCACGCACATCCTCGCGATGGGCGGCGGCGGGTTCTCGATGTCGCCCACGGGCGCACCGACCAATCTCGACCGCTACCTGCTGGAGCTGTCGGGCAAACAGGCGCCGCTGGTGTGCTTCGCACCCACTGCCTCGGCCGACGACCCGCACTATGTCAACCGCTTCCTGCTGGCCTACGGCACCCTCGGGGTGCGCACCATGGTGCTCAGTCTCTGGCAGGGCGGCTCGGCGGCCTCGGTCGCCCGGCTGGCCGAGGTGGACGTGCTGCTCGTCGGCGGCGGCCACACCGTGAACCTGATGGCGTTGTGGGACGCCCACGGTGTCTCCGGGGCGGTGCGCGAGCGGGCAGCCCGCGGCGACGTGGTACTCGCCGGAGTGTCGGCCGGCGGCAACTGCTGGTACGAGGGCTGCATCACCGACTCCTTCGGCGACTTCCGCGCCTGGCGGGGCGGTCTGGGGCTGGTACCCGGCAGCTTCTGCCCCCACTTCGACGGTGAGCCGGGCCGTGCTCCCGCCTACACCGATGCGGTGGCCGCCGGCGACCTGCCGGGTGGCTGGGCCGCCGACGACGGCGCCGCCGTCCACTACGTCGACGGGGTGCCGGCCGCTTTCGTCGCCGAGTCCCCCCGGCAACGGGTCTACCGGGTGCTGCCCAGCGATCTCCCGACCGCCAGCGGCGTCCTGGTCGAGCCCCGGGAGATGACCGTCCTGTAGGAACGCGCCAGCCGCCGAAGCCGGGTCGGCGGGAGCCGGATGAGCTGAAGCCCGGTCAGCGGAAGATCACGCTGCGCTGCACCACGAAGTTCACCGTCGTGGCAGCCCCCTGCGCGACCACGAAGCCGACGGCCTGGGCCACCAGGGTGCTGCCAGAGGTGGATTCCAGCCAGGGGAACAGCAGCGCGAACAGCCCCACCTGCAGCCCGAAGGTGGTGCCGTACAACACGACGACGGCAGCGAACCGCTGCCGGCTGGGCGCCGCGCCGAAGGTCCAGCGCCGGTTGATCAGGTAGGCGGTGGTGGTGCCGGCGATGAAGGAGAGCGCCTTGGCGGGGGTGTGCGACAACCCGGCGGCCATCAACGCCAGGAGCAGGCCGAAGTCGACCACCGCGGAGATCCCGCCAGAGATCACGAACCGGGTCAACTGCCGCCGCAGCGGCACCCGGCTGGTGACCGCACCGGTCATTCGTTGTGCTCCGGAGCGTCCGGGGCCTCGGAGGAGAACAGCAGTTCGGTCATCGCGACGTGCACCCGTTCGACGTCGGGGATGTCGTGGAGGGTGACCGGCTTCTCCGCAGCAGTGGTCAGCACCAGGGTGCCGCAGCCGAGGATCCGGTCGAGCAGGCTGCGCTCGTAGGCGACGTTGTTGATCCTGGTCAGCGGCAGGTCGTGGCCGGATTTGTTGATGATCCCCTGGCGCGTGATCACCCGCCGGTCGGTGAAGGTGTAGGTGGTGGTCAGCCAGCGCAGGAAGGGCAGCAGCACCCAGCTGACGAAGACCAGGGCCGCCAGGACACCGATCACCCCGCCCGCCCAGGGTTGCCAGGACGACGGCGCCACCGCCAGCGCGACACCCACCACGACCGCACCCAGGACGAGGATCAGCGCCGGCAGCACCAGCGCCTTGCCGTGAGTACGCAAATGCAGCACGACATGCTCGTCGGTACCGAGGAGCTTCTCGGGCAGTCCCATGCCCTCCATGCTCCCACACCGGTCCACCGCAGTGCTGCTGCCGGTCACCGGGTACTGCCCGGCCGACGAGGTGGGGCTACCGCAGGTGCCAGACGTCCCCGGCGGCGAAGCTGCGCAGCACACCCCCGGCCCGCACCAGCAACTGGCCGTCGACATCCACGCCGACGGCCTCGCCCTCAACGGCCTCGGTCTCGGAGACCACCACCCTGACGCGGCGTCCCACGGTGTCGCAGTGGGCGGTGTAGGCCTCGCGCAGGTCGTCCCCGTCAGCCCAGCGGCGATACCAGCCCGCCAACGCCCCCAACACGTCGCGGACCACCTCTGCCGTGGTGGCCGTGGCTCCGGCCAGAGCGAGCGAGGTGGCGGTCGGGACGGGAAGTTCGTTCTCGGCGAGCAGGGTGTTGATGCCCATCCCGATGACCGCCGCCGGCGGCGTGCCCTCGACCCGCTCGGCCAGGATGCCGCACACCTTTCGGCCGTCGATCAGGACGTCGTTGGGCCACTTCAGCCGGGCGTCCACCCCTGCCGCAGCACGCAATCCGTCGGCGACCGCCAGCCCCGCGACCGGCGGCAGCCACAACCAGCGCCGCGGCGCAGCAGCGGGCGGGCGCAGCAGCACCGACAGCGCCACCGACCTGCCTGGCGGCGCTTCCCAGACCCGGCTGAACCGGCCCCGTCCCCGGCTCTGGTGATCGGCCACCAGAACACACCCGGACGGCGCGCCCGCCCGTGCACGAGTGGCCAACTCGGCGTTGGTGGAACCGATCGTCGCGGTCGTCTCGACCCGGCGCCACAGGCCGTCCCCGAGCTGTCGGGCAAGCCAGGTCGCATCAACCAGTGGATCCACGGCCGCACCCTACCGGCCCGGTCCCCAAGGGCCTAGGGTGCGCTCATGGAGGTCGACATCCACACCACCGCCGGCAAGCTGGCCGATCTCACCCGCCGCCGTGACGAGGCGCTCAATCCCAGTTCGGCCGAGGCTGTCGAGAAGGTGCACGCCCAGGGCAAACTGACCGCCCGCGAGCGCATCCTCGCGTTGCTGGACGAAGACAGCTTCGCCGAGTTCGACCGCTTCTCCCGGCACCGCTCGACGGCCTTCGGGATGGCCGAGAAGCGGCCCTACACCGACGGTGTGATCACCGGGGTGGGTGCGATCCACGGCCGTCCGGTGTGCGTGTTCAGCCAGGACGTCACCCTGTTCGGCGGGGCGCTGGGCGAGGTCTACGGCGAGAAGATCGTCAAGATCCTCGACTTCGCAATCTCCACCGGGGTCCCGATCATCGGGATCAACGAGGGCGGCGGGGCGCGCATTCAGGAGGGCGTGGTCTCCCTCGACCTGTACTCCCAGATCTTCCGCCGCAACACCCTGGCCTCCGGCGTGGTGCCCCAGATCTCGCTGATCATGGGGGCCGCAGCCGGCGGGCACGTCTACTCCCCCGCGCTGACCGACTTCGTGGTGATGGTCGACCAGACCTCACAGATGTTCATCACCGGCCCCGCGGTGATCAAGACGGTGACCGGCGAGGACGTCACCATGGAGGAACTCGGCGGCGGGCGCACCCACTCCACCCGCTCAGGCACCTCCCACTACCTGGCAGCCGACGAGACCGATGCGATCGAGTACGTCCGCCAGCTGATCAGCTACCTGCCGCAGAACAACCTGGAAGACCCGCCGGTCTACGACGAGACCGAGGCCGACCTGACCTTCACCGACCACGATCGGGTGCTGGACACGATCATCCCCGACTCTCCCAACCAGCCCTACGACATGCACGAGGTGATCACCCGGGTGCTGGACGACGACGAGTTCCTCGAGGTGCACCAGCTCTACGCCCCGAACATCATCTGCGGGTTCGGCCGGGTGGAGGGCCATTCGATCGGGGTGATCGCCAACCAGCCGCTGGTCTACGCCGGTTGCCTGGACATCAAGGCGTCGGAGAAGGCTGCGCGCTTCGTCCGCACCTGCGACGCCTTCAACATCCCGATCCTCACCTTCGTCGACGTCCCCGGCTTCCTGCCCGGTACCGACCAGGAGTGGGACGGGATCATCCGCCGCGGTGCGAAGCTGATCTACGCCTACGCCGAGGCCACCGTCCCGCTGCTGACCGTGATCACCCGCAAGGCCTACGGTGGCGCCTACTGCGTGATGGGCTCCAAACCACTGGGGGCGGACGTGAACCTGGCCTGGCCGACCGCCCAGATCGCGGTGATGGGTGCGGAGGGGGCGGTGAACATCCTCTACCGCCGCGACCTGGCCGAGGCCGACGACCCGGACGGGGAGCGCGCCCGGCTGATCGAGGAGTACGACGACGAACTCGCCAACCCCTACATCGCTGCTGAGCGCGGCTATGTGGACAAGGTGATCTACCCGCACGAGACCCGTGCGCAGGTGATCAAGGTGCTGCGGCTGCTGCGCACCAAGCGCCAGCAGTTGCCGCCCAAGAAGCACGGGAACATCCCGCTGTGAACGACGGGGGCGGACAACCGCTGTTCGAGGTGTCCGGGGGCTCGCCGACCGACGCCGAGCTCGCCGCGCTCACCGCCGTGATCATCGCCCTGCGGCGGACCAGGCCTGCCCCTCACCAACCTACGAGCAGTACGCTGGCCGGCGGGTGGCGCAGTTACTGGCACACCGTGAGAAACCCGCTGGTTCCGGGCCACGAGGCCTGGCGCAGCAGCTTCAGGAAGTAGAAAGGACGCCCCGCATGAGCGCTACCGACGAGATCCTCTCCGGCATCGACATGTCCGATCTTGCCAGCCGGGTCGGTGCCGACCCCGAGACCACCAGGCAGGCCGTCGAGGCCGCCATCCCGACCCTGCTGGCCAGCCTGCAGGCCAATGTCGCCGACTCCTCAGGTGCCGAGAGCCTGTTCGGAGCTCTTTCCAACCACGCCGAGACGCCGGCCAGCCTGGACGACGTCGACACCTCCGACGGCCGCCAGATCCTCAAGCACATGTTCGCCGACGACCCCCAGCGGGTGCAGGCCCTCGCCGGCCAGAGCGGCGGCCTGCTGGCCAAGCTGCTGCCCTACCTGGCTCCGCTGGTGATGAGCTGGCTGGCCAAGCAGGTGCTCGGCGGCAACAGCGGCGGCAATCAGCAGTCCGACGGCGGGCTGCTGGGCGGGCTGCTCGGGGGCCTCTTCGGCGGTGGCGACCAGCAGCAAGCCGCACCGGCCAGCGGCGGCGGTCTGGGGGACATCCTCGGGCAGGTGCTCGGCGGCGCCCTCGGCGGGACGCAGGCCGCGCCGAGCGGCGGCACCACCCCCGGGCAGTGGCAGATCCCGACCACCACCACGAAGCAGCAGGGCCAGCAGCAGTCCGGTGGCGACCTCCTCGGCGGTCTGCTCGGCCAGATCCTGGGTGGGCTCTGATCGCCCCGCAGCTCGTCCTGGCCTCGCGGTCACCGGCCCGGCTCGCCACATTGAAGGCAGCCGGGCTGGCTCCGCTGGTGGTGGTCTCCGGGGTCGACGAGGACGCGATCACCGCACCCGACACCACCACCCTGGTGGCCCGGCTGGCCAGCGCCAAGGCGGAGGCTGTGGCCGCCGGGCTCGATCTCGACGCCGAGCTGCTGATCGTCGGCTGCGATTCGCTGCTGGAGTTCGAGGGTGAAGCGCACGGCAAGCCGGCCGACGCGGCTCAGGCCCGGGAGCGCTGGCGTCGGATGCGTGGCCGCTCCGGCGTGCTGCTGACCGGCCACCATGTGATCGCGCAGCTGGCCGGCCGCCGGCAGTCCCGGACGGCGGTCGCCCGCACCATCGTCCACTTCGCCGACCTGGACGACGCCGAGATCGATGCCTATGTGGCGACCGGCGAGCCCGTCGAGGTGGCCGGCGCGTTCACCATCGACTCCCTCGGTGGCGCCTACGTCCGCTCCATCGAGGGCGACCCGCACACCGTGGTGGGGATCTCACTGCCACTGCTGCGCGAGCTGTTCGGCGAGCTCGGCGTCCCCTGGCACAGCCTCTGGCAGGCCTGAGGAAGCGCTGACCTGGTCGGACCGAGGTGCGGGCGTCCGACCCGCCCGGTTAGCCTTGGCTCATCATGACGAGCACTCCCCCGACCCCCGCAGCCCGGCAGTCCCGGCTGCCCGCCTGGCTGCGGGCACTGCGTCCCAAACAGTGGGTGAAGAATGTCCTGGTGGTCGCCGCGCCCCTGGCCGCCGGACGTCTGTTCGAACCTGCCGTGGCACTGGCCACCCTCTGGGCGATGATCGCATTCTGCCTGGTCAGCGCTGCAATCTACGTCTTCAACGACATTCGGGACGTGGCAGCCGACCGGCAGCATCCCACCAAACGGCTACGACCGATTGCCGCTGGGGAGCTCTCCCCCCGGATCGGCTACCTGCTGGCGGCCGTCTGTCTGGCCGCGGGCCTGGCACTGGGGACGTGGACCAGCCCCCAGCTGGGTGTGACGCTGGCGATCTACGTCGTGCTGCAGGTGGCGTACTCGCTGTTCTTCAAGCACCAGCCGATCATCGACCTGGCGATGGTGGCGGCCGGTTTTCTGTTGCGCGCGATCGCCGGCGGCGTCGCGTCCGGCATTCCGCTGAGCCAGTGGTTCCTGCTGGTGGCCTCCTTCGGCTCGCTGTTCATGGTGGCGGGCAAGCGCTACTCCGAGCTGCACCAACTGGGGGCCGAGGCGGGCACCCGGCTCTCGCTGGAGCGCTACAGCGATTCCTACCTCCGGCTGGTGTGGTCGGTGGCGCTCGGCGTGGTGATCATGTCGTACAGCCTGTGGGCCTTCGACGAGGGCCGCGGCCCGCAGCTGTGGAGCGTGCCGTGGACGGCGATCTCGATCGCCCCGTTCACCCTCGCCCTGCTGCGCTATGCGATGCGAATCGACCAGGGGAGGGCGGGCGAACCGGAGGAGATCGTGATGAGCGACCGTGTCCTGCAGGTGCTGGCGGTGGTCTGGGTGGCACTGGTCGGGCTGGCGGTGTTCGCATGAGCCGGCCGGTGGCACTGGTGACCGGCGCTTCGCGCGGCATCGGACGGGCGATCGCACGCGAACTCGGCAGCACCCACCACCTCCTGGTCGGTGCCCGGACAGCCGGGGCCGCCCGCGAGGTGGCGGATTCGCTGCCGTCCGCCGAGCCCTTCGTCGCCGATCTGACCGACGAGGCCGCGGTGGCTGCTGCCGTGGCCGGGATCGACCGGCTGGACGTGCTGGTGCACTCGGCCGGGATGCTCTCCCACTGGGGCCCGTTCGAGACCGCCACCACCGACCAGTGGCGGGCCGTCCTGGAGCTGAACGTGATCGCGCCGGCCACGCTCACCCGGCTGCTGCTGCCGGCGCTGCGGGCCGCGCACGGCCTGGTGGTCTTCCTCAACTCCGGCGCCGGACTCACCGGAAACCGCGGCTTCTCGGTCTATGCCGCCAGCAAGTTCGCGCTCACCGGGCTGGCCCAGTCGCTGCGCGAGGACGAACGCGGCGCCGTGCGGGTCACCTCGCTGCACCCCGGACGGGTGGCCACCGACATGCAGCTCGAGCTGCGCACCGCCGAGGGCAGGGAGTTCACCCCGGAGGACTATCTGGCCGCCGACGACGTCGCCCGGACAGTACGGCTGGCGGTCGACCTGCCCCCGTCCGCCAGCGTCGAGATGCTGCGGATCAACCACTCCTGACCCGGCGCCGGCCTCACAGGCCGCGGGCGAGGCGGTAGTAGACCTGGTTCCAGCGCAGTTCCCGCTGGAAGCCGGCCACGGTGGTGGCCTGGTCGATCTCGAGCAGTTCGATACCGGCGATGGCGGCGAAGTCACGGACGACGTCGATCCCGACAGCAGTGGTCATCACCGTGTGGTGGGCGGCGCCGGCCGACAGCCAGCAGGTCGCCGAGGTGGCCAGGTCGGGGGCCGGCTTCCACACCGCCCGTCCGACCGGCAACTTCGGCAGGTCGGGTGGGGTGACGTTCTCCACCACGTTGGCGACCAGCCGGAACCGGTCCCGCATGTCCGACATCGCCACCACCAGCGCCGGGCCCGGGTCGGCGGTGAACACCAGCCGCACCGGATCCTGTTTGCCGCCGATGCCCAGCGGGTGGATCTCCAGCCGCGGCTTCTGCGACGTCAGGGCAGGCGACACCTCCAGCATGTGGGCGCCCAGGATGACCTCCTGGCCGGGTACCAGGTTGTAGGTGTAGTCCTCCATCAGCGACGCCCCGCCCGGCAGGCCGGAGCCCATCACGTTCGCGATCCGCACCAGCACCGCGGTCTTCCAGTCCCCCTCGGCGCCGAAGCCGTAGCCCTCGGCCATCAGCCGCTGCACCGCCAGGCCGGGAAGCTGCTTCAACCCGCCGAGATCCTCGAAGGTGTCGGTGAACGCGGCGAACCCGCCCTCGGTCAGGAAGCTCCGCAGCCCCAGTTCGATCGCCGCGCCGTCGCGCAGTGACTGGTGCCGCTCGCCGCCGGGCAGCAGTTCGGGCACCACGTCGTAGCAGGCCAGGTACTCCTGGATCAGCGCGTCGATCTCGGCAGCGGTGGCGGCCTCGACCCGCTCGACCAACTCAGTCACGCCCCAGGTATTCACCTGCACGCCCAGGTTGAGCTCGGCCTCGGTCTTGTCCCCCTCGGTCACCGCCACGTAGCGCATGTTGTCGCCGAACCGGGCCACCTTCAGCGTCCGTGCCGCCTGCCAGCCGGCCGCCGCCCGCTGCCAGTCCGCGATCTGCCGGCCCACCTCGGGGTTGGACACGTGGCCCACCACGGTCTTGCGCGCCACCCCGAGCCGGGTCTGGATGTAGCCGAACTCCCGATCGCCGTGCGCGGCCTGGTTGAGATTCATGAAGTCCATGTCGATCGTCGACCACGGCAGCTCGACATTGGCCTGGGTGTGCAGGTGCAGCAACGGCTTGCGCAACCCGTCCAGGCCGGTGATCCACATCTTCGCCGGCGAGAAGGTGTGCATCCACGCGATCACGCCGATCACCCGGTCGTCCGCATTCGCCTCCAGCGCGAACCGGCGGATCCCCTCGGTGTCGATCAGCACCGGCTTCCACACCACCCGCACCGGTAGACCGGCCAACCCCGCAGCCACGGCCTGCGACTGCTCGGCCACCTGCCGCAACGTCTCCTCGCCGTAGAGCGACTGACTACCTGTGACGAACCAGACCTCGTAGCCATCGAGCGAGGTGGTCAATGCTGTCTGCGACATCGTGCTTCCTTGCCAAAATCGATCTCGTGACGACGAGCGTTGGCTGCCCGTCGCTGGTCGGCGCCCTCATGGGTCCATCCAACTGAGGATGCCGAGTCCGTGAACCAGCCTAGTGTGAACGCTCACATTTGACGAGCCTCCCCGCCACATCGCAGGTACGGCCCATGGCAGCCGCAGCACGGCCACGCCCGCCAGACGGTCACGGGACGGCAGACCTCTTCGGCCTGAGAGCCTCAGATCCAGTCGGATTTGCGGAAGATCACGAACAGGCCGGCCCCGAGGACCACGATCAGGATGATGCTCATCACCAGGCCGCTGGGTGTGCCGTAACCGGGGTAGGGCAGGTTCTGGCCGAACCAGCCGGTGACAGCCGTGGGGACGGCGACGATCGCCGCCCAGGCGGCCAGCTTCTTCATGATCTCGTTGAGCCTCTCCTCACGCTGAGCCAGGGTGGTCTCGAACACGCTGCCGAGCAGGTCGCGCAGGTACTCCGTCCACTCGGTGGCCCGGATCACATGGTCGTAGAGATCGGCGTAGTAGCCCTCCAAGGTGCGCTCCACCTCCCGGCCGACCTGCACTTCGAACCGTCCCAGGGAGGTGACCACCTCACGCATCGGCAGGACGATCCGGCGCAACCCGGCCAGGGCGTTCCGCAGCCGGTGCACCTGCTGCTGCAGCTCGTCGGTGCGCGGGGAAGGAGCGAACAGAGTGTCGTCCAGCTGCTGGATGCGGTCCTCCAGTTCCTGCAGGGCGTCGAAGTAGTCGTCAACCAGGTAGTCGAGCAGGCTGTAGGCCAGACCACCCGAGCCGGTGCCCGCGGTGATCTCCTCTTCCCAGCGCTCCAGCACCGGCGCGAGGTCGAAGCCGTCGGTCATCCGCACGGTGATCAACGCCCCGGGCAGCACGAAGGCCGAGACCCGGTCGAGCTGGAGAGCAAGCTCTGCGTCCGTCCCGACCAACAGCCGGGTGGCGTAGCAGGTGATGAAGGTGTGGCCGGCGTGCCGGGTCGCCTTCGGGCGCTCCCCCGGCTCGATCGCATCCTCCACCGCGAGGGGGTCGAGGCCCAGCTCTGCGGCGAGCTGGTCGAGTTCGGCCCGGTCCGGGGCGAGCAGGTCGACCCAGATCAGCACCGACGGGTCGGCCCGCCAGGTGTCGAGGTCGGACAGCGGGTAGCCGTCGGCGACCAGCCGACCGTCCCGCCAGGCGCGGCTGCTGGTGCGACTCACTCCGCCAGCATCCCACTGGCACCGGGCCACCGACACCTGCCCGCCAAAATCCGGGGCTCGCCCCGGCAAACGCCCCGGACAGGGGGGTGGCTGGAATCCTCCGGGTTGGAGGAGGCACCTGGGCGATCCAGGGCCTGACGGCCGAGTCAGTGGTTGTCGACGGCCAGGACGAGGGCGAAGCCGGCCATTGCGGTGCCGGCAACGCCGTCGACCACCCGGGCGCCGCGACGGCTGTCGAGAAACCTGCGGACGCTGTGCGCGCCGAGGATCACCACGGTGAACCAGATCATGGCTTCCACGGCGTGGATCCCGGCCAGGGACGTTCCCACCGCCACCGGGTTGAGCCCGGCCGGCAGGAACAGCGGCAGCACAGTGAGATAGAAGACTGCCATCTTCGGGTTGAGCAGGTCGGTGAGCAGGCCCCGTCCGAAGGCCTCGAGTACGCCCATCCGCACCGCCGGCGCCTCGACCTGGACAGCGGCTCGTTCCCCACGGACCGCCGCGCGCAGATAGCCCCAGGCCACCCACACCAGGTAGCCGACCCCGGCCACCCGCAGAACGTTGAACGCCACCTCGCTGGCGACGAACAGCGCCGCCAGCCCGGCAGCGGCGGCGAACCCCCACAGCAGCGCCCCGACGGTGATCCCCAGCGCGGTGGCGAAGGCCACCTGCCGTCGATCGCGCAGCGCCTGACGCAGCACGAGCACCGTGTCGAGACCGGGCGTGACGGTGACCACCGCGGCCATTACCGCGAACCCCAGAACCGCTTGCCACAGTGTCACGGCGGCCATGCTACGGGCGTTCGGACAGGCCGAGCGATCAGGCTCGCTGCCCTGGACGCTCCCGGCCACCGAGGACCAGCGGCTGCCCGGCCAGGCACCCCACGGCTTGGAGCATGCCTGCCTGGCCCTGGCCGTCGTGAGCGACGCTCGGCGGCGCGCATCGCAACTGGAGGAAGGAGGCGATGCCGGTGCATCGTCCACCGCTGACACCACAGCCGGCGCCCGTCCAGCGACGCGCCACAGACCACTCCGGGATGGGGAGACACGTTCTAGACTCCGAGCATCGGCGCGCCCGTCCAGGAGGATTCCATGTCGATCGCCAAGGTGTTGGTCGCCAACCGAGGGGAGATCGCGGTCCGGGTGATCCGGGCTGCCCGGGACGCGGGGCTGGCCTCGGTCGCGGTCTACGCCGATCCCGATGCGGACGGGCTGTTCGTCCGGCTGGCCGACGAGGCGTTCGCGCTGAACGGGCTGACCCCGGCCGACACCTACCTCGCGGTCGACAAATTGCTGGCAGTCGCCGCCCGGTCGGGAGCGGACGCCGTCCATCCCGGCTACGGGTTTCTCGCCGAGAACGCCGGTTTCGCGCACGCGGTGATCGACGCCGGGCTGACCTGGATCGGTCCGCCGCCGGCAGCCATCGAGGCGCTCGGCGACAAGGTCCGGGCCCGGCACCTGGCGCAGCAGGTGGGCGCCCCGCTCGTCCCTGGCACTGCCGACCCGGTCGGCGGCGCGGCCGAGGTGGTCGCCTTCGCCGAGACCCACGGGCTGCCGATCGCCATCAAGGCCGCCTACGGCGGCGGCGGGCGAGGCCTGAAGGTTGCTCGCAGCCTGGCCGAGATCCCCGAGTTGTTCGAGTCGGCCACCCGTGAGGCGGTGACCGCGTTCGGGCGCGGGGAGTGCTTCGTGGAGCGCTACCTCGACCGTCCGCGGCATGTCGAGACCCAGTGCCTGGCCGATACCCAGGGCAACGTCGTGGTGGTCTCCACCCGGGACTGCTCGCTGCAGCGACGGCACCAGAAGCTGGTCGAGGAGGCGCCGGCGCCCTTCCTGACCGCGCCGCAGGTGGAGCAGTTGACCAGCGCGTCGAAGGCGATCCTGCGTGAGGCCGGCTACGTGGGCGCCGGGACCTGCGAGTTCCTGGTCGGCCAGGACGGCACCATCTCCTTCCTGGAGGTCAACACCCGGCTGCAGGTGGAGCACCCGGTGTCGGAGGAGGTGACCGGTATCGACCTGGTGCGGGAGATGTTCCGGATCGCCGACGGTGAGCCGCTCGGCTATGACGATCCGCCGGTTCGCGGGCATGCGATCGAGTTCCGGATCAATGCCGAGGATCCGGGCCGGGCTTTCATGCCGGCGCCCGGCACGTTGACCGCCTGGCAGCCGCCCACCGGCCCCGGGGTGCGAGTGGACGCCGGCTACCTGACGGGCATGGCGGTGCCCGGAGCCTTCGACTCGCTGGTCGCCAAGATCATCGTCACCGGCGCCGACCGCGGCCAGGCGATCGAGCGCGCCCGGCGGGCGCTGGGCGAGACCGTCCTGGAAGGCATGCCCTCGGTGCTGCCCTTTCACCGGGTGGTGCTGACCGACCCGGCGTTCGTGGCGCCCGAGGGCCGGTTCGGCGTCCATACCCGCTGGATCGAGACCGAGTTCGCCGTCCCGATCGAGCCGTACCTGGGGACGCTGGGCACATCGGAACCGGATGAGAAGGCCACCTACGTGGTCGAGGTCGACGGCCGCCGGGTCGAAGTGCGGCTGCCCAGCGCGCTGAGCGCCCCAGCCGTCCGCAGCACCGGGCCGAAACGACCCACTCGGCGCAGCACCGGCGACGCCCACGCCCGGCCGCCCTCCAGCAACCAACTCACCGCTCCCATGCAGGGGACGATTGCCAAGGTCGCGGTGGTCGAGGGCGACGAGGTCGGTGAGGGCGAGTTGGTGGTGGTGCTGGAGGCGATGAAGATGGAACAGCCGATCACCGCCCACCGCTCCGGCCGGATCATCGCCCTGGCTGCCCAGGTGGGCGCCACCGTCGCCAGCGGCCAGGTGCTCTGCGAGATCGTCGATCCGGCCTGAGACCGGCCTTGGTGCACAATCCGGTTCCTGCCGGCCCACCCGAGGGAATATCCCCCTCAACCACCGCTACGGAACCGGATTCTGCGGACCTGCTCCACGAAGCCCGCCACAGCAGCCCGGTACTGCTGTCGGATGATCGGACGGGGGTCGGGTTCGAGCGCCGCAAGTAGATCCACCGGCCAAGTGGGACGCGACCCAGTGAGCACCCAGGCAGCCTGACGAGCGGCACCATCAGCCACGTACTCCCCCGGTTCGGGGACCACGACCGGGACATCGAAGACCTGGGCGGCGATCGCCTGGACGGCGGGATTGGCCGCGGCGCCGCCGGTGAGCAGCACCCGCCGGGCCTCGACACCGAGTGCCTGAATGGCGTCCAGGCCGGCGGCCAGGCCACACAGCATGCCCTCGATCGCCGCCCGGGCGAGGTTCTCCCGGGTGGTGTTGGCCAGGGTGAGCCCGGTCAGCGAGGCGGTGGCGTCGGGCAGGTTGGGCGTCCGCTCGCCCTCGAAGTAGGGGACGAGCACCGCTCCGCCCGCCCCGGGTTCGGCGGCCAGCGCGAGGCGTCCCAGCTCGTCGAAGTCGACCCCGAGGACGTCGGCCATCGAGACGAGCACCCGGGCGGCATTGAGCGTGCAGACCAGCGGCAGGAAGCCGCCGGTGGCGTCGGCGAAACCCGCCACAATCCCGGACGGGTCCGCCACCGGCGCATCGGTGGCGGCGAAGACCGTCCCCGAGGTGCCGATCGAGACCACGACATCGCCCGGACGGGCGTCCAGACCCAGCCCGGACGCCGCGTTGTCACCGGCTCCGGGGCCAACCAGGAAGCCGGGTCCGGTCACTGCCTCGGACGGCCCGAGCACCCGCGGCAGGATCACATCGTGGCCCAACGCCACCGCCACCAGATCGTGGTCGTAGTCGCCCGTGCCCGGCGACCAGTAGCTGGTGCCGGAGGCGTCCGAGCGGTCGGTGACCAACGCGGAGAGCACCGGTCCGAGCGCGGATTCGCCGGCCGGCCCGTAGCCGCGCAGCCGCCAGGTCAACCAGTCGTGCGGCAGGGCGACAGCGGCCACCCGGGCGGCGTTCTGCGGCTCGGCATCCCGCAGCCAGCGCAGCTTGGTGGCGGTGAACGAGGCCACCGGGAGCAGGCCGGTGCGGGCAACAAGCTCGTCCGCACCGACCTCCGCGATCAAGTCACGGGCGGCCTGGGCCGAACGGGTGTCGTTCCACAGCAGCGCGTCCCGGATCACCCGCCCCTCGGCGTCGAGTACGACCATGCCGTGCTGCTGCCCGCCGATCGCCACCGCGGCGACGTCGCCCAGCCCGCCGGCTTCGGCCAGCGCCGCTTGCAGCGCCGTCCACCAGTGCGCCGGGTCGACGGCGGTGCCGTCGGGGTGAGAGGCCCGGCCGGTCGCCAGCAGGGCGCCGGTCTCGGCGTCCCGCACCACCACCTTGCAACTCTGGGTCGACGAGTCGACCCCGATCACCCGGGCCATCCCCTACTCCTTCCGGAACTCAGCGGGCGCCGAGCAGGTGCTCGGTGACCAGTTGCTGCAGCCGGACGAAGCCGAAGCCGCGGCCGTTGAACCAGGCCTCGGCGTCGAACTCCTCGAAGGCGGACGGGTCGGCCAGCAACTCGGCGTAGCCAGCCTCGCCCACGGTGGGCACCGACAACTCGTCCACCTTGGCCTCGGCCAGCGCGGCCTGCACCTCGGGATCGGTCCGGAAGGCCGCCGCCCGCTGTTTGAGCAGCAGGTAGTTCTTCATATTGGCGGCCGCCGAAACCCAGACGCCGTCGGCATCCTCGGTGCGGGACGGCTTGTAGTCGAAGTGCCGGGGACCGGTGTAGGCCTGGCCACCGTCCGGGCCGCCGTTCTCCAGCAGATCCACCAGCGCGAAGGCGTTGTACAGATCGCCGTGGCCGAAGACCAGGTCCTGGTCGTACTTGATGCCGCGCTGGCCGTTGAGGTCGATGTGGAACAGCTTGCCGGCGTCCAGCGCCTGGGCGATCCCAGCGGCGAAGTTCAACCCGGCCATCTGTTCGTGACCCACCTCGGGGTTGAGCCCGACCATCTCCGGATGGTCCAGAGTCGCGATGAAGGCCAGGGCGTGGCCGACGGTGGGCAGCAGGATGTCGCCGCGGGGCTCGTTCGGCTTCGGCTCGATCGCGAACCGGATGTCGTAGCCCTTGTCGAGCACGTAGCCGGCCAGGACGTTGACCGCCTCGCGGTAGCGCTCCAGGGCGGCCCTGATGTCCTTGGCGGCGTCGTACTCGGCGCCCTCGCGGCCACCCCACATCACGAAGGTGGTGGCGCCCAGTTCGGCGGCCAGGTCGAGGTTGCGCAGCACCTTACGCAGCGCGAATCGCCGCACCGTGCGGTCGTTGGAGGTGAACCCGCCGTCCTTGAAGACCGGATGGCTGAACAGGTTGGTGGTGATCATCGGCACCGTGATGCCGGTCGCCGCCATGGCGCCCTTCAGCCGGTCGATCTGGGTGCGGCGCTCGGCCTGGGTGGATCCGAAGGCGAACAGGTCGTCGTCGTGGAAGGTGAGGCCGTAGGCGCCGAGTTCGGCCAGCTTCTCGACCACGTGGACGACGTCCAGCGGGGCGCGGGTGGCAGGGCCGAAGGGGTCGTTGCCGGCGTAGCCGACCGTCCACAGCCCGAAGGTGAACTTGTCGGCAGGAGTGGGTGTGGCAGTCACGGGAGGTCCAATCTGTCTCGGCGGCGAGCGGAATGTTGTCTCCGTAAACTTATATCAGCCAACGAGTGGTGTCCATCGGCATCCTGGACTGTGATGAGCAGCCACCGGCGCCGAAGACATCCGCCCCCGGCCACGTGGGCCACCCATCGGGAGGCGGGCTCGACCGGGTTCCACATCGCAGGCCGCCGGTCGGCCCCTATCACCGGACGCGGGAGTCCAGTGTCGACGAGGACGGCGCCGCCAAACCGAGCGACGGCGGCCTGGGCAGGTTCGACAGAACCACCCCCGCCACACCCAGGGAAGCGGCAGTTCAGGTCACCAAGGACAATGCCGCCGAACCGAGCGGTAGAGACTCGATGTGGCTCAGCGAGCGGTGGTCGATTGACCTGCCACCCCGGCACCACCAAGACCGGTCCTTGCCGCCCCATCCCAACCTGATTATGTTGTAACGCGGTACAAATGTGGTCGGATGACCCTGCCCCTCCAGACCGGTGGAAACCCGGTTACAGTAACGCCCGACGCCCGCAGAGAGGACGCGACCCATGGTCGGTGGCACCACGGAGAGTATCCGCCAAGCCAACCTCGCCACGATCCTCCAGCTCCTCTACCGCGGTGGACCGAGTTCCCGGGCCACGCTGAGCAAGCGGACCGGACGCAACCGGTCGACGATCGCCAGCCTGGTCGCCGACCTCGCCGACCTCGGCCTGGTGGTCGAGCGTGAGCCGGACGCCAGCGGCCTGGTCGGCCGCCCCTCCCCCGTCGTGGAATTGCGCTCCGACGTGGCGGCGATCGCGGTCAATCCCGAAATCGATGTACTCAGCATCGGACTGGTCGGCCTGGACGGCACCGTCAAGCGGGTCATCCGGCACGAGTACGACCGCAGCCCGACGGCAGCCGAGGCGATCAGCATCACCGCCGCGGTGATCGAGGGCATGCAACTGGAGCTGCAGGGCCACCTGATGGCGGGGATCGGCGTCGCGGTGCCCGGCCAGGTACGCACCGCCGACGGCGTCGTGCGCAACGCCCCGCACCTGAACTGGCACGAGGAAGCCTTCAGCGAGCCGCTGTCGCAGGCCACCGGCCTGCCGGTGTGGGCGGCGAACGACGCCGGCCTGGGTGCGCTGGCCGAGTACGACTTCGGTGCCGGGCGCAGCCGGAGCCACCTGATCTACCTCAACGGCGGCGCCTCCGGCATTGGCGGCGGGCTGGTCGCCAACGGACGGCTACTCGGCGGTGCGGCGGGCTACGGCGGCGAACTCGGCCACGTCCGGGTCTCGGACTCCCCGCTCACCGACTCCGCCGGTATCTCCGGCACTCTGGAAGCCCTGGTTACCCGCGCCGAACTGCTGGAGGTGCTCGGTCTGGATCGGGCCGACCCCGACACTCTGGAGGCAGCCCTACTGGCCGACCGCTCGCCCCGGGTACGCGTGGTGGTGGAGCGGCAACTCGGCCATCTCGGAACCGCGCTGGCGGCGGCGATCAACCTGCTCAACCCCCAGGTGGTCGTGCTGGGCGGCTTCCTGGCGGCCCTGCTGGCCTACGACCCCGAACGCCTGCACGCCGCGGTCACCGAGGCAGCTCTGCCGCCGTCCGCGGACGGCGTGCAGCTCGCCGCCGCCGAACTGGGCTCGAACCTGCTCATGATCGGCGCCGCCCAACTGGCCTTCGCGCCACTGCTGGAGGATCCGGCCGCGTTCGTCCGTCCGGGAACCAACGAGTCATAACCGAACACCCGTCGGTCGTGTCTCCGCTCTGATCGAGGCTGCCGACAGGGGTGCGTTCAGTGCAACTGCGCGGTTGAGTGTCCGTGCAACCGGCGAGCGGCCTCGGCCACCGACCCGGACAGCGACGGGTAGACGGTGAACGAGGCGGTGAGCTGGTCGACGGTCAGCTTGTTGCGCACCGCGACCGAGAGCGGATGGATGAGCTCGCTGGCCGAAGGCGCAACCACCACCCCGCCGACGACGATGCCGGTCGTCGGCAGGCAGAAGACCTTCACGAAGCCGTCCTCGACCGCCTGCATCTTGGCCCGCGCGTTCGAACGCAGCGGTAGCCGCACCGCCAGCGCCCGCACCTCGCCGGCATCGACCTGGTGCTGGCTGACCCCGACGGTGGCGATCTCCGGCGCGGTGAAGACGGTGGACGAGACGGTCAGCAGATCCAGCGGCGCCACCGAGTCGCCCAGCGCGTGCCACATCGCAATCCGGCCCTGCATGGCCGCCACCGACGCCAGCGGGAACACCCCGGTGCAGTCCCCGGCCGCGTACACCCCACGGGCCGAGGTGCGCGACACCCGGTCGACGCTGAGGTAGCCGCCGGCGGTGAGCGCCACCCCGGCTTCCTCCAGCCCGATGCCGGCCGTGTTGGGGATCGCCCCGACCGCCATCAGACAGTGCGAGCCGACCACCTCCCGGCCATCTACAAGCCTGACCACCACCTCGTCGCCCCGCCGGGCCGCGCTGACCGCCCGCGCCCGGTTCAGCACCGTCATGCCGCTGGCCTGAAAGACCTCCTGCACGACGGCCGCGGCGTCGTCGTCCTGGCCGGGCAGCACCTGCTCGCGGGAGGAGACCAGCGTGACCGGCACGCCGAGGGCCTGGTAGGCGCTGGCGAACTCGGCGCCGGTCACCCCCGAGCCCACCACGATCAGATGGTCGGGGACGGTGTCGAGGTCGTAGATCTGAGTCCAGGTGAAGATCCGTTCTCCGTCCGGACGGGCAGCGGGCAGTTCCCGCGGGTGGGCTCCGGTGGCCACCAGGATCACATCGGCCGGCAGCCTCTGCTCGCCGTCCACGGTGGAGGCCACCACCTCGCCGGTGCCAGCCAGAGCCCCGGTCCCGTCGATCACCCGGACGCCCTCGGCCTCCAGCCGGCCGCGGATGTCGTCGGACTGCGCCCGAGCCAGGTCGCGGATCCGGCGGTGCACCGCGCCCAGGTCGACCCGGACGGTGTCGGCCAGCCGGGCACCGCCGTCTCCCAGCCGCAGTCCGACCTCTTCGGCACTGCGCAGCCTGCTCATCACCTCGGCGGCAGCGATCAGCGTCTTGGACGGCACCACATCGGTGAGCACCGCCGAGCCGCCCAGCCCGCGGCGCTCGACCAAGGTCACCTCGCCGCCCAGCTGCCGTCCGACCAAGGCGGCCTCGTAGCCGCCGGGCCCACCGCCGATGATCACCACGTTCGTCACGCCCAGCATTCTTGCGTCCCGGGCGTGGATTGGGGAGGGTGACCCGTCCTCCTCCCGGCGCGCCGGGCCCCGCAAGGGGCGAGGGGACGGTGATCCGACACAGCCCTGCTGTCGGAGCAGGTCGGCCTGCCAGCCGTGCGCGGTGCCGCGACGAGTGGGGACTCGAAGAGGAACCGTCCCCAACCCGAGTCAGGCGCGGAATGGGGCGGCCGTCACCCCGGGTGCTGCGACTGCCGCCGACGCAATAGAGTCGCTCCCATGAGTGAGCAGTCTCCTGCCCAGGCCGCACAGTCCGCGGCCACCGCCCTGCTTTCCACCTTCGGTATCGAGCGCATCGACCTCGCGCTGGTGCTCGGCTCGGGGTGGTCGAGCGCCACCGAGGGAATCGGCGAACCACTCGGCGCCGTGCCGCTGGCCGACCTGCCGGGCTTCTCCAAGCCGGTGGTTGCCGGTCACGGCGGCGAACTGCGGCTGCTCCGCACCCCGGCCGGCAAGCTGGCCGCGCTGTTCACCGGCCGCACCCACTACTACGAGGGGCGCGGCGTCGCCCCGGTCGTGCACGGCGTGCGGACCGCGGCCGCCGCCGGCGCGACCACCGTCGTGCTCACCAACGGCTGCGGCGGGCTGAACCCCGACTACGCCCCCGGCCAGCCCGTGCTGATCCGCGACCACCTCAACCTCACCGGGGCGACGCCCCTGGTCGGAGCGACCTTCATCGACCTGACGCAGGCCTATTCGCCGCGGCTGCGGGCACTGGCCCGCGAGGTCGACCCGTCGCTGGCCGATGGGGTCTACGTCCAGTTCCACGGCCCGCAGTACGAGACTCCGGCCGAGGTGCGGATGGCCAGGCTGCTCGGCGGGGACCTGGTGGGTATGTCCACCACCCTGGAGACCATCGCCGCCCGCGAAGCCGGCCTGGAGGTGCTGGGCATCTCGCTGGTCACCAACCTGGGTGCCGGCATCTCGCCGACGCCACTCAACCACGCCGAGGTGATCGAGGCCGGACGGGCCGCCGTCCCGCGGTTGCGGTCACTGCTGGCCGGACTTCTGGAGAAGCTGTGAACGCCCTCGACCCCGCGCTGCGGGATGCCGCCGAGACCTGGCGCGCCGACGATCCCGACCCGGCCACCACCGCCGAACTGGCCGGGCTGATCACCGCCGCGGACGCAGGCGACGCCGCTGCCCTGGCCGAACTCGCCGACGCCTTCTCCGGCCCGCTGCAGTTCGGCACCGCCGGGCTGCGCGGCAAGCTGGGCCCGGGGCCCGCCCGGATGAACCGGGTGGTGGTCTCCCGCGCGGCCGCCGGCCTGGCTGGCTACCTGCTCGCCCGCGGCCACGCCGGCCAGCCGGTGATCATCGGCTACGACGCCCGGCACAACTCCGATGTGTTCGCCACCGACACCGCCGAGATCCTCGCCGCCGCCGGGCTGCGGCCGCTGCTGTGCCGCCGTCCGCTGCCGACCCCGGTGGTGGCCTTCGGCATCCGGCACTACGGCTGTGTCGCCGGGGTGGTGGTCACCGCCTCGCACAACCCGCCGCAGGACAACGGCTACAAGGTCTACCTGGGCGACGGTTCGCAGATCGTGCCGCCGGCCGATGCCGAGATCGCCACCCAGATCGCCGAGGTGTCCGCCGGTCCGGTCTCCGACCTGCTGCACGACGACCAGTACTCCTGGCTGGGTGAGGACCTGGTGGACGCCTACGTCACCCGGGCCGCCTCGCTGGTGCCCGCCGCGGCGGCCCGCGAGCTGACCTGGGTGTACACCGCCATGCACGGGGTGGGCACCAGCGTGGTCGACCGGGTGGTGGCTGCCACCGGCTTCCCCGCCCCGCACCGGGTGGCGGCCCAGGCCGAGCCCGATCCCGACTTCCCCACCGTGCCGTTCCCCAACCCGGAGGAGCCGGGGGCGATCGACCTGGCGCTGGCGCTGGCCCGCCAGACCGGCGCCGACGTGGCGATCGCCAACGACCCGGACGCCGATCGCTGCGCGGTCGCGGCCGTGGTGGGCGGCGACTGGCGGATGCTCACCGGCGACGAGTTGGGCGCCCTGCTCGCCGACGACGCGATGCGCCGTGGAGCGGCCGGGACCTATGCCTGCTCGGTGGTGTCGTCCACCCTGCTGGGCACCATGGCGGCCGCGAACGGCCACCCGTTCGCCACCACGCTGACCGGCTTCAAGTGGATCGGACGGGTGCCCGACCTCGCCTTCGGCTACGAGGAGGCGATCGGCTACTGCACCGACTCGGCCGCCGTGGCCGACAAGGACGGCATCACCACCCTGCTGCGGGTGCTGGCGCTGACCGCCGCGCTGAACGCCGAGGGCCACACGATCGCCGACCGGCTGGACGAGATCGCCGCCCGCTACGGCGTCCACCTGACCAGCCAGCTGTCGTTCCGGGTGAGCGATCTCAGCCTGATCTCCGACGCCATGGCGCGGGTGCGCACCGCCCCGCCGCAGACCCTGGCCGGCGAGCCGGTGCGGGTGGTCGATCTCGCCCTCGGCTCGGAGGCGCTGCCGCCCACCGACGGCATGCTCTTCGAGGGCGAATCGGTCCGCGCGGTGGCTCGTCCGTCCGGCACTGAGCCGAAGCTGAAGTGCTACCTGCAGGTCAGGCTGCCGGCCCGTCCGGACCTGGCCCGGGCCCGGCAGCAGGCGCAGGCGGTGATGGACGGGCTGCGCGCCGAGATGGCCTCCGCCCTGGGCCTGTGAGCGACGACCGGGCGGCGTCCCCGCCGATCGTGGTGGGTGCGTCCCCGGTGGTCGAGCCCGGCGACGCCACCGCACCCCCGCTCGAGTGCGACACCACCCCGCCGACGCCCGAGTTCGACGCCACCCCGCGGGTGAAGCCCGAGACCTCCCCGCCGGCGCAGCTCGGCAACACCACCGCACCCCCGCTCGAGCCCGTCGGGGCCAGCGGCCGGCCCGCCTGGTCCGCTGCGCCCCGGCTCGTCCTAGTCGCCGGGGCCTCCGGCAGCGGCAAGTCCCGGCTGGCCCGGCACTCTGCCTGTCTGCAGTTCCGGCTGGACGACTTCTACTACGACGCCGACTACCCCGGGCATGTCATGACGGCCTACGGGATCATCGACTGGGACGACCCGGCAGCCTGGAACGCCGCCGCGGCGGTCGAAGCCCTGCGCACCCTGATCGACCGCGGCGAGGTGGAGGTGCCGGTCTATTCGATCAGCGAGAGCCGGGCCACCGGCCAGCACACCGTCCGGCTGGACGGACGGGGGTGCATCGTCGCCGAAGGTATCTTCGCCATCGAACTACGCGCCCACCTGGAGCGGGCGGGCATGGCGGCTGAGGCGATCTACCTCGACCGTCCCGGCTGGCTGGTCTTCTGGCTGCGGCTGCGCCGCGACCTCGCGCTCAAACGCAAGCCGCCGCTGGTCCTGTTGCGTCGCGGCTGGGCGCTGTGGCGCGCCCAACCGGGCCTGAAGCGCAAGGCGGTGGCAGCGGGCTTCCGTCCGCTGTCCATGCGGCGCGCGCTGGCCGTGATCGCTGCCGCCTGACCTGCGTGCGGTAGTCCCTCTTGGCTCCGTCCGCCGGCGGTCTCCACTCCGCCCTTTCCTGTCACCGAACCCCGGCTCGGTTTCGACGAACTGCGCGCCCTGGTGGACGCGGTGCTGCCCGACGCAATCACGCGCCATCCGATCGCCTTTCGGCACACCATCAGCTGGACGAAGTCGCCGGCCTGACCGGACACGCGACTGCCCCGGTTCCCGCAGGCGTCCCGGGGCAGTCGTCACGGTTGTCGGTCAGATCTTCACACCGTCGAAGACCGGCCTGGCGTTGTAGGTGTCCTCGTCCAGGATGCCCTCGCGCTTGGCGACGATGGTCGGGACCAGCGCCTGCCCGGTGACGTTGAGCGCGGTGCGTCCCATGTCGAGGATGGAGTCCACCGCCAGCAGCAGGCCGACGCCCTCCAGCGGCAGGCCCACGGTTGACAAGGTGAGGGTCAGCATCACCGTCGCGCCCGTCGTGCCGGCGGTGGCTGCGGAGCCGAGCACCGACACGAAGGCGATCAGCAGGTAGTGCGTCAGGTTCAACGGAACACCGTAGAACTGCGCGACGAAGATCGCGGCCACGGCCGGGTAGATCGCGGCGCAGCCGTCCATCTTGGTGGTGGCACCCAGCGGCACGGCGAAGCTGGCGTAGGAGCGCGGAACGCCCAGATTGCGCTCGGTGACCTCCTGGGTCACCGGCAGCACGCCGATCGACGAGCGGGTGACGAATCCCAGGGTGATGACCGGCCAGACGTTCTTGTAGAACTGTGCGATCGACAGGCCGTGGAACCGCAGGATGGCCGGGTAGACGATCGCCCAGACCAGCACCAGGCCGACGTAGACGGCGACCACGAACACCCCCAGCGAAGCCAGTGAGGCCCAGCCGTAGGTGGCGATCGCCTTGCCGATCAGCGCTGCAGTGCCGATCGGGGCCAGCCGGATCACCCACCACAGCACCTTCTGGACGACGGCCAGCGCGGACTCGGTGAAACCGATGAAGCCGGCGGCCTTGTCACCCACCTTGAGCGCCGCGATGCCAAAGGCAATGGCGAGCACGATGATCTGGAGCACATTGAAATCGGCGCTGGCGGTGAAACCGGTCTCCGCCGAGCCTCGCAGCCCGACCTGGAGGCCGAGGAAGTTGCTCGGGATCAGGCCGGTGAGAAAGGCGGTCCAGGAGCCGACCCGGCCCGGCGCGTCGGCGGCATCGCCGGACACCCCGGCGGTGAGCCACGGTCCGGAGACCACGCCGATCAGGATCCCGAGCAGCACTGACGCCGCCGCGGTGATGGCGAACCAGATCAGGGTCTGGACGGCGAGCCGGGCGGCATTGGTCACCTCGCGGAGGCGGGCGATCGAACTGATCACCGCGGTGAAGATCAGCGGGACGACCAGCAGGCGCAGCAGGCCGACGTAGGCACTGCCGATCTCGCCGAGCGTCGCGGTGAGCCAGTTGGGCTGGCCATCGACCTGACCGAGCGCAGCGGCGGTGAAACCGAGCGCGACGCCGACGATCAAGCCGATGACGATCTGGACGCTGAATTTCGACAGCGGATTGGTGGATCTCGGCTTCTGGGTCAGGGCCTCGTCAGCGCTGACCTGCGGGGATGCAGACATGTGTGGGTTTCTTCCGTGGGGAGGGTTGACCAGAAACAGGCCTGAAGCGGCCCTGGTCTGGTCGAGGGAGGTGCCCTTGTGGACGGCGGGCGAAAAAAGCGGTCCGGTGTCTCAGAGTCGACAGGCCGCGGAACACAGACGGCACAGAGCAGCCCAGGGGCGGGCCACGAGCGTCGCGTTCATGGCCGGTATTTCAACACCGACCTCACAGTGGGCGCAACCCCGTCCAGCCCATGGACAGCCGGCAAGGCACTTCACCCCGCCCCGCCGCCCTCGCGCGGCGGACAATTCCTCGCCACAGCCGTCCTACCCCAACCACAAGCTGTGGCTGGGCTTCCGACTTCGGGTGGTGGGTCACAGCCTGCTGGCGAAGCGCCACTGGCCGGGCTCAGGCGCCCCACGCTGTGACTGGGATTCCGACCTCGGAGTGCGTGCCACAACCTGAACACCGCCGGGCAGACGTGGACGGCACCGTCAAACAGCGATGACCGTCCGGCAACGCGGACAGGGCAGGACCGGGCCGGGCCAACCGCGGCTCTCCAGCAGGAATCCCACCTGCCTGGCGACCTCGCAGAACCGCCCGCGGACGTCGACACTGCCATAGCGAAGGGTCGGGCTGCCGGACAGCAGGTGGAGATTGTCCCGATTCATGTCGCGAAACGCGGAACCGGCGTCCTGGTGTCCGAGTCGACCATCCAGCTCGACCAGAACCCCGTACTCGTCATAGACCACATCAGTTCGCGTCCCCGCCGAGACCGACACGTTGCGGCGACCGACCGGCAATCCGTGGGCACGCTCGACGTCGCGCCGATAGGCGTACTCCAGCGTGCTCTCGATCCCGTCCAGATCGCCGAGCAGTTCCTCGAAGCGTCGTCGTCCCCGAACTCGGTGCCGATCCCGGACGGCTGCCTCGACCTGATCCAGTCGGGCCACGCGGCTACGTGCTGCATCAGCGAGCAGCGCAACCAACTTCTCCGTCGACAGGTACTGGCCGACGTCGATGATCGCATCCTCAGGGGGGATCCGGGTCAGCAGCCCGCGGGCCCGCGCCGTCCGTCCGAGGAAGTCCCGGCGCATGGCGACCCCGTTGAGGGACGCTGGCTGGTTGATCGGAGGTACCCAGACTTCGATCTGGTCGACGCGGCGGTTCAGCCCGTGGAGCAGCAGCGCGGCCTCGCCGCCAATCGCGGCACCGTCGCCTCCGGCCAGCAGGCCGATCCAGGCCTGCTTCTCGAAGCCGTCGACCAGCGGAGCG
This sequence comes from Propionicimonas sp., assembly GCF_034927565.1. GTDB lineage: Bacteria > Actinomycetota > Actinomycetes > Propionibacteriales > Propionibacteriaceae > Propionicimonas. The sequence continues at coordinate 39,585 of NZ_JAYFPT010000012.1, forward strand.
GCGTCGAACAGCCCCCGGGTGATTCGCGTCCAGTGGCCTTGCCCGACCAGCCGAGACTGGGCTCGCGTACCCAGGCCGTGCGCTGTCGCCTGGTCGGATCTGATCACGCCGCGCTGGGCGGCTATGAGTGCACGCAGTTCCATCGTGATGTCTTGTCGGTGATACATGCCGACATTGTTGGTTCGATGACCACCCGGCGTGCCAACGAATTGCTGTGGCTGTGGACAACCTCCGTCGTTATCCACAACCAGAATTTGATGGTCACACCCGGCTGCGGTTCACCGTCCGACATCGGGAGTTCGGCCACAGCGTGCGTGGGAGGCCCGCGCGGGCGCAATCCCGTCGTCAGGTCGGCCGCCACCCAGCGGCACGGTCACGTCGGCCACGCTGTGACTCAGCGTCCAAGGACGGAAGCCCACTCACAGCTTGCGCGGCGAACAGCGGGACCGGCAGATCCGGCCTGCAGGCTGCGGGGAAGAGACCGTGGACGGAAGCTCAGCCACAGCTTGGGGACGGCGGCGGTGGGATTCGAGCCTGAGATCAGGCGATCGGTGCCCATCCGGGGCCGGTCTGGCCCAGGGACTCGTCCAGCTTCGTGAACAGTGGGGTGGGCTTGGCCAGCGGGCGTCCGGGCTCGATCGGACGGGAGGCCCATACCGCCTGCTGGCCGGCGTAGTCGCCGGTCAGCACCGGGTAGTCGGGTCCGCCCTCCTCGCTGACCGTGCGGATCTCGGGTTGCGCGGACCACACCCCCGAACCCCCGAGGGCCTCGTGCACCTTCTGGGCGGCGTGCGGCAGGAACGGGGTGAGCAGCGTGTTCACGTCCGAGACCACTTGCAGAGCGGTGTGCAGCACGGTGTCGCGCCGGGCCACATCGTCCTTCAGCTTCCAGGGCTCAGCAGCGGAGATGTACTTGTTGGCCAGCCCGGCCATCCGCATCGCCTCGCCGATCGCCTGCTTGAACCGCGCGCGCCGCAGCAGCGACCCGACCTCGTCGAAGGCAGCCTTCGAGGAGGCCAGCAGGGCCGCGTCAGCGTCGGTCAGGGTGCTCGGCGTCGGGATCGCGCCGACGTTCTTGTGCGCCATCGAGACCGAGCGGTTCACCAGGTTGCCCCACTCGTTGGCCAACTCGAAGTTCGTGCGTCGCACGAACTCCTCCCAGGTGAAGTCGGTGTCCTGGTTCTCCGGACCGGCGACCGCGATGAAATAGCGCAGCGCGTCCGGCCCGAACTCCTTCAGGAAGTCACCGACGTAGATCACCTGGCGCCGCGAGGTGGAGAACTTCGCCCCGCTCATGGTCAGGTATTCACTCGAGACCACCTCGGTGGGCAGGTTGAGGGTGCCGAAAACCCCTGGCTCGCCGCCGCGGTCGCCGGCGCCGTTGTGGCCCAGCAGCATGGCCGGCCAGATCACCGAGTGGAAGACGATGTTGTCCTTGCCCATGAAGTAGTACGACTCCGCGCCGGGGTCGGTCCACCACTTCTGCCAGGCGTCCGGATCGCCGGAACGGCGCGCCCATTCCACCGAGGCGGACAGGTAGCCGATCACCGCGTCGAACCAGACGTAGATCCGTTTCATCGGCTGGTCGCGCCAGCCGTCCAGCGGGATCGGGACGCCCCAGTCGAGGTCGCGGGTGATCGCCCGCGGCTTGAGATCCTCCAGCAGGTTCGCCGAGAACTTCAGCACGTTGGGACGCCAGTCCGTCCGGGTCGACAGCCACGTCCCCAGCGATCCGGCCACCGCAGGCAGGTCGAGGAAGAACTGCTCGGACTCGACGAACTGCGGGGTCTCCCCGTTGATCTTCGAGCGCGGGTTCTTCAACTCGATCGGGTCAAGCTGGTTGCCGCAGTTGTCGCACTGGTCGCCGCGGGCGCCGTCGTAGCCGCAGTGCGGGCAGGTGCCCTCGATGTAGCGGTCGGGCAGGGTGCGCCCGGTGGACGGCGAGATCGCCGACATCTGCGGCTTCGAGAACACGTAGCCGTTGCGGTACAGCGACAAGAACATGTCCTGCACCACCCGGTAGTGGTTGCGGGTGGTCGTCCGGGTGAACAGGTCGTAGGACAGCCCCAGCCCGGCCAGGTCCTCGACGATCACCCGGTTGTACTTGTCGGCCAGTTCGCGGGCGGTGACGCCCTCGCTGTCGGCCTGGACGGAGATCGGGGTGCCGTGCTCGTCCGTCCCCGACACCATCAGCACGTCGTTGCCGGCCATCCGCATATAGCGGGAGAACACGTCGGAGGGGACGCCGAAACCGGACACGTGGCCGATATGCCGCGGGCCGTTGGCGTAGGGCCAGGCCACGGCGGTCAGGATGGAAGAAGTCACGGAAACCGATCTTATCGGCCCGCCAGCGACCTGGTTGCAGCCGGAACCAGCCTCGGCCGGGCAGGTGAACAGCAGGTGACGGAGGCGAATGATGCCATATCCCGGCCGTTTCCTCCACGTTTACATCCACCGCCGTTTCGGCCCTACGATGGTGGGCGTGCCCGCCGAGTTCGTCCTGTTGGCCCTTGTCGTCCTGACCGCACTGGCCTTCGACTTCACCAACGGGTTCCACGACACCGCCAACGCGATGGCGACGTCCATCGCGACCAAGGCGCTCACCCCGAAGGCCGCTGTCAGCCTCAGCGCGATCCTGAATCTGGTGGGCGCCTTCTTGTCGGTCGAGGTCGCGATCACCGTCACCAATGCCGTGATCCGGATCCAGAACGCGGACGGAACCCCGCGCCCGGAACTGACCGCGGACGGCGGCTCTCCGCTGCTGCTGATCCTGCTGGCGGGCCTGGCCGGAGGGATCCTGTGGAACATCCTGACCTGGTTGTGGGGGCTGCCGTCCAGTTCCTCCCACGCCCTGTTCGGCGGTCTGATCGGTGCCACCATCGCGGGTTTCGGCTTCGACAGCGTCAAGTGGGTCGGCGAGGGCAACCACCTCGACGGTGTGGTGGGCAAGGTGATCCTGCCCGCCCTGCTGTCACCGACCATCGCCATCGTCGTGGCCTTCATCGGCACCAAGCTGGTGTTCTGGGTCACCGAGGGCGTCAACCGGCACTACCAGGAAGCCGGCTTCCGCTGGGGCCAGATCGGGACGGCGTCGCTGCTGTCGCTCTCCCACGGCACCAACGACGCCCAGAAGACGATGGGCGTGATCACTCTCGGGCTGCTGGCCTCCGGGCACTGGACCGACACCCACCAGGTACCGCTGTGGGTGAAGCTCGCCTGTGCGCTCGCGATCGCCTCGGGCACCTACCTGGGCGGCTGGCGGATCATCCGCACCATGGGCAAGGGCCTGGTCGAGATCTCCTCACCGCAGGGCATGGCCGCCGAGAGTGCCTCTGCCGCGGTCATCCTCACTTCCAGTCAGTTCGGTTTCCCGCTGTCGACCACCCACGTGGCCACCGGCTCCATCCTCGGCTCCGGGCTGGGTCGCAAGGGTGCCGAGGTGCGGTGGGGTGTGGCCGGACGGATGGGCCTGGCCTGGCTGATCACCCTGCCCGCCGCGGCCCTGGTCGGAGCCGCCATGTGGCTGGTCGGGCATCTGGTCGGCGGTGCCGCCGGCGGGTTCGTGATCGCCGCGATCATGATTGCCGCCTGGCTGTGGATGTGGCTGCACTCCCGCAAGTCGCACGTCAGCCACCACAACGTCAACGACGAGTGGGAGCCTGAGCCGGCGCCCGAACCCGTCCCGGCCTCGACGACGGGGAGCGAACAGTGAACCAGATCCTGGCCGCCCTCGACGCCGCCTGGCGCATCCTGGTCGTCGGCATCGTGCTCGGCGCGATCCTGCCAACCCTGTTCGGCTTCGGAATCCGCGCGCTCGCCTGGGGTACCGGCGGTGATGCCGAGACCCACGACGAGGGCGTCATGCCACCGCCGCACCCGGTCGGCCGCTGGATCGCCGGGGCGATCTTCGCCCTGGTCATCGTGGTCGTCCTGCTCGGCCTGGGCTACATCCTCGCCCACGGGCTGGGGATGACCATCACCTTCAACGGCCTGATGCCGGTCTTCACGCCGAAGGCGTAGCGAACTCCCGGCGGGCCCAGAAGGACGCCCGGATCGTGCCCTCGCGCCAAAGGGCGGAGCGTTCCCGCACCTCAACGGGTCTGGACGAACACCGCCACCGTCCGCGCCGGGACGACGAAGCCCGCCTGTTCCACCACCGCCTGCCTGACCACCTCGTCAATGCCCGCGGCCTGGACGGGGTGCAGCGTCATGCCGTCGGTCCCGAACGGCACTGCCTGACGCACCGTCCCCGGGGTCGGGTTGAACACCACCACCACCCGCTCGAACCCCTGATCCAGCTGGGGAACGGTTCCTCGTGGAGTCACGCTCCGGCTCAGGCGGGAACCGTCCTGGCTCAGGGTGCCGTCGATCGCCATCACCGCCACACCGGGCAACTGCTGACCGGTGCCGGAGACCGGGAAGCTGACCGCGGCCTCGATCGCGGCGGCAGTCCGCAGCCGAAACAGCGGAGTGGAGGCCCGCAGCCGTAGCAGGTCCAGCGCCATCGCGTGGGCGAACCGGATGTCCTCCGGTGCCGGTTTCAGCGCCGGATTGGCCAGCAGTGGGCGCAGGATGTCCCAGTTCGGGCCGTTGTCACGCTCCGGCGGCAGGCCGGCGGCGAAGCCGTTGTCGGTCATCGAGAAGTCGAGGAAGTTGAACCAGTCGCCGGAGCTGTAGGAGTTACGGTCCAGGCTCTTCGACCGCAGCAGGTCCGTCCCGGCGTGCCACAGCACCGGCGACTGGCCGAGGGTGGCCAGCGCCAGGCAGACCGTGTTCAGCCGCACCCGGTCGCGCATCGGAGTGTCGACCGGCAGTTTCAGGATGAGCGCGTCGAACAGGGTCTCGTTGTCGTGGGCGTCGACATAGCTGATCACCTCGTCGGGCTGGTCGGCATAGCCCGCCTGCCGGCCGTGGTAGTCCAACTCGTCCCCGCGCACGTCTCGGCGCAGCGAGTTGGCCCGGAACCGGTAGCTGCGCAGCGTCCCGGCCAGGCCCAACTGCACCAGGTCGGTGTCCGACGCCAGCCGCTCGCCGGAGCCGGTACGGTTCCACTCCGGCACGTGGCCGTTGTCGGCCGTCACCAGGCCGGTGCCGAAGCCCTGGATCCGTGGGTCGCCGAAGCCGCTGCCGCGCACAGCGTCCCGCAGCCGGTCGGAGAAGGTGGCGATCGAGGTACCGCCCAGCTGGCCCTGGCTGGCCTGGACGAAGCGGGCGTTGTCGGCCACCTCGCCGAAATTCCAGCCCTCGCCGTACAGCGTGATCGCGCGGCCGTCGACCCCGTCGGCCGCCACCGTGAGCGCATCCAACCCGGCCCGGACGGCAAGCAGGTTGTCCCGGCTGTGGTGGGCCATCAGGTCGAACCGGAAGCCGTCCACCCGGTAGTGCCGGGCCCAGGACACACAGGCGTCCACCATCAGCTTCTGGGCCATCAGATGCTCGGTGGCGACGTTCGGGCAGCAGGTGGAGGTCTCCACCTCGCCGCAGCCGGTGAGCCGGTGGTAGTAGCCCGGGACGATCCGGTCGAGCACACTGTGGCTGTCCTGCCCGGCGCTGGCGGTGTGGTTGAACACCATGTCGAGCACCACCCGCAGCCCGATGGCGTGCAGCGAACCCACCATGGTGCGGAACTCGGCGATGCGACCCGGCCCGTCCGCGCTGGCCAGGGTGGCGGCGTACGACCCCTCGGGAGCGAAGTAGTGCCAGGGGTCATAGCCCCAGTTGTAGGCGCTGGCCGCCTGGGTGATCCGGGCCTGCTGCTCCGGCGAGTTCGCCGGGAAGGCGCGCAACTCGCGTTTCGCCGGACGCTCCCGCTGGTCGGGACGCTCCTCCACCGAGGCATTGTCGAACACCGGCAGCAGCTGGACACAGGTCAGCCCAGCCTGCGCCAGTCGGCGCAGGTGCGCCATGCCGTTGGAGTCGGCGCCGAATGCGGCGAAGCTGCCCCGGAGTTCCTTGGGGACGGTGGCGTCGCTGACCGAGAAGTCGCGCACATGGAGTTCGTAGATCACCTGGTCGACCGGGTGGGCCAGCGGCGGGCTGGGGGTGCCGGCCCACAGCGCCGGCGCGAACGCCGGGTCGGTGAGGTCGGCCAGGACCGAGTGGGTGGAGTTGACCGTGAGGGCCACCGAGTACGGGTCGGTGACCTGGTTGGAGACCACCCGTCCGTACTCTCCGACGAAGACCGTCACCTCGAAGCGGTAGCGGGCACCCCGCCAGGAGACAGCTCCGGTCAGCTCCCACACCCCGTCCGGACGGCGGGTCATCGGCAACGCCTGGGGCGGTTCGTCGAGGCTGTCGTCTGCACCCCACAGCAGCAACCGCACCCGCTGGGCAGTCGGCGCCCAGACCCGCAGGGTGGGGACGTCGCGCCGCCAGTCAACGCCCAGCGTGGCGTCGGCGGCAGCGGCGTAGACCTCGTCCAGCACCCCGGGCAGTTGCAGCGCACCGGCGAGCACCAGCCTGCCGGAGGGCTCGTGGGCGCTGACCGCCAGCTGGCCGCACAGCGCCTCCTCCACCGGCACCCAGTCGGGGACGTGCAGCGCCAGGTGCCCGCGCAGGTGCGGGACGGTGCGCGCCACCTGATCCGGCAAGCCGTCCGAGAGCGGTCGCAGCACCGCCGTCCCCCACGGCACCGGTTCGGGTTCGCGGGGGTCGATCGGCTCCGACATCGACCAATGGAGCACCCAGTCGAGTTCCGCGGGATCGACACCGGCCGGCAGGTCATCGGCCGGCCAGGCGATCAGGCCGCGCCGCAGCCAGTGACCACGGGCCACGGCGAGTTCAGGCAGATCGGCGGCGAACACCTCGTCGATTCTGCCCCAGACCTGGCCGACCTGCGGGGAGGTTCAGCGGGGACGCGCGGCGTCGGCGACCGACTGCGAGGTGGCGCCCGGCTCGCCCTCGGGGATCGCCCGGACCACCACGGCGGTGCCGTAGCCGCAGATCTCGGTGAAGGCCTGGCCGATGTCGCCGGTGTCGAACCGGAAGCCGACGATGGCGTTGCCGCCGCGGTTCGCCGCCTCGGTCCACAGCCGCTCCATCACCTGCTGCCGCGATTCGTAGACCAGCTTGGTGTACTCGGTGACCTCGCCGCCGCCGATCGAGCGCAGGCCGGCGACGAAGTTCGCGCCGATGTTGGCGGCGCGCACGGTCATTCCCATCACCTCCCCGAGCACTGCCTCGATCCGGTAGCCGGGGATGTCGTTCGTGGTGACGATCAGCATGAGCTCATCCTAGGGAGACGCCGGTCACCGAGATCGCCACGGTGGCCGGTCTGATCGAAACCGGTTGTCACAGGCCGATTGCCGCCGGGCCCGGCCAGCACGCCTCGCCGCCGGTCAGGAGCGGACGGCGGCGGTCCGCGCTGCCCGGTTCGGCTGGCTGACGGCGACCCGGTCCAGAAAGCGGCGGGCGCCTGCACCGACGCCGGGCTGCAGCCAGGCCGGCTCCACCTTCACCAGCTCCACCTGGGTACCAACCGAGGCAAGCACCACCGGCAGCGTGTAGCCCACCGAGGAGGGAAACCCGACCACCCGCTCGGCGACCGGGCCACGGCGCAATTCCAGCTCGAGCGGGACCTGGGGACGAACCACCTGCAGCCCGGTGCGCGCCTCGATCAGCGCCAGCTTGCCGGGCGCCTCCCGGCGGTGGGCGTAGTACCGTCCGGGCGTCCCGCCGGCCAGCGCGCCGATCTGGTCGAGGTAGGAGCCGGCGGCCACCATCCCGGACTCCACCAGGGAAGTCCCGATGATGTCGGTGCCGGGGACCACCTGCGGCCGGGCGAATCGCCGCCTGGTCCAGTCGTAGCGGTTGGGAAGCACGACCAGGCCCGGCATCCGCGCGGTGGGCATCACGGTGAACACCGTCACCGGACGGTTCGGCGAGGGGGTGAAGATCCGGCGCGCCCGGGTCGCGGACGGGCGGCGCAGCCGTGCCCGCAGTCCGTTCTCCGGGGCGTCCCAGCGCAGCAGCGGCGACCGCTCGGCCACCCGCGCGGTGAACTCCATGGTCGCGGTGCCGTCGTCCACCACGACCAGGCCGCTGCCGCGGTAGCCGGGCAGGAGCAGTTGCACCAGGCCGGAGAACGGGTCGCCGACCACCAGCCGGTCGGCCGCGGCCACCTGCCGGCGCAGCACGGGAAGGCTAGCGAGCAGCGCGCCCGTCCCCTGCCGGGGGTCGTGCCAGCGGACCTCGATCCCCTCCTCGTCGGCGTAGCCCAGCATCGCCACCAACTGCCGGCGACTCGTGGTGTCGCGCGGTGCGAGGACGGCCACCTGCGTCCGTTCTGCGGAGTCGGTGGCGTGGCACCACTCCAGAACGTGCAGCAGTTGGACGGGGCTCTCGACCAGCGCGAGAGCTGTCACGCGACCGCTCCGGCCTGGGCCTCGGCCACGACGCCGGCTACCCGGCGCAGCTTGCGCATCGCGGCCAGTTCACCCGGGTAGACCTGCTTCACACCGTCGCCGAGCGCCTGCTCGATCACCCGGATGTCGCGCACCAGCCGGACCAGCCCGGAGGGCTCCACGGAGGCGGCCTGGTCGGAGCCCCACATCGCCCGGTCCAGGGTGATGTGCCGCTCGACCATCACCGCACCGCGCGCCACCGCCGCGACCGTGGTCTGCAGCCCGGTCTCGTGGCCGGAGTAGCCGATCGGGACGTTGGGGTAGTCGGCCATCAGGGTGTCGATCATCCGCAGGTTGAGTTCCTCCGGCGGTGCCGGGTAGGTGCTGGTGGCGTGCAGCAACACGGTGTTGCGGCTGCCGAGCACCTCGACGGCATGCCGGATCTGCTCGGGGGTCGACATGCCGGTGGACAGCACGATCGTCCGTCCGGTGGCCCGCAGCGCGCGCAGCAGCTGGTCGTCGGTCAGGCTGGCCGAGGCCACCTTGTGGGCGGGTAGGTCGAACTGGGACAGGAAGTCGACGCTCTCGACATCCCACGGCGAGGCGAACCAGTGGATGCCCTTGTCGCGGGCATAGCTGTCGATCGCCCGGTACTCGGCCTCGCCGAACTCGACCCGGTGGCGGTAGTCGAGGTAGGTCATCCGGCCCCAGGGGGTGTCGCGTTCGATGTCCCACTGGTCGCGCGGGGTGCATACCTCGGGCGTCCGCTTCTGGAACTTCACCGCGTCGAGGCCGGCCTCGACGGCACTGTCGATGAGCTTGAGGGCGTTGTCGAGGTCGCCGTTGTGGTTGATCCCGATCTCGCCGATCAGGTAGACCGGCTGGCCGGGACCGACCAGGCGGTCTCCGAGCCGACGCAGCCGGGGGTTGAGGTCTGCGGTCATGACAGGTCCTTTCCGAGGATCCACGAGGCGATCTCGTGGACGGCGCCGTACCCGCCGGGCACGGAGGTGACGGCCCGGGCGGCTGCCCGAACCGGGGGATGGGCGGAGGCGACCGCCACCGGCCAGCCCACCTCGGCGAAGGCGGGCAGGTCGTTGACGTCGTTGCCGAGGTAGAGGACGCGGGCCGGGTCGATGTCCTGCTCGGCACACCAGGCGCTCAGGGCCTCGCCCTTGGCGGCGATGCCCTGCCGGCAGGCAACGCCGAGCTTGGCTGCCCGGGCCGAGACCACCGGATTGGTCTCGGTGGAGAGGATCAGGACGGGGATCCCGGCGCGGCGCAGCGCGGCGACGCCCATACCGTCGCCGCGGTGCACCGCCACCTGCTCGCTGCCGTCGGCATCCAGCCAGACCCGGTCGTCGGTCTGGGTGCCGTCGAAGTCGAGCACCACGGCGTCCACCTCGGCGCGGGTGGGGCGCCCGGTCGAGGTGTCGAGCAGCGGAGCGAGCAGCCGGGCCCGCTCCAGGTCGCCAGGCTCGTCGATTTCCAGGACCCGCTCGGCGGGGGTCTCGACCGCCGCGATGACACCGAAGAAGCGTCGCCGCTTGGCCCAGAGGCCTTCCCCGCGCATCGCATAGGCCGCGCCGGTCTCCAGCAGCTCGACCGGCCGCTCCTGGCGCCGCGCCCGCCGCTTGTGGTGGTGGTTGACCGCCACCGCACCGTCCGGCTCGGGCCGCCACAGGAAGCCGTGGAAGCGGGCGGCGGTGAAGGCGGTGTCGACACCGTCCAGCACTGCCTGCGCGAGGTCGTCGAGTTCGGCCGGAGTGGTGAAGGGGCTGGTGCACTGCACCAGCAGCACCACGTCGACCTGGTCGGCAGCCTTGCCGTAGAGCACCTCCAGGGCGTGGAGTACCGCCTCCTCGCTCCCGGCGGTGTCCCCAGACAGTTCGGGTGGCCGGGTCACGACCAGGGCGCCGGCCTGCCGGGCGGCGTCGGCGATCGCCTGGTCGTCGGTGGAGACCACGACCGAGGTGAGCCGGGTGGCCGCCAGGCAGGTGCGGACGGCACGGACCACCAGCGGCACGCCGCCGACCAGGGCGAGGTTCTTGCCGGGCACTCCCTTGGAGCCGCCGCGCGCCGGGATCACGGCGACCACCTCGGGAGTGCGATGGGCGGGCTGGACCTGGCCGGTGTTCACAGGGCTCCCCACTTGCGTAGCGCGGGTGCCACGACCTCGGCACCGGTTCGGTAGACGCTGCGGGCCGTGCTGCGGACGGCGCGGCGCAGCAGGCGGACGGGCTCTCCTGGCTGGTCGGGGACGGGGTGGGCGGCGGTGCCGTCCGGAGCCAGGCCGTAGTCGGCCAGCAGCCAGGGCAGGTAGGCGGGGCTGCGGCGCAGGGTGTAGTAGGGCAGCAGCGGCGGCAGGTCATTGTCCAGCAGGTCGGCGACCCGGGCCCGGAAGGCCTCCGGTCCGGCACCACCGACGCCGTGCCGGCGCGCCCAGGCGGCGTCGGTGACAGGCGCCCTCCCGTCGTCGATCTCGTCGAAGGAGGCCAGGCAGCCCGAACCGACGAAGTGCGCGTTCCCGAGCGATTCCCGCACCCCGAAGTCGGTCAGCAGGACGGTGGGGACGCCGGCGTGCATCGCCTCCAGCGCGGCGGTGGAGGACACCGTGACCAGCAGGTCGGTGGTGACCAGCACCTCGTCCATCGCGCTGATGTCGAGGTGCAGGTTCGGCGGGAGGTCGCCGGCGACCCGGCGCAGCAGCGCGGGGTAGGGGTACGGCTCGGCGTGGGTGACGCGCTCCCCCGGCATGCTGCGCAGTTTCAGCAGCACCCGCCGCTCGGGGTGCAGCCGGGCGTGCCGGACCAGCCGGTCGACCAGGTAGGACCGGTCGGCCTGGCTGGCCGGGACGCTGGGCTGGGTGGCGAAGGTGAGGGTGAAGGGGCGCGAGGCGCGCCGCGCCGCCGGCTCAGGCAGGAAGGGCAGGCTGGTCTCGACCACCGGAGCCGGATCGATACCGAGGCCGGTGTAGACCGTCCGGAACCGCTCGACGTCGGCCGGGCTGTTGGCCAGCACCACGTCCGTTCCGGCACGGCCTGCCAGCCCCTCCACCAGCTTCTCGTACACCACCCCGAAGTAGCCGCTGACCAGAACCGGGCGCCGCAGGCCCGCGGGCCAGCCGGCAAGCAGCGCGTGCACGGTCGCGATCACCCCGCCGCCGCCCAGGGCGATCACCAGGACGTCAGGCGGGTGGGCGGCCAGCCGGTGCGGGAGTTCGGCCATCGACAGCGGCAGCACCGCGTCCGGGTCGACCCCGGCAGCGTGGAACTGCCGCGCGCTGGGCGGATCCGACCGCTGCAGCAGACAGGGAAGGACGGCCTCGGTCGGCTCCAACTGCCCGGCGGTGAGCATGCCCCACTTCCAGCGGCTGTCGGTGTCGGCCAGGACGGCGACCCGGCGGGGACGGGTGGGGCTCATGGCTCGACGCTAAGCAGCCCGCCTCACCGTTGGAGCAACTCCAGTGGACGGTTCGGTGAACAACGGCGGGCATCTCGGCGACCCGCTCCCCGGTTCGGCCAGGCAGTTCCGTTGAACCTCGCGGTAAGAGTGTCGCGATTCTGCAGGTCGATGCGCTCTGGGCCGCCAGGGTCACCACCTGCTGCGATCGACCTGCAGAATTGCGACACCTCACCATGGCAGCCGGCTACCACGAGCGAAGCGGCCACGCGCGCACGCGCCCCGCGTGATTTCGCCGTCCGAAGAATGGTCTGACCAAATCTGCTACATCAGGTAGTATTGCGAATGCGCTGGTCACACGGTCATTGCGCGATCCCCGGGACACCCCTCACTTCGGGCTCCATCGACACCGTGTCAGCTGCGCGCCCCGATGTCGGCACGATCTCAGGAGTCTCATGACGGCCCAGGCCACCACCCCCGCACCGCTGTACCGCGACGATCCGTGGGAGGGCTTCACACCTGGGCTGTGGCAGCAGCGAATTGACGTCCGCGACTTCATCCTGGCGAACTTCACGCCCTACACCGGCGACGCCGCCTTCCTGGCCGGACCGACCACGAAGACCCTGACCGTCTGGGAGACCCTGCAGCGCGACTATCTGTCGATCGAGCGCGCCAAGCGGGTCTACGACGTGGAGACCCACATCCCCGGCGACGTGGACGCGTTCCCGGCCGGTTACATCTGCGACGACGACACCGTGATCGTGGGCCTGCAGACCGACGTGCCCTTGAAGCGGCCGATGATGCCGGCCGGTGGCTGGCGGATGGTGGAGACCGCGATCCGGGAGGCCGGCCTGGAGCCCGACCCGCAGGTCAAAGAGATCTTCACCAAGCACCGCAAGACCCACAATGAGGCGGTCTTCGACATCTACACCCCCAGGATCCGGGCGGCCCGCAGCGCACATCTGGTCACCGGCCTGCCGGACGCCTACGGTCGCGGCCGGATCATCGGCGACTACCGCCGGGTGGCGCTGTACGGCGTGGACCGGCTGATCGAGGCCAAGCGCGCCGACCTGGATTCGGTGGTCGATCAGCCGTTCAGCGAGAACTGGGCGCGCTACCGCGAGGAGCACGCCGAGCAGATCAAGGCGCTGGGCAAGCTGAAGAATCTGGGTGCGAGCTACGGCTTCGACCTCGGACGCCCGGCGGCGACCTTCGTCGAGGCCGTGCAGTGGACCTACTTCGCCTACCTGGGCTCGGTGAAGAGCCAGGACGGCGCGGCGATGAGCATCGGACGGCTGTCGGGCTTCTTCGACATCTACGCCGAGCGCGACCTCGCCGCCGGGTCGCTGACCGAGGAAGCAGCCCAGGAGGTGATCGACGCGCTGGTCACCAAGCTGCGGATCGTCCGCTTCCTGCGCACCATCGACTACGACCAGATCTTCTCCGGCGACCCCTACTGGGCCACCTGGTCCGACGGCGGCTTTGCCGACGACGGACGCACCCTGGTCACCAAGACCTCCTTCCGGCTGCTGCAGACGCTGCGCAACCTCGGCCCGGCCCCGGAGCCGAACATCACGATCTACTGGGATCCGGCGCTGCCGGCCGGTTACAAGGAGTTCTGCGCCGAGATCTCGATCGAGACCTCCGCCCTGCAGTACGAGTCGGACGCCGACATCCGCAGCCACTGGGGCGACGACACCGCGATCGCCTGCTGCGTCTCGCCGATGGCGATCGGCAAGCAGATGCAGTTCTTCGGTGCGCGGCTGAACGCCGCCAAGACCCTGCTGTACGCGATCAACGGCGGCCGGGACGAGATGACCGGCAAGCTGATCGTGCCTGACCACGCTCCGATCACCGGTGACGAGCCGCTGGACTTCGACACCGTGTGGGCGAAGTACGACCGGATGCTGACCTGGGCGGTAGAGACCTACGTCGAGGCGCTGAACATCATCCACTACAGCCACGACCGGTACGCCTACGAGGCGATCGAGATGGCCCTGCACGACGACCAGATCGTCCGGACGATGGGCTGCGGCATCGCCGGGCTGTCGATCGTGGCCGACTCCCTGGCGGCGATCAGGTACGCCACCGTCACGCCCGTCCGCGACGACTCGGGCCTGGTGGTCGACTACCTCACCGAGGGCGACTTCCCCAAGTACGGCAACGACGACGACCGGGCCGACGAGCTGGCCCAGTTGGTGGTCTCGACCGTGATGGACAAGATCCGCTCGCTGAAGCTGTACCGCGACGCCGTCCCCACCCAGTCGGTGCTGACCATCACCTCGAACGTGGTCTACGGCAAGGCCACCGGCTCGTTCCCCTGCGGGCATGCCGCCGGCACTCCGTTCGCACCGGGCGCCAACCCGGAGAACGGCGCCGACACCCACGGCATGGTGGCGTCGATGATGAGCGTCGGGAAGCTCTCCTACGACGATGCGCTGGACGGCATCTCGCTGACCAACACCATCACGCCCCCGGCACTGGGCCGCACCGCCGGCGAGCGGGTCTCGAACCTGGTCGGGATTCTGGACGCCGGCTTCGGCGAAGGCCTCTACCACGCCAACATCAACGTGCTGAACCGGGAGACCCTCCTCGACGCGATGGAGCACCCGGAGAACTACCCGCAGCTGACCATCCGGGTCTCCGGCTACGCGGTGAACTTCGTGAAGCTGACCCGCGAGCAGCAGCTGGACGTGCTGTCGCGGACCTTCCACGAGTCGCTGTGACCACAACGCTGGCCGCCACTGCCCCCGGAGCTGGCCTGGGCCAGGGGACGGTTCCCCGGCCCAGGCCAGCCGCGCGGCCGGGGCAGGGCTCGGCAGTCTCGCTGAGCGGCATCCCGGTGGCCAGCCACCTCAGCCGTTCCGAGCTGCTGCTCGGCCAGCGCACCGGCGAAGTCGGCTCGGTGCACTCCTGGGAACTGGTGACCGCTGTGGACGGCCCGGGTACCCGGATGACCACCTTCCTGGCGGGCTGTCCGCTGCGCTGCCTGTACTGCCACAACCCCGACACCATGACCGCCAACCGCGGGCTGCCGGTGCTGGCCGACGACCTGCTCGCCCGGATCAGCCGCTACCGCGGCGTGTTCGCCGCCACCGGCGGCGGCATCACCCTGTCCGGCGGCGAGGTGCTGCAGCAGCCGGCCTTCGCCCGGCGGGTGTTGCGCGGCGCGAAGAACCTCGGCGTCCACACCGTGCTCGACACGTCAGGCTTCCTCGGCCGCAATGCCGACGACGCCCTGCTGGCCGACGTCGACCTCGTCCTGCTCGACGTCAAAGCCGGTGACGAGACCACCTACCGCCGGGTGACCGGCCGCAGCCTGGCACCCACCCTGGAGTTCGGACGCCGGCTGGACGCCCTGGGCATCCAGACCTGGATCAGGTTCGTGCTCGTCCCGGGTCTCACCGACGACCCCGCCACCATCGAGCCGATCGCCGACTACGCTGCCTCGCTGGCCTGCGTCTCCCGGGTGGAGGTGCTCCCGTTTCACCAGCTGGGCCGGGACAAGTGGGCCGAACTGGGTCTGGACTACCAACTGGCCGATACCGAGCCTCCGTCCGCCGCCCTGGTGGCCGCCGTCAAGGAAATCTTCGGCTCCCGAGGGCTCACCACCTACTGAGCGCCCCGGGTTCTCCCGCAGAAACCGGGTGATTCCGGCGACTCGCGTGGATAATCCCGGCGAGTTGTCAAAACCACCCGGTTTCTGCCGTTGATTACCAGAGGTCCCGGCGCAGGCCGGGATAGCGGTCCCCACCCAGTCGTCCCGGCGCAGGCCAGGATCGGCCCGCATCACCTTCTGGGAAGTCCTCCGGGCTGCAGTCATCCCGGCGCAGGCCGGGATCGATCCTTGCGTGGTGCCCTCCCGGCTGGCAGGGTCGGGCGGGTGGAACTCGACCAGGTGCTGGCGCGGCGGCTGGCCACCCAACGGCTGACCGGGCCACCGGCCGACTCCCCCACCCAGGTGGTCCGGGAGTTGCTGTGCGTGCAGGCCCAGGACGCTCCGCTGGCGAAGGCGATGCTCGCCTACCGCAGCACCGGCGGCGTCGCCGGGGTCGATGCGGCCCTGGCTGCCGGGCAACTCGTCCGCACCCATGTGCTGCGGCCGACCTGGCACTACGTCGCTGCGGAGGACCTGCGCTGGCTGCTGGAGCTCACCTCGGCCAGGGTGGAATCCGGCATGGCGGCACGGCACCGGCAGCTCGGGGTGGACGAGCCGACGATCGCCCGGGCACTCGAGGTGATCACTCGGCGACTGGCCGGCCGCCATTTCACCACCCGCACCGGCCTCGGCGAGGCCCTGGCGGACGCCGGCCTGCTGAAAACCGGCGACCCGCTGTTCGGGCAGCGACTCGCCCACCTGTTGCTGGTGGCCGAGTTGCGGGCGGTGACCTGCTCGGCCCCGGCGGATGCCGTCGAGCACCACTACGCGCTGATCGACGAGGTGCTGCCGGTCACGCCGCCGCGCAGCCGTCAGCACGGTTTGGCCGAACTGGTGGGACGATTCGTCGCCAGCCACGGCCCGGTCGCGCTGAGCGACCTACAACGCTGGACGCCACTGCCCCTGAAAGAACTCCGCACCACGTTGGCCGGCCTCGCCGACCGGCTGACCTCGCTCGATGTGGACGGCGCCGAACTCTGGTACTGCCCCGATGAGCCCCAGCGCTCCCGTCCGCGCCGCGCCTGGCTGCTCTCGACTTTCGACGAGGCCTATCTCAGCTACCGCACAACGGGCTATCCGCGCTCACCCGGGCACCCGGACGGCGACTCGTTCGCGGCCTTCGTCACCGCCGGCGGACCGGTGCTCTGCGACCTGCGGGACGTCGGCAGATTCACCCGCCGGATGGTGCGGGGACGGCCCGAGGTGACGCTCGTCCTCGACCCCGGTCTCAGTCTCGCCCAGCGTTCCGCGATCGATGAGGCGGTCGACCTGTTGAAGGCGACCATCAGCGGCTGAGTTCACGCTGCGCCGAAGTCGAGCTTCCCGGACTCGACCACTGCCGCCGTTCGCCCCGGCGCGGTCTGGAAGCTCCAGTACAGGTTGGTGTGGGCGACCACCAGATCGGGGCTCGGGGCGCCCCAGGCGGAGAGATCCTCGGTGGTGTGGGCATCGGCGACCAGCGTGGTGTCATAGCCGCGGACGAAGGCGCCGTGCAGAGTGGACCGGATGCAGGCGTCGGTCTGCGCTCCGGCGACTAGCAGGTGCCCGACGCCGAGCCGTTCGAGTACCTCGCCCAGGTCGGTCTGCTCGAAGGAGTCGCCGTAGGTCTTGGCGATCCTGGGTTCGACATCCCGCGGGTCGAGTTCTGGGACGATCTGCCAGGCGTCGCTGCCGATCGGCCGTTCATCGCCCTCGGTGTGGTCCTGCACCCACACGACCGGGACATCGGCCTCCCGGGCGCGCCGCACCACGTCCGCGATGCGTGCCACCACCTGGTCGCGCTGCCAGGCCTCGCTGACAACGCCGTTCTGGACATCGATCACCAGCAACGCAGTATTCGGACGGTTCTGGATCGTGGTCACGAGACAGCCTCTCACTCGACTGCCGGCCATCCTAGGCAGCTCCACCGACAGGACGGTCCACCGGGTGGTCGACGGCCACCAGCCCTGTCCCGCCATCGGGCGCGAGGCCTGCTACCAACAACTGCCACCCTGTCCGCGAACGATCCCCGGCTGAGGTGCCGCCCCAGCTCTTGCGCCGGAACCACTCCCGGGCCGATCGTCGTAGCTGAGCAACGAGGCTCACTTCAGCGAAAGGGGAGTTCGATGGCGCTCGAACTTGCCACCCTCAGGAACGCGGCGCTGGTCTCCGAGATTGCGTGGCGTCCGGGACAGACCACCAATACGGGGCTGTCACCGCTGCACGCCCGGGCCCGGCTCGGTGCCGTCCCACCCGGCGGCCTGGCCGGCCTGCAGGCTCGCGAACAGGCGGCGACCGCCCGGCTGGCAGCGGCGCCCTCCCTCGCTGCCGCGACCGCCGCGCCACCCGTGTACGACTGGCGCAATGTCGCCGGCGGCAACTACGTGACCGCCGTCAAGGACCAGGCCGGGTGCGGCTCCTGCGTGGCCTTCGGTGCTGTCGCCGTGCTGGAGACGATGGTGCGGATCGCGGCCAGGCAACCCGGCCTCGGGGTCAACCTCTCCGAGTCCTATGTCTTCAACTGCCTGGGTCCCGGGAACGGCGCCAGCCCCTGTCCGGAGGGTGGTTGGTGGCCGCTGTGGGCGTTGCCCGCGATGAAGTCCGGGGTGGCGGACGAGGCCACGTTCCCCTACACCGACGGCCCGGGCTGCCATCGCGGTTCGGACTGGAAGTCGCGGCTGACGACATTCGACGGTTTCACCCGCAAGACCTCGGTGAATGCCATGAAGACCTACCTCTCGACGGTGGGGCCGATGATCGCCTGCTTCACGATCTACGAGGACTTCTTCTCCTACTACACCGGAGGGGTCTACACGTACCGCGCGAGCACCGCCGGCGACGTGATCGGCGGGCACTGCGTCGCGATCATCGGCTACGACGACGCCAAGAAATGCTGGATCGCCAAGAACAGTTGGGGCACCGGCTGGGGTGAGGACGGCTACTTCCGGATCTCCTACGGCAGCGCCGGGATCGACGCCGAGATGTGGGGGATCAACGGCCAGGTCAGGTCTCCGCTGATTCGCACCACCCTGCGGGCGGTGATGACCGGCTCCGGGAACGTCTACCTCACCGAACGCAACAAGGCGGGCGGCTGGCAGTCGCCGGTGAAGCGACTCGATACCGGCGCTCCGGGCGACCCCGGCACAGTCACCGCGGTGACGGCAGCCAGCACGATCAACCGGCTGCACGTCCTCGGGCTGGTCGGCGGCAGGCTGTGGTACACCCGCAAGCGGACCGACGCGGGCTGGGCGGCGTGGGCGCGGCCGACCAGCACCCAGCCGTCCGGGGTGGCGAGGTGGGACGCGGTCAGCTGCGCGGCCGCGGGCGACGTGGTGCACGTCACGGGGCTGTCAGGCGGCGCGATCTGGCACACCCGGCGGACCGCGAAGGGCAACTGGCAGCAGGCCTGGGTGAAGGTGGCCGCCGCCACCACCGCGGCGGGCAGGTTCACCGCCCTGAGTTGCCTCACCCGCGGCAGCGAGGCGAACGTGGTGGCGGTGGCCGGCGGCAAACTGTGGCTCATCACCCGCAAGAAGGACGGCAGCTGGAAGGCCCCCGCAGCGATCAAGCCCGCGGACGGGGTCGTGCCCGGCAGCTTCACCGCGGTCGGCGCCGCAGCCGTGGACGGCCGGCTGAACCTGGTCGCGTTGAGCGGCCGCAAGCCATGGCTGCTGGCACGCTCTGCGAGCGGCGCCTGGGGCAACTTCCACCAACTCCCGCCGGCTGCTCCGGGGACCAGCTTCACCGCGGTCGCCTGCGCCGACGTGGGCGCTACCCTACACGTGCTCGCGATCGCAGCCGGCAAGCCGTGGCACACCCGGCGGAGCCCGGACGGGACCTGGCAGGCCAGCTTCGCCAACGCGGGCGGCCAGTTCACCGGGGAACCGGCCACGATCACCTCGCTGGACGGCGCCTGATGCCTGCGGCAGACAGCGGCCAGGAGTTCTGGGCGTCCTTCACCCTGCGAGTCGGTGAGAAGCGCGAGCTGGCCCTCCCCGGCCTAGGAACGGCCGGCTTCCTCTGGTCGGCCAGCCTGGACGGCGATGCCGCTGCCGTCGAACTGGCCTGGGAACGCGGATTCGGGACGGACGACAGCCCCCGTCCGGTCGGCGCCAGCGCACCAGAACGGTTGCGTATCACCGCAGCCGCCCCCGGTCGTGCGAGGATCCATCTCGCCCAGCAGCGTCCCTGGGAGCAGGGACGTCCCCTGGCCGCGCACACCGTGGACGTCGAGGTCCTCCCGCCTCAGATGCCCGCGGAGCCAGCCTCGCAGCCACACGATCGCGGACCTCGCTAGGCTACCCGGGTGGCCTCTGTCCTGATCCGTCCCCCGGTGCCCGATGACGCCGCAGAGTGGTTCGATTTCGTCGTCGAGCAGCAGGCACGGACCTACCAGGGGATCGTCCGGCCCGACTTCGCCCAGGCTCAGTGCGCCTTCCGCGACAGTTGGGTTCCCGGGCTGGCGCAGGACTTCGCCGACCCCGGCACCGCGCGACGGCTGATCGCCCGGCAGGAAGGCCAGGTGGTCGGCGTGGCCTCGATCGTGGACGCACCCGACGACTGGGAGGTCGGGGCGGGCCTGGTCCCCGCACCTGCCTCGCACTGTCTGGACCGGCTGTACCTCCACCCTGACTTCCAGGGACAGGGCCTTGGCTCGACACTGCTGGCGAACATCGACGACGGCCACGACCTCTACCTGTGGCTGATCGACGGCAACGCCCCGGCCCAGGGGTTCTACCGCCGTCGCGGCTTCGTCGACGAGCCGGAGCACTTCCCCACCAGCGAGTCCTGGGGCGAGGTGCCCATGCACCGGATGGTCCGCCGGGCAGCCTGAGGCGACAACGAGCAGCGGCCCGCCGAGGCCTTCGGCACCGGCGGTGGCATTCCTATGCGGCTGCGTCCCTGCCCGGTGCCGCGGCGGTGTGGTCCCATCCCCGCGGGGTGAGGTCGGGCCGGCGGTGCAGGTAGCCGTTGGACAGCAGCGGGGACGAGATGATCATGTCCGCGCTGGCCACATTGCAGGCCATCGGAATGTTCCAGACCGCACCGATCCGCAGCAGCGCCTTCACGTCCGGGTCATGGGGCTGGGCCTCCAGCGGATCCCAGAAGAAGATCAGCAGGTCCAGGGCGCCTTCGGCGATCCGGGCGCCAATCTGCTGGTCGCCGCCCACCGGGCCGGAGAGGAAGCGGTGGACGGGCAGGCCCAGTTCGTACTCCAGCATCGTCCCGGTCGTTCCGGTCGCGTAGAGATCGTGTTCGGCCAGTGTGTCGCGGTTGTACCCGGCCCAGCGCAGCAACTCCGTCTTCATGTTGTCATGGGCCACCAGCGCAATCTGGCGTCGGTTCTTGGTCGTCATCATGAAAACCCCCTCATCACCATCGTGACCGGCAGTCATTGCGGGCACGTTACCCGGAGCCTGCCACTGCGTTACGACCAGGCAAGCGAGCGGCTACCGTTCGAGGATGACCGACGAGTTACCGCAGCGTTCCTTCGAGACGGTGGCGGAGCTGTGGGACTGGCTGGCAATCCACCACGACTCCCACCCGGGGCTGTGGGTGGTGCTGGAGAAGACCGGCAGCCCGAGGCCCTCGATCGGCTTCCACGACCTGCTGGAGGCCGGGATCGCCTTCGGCTGGAGCGAGAGCACGCGACGGGCGAACGACCGCACGTCCTACCTGCAGAAGTTCACCCCACGCCGCACCCGCGGCACTGCCTCGGCCCGCAACCTCGCGATCGCCGACCGGCTGGAGTCCGAGAGCCGGATGACCCCTGCCGGACGTCGTGCGCTCGGGCGTTGAGCCGGGGGCGGCGCGGCGGGACCGGGCCCGTCAGTGCCGCTTGCCGACAGCCCGCGGCAACCACTCCCGGCGAAACCGGTCAGCAAGACATCGTGTCGACCGGCACCCCAGGCGGGGCAGCCTGCTCCGGGTCAGCCCCGGCGGCCGGCAGCGATGAACCAGGCGACGCCGGTGGCGACGTGCATCACGGCCAGGGTGATGCCGGTGGTGAGTTCGGCTGCCATGGTCAGTGGTGCAGCCGTGGAGAGGACGGCCGCCACCAGACCGACCCAGGCCAGGACGCGCGCCCGCTCGGCATGGCGCCGGGCGACCAGCCAGAGCACGAGGGCGCCGACCGCGAAGGCTGCCAGGGTCGCGACGATCACCTGGACGAAGCCGACCGGCTGACCGCCGGCGACCAGGCTCGCCCCGGCCGCCTGGCCGATCAGGAGAACGACGATATTGACCAGGACCGCCGCCACGGCGGCGATCGGGACGGCGAGGGCCACCGGACGGGTGGGGGTGGTGTCGGTGCTCATTGCTCCTCCAATGCTTGAGTGGGTCAAGTATTTCGACCGTAAGACAAATTGTTGAGATAGTCAATCATTGAGTTGGTCCAGTAACCTGTCGTCCATGAACGACCTGGAGCATCGCGTCACCGAGGCGCGCACCCTGTCGATGCTGCTGTTCCAGGCCATGGAGCGGGCACGGAACGACTTCGGAGCCCTGGCAGCCAGGCACGGCGTGACGCCGCCGATGGCGCGCGTGCTGCTGTTGCTGGCCGAGCCCGTCCCGATGCGCGGAGTGGCCCGCGAACTCGGCGTCGACCCGTCCTATGTCACCGGCGTCGCCGACGAACTGGAGCGCGCCGGCCTGGTCGAGCGCACTGTCGGCCTCGACCGCCGGGTCAAGCTTCTGCGGGCCACCGCCCGGGGCGCCAAGGTCCGCGCACGGCTGGCGGAGTCGATCAGCCGCGAGGCGACCGTGCTGACCCGGCTCACCGAGGACGAACGGGCCACCCTTCGGCTGCTCGCCCAGCGACTGCTGGCGGAGGCAACCGATCCCGTGGCCGGCTGAGCCGTTTCGGGCCCGGCATCTGCCGAGGTCAGCTGCGGCGCCAGAGGTAGGGCGTGGTGGTGGAGGCCCTGATCAGCCCGGAGCGTTCCAGGATCGGACGGGAGAACTCCGTGGAGTCGCTGTGCAGCAGGGTCCTGCCCTGAGCCAGCGCCGAGCGCGCCCGGGCGGCGGTCAACGCCCGGTAGATGCCCTTGCCCCGCCATTCCTCACGCGTGCAGCCGCCCCACAGCCCGGCGAACTGCGTCCCCGGCACGAATTCCAGCCGACCGGCGCTGACCATCTCGCCGCCCACCTCTGCGACCCACAGTTCCAACTGGTCGTCGACCGCGTGGCGTCGCACCAGCGCGTCCGCCCGCTCGCCGGAGACCTCGTCGCGGAAGACCCAGTCCTGCAGAGCGCTCATCGCACGGATGTCCGTCTCGTCGTGGATCTGCCGGACGACGACGCCCTCGGGCAGCGGCACCTCCACCGCCAGCGCGGTGGCCTCACCGAGCATGATCGACTCGGTCTCCTCAGGCTGGAAGCCGTGGGCGATCAGCGCCTCGGGCAGACCCGGCGCGACATCGTGGCCGCGGGTCTTCCACTCGATGGTGGCGATCGACTCGTCGGGTTCGAACAGGGCGAGCGCCTGCGCCACCAGGCCGCCCACCCCGGCCTGGCCCATCCCGGCAAGATCGCGATAGCTGATGAACCCCTCGCCGCCGGCGTAGGTCGCCAGCCACAGCGGGCCCAGCCGCCGCACCGCGAGCGCATTGGCCATCTCGGCCTCGGTGCGCAGTTGTTCGTCATAGGCCTGCAGCAAGCTGAGGCGAACGCGTTCCTGCTCGCCGTCCTCCAGACCCTCGACGACGTACCTCCGTTCGATCCCGGCCGTCGCCCGCCCCCACTCGCTGGCGGCGACCCGGGCCTGGTGGGCGGCAAACGCCGTGGCATCGACGAACCGCTCGTCGACCTGCCAGACCAGCGGATCATCGGTGGCTCGAACCTCGAAGGCGAGGCAGCCGGGTTCGGCGCGGGTCAACGCGCGATGCTGGGGCAGCTGACGTCGGACGACCTCGGCCTCCGCTGAACTCCGGCAGACGAGCTGGCCTCGGAGGCCGACGTGATGAGGCTCCCGGACAGGGGCGTGGGTCATGACTCTCCTCGAGTTGTCCAGGGATTCACCACGACGACTCCGGTGTGCTGGAAGTCCCTCATGTTCCGGGTCGCGCAGACAGCGTGGTGGACCCGGCAGATCGCGGCGATCTGGGCGTCCGCCATGCTGATCGGCCGCCCCGCCTTTTCCCGCAGGATGAGGACGTCGGCATAGTGATTCGCTGCGTCGTCGTCGAACGCCAGGATCGCCCGGCTGTCGCGATAAGGCCGTAGTGCCCGGTCGACCCCTGCGCTCAGTTCCGCCTTACGCCGGCCGTCCGGCAGCCGCCGCAACCCGGCCAACAGCTCGGCGAGCGTGATCGCCGTGATGGACACGTCGTCGGTGAGTTCCTTCAGCCACGCGACGACTCGCGGATCGGGCTCCGGCTTGAGGATCTCCGAGACCACGTTGGTGTCGAGGACGATCATCCGAAGTCCACCGACCGCGCGGGGTCGGTTCGCTCGGGAATGGGAAGGCCGTCAATCCCGCCGAACTCGCGCGCCGCGTCCAGCAGGGCCAGGCCGATATGGGGCCGGCGGGTGGCCCTGGTCAGAATCTCGCGGGCCTCCGCCTCCATCGACCTGCCGTTCTGGGCGGCCTGCGCCACCAACTGCGCCTTCACCGATTCGTCGAGCCCGCGGACCACGATGGATGCCATCAGCCACCCCTCCCTCTGCTATCACCCATGATAGCGCCTTACGCCAGCAGTTGACCTGCGCTGAGTTCGAGGATGCGCTCGCCGAGGACTCGCCAGGTGTAGAGGTGGCCCTCGCGGCGCAGTTCGAGCAGCGACAATGTCGGACGGGTGACCACCACATCAGCCAGCCCCGCTTCGGCCACCCCAGCCAGCAGTGCAGCCTCGTCGACCTCGCCAGCGAAGTAGGCCAGTGAGACGTGTGGGTGGAACGCGGCCCAGTCACCGGGGGTGAGCAGTTCGTCGACTGCCTGCACCTGCTCATCCTTGAGCGCGGTCAGCCAGTCCGGCGCCGGCCCGGTGAGGCTGACCCCCTCCCGTCCGAGGAAGAAGGTGTCGAAGACCAGCGGCGGGCTGCCGTCCGCCCGGCTCGCGGCGTCGACGAGGATCCGTTCGGACAGCGACTCCACGGCCTCCGGCGGGACCTCCGCGGCGAAGCCGACCCCGGTCATGGTCAGGTGCAGCCAGGCCTGGGGCACCGGACCCACGTTCCCCAGCGCACCAAGGACGCCCACGTAGCGCTGCGCGGCCTCCGCCACCGCCAACTCAGCACCGAAGGTGAGGTGGAAGGTGAGGTAGCGAGTCTCCGGATTCCAGCCCGTCCGCCACCACCAGTGAGTCGCCGTCCGCTCGAAGTCGCCCCGGTACACCTGCATTCAGCCAACGCTATCGGCGGCAGATCGCGCGACCTGCCGCCAGCCCTTCCGGAGCTCGATTCCCCGCCACCCCACGGATGGATGAGCGGCACCCCCATGGCGGCTAGGTCCGCCACACTACGGGTGGCGAGGGTCAGTCCATGAACCATGGCGGTGGCGGCGATGGAAGCGTCCTGAACCGGCCGGGGAGCGGGGACGTGCAGCCGAGCGGCCTGGCGTGCCACCGCAGGACTGACCGGCAGCGCTGGCAGCACACGCCCCAAACCTCGTAGCCAGGGCGTCGACACTGAATGCGCTCAGGCCAGGGCTGCCTGCAGTTCCCGGTCGCTGAGCGGACGGTCGGCGTACACCAGCCGGATCGCGGTCGGGTCGGGGTTGCCCGCGTCCGGGCCGCGATGCCGCAGCGCCAGCCCCACCTTCTCCGCCACCCGCGCCGAGGCCAGGTTGTGCTCCAGGAGGTAGGCGATCACGAGCAGGTCCGGTCGGACCAGGTGTGCCTGCTCGATGGCCTGCCCGGCCAGCCAGGTGGCGATCCCGCGGCCATGCGCTTCGTACGCCAACCGGTAGCCGAGGTTCCAGAAGGCACCGCCACGCACCTCGCAGCCACCGCAGCCCAGCACCTCGCCAGTGCCGCGATCGCGGACGATCCAGGTGGACAACTCGTCCCGCTCCCAGCCCGCGATCCGGGCGCGGATCATCTGCTCGGTGACGCCGATCTCGGCGTGCCGCCCGGACGGAAGATGCGTCCAGACCCGGGGATCGCTGTAGATCCGGTGGACGGCGGCGACGTCGTCGAGCGTCAGCAGGTCCAGCCGGAGGTCACCCACCTCAGTCATCGCTGATCGTCATGGGTACGCAATCCGGCGAAGGGTCACAGGGCGGCTGCCCCTCGGGATCGGCGCCCCTGGCGTCGTTGACAGCATCGGCCTCCCCCGGCGTGGATCGCGTCAGGCTGTACATGTACATGTCCTTGCGCTGGTCGCCAACCGCCTGCCAGGACCGCAACAGGCCTTCCCGCTGGTAACCGCAGCTCTCGGCAGTACGCCAGGAGCCCCGGTTCCACGGCTCCACGGAGAGTTCGATGCGCGCCACGTCGTCGAACGAGAGCGCCCAGGCCGACAGCAGCCGCAATGCCGCAGTGGCATAGCCCTTCCCCCGGAATTGCTGAGCGATCCAGTAGCCCGTGCTGACCCTTCCCTGATCGAGATTGCGCAGCCACAGCCCGATCTGGCCAACGGCCTGATCGGTGGCTGCTTCCGCCACGGCGAAGGAGTAGCCCACACCGGTCGCCAGCCGATCGTGCTGGCGCGCGATATAGGCGACCGCGTCCGCTCGCGTACCGCTGTTCGGCACCGTCGTGATGAGCGGGATCAGCGGGTCTGCCGCGACCGAACAGACCAGGTCGGCATCGCCGTCCCCGAAGGCGCGAAGGACAACCGGGTCGCGCCGGAGTTGCGGCATCACGGTTGGCCACATCGCTCTAGTACACGCGCATCCCACTCACTCAGCAAGCCCGCAACCCCGGCTTCGGCTGTTCGAGCCTGGCGCACCCTCGCCGTCATGGGCTCCGGCCTCGGCGACCTGCGCGGCGGTCAACCTCGATGCGCTGGGCGAACTCCGGGCTCGCCCGCGCCCGAAGCCGACGTGCGCGGGACCGCTGACGACGCTGCCTGGTCGACCGGCAGCAGGCCGCGCTCGGCGAACACCTTCTTCGCGACGAAGGTCGCATTCAGGGCACGTGGGAAGCCGCAGTAGACGGCGGCGTGCAGCAGCGCCTCGACGATCTGCGCCGGGGTGAGCCCGACGTTGAGCGCGGCGTTGATGTGGACATCGAGTTGCGGTTCGCAGCCGCCGAGCGCGGTGAGCATACCGAGGGTGACCAGTTGCCGGTCGCGGGGCTCCAGGCCGGGACGGGCGTAGATCTCGCCGAAGGCCCAGGCCACGGTCTGGTGCGCGAGCTCCGGGGAGATGTCGCCGAGGGCGTCGATCACATTGCGGCCGGCCTGGCCGTCGATCGCGTCCAACACCGTCCTGCCGTGGTCGAAGCGCTGCTGTCGTTCGGTGGTTTCAGTCATGGTCCGTCCTGTTCGGTTGTTGGGCCTGGATCGCCGCGAGGTCGTCTCGGTAGGAGCTGATCTTGGCGGTGAGCGCCCGGTCGTGGGCGCGGAGCCGGGCGATCTGCTCACGCAGCACCACCTGGTGCGCTTCGAGCATCCGCAGGCGAGGCCCGGTGGTGACCGGACCCTGCTCGCGCAGCGCGGCGTACTCGCGCATCCGCGCGATCGGCATGCCGGTCGCGCGCAGCCGCAGCAGGAAGCTGACCCACGCCAGGTCCGCGGCCGAGTAGCGGCGCTGGTTGCCCGCGTTCCGGGCCACCGGACGGATCAGCCCGGCCCGCTCGTAGTAACGCAGCGTGTGCGCGGTGACCCCGGTCGCGGCGGCCATCTGCGCAACGGTGAGGCCTGGTTTGTCCTGTGCCATACCCAGCAGGCTAGGAGTTGGAGCGCGCTCGAAGTCAACCTCCGGTGTCGCACCCCGCCGCAACCGCAGGGACGTCATCGCTGCGCTCACGACCAAACCTCGGCAGCCTCATGCCGGCATGAGTCGATCGATGACCTGCTCACCCTGCGCGCCATCGACCAGGCAGGGGGTGGTCCAACCGCCTACGAGCCAGGTCCGCCCTCCTCCACCCGGAGACGCGGCCACCTCGCGGTCCACCGTTTCCTTGCGATCCGCTCTCGGAACACCTCGATCCTCGATGCCTCCCGAAACGGTGGAGTAGGTCGCGCCACCAGTTCCAGCAGATCACCGGCACCGCAGCAGTAGAGGAACTGCAAGGCACCCTCCACCGATCGAACTCCGACACAGGTCGCGGTCTCCACCCAGTGCGCGATTCCGTCACTCGTTGAGCTGTAGGGGTTGAAACCATCGAGTTCGTGCATCCGAGCCTGGTTCCTGACTTCCCAGTTCGCGAAGGGAAAGCGGTCGTTGGCACCGTCCTCCAGGTCCCAGTCCCGCTGAGCCGACCTGTTCAGCGCATCGAAGTACACCAGATCGACGTCGGAGTCGTGCCGAGGTTTCAGACCCGAGAGATGATCCCAGACCGCATTTCGCAAGAAGCCGGCACCAATCCACCAATCCGGAAGGCCGAGCTGTTCGGCCGCAGCCAGAACGCGCATCATCCACTCGTCACCTCGAACAAGGTCCTCGACATCGTCCTCAGTCACCGTCACGCCCTCCTTCCCCGACGCTCATTGCCGGCACCCAGCGCAACGAGGACGGGCGGGGTTCAATCAGCCTGCCAACAGCCGCGGACTGCCCTCACACATTGAACCGGAACTCCACCACGTCGCCGTCCTGCATGACGTAGTCCTTGCCCTCCATCCGAACCTTGCCGGCAGCCCGGGCGGCGGCCATCGAACCGGCCTCGATCAGGTCGTGGTAGCTGACAATCTCGGCTTTGATGAAGCCCTTCTGGAAGTCGGTGTGGATCACCCCGGCGGCCTGTGGTGCCGTCCAGCCCTGGTGAATCGTCCAGCCGCGGGACTCCTTCGGGCCAGCGGTCAGGTAGCTCTGCAGTCCGAGGGTGTCGTAGCCCACCCGGGCCAGGGTGTCCAGGCCGGGCTCGGGAATGCCCATCTCGACCAGGAACTCACGGGCCTCGTCGGGCTCCATCTCAATCAGTTCGGATTCGATCTTGGCGTCCAGGAAGATCGCCTCGGCCGGGGCGACCAGGTCTCGCATGCCGGCGATCAGCGCCTCGTCGGTCAGTTCGTCGGAGTCACAGTTGAAGACGTACAGGTACGGCTTGGCGGTGAGCAGGAAGAGCTCCTTCAGCGGTTCCAGGTCGAGCCCGGCGGCATGGACGCCCTGGCCGGAGTTCAGCACCTGCTGCGCCTGCTGAACGGCAGCGAGAACCGGCTGGCGCTCCTTGCGCAGCCGGGCCTCCTTCTCCAGCCGGGGCAGCGCCTTCTCGATGGTCTGCAGGTCGGCCAGGATCAACTCGGTGCGGATCGTCTCGATGTCGTTGCCGGGGTTGACATCGCCGTCGACATGGGTGACGTCGGGGTCGCGGAACACCCGGGTGACCTGGCAGATCGCGTCCGCCTCGCGGATGTTGGCCAGGAAGGCGTTGCCCATCCCCTCCCCCGCGGAGGCGCCCTTCACGATGCCGGCGATGTCGACGAAGCTGACGGTTGCCGGGACGATCCGCTCGGAGGAGAACATCTCCGCCAGTACCGCCAGCCGCGGATCGGGGACGCCAACCACGCCGACATTCGGCTCAATGGTGGCGAACGGGTAATTCGCCGCAAGCACGTTGTTGCGGGTCAGCGCGTTGAACAGAGTGGACTTGCCCGCGTTCGGCAGGCCGACGATTCCGATGGTGAGAGCCACGTCGGCCTAGCCTATCGGCCCGTACGCTCGCGTCTGGCACCGATCCCGGCCATGCTTGGCCGATGGACACAGTGATCTTCGACATCGGCGGCGTGCTCATCGAATGGGAGCCGGAGCGAGCCTTCGAACAGGTGATGCCGGCCGAGCAGGTACCGGCCTTCATGGCGCGGATCGGTTTCGCCGACTGGAACCACGGCAACGACGCCCGCGCCAGCATCATCGACGCCGAGGACGATCTCGTCCGGAGGTTCCCCGGCGACGAGGTGGGCATCCGTGCCTACCGGCAGAACTTCCTGCACACGGTGACCCGGATGGTCCCCGGGACGCCGGCCGTCCTCGCCGAACTGCTCGGGCGAGGCATCACCGTCGGTGCCCTCACGAACTGGGCGGCCGACAGCTTCGCGCTCACCCGCGAACGCTTCGGTGTTCTGGGACGCTGCGCCGACATCGTGGTCTCCGGTGAGGAGGGTGTGATAAAGCCCGATCCCGCGATCTTCCGGCTGGCCTGCGAACGCCTGGGCGCCGCCCCGGAGCAGGCGGTGTTCATCGACGACTCCGCACGCAATGTCGCCGCCGCTGCCGAGGTCGGGCTCACCGGGCTGCACTTCACCTCTGCCGAGCAACTGCGTGCCGACCTGGTCGACCTCGGGCTGCTCGGCGAACGAGCGACGGTCAACCAGCCGGTCTATCACTGGGCGCTACGGTCCCGCTGGGAGTCCGCCCTCGCCGAGGGCGAGTACCCCTGGTCAAGCCGCGAGACCGGCTACCTCGCCGAGGGCTTCGTCCACTGCTCGTTCGCGCACCAACTGGACGGCACCCGCGAGCGGTTCTACGCCGACCTGCCGAATGCCGACCTGACGCTGTTGCGGATCGACCCCGACCCCGACCTGCCGATCCTGGTGGAGGACGGCTACCCGCACCTGTTCGCACCACTGCCACTGACCGCCACCGTCGTGGGTTGATCGCCGTGTCGCGATTCTGCACCTCGATACAGTTCGGGCGCCAAAAACCGCCCCGCGGTGGAATCGACGTGCGGAATTGCGACAGACCCCAGAGGCCCTACCCCTCGGTACCGCTGTAGAACGCAGCGAGCGCCCTGGCCAGGTAGCCGGGATCGGCCGTCCCGCACATTTCTCGGGCCGAGTGCATGCTGAGCAGCGGGATGCCGACGTCCACCGAGGTGATGCCCAGCCGGGTCGCGGTCAGTGGGCCGATGGTCGAGCCGCAGGGCACCGCGTTGTTGGAGACGAACGGCTGGGTGGGCACCCCGGCGGCCCGGCAGACCTGCAGCCACAGCGCCGACGAGGGCCCCTCGGAGGTGTAGCGCTGGTTGGCGTTCACCTTCAGCAGTGGACCGGCATTCAGGCTGGGACGGTGGTCAGGATCGTGCAACTGCGGGTAGTTCGGGTGGACGGCGTGCCCGGCGTCCGCCGACACCACGAAGGAGCGGGCCAGCGCCCGCTCGTAACGGTCGGCGTCCCAGCCGAGTGAGCCTGCGATCCGCCGCAGCACGGTTTCCAGCAGCGGGCCCTGGGCACCGCTGCGCGAGCCGCTGCCGATCTCCTCGTGGTCGAAGCAGGCCAGCACCTGGATGTGGTCGGCGGGCTCGGATGCCAGTAGGCCAGCCAGTCCGGCGTGCACGCTGGAGAGGTTGTCCAGCCGGGCCGAGGCGAAGAACTCCCCCGCCACCCCGATCACCGCTGGCGCCTCGGTGACCGCGGAGAACAGGTCGTGGCCGTCGATCTCGTCGCGGTGGATGCCGAGCAGCCCGGCGACCGCGGCCAGGATGTCACCGGCGCCCAGCGCGAACACCGGCTTGAGGTGAACCTGCTTGTCGAGGTGCAGTTGATCGTTGACGCTGCGGTCCAGATGGGGGGCGATCTGCGGGATCCGCAGCCAGGCCGGGGTCGACACCAGGCGGACCGCACCGTCACGGGTGATCACCCGGCCGGCCAGCCCGAACTCGCGGTCGAGCCAGGAGTTCAGCAACGGGCCGCCGTAGACCTCCATCGCCGCCTGCGACCAGCCGTAGGCGTACGCGGACGGATCGGGCTTCAGCTTGAAGCCCGGCGAGTCGGTGTGGGCGCCGACGATATGGAATCCGGACGGCCCGGCATCGGGCACCCGCCAGGCGACCACCGCGCCGTCCCTGACCAGATAGTGCGCACCACCCGCCCGCCAGGGTTCGTCTTCGCGCTGCTCGGTGAACCCCGCCTCGCCCAGCCGCCGGGCAACCTCGGCGGCGGCGTGGTAGGAGGACGGGGAGGCGGTGACGAAGGCTGCGAGATCGGCAAGGTGCTGGGACGGGTTCATGAGGACGAGTCTGCCCCCGGCGGCCTGTCATCCGCCATCTGAAGCCGGACCCTCCCCCAGACCACCGCCACCCCACAAACCTGACCCACACCCCGGCACGGCGGTGCTGTCAGCATTACTGTCAGTGGCCTCAGCCAGAATGTCTGGCATGGACGATGTCGGGATGTTGATCGCCGGCCTGCTGGTCGGGATCGTCGTCGGCGCGGCTGCGGCCTGGCTGGTCGCCCGCGCCGAACTCGCTCGGGCGCAGGCCGGTACCGCGGGCGCGCTCGCCGAACGCGACGCGGCACGGGAACGGGCAGCCGAGATCGTGGCCGACCGCGAGAACCAGCTTGCCCACTTCCGCGCGCTCTCGGCCGAACTGCTGCAGGGCCAGACCGCCCAGGTCGAACAGTCGGCCGAGCAGCGGCTGCGGGCCACCGAGTCGCTGATGGCACCGATGCGCGAAACCCTGGAGGCCTTCCGTCAGCAACTGGGCGAGGTCGAGAAGGAGCGGGCGGCGCTCGCTACCGACCTGCGCAACCAGGTGACCGCCGTGAAACAGACCGGCGACCAGCTCCGCACCGAGACCGCGGCACTGGTGAGCGCGCTGCGCAAGCCCCAGGTGCGGGGCAACTGGGGCGAGCAGCAGTTGCGCCGGGTGGTCGAGCTGGCAGGCATGCTCGAGCACTGCGATTTCGCCGAGCAGCAGACCACGCGCAACGATTCCGGGGCGACCGTCCGTCCCGATCTGATGGTGATGCTGGCAGGCGGTAAGCGCATCTACGTCGACTCCAAGGTTCCGCTGGCGGCCTTCCTCGACGCCTGCGAGGCTGGCGACGAGCCCACCCAGGCGCAGCATCTGCGGCGTTTCGCCCGGCATGTGCAGACCCACGTCGACCAACTCTCCCGGAAGGACTACTTCACCGCCGAGACCGCCAGCCCCGAGTTTGTGGTGCTGTTCCTGCCCAGTGAGGCGCTGGCCGCCGAGGCTTTCAGCCAGCTGCCTGACCTGCACGAGTACGCAGCCGCCCGCGGCATCGTGCTCGCCAGTCCGACCTCGCTGATCGCCATGCTGAAGACGATCGCCTACGCCTGGCGGCAGGAGGCGGTCTCGGAATCCGCGCGCGAGGTGTTCCGGCTCGGACGGGAGCTGTACGACCGGCTCGGAACGCTGGGCAAGCACTTCAACCAGATCGGCAAGTCACTGACCGGAGCGGTCGCTTCCTACAACGCGGCGGTGGGCTCGATCGAGCACAGCGTGTTCCCGTCCGCCCGGCGGCTGCGGGAACTGAAGGTGGTCGACTCCGACCTGCTCGAGGTGCGGGCCAGCGATGCCTCGGTGCGCCAGCTGGGGGCACCCGAGCTGATCGAGGACGCCGCCGCCGTCCCGACCGTGCTCGGACGCGAGTCCGCCTGACATGCGGGCCGGGCCGTCTTGGTGCGGCCGGTGACAGAATGCACGCTGTGAGTGCCGACACCCAGCTCGTGAACGCGAGCGCGATCGACGAGGCAGCGCACCGGCTCGACGGTGTCGCGGTCAGGACGCCACTGCAACTCGACGAGCGGCTCAGCGACCTGACCGGTGCCTATATCTGGCTCAAGCGGGAGGATCTGCAGCCCGTCCGCTCCTACAAGATCCGCGGCGCCTACAACCTGATCGCCCAGCTCCCCGGCGCCGAGCGCGCCGCCGGGGTGATCTGCGCCAGCGCGGGCAACCACGGCCAGGGGGTCGCATTTGCCTGCGCGAAACTCGGCATCCGGGGCCGGGTGTACGTCCCGTCCACCACTCCTCGGCAGAAGCGGGAGCGGATGATCGCTCTCGGCGACGGGCTGATCGAACTGGTCGTGACCGGCGACAACTACGACGAGGCGGCGGCCGCCGCCTCAGCAGAAGCCGCCGCCAGCGGAGCGACCCTCGTCCCGGCCTTTGACGATCCCCGCACGATCGTCGGCCAGGGCACCCTCGCCCGCGAGATCAACGAGCAGTTCGGCTACTCCCCTGACGTCCTGGTACTGCCGGTCGGTGGCGGCGGGATGCTCGCCGGCTGCCTGACCTGGCTGACCGAGCGCAGCCCTTCGACCAGGGTCGTCGGTGTGGAACCGGCAGGCTCCCCCACCATGGCCACTGCCCTGGACGCCGGACGCCCGTGCGACCTGCCGACCCTGGACACCTTCGCCGACGGCGCCGCCGTCCGCCGGGCCGGCGATCTCACCTATGCGATCGCGGCCCGGCACCGCCCGGCGATGCTCACCGTCCCCGAGGGACGGATCTGCAGCGAGATGTTGCGGCTCTACCAGACCGAGGGGATCATCGCCGAGCCGGCCGGCGCCCTGGCCACCGCCAGCCTGGGGCTGTTCCAGCCCGAGCCCGGGCAGGTGGTCGTGTGCGTGGTCTCCGGGGGTAACAACGATGTGTCACGCTACGCCGAGATCGTCGAACGCGCCTTGGTCTACGAGGGACGCAAGCACTACTTCCTGGTGAACTTCCCGCAGGAGCCGGGGGCGTTGCGCCGCTTTCTCGACGAGGTGCTGGGCCCCGACGACGACATCACGTTGTTCGAGTACGTCAAGCGTTCCAACCGGGAGACCGGACCAGCGCTGGTCGGCATCGAACTCGGGGATCCGGGCACGCTGCCCGCACTGCTTGCCCGGATGGCGGCCAGCCCGATGGGAGTCGAGGTGATCGATCCCGGCAGCCCGTCCTACCGGTTCCTGGTCTCAGGCTGAGGCGGCCCGCAGATCCTTGCGGAGTTCGGGAGGCAGTGCGAAGACCAGATTCTCCTCGGTGAGGCGCTCCTCGACCGCGGCCGGGAAGCCCCTCTCCTCCAACAGGGTCAGCACACCCTGCACGAGTTCATCGGGAACCGACGCACCCGAGGTCACCCCCACGCTGTCGACCCCCTCCAGCCATTCGGACCGGACCTCGGAGGCATTGTCCACCCGGTAGGCGGCCTTGGCACCGGCCTCGAGCGCCACCTCGACCAGACGCACCGAGTTCGAGGAGTTGCGTGACCCGACCACGATCACCAGGTCGGTGCCGGCGGCGATCTGCTTGACCGCGGACTGCCGGTTCTGGGTGGCGTAGCAGATGTCGTCGCTGGGCGGGTCGATCAACTCGGGGAACTTCTCGCGCAGTCGGGTGACCGTCTCCCAGGTCTCGTCCACACTCAGGGTGGTCTGGCTCAACCAGGCCACTTTTGTCGCATCGTCGACCTCGACGGCGTCGACATCGTCCGGGTGCTGCACCAGCGTGATGTGCTCCGGCGCCTCACCGGTGGTGCCCTCGACCTCCTCGTGGCCGGCGTGCCCGATCAGCAGGATCTGCACTCCCTGGCCGGCGAAGCGCTTGGCCTCGTGGTGCACCTTGGTCACCAGCGGGCAGGTCGCGTCGATGGTCTTCAGCCCGCGGGCGGCGGCCTCGGCGTGGACGGCCGGTGACACGCCGTGCGCGGAGAACACCACCGTCGCGCCGGCTGGCACCTCGTCCAACTCCTCGACGAAGATCGCGCCGCGCGACTCCAGGTTCTCCACCACATGCCGGTTGTGCACGATCTCCTTGCGGACGTAAACCGGCGGGCCGTAGAGATCAAGCGCCTTCTCGACGGTGACCACCGCGCGATCGACACCCGCGCAGTAGCCCCGGGGCGCGGCCACGACCACCCGCCTGGCAACCGAATCCGTCATGGCACGTAGTTTAGTTGCCCGCATCCGGACCGGTTCGGGCGACCAGCCGGACAACAGGCCTGGCTGCCGCCGCCCCGCTGCTCCAGACCCGGGAGGGGTACAGTGTGAACCAGACCGATACCCTCCAGGGGTATAGCCGCCGAGATGAGACGCACAGCATCATGACTGGCCAGCAGGACCACATCGACCACGAAGCCCACGCAGGGATGAGCCATCCTTCGCATATCGGCCGGCCCGGGACGGACCATCCGGACCACTCCGCCGCCGATCAGCCCGGTCACCCGGGCAGGGGCCACACGAATCGGCCGGAAGACGGCCACGTGGGGCCGAGCCACAGCCCCACGAGCCACCCGGACCACCCGGGCACTGGCCCCGCCGAGATGGACCACGCTGGCATGGACCACGCTGGGCACGCCGACATGGACCACACCGGGCACGCCGACATGGACCACGCTGGGCACGCTGGCATGGACCACGCTGGGCATACCGAAATGGACCACTCCGGACATACCGGCCACGCGGGCCATGTCGCCCGGTTCCGCAGGCTGTTCTGGATCAACCTGGTGCTCGCCGTGCCGGTGGTGGGGTTCTCGTCCATGTTCGCCATGCTGGTCGGCTACCAGGTGCCGGCCTTCCCCGGTTCCTGGCTGATCGCCCCCGTGGTCGGCACCGCGATGTACCTCGGGGGCGGCTGGCCCTTCCTCACCGGCGCCGTGGCCGAGATCCGGTCCCGTCGCCCGGGAATGATGCTGCTGATCGGGCTGGCGATCACCGTCGCCTTCGGCGCCTCCTGGGGCGCCAGCCTCGGTCTGCTCGACCACCAGCTCGAGTTCTGGTGGGAGCTGGCACTGCTGATCGTCATCATGTTGCTGGGGCACTGGATCGAGATGCGGTCGCTGGCCCAGACCACCTCCGCTCTGGACTCCCTGGCCGCGCTGCTGCCCGACGAGGCCGAGCGGCTGGACGGCGAACAGGTGGTCAAGGTTGCTCCGTCCGAGCTCCGCGTCGGGGACGTGGTGCTGATCCGCCCGGGCGGCAGCATCCCGGCCGACGGACGGATCGTCGAGGGCCGGGCGGCCGTCGACGAGTCGATGGTGACCGGCGAATCCCGTCCGGTCGAACGGGCGGAGGGTGATCGGGTGGTCGCCGGCACGGTCGCCACCGATTCGGGCCTGCAGGTGCAGGTCACCGCGACCGGGGACGACACCGCTCTGGCCGGCATCCGCCGGCTGGTCGCCGAGGCACAGGGTTCGACGTCGCGCGCCCAGCGGATTGCCGACCGCGCGGCCGCCTGGTTGTTCTGGTTCGCGCTGGCAGCAGCCGTGGTCACGGCGATCGTGTGGAGTGTCGTCGGCCAGCCGGAGGCAGCGGTGGTGCGAGCCATCACCGTCCTGGTGATCGCCTGCCCGCATGCCCTGGGCCTGGCCATCCCGCTGGTGGTCTCGATCGCCACCGAGCGCGCCGCCCGGGGCGGCGTCCTGGTCAAGGACCGGCTCGCCCTGGAGAGCATGCGCACGGTGGACATCGTGCTGTTCGACAAGACCGGCACGCTCACCCGCGGGGAGCCCACGGTGACGCAGCTGGAGCCGGCTGGTGGGCTGGACGCCGATGCCGTGCTGGGTCTGGCAGCAGCGGCGGAGGCGGCGAGTGAGCATCCACTGGCAAAGGCAATTGTGCAGGCGGCGGCCGAACATGGTCTCGCCGTGCCGGCAGCATCCGGGTTCAGTTCCTCACCTGCGGTCGGAGTGACCGCGACGGTCGAGGGGCATCAGATCAGGGTCGGCGGCCCGGGACTGCTCACCGAGGCCGGAGTCGACGAGATCGCCACTGCGGAGACCTGGCGCAAGCAGGGGGCGATCATCCTGCATGTGCTGCGCGACGGCGAGGTGATCGGTGGGCTGCGGCTGGCCGATGAGGTGCGACCGGAGTCCGGCGAGGCGGTCGAAGCGCTGTATGCCCTGGGTGTCGAGGTGGTGATGATCACCGGTGACGCCGAAGCCGTCGCCACCGACGTCGGCCGGCAGCTCGGCATCGACCGGGTGTTCGCCGGCGTCCGTCCCGAGGACAAGGCGGCCAGGGTCGCCGAACTGCAGGCCGGGGGCAGGAAGGTGGCGATGGTCGGGGACGGCGTCAACGACGCTCCGGCGCTGGCCCGGGCCGATGTCGGGATCGCGATCGGCGCCGGGACGGACGTGGCGATCGCCTCCGCCGGCGTGATCCTCGCCAGTTCGGACCCCCGCTCAGTGCTGTCGGTGATCCAGCTCTCGCGGGCCACCTATCGCAAGATGCTGCAGAACCTGTGGTGGGCGGCCGGCTACAACCTGCTTGCCGTACCCCTGGCCGCCGGCGTCCTCGCACCGGTCGGCTTCGTGCTGCCGATGTCGGTGGGTGCTGTCCTGATGTCGCTGTCCACCGTGGTGGTCGCGCTCAACGCCCAGCTGCTGCGCCGACTGGACATCACGCCGGCGACCTCGGTCCGGGAGATCCTGCGGAACTGACCCCGTCCCTGGCAGCCAGCACCCACTCCCAGCCCGACGGTCGCTGGCCTTCGCAGGTGTGCCGCGAACCCGGCTGTCGGCACTGGTCCCCAGAGCGTGTCTCCCTGTCCCTGGCCGTCGCGAGCGGGGTTCCGCGGAGTGGCTCGCCAGGCACAGGAGGGAGGCGATGTGGTGCATCGTCGACCGACGACAACGCTGCGAGACGCCCGTGGGGCGCCGCACAGCAGGCCACCGTTGGGGAGAGGAAGACACGCTCTAGGCTGTGACCATGGCGCTGCCGAACTCAGCCGAGCACCCGCAACCCCTGCGGATCGTGGTCAACGCCACCCGGGAGTGGGTGGACCGGTTGGGCCCGGTGTGGGTCGAAGGCCAACTCATTGAGATCAAGCGTCGTGCCGGGGCCACCCAGTTCCTCACCCTGCGCGACACCCTGGCCGAGGTGTCGGTGACGATCTCGGCCTCCGCCGCGGTGCTGGATGCCGCCGGCCCGTTGACCGAGGGGACGGTGGTCGCCGCCTGGGTGAAGCCCACGGTGTGGTCGAAGTCGGGCAGTCTCACCTTCGAGTGCCGCGAACTGCGTCCCACCGGGGAAGGGCGCCTGCTGGCGGCGATCGAGCAGCGCAAGCGGATGCTGCAGGCCGAGGGGCTGTTCGCCCCCGAACGCAAGCGGCGTCTGCCCTTCCTGCCCCGCCGGATCGGCCTGGTCACCGGTGCCGGGAGTGCCGCCGAGTCGGACGTGCTGCAGAACGTCGCCCGGCGCTGGCCGGCCGCCCGGTTCGAGATCAGGCACACCCTGGTGCAGGGCCCACAGGCCGTCGAGCAGATTCTGGCGGCCCTGCGCGAACTGGAGGCCGACCCCGAGGTGGAGGTCGTCATCGTTGCCCGCGGCGGCGGCTCGCTGGAAGACCTGCTGCCGTTCAGCGACGAAGCCCTGATCAGGGCGGTGTTCGCCATGCGCACTCCGGTGGTGAGTGCGATCGGCCACGAGTCCGACACCCCGATCCTCGATCTGGTGGCCGATCTGCGGGCCTCGACCCCGACCGATGCCGCCAAGCGAGTGGTGCCGGACGCTGCCGAGCAGGCCGCGGGCCTGGCCCAGACGATCGGACGGGGGCGCCGCGCCCTGCTCGCCCGGATCGAGGGCGAGCAGCGCCGACTGGCCGAGTTGCGCTCCCGTCCGGTGCTGCGGGAACCGTCCGGTGCGATCGACATCCAGACCGAACGGCTCGGCGTCCTGCAGCATCGACTGCAGCGGGTGGTCAGCGGCCAACTGCGGGCCGAAGCCGGTGAGCTGCACCAGGTGCTCTCGCGGATGCGGGCGCTGTCCCCGCAGGCCACTCTGCAGCGTGGCTACGCGATCGTCGCCCAGGGCCCGCAGACCATCACCGGTGTCGGCCAGACCGCCGTCGGCGACGCCCTCACCGTCCAGCTTCTCGACGGCCGGCTGGCCGCCGAGGTCACCGCCGTCGAACCCAGGGAGCCGAACTGATGGCCAAGACAGACACCCCGCAGAGCTATGAGCAGTCCCGCGACGAACTGCTGGCGATCGTCCAGCAGCTTGAGTCCGGCACCGTCCCGCTGAGCGAATCGATGGAGCTGTGGGAGAAGGGCGAGAAGCTCGCCGCCGCGTGCGCCGAGTGGCTGGCGGGGGCGCGGGCGCGGGTCGAGGCCGCCCGGCAACAGGAGGCCGAACCCGAGTAACCCCGCCACGTACCCACCAGCTGAGCCGTGCCGTTCCACGCCGGAGCTCGATCACCCCGACGTCGCTCGCCTGGGACGGACCACAGCTGCTTGCCAGACGGCCCTTAGGCTGTTGCGGTGACCGAACCTACCGCGCTCGCCGACCGTTCGACCGGACCGGAACTGAATGCCGGCCAGCTGGCGGCCGTCCAGCGCCGGACCATCGCGATCCTGGCCGTCGGCCAGATTCTGGGCGGGATCAGCTTCGGTGCCACCGTCTCGCTGGGCGCGATCCTGGCTGCCCGGATCTCCGGCGACGACGCCCTGTCCGGGCTGGCCACCGCCTCGATCACCCTTGGGACGGCGCTCACTGCCGTGCCGCTGGCGGCCCTCGCCCGCCGACGGGGACGGCGTCCCGCCCTGGCCACCGGCATGCTGGTCGCCCTGGCCGGGGTCGGCCTGGTGATCACAGCGGTCGCGCTGGCTATGTTTCCCCTGCTCTTGGCCGGGTTCGTGCTGATCGGCGCCGGCCAGGCGGCGAACCTGCAGTCGCGGTTCGCTGCCGCCGACCTGGCCACCGACGCCTCCCGTGCCCGGGACCTGTCGCTGGTGGTGTGGGCGACCACGATCGGCGCCGTGCTCGGGCCGAACCTGGTCGGGCCCGGCGAACTGCTGGGCGACCTGGTCGGCATGCCTGAACTCACCGGTCCCTACCTGTTCACGATCATCGGGCAGCTGGCGGGCATCGCGCTCTATCTGGTGGCGCTGCGGCCCGACCCGCTGCTCACCGCCCACCAGGTGATCGCCGCACGCTCGGCGACCAGCGACGAGATCACCCACGTCGACCGGCCGCGGGCGGCGGCCTTCGCCACCGTGGCGATCGTCGGGGCGCACGTGGTGATGGTCTCGATCATGGCGATGACCCCGATCCACCTGGTGCACCACGGCGCGACCCTCACGGTGGTCGGCCTCACCCTCAGCCTGCACATCGCCGGCATGTACGCCCTGTCACCGGTTTTCGGCATCCTCGCCGACCGCTGGGGACGGGTTCCCACCATTCTGCTGGGATACGCCATCCTGGCCGCCTGCGTCGCGGTGATCGCCCTGGCCCAGCACAGCACCGCCGCCGTCACCGTCGCGCTGGTGCTGCTGGGCGTGGGCTGGAGCGCCGCCACCGTGGCCGGGGCTGCGCTGCTCACCGAGTCCTCGGCGGAGACCCTGCGCACCCGCCGTCAGGGACGTAACGACTTCTGGATGAGCCTGATCGGGGCACTCGGCGCGATCGGCGCTGGCAGCGCCCTCGGCTGGGCTGGCTTCAACGGCCTGGCGCTGCTCGCCCTGCCGGTCCTGGTCGTGGTGGTGCTGCTCTCCCCGCTCGGACGACGCGCCTCCTAGCCCCTCCCTGATCCCGAGGAGGCCGGCCACCGGAGCCGTCCCCTGACCCAGGAACCGTCCCCTGGCCCACTGGCCCAGGGGCTTACCAGGTCTTCAGTTCGCGAGCTGCCTCACGGGATCCGTCGGCGTCGCCCAGCCGCCAGCGCAGGCTGACCAGGGATTCCAGGGCGGTGACCAGGTCGTCGCGATAGCGGGTCGGTTCGGCGGCAGCGAGCGGACGAAGGACCGCCGTCAGCCGCTCCTGGGCTACCACCAGCCTCGCCAGATCCGTCCCGGCCGCAGCCAGTCGTCGGCGGGCCTCGGGCAGCGCGTCGACGGCTTCCCGTAGCTGTTCGGGATCGACCGCTCGTTCCCGGGCTACCGCCCGCTCCCGGCGGCGGGCCTCCGCGGCTGCCTGCTCGGCCACCTCCGCAGCTGCCCGGCGCTCCGCCTCTGCCTCGGCCTGGATCCGGGCCTGTTCGGCGGCCTCGCGCGCGGCCTGCTCCGCCAGGCGGGCCGCCCGATGCTCGGCCTCGGCGCGCTCGGCAGCCCGCTCGGCGGCAGCCCGCTCCGCCCGGGCACGCAGCTGCGCCTCGGTCGCCTCGGCCGCGGCACGCGCGGCGGCCAGCTCGGCGATTGCCGTCTGCTCATCCCGCTGCAACCGGACGGACGCCGTCACCGACAACCCGCTGCCAGCCAACGCCTCTCCGCTCGGCAGGGGCGACCAGCCCACCGGCAGACCCGGAGCTGGCAGCGACGCTTCCGCTGCAGCCTCCGCAGCTGCTGCTGCCATCGCCTCCGCCTCGACCTCGCGCCCGGCCCGGACCAGTGCGCGGCCGAGCGCGGCCCGGGCAGCCGTCACCCCGGCCTCGCCACTCCCCGCTCCGGCGAACCGCTCCGCCACCACCACCCACTCGCGTAGTAGGCCGAGTGCACCAGCCCGGTCCCCACTGGCCTCCAGGCGACCGGCGAACGGCCCGAACAGCTCGGCCAGCGGGGCGGCGGCGCCCTGCGCTACTGCCGAACGGGCCGCATCGGCCCCGTCAATACCAGCCCGATAGCGCGCCAGCGCCAGCTGGTGGTGAGCCAGGGCAGTCCCGACCTGCCCGGCTGCCCAGCGGCAGTCGGCGACCACCAGGTGGGAGGCCACGGCGAGGTAGGCCGACTCCACCTCCAGGTCCAGCCCGGCGGCGTAGAGCCGCTGCTGCGCCGCGTCAGCATAGGCGTTGGCCTGCGCCACGTCCGTCGCCACCCGGGCACGCGCCCGCGTGCTCTGTGCCCAGACAATGCCCGCCGGGGTGAGCCGCTCGACCAGCGGCAGACTGCCCAGCTGCCCCCGCCAGGCGTCCAGGGCGTCGAGCGTCCGCCCGGCTGCCTCCACCTGCCCCAGCCCGGCCTGGACGGCCGCCAACTGCGCGGACGCCGTGAAGTAACGGACGGCCTCGTCCAAGGAGGCATACGGCCCGGAGGATCCGCGCCCGGCCAGGATCCGGGCCGCCAGCACCACCGACTCCGGCGCCACCGCCGCCGCTTCGGCGAACGACCAGGCCAGCAGCCGGTTGGCCACCAGCGCCACCAGGGCGTCGGCCAACTCATCGGTGCGCGCCGGATCGGATCTCGCCGCAGCCCGCAGCCGCTTGACAGCCGAGTCCAGCTCCCGCCGCCGCTGCTCCGCAGCCTCCGGCGCCGCCGTCACCGGCCGCTCCCCGATCCGTTCCGGACGATCCCGGTTCCCGCGCCCCTCATTCCTCCAGCGTAGTGACGTCGCCCTCGTCCTGGCCGAGCGCCCGGGCCTTCAGCACCCGCCGCATGATCTTGCCCGACCGGGTCTTGGGCAGCTTGTCGGTGAAGTCGATCTGGTCGGGTTTGGCGATCGGCGAGAGGTGCAGCGAGACGTGCTTGCGGAGGTCTTCGGCCAGCACCTGCGAGCCCTCGTAGCCGACCCGCAGCACCACGAAGGCGTGAATGGCGTTGCCCTTCACCTCGTGCGGCAGGCCGATCGCCGCCGCCTCGGCGACCGCCGGGTGCGAGACCAGGGCGGACTCCACCTCGGCCGTCCCCAAGCGGTGGCCGGAGACCTTGATCACGTCGTCAGTGCGTCCGATCACCCAGAAATAGCCGTCGGCATCCCGCTTGGCCGAGTCACCGGCCAGGTACTTGCCCGGGTATTTCGACCAGTAGGTCTTCACATACCGGTCCGGAT
Source organism: Propionicimonas sp. (assembly GCF_034927565.1). GTDB lineage: Bacteria > Actinomycetota > Actinomycetes > Propionibacteriales > Propionibacteriaceae > Propionicimonas. The sequence continues at coordinate 82,435 of NZ_JAYFPT010000012.1, forward strand.
CCTTGTACAGGGTGCGCATCATGGCTGGCCAGGGGTTCTTCAGTACCAGGAAACCCTCCTCCCCGTCCGGCACCGGGTTGCCTTCCTCGTCCAGGATCTCGGCCTCCTGGCCGAAGAACGGCTTGCCACCCGAGCCCGGCTTCTGGGCCTCGACCGGGGTCTGGCAGATCTGGAACATGCCGGTCTCGGTCTGCCACCAGGTGTCCATGATCGGGCAGCGTTCCTTGCCGATCACCCGGTGGAACCAGTGCCAGGCCTCCGGGTTGATCGGCTCGCCCACCGACCCCAGCAGCCGCAGCGACGACAGGTCGTGCCGGTTCGGCCAGGCCTCACCGAACCGCATCAGCGAGCGGATCGCCGTCGGCGCGGTGTAGAAGGTGGTGATCCCGTAGTACTCGATCAGTTGCCACCAGCGGTTCGGGTTGGGATAGGTCGGGCCACCCTCGTACATGAAGGACGTGGCGCCATTCAGCATCGGCCCGTAGACCAGGTAGGAGTGCCCGGTCACCCAGCCCGGGTCGGCAGTGCACCACCAGCGGTCCTCGTCACGGAGGTCAAAGGTGTACTTCAGCGTGGTGTAGGTGCCCACCATGTAGCCGCCGTGGGTGTGCAGGATGGCCTTCGGCGCCCCGGTGGAGCCAGAGGTGTAGAGGATGAACAGCGGATCCTCGGCGTCCAGTTCCTCGGTTGGACAGGGGCCGTTCGCGATCGGCAGCGCGCACAGTTCGTGGTACCAGTGGTCGCGCAGTGGCTCCATGGCGATCTCGTGGCCGGTGCGCTTGACGACGATGACATTCTCCACCGACGGGGAGAACCGGATCGCCTCGTCGACGATGTCCTTCAGTTTGAAGATCGAACCGTTCACCCACGAGCCGTCCGCGGTGATCACCAGCTTCGATTCGGAGTCGTCGATCCGGGTGGCCAGGGCGTCGGCGGAGAAGCCGGCGAAGATCACCGAGTGGACGGCACCGATCTTCGCGCAGGCGAGCATGGCGAAGACGATCTCCGGGATCCGCGGCAGGTAGATGGTCACCCGGTCGCCCTTGCCGACGCCCATCGCCTTGATCAGGTTGGCCATCCGGGTGACCTCGCGGTTCAGCGAGAAGTAGGAGTAGGTCTGGTGGTCGGTGCCGTTCTCCCCCACCCAGATCAGCGCCAGTTTGTTCTTGTACGGCCCGGTGAGGTGCCGGTCGATGGCGTTGTGGACGATGTTGGTCCTGGCCCCGGTGAACCACCGGTAGAACGGCGCCTGGGAGTCGTCCAGCACCTTCTCCCAAGGGCTGAACCATTCCAGTTCAGCGGCACGATCGGCCCAGAAGCCGAGCGGATCAGCGGCGGCCGCGGCGCGCAACGCGTCCGGGTCGGGCAGTTCGTCGGCGTGGACGAACGCGGGGTCGGGGTGGACAAACTCGACACTGGGCTCAGGCATGATTCCCCTTCGACGGAATTCTCGTGAGCGTAACTCCGTCCCCCGGTCCGGCGGAAGGGTGCTGCCAGCCTGTCGGCTACGCATTTGAGCCCCCGGGGTACCTCTCGCCTGGGCCGGCGGAAACCGTCGGTTCCCGGCGAGGCTCGCCCGGTTCCGCGGCCGCACCAGCCACGATGGTTGCGTGGCCGAACCCCGGACCCTTGCCCGCGCCGACACCGCCGACGGCGAGATCGTGCTGCGCCGCCGGGACGGCGTGGTCGAGCTGATCGTCAACGGAGTGTTCGCGATGGACACCACCGAGGTCGCCAGCGAGCTCGCACTCGCCGACGCCGTCGGGTCCCCACCCGGACGGGTGCTGGTCGGTGGGCTCGGGCTGGGCTACACCGCGGCCCGGTTACTGGACAATGGCGCGGAGTGGGTGGACGTGGTGGAGCGCGCCCGTCCACTGATCGACTGGGCCGGGGCAGGGGTCACCGGCCAACTCGGGCGGCTGGCGAGCGATCCCCGGATCCGGCTGCACGCGGCCGACGTGGTGGACTTCGTCACCGCCGCGGACGGACGCTGGGACGCCATCGTGCTCGACGTCGACAACGGCCCGAGTTTCCTGATCCACGCCGACAACGCCGAGGTCTACGCCGAGGACTTCCTGGCCAGCTGCCACACCCGGCTCTACCCTGGCGGCCACCTGCTGGTGTGGTGCGAGACCGCCAGCCCCGACCTGGAGATCGCCCTCAACCGGGTCTTCGCCGGCGTGGAGCTGATCGAGGTGCCGGTCACCCGGGAGGGCCGCAGCTTCGACTACGCGATCTATCGCGCCCGGCGGGGCTGCTGACGGTGCCGCCGGCCAGGCCCCTCCGCCACTGCCCGCCGATCCCGTCCGTCGCCTCCGCCGCCTCTGCTGGTGGGGCCCGTCGAGACCCGCACAGAGCTGCCCTGCCGCCCGGCTACAGTCACGCCATGACCTCCAAGCCGCCGGGGCGCCTGAACGACCGGGTGGACGCCACCATCGTCCGTGAGCTGATGGCGGACGGACGGGCCACCCTGGCCAGGCTGGCCGAACTGACCGGGCTGTCGACCTCCGGGATCAAGACCCGGGTCCGCCGCCTGGAGGAGCGGGGCATCATCACCGGCTACCGCGCCGAGGTCGACCACGAGGCGATCGGGGTGCCGCTGTCGGCGTTCATGGAGGTCACCCCGCTGGACGCCTCCGCCCTGGACACCATCCCCGAGCAGCTCGAGCATCTTCGCGAGATCGAGGCCTGCCACTCGGTCGCCGGCGATGCCTCGTACATCCTGTTCGTCCGGGTTCCCACCCCCAGGCGACTGGAGGAGCTGATCCGGGAGATCCGGCAGGCCGCGAACGTGAACACCCGCACGACGGTGGTGCTGCAGACCTTCTTCGCCGACCGTCCGCCGTTGGTCCGGGACGGGACCGGGCTGTAGCAGGCTAGACGACCAGGATCTCACGCACCACGTCACGGAACGGCGCCAGGACGGCTTCCGCGGCACCGGAGCTGGTGATGAGGGTGTCCACGTGCTCCCAGCCGCCGAACCGGTGGAAGGAGTCCACGCCCAGCTTCGACTCGTCGGCGAGGACGACGACGCGCCGGGCCACTCCCAGCATCGCTGTCTTGACCTGCGCGTCGAGCGCGTCGGTGGCGGACAGCCCGCGATCGGCGCTTATCCCGCCGACGCCGAGCAGCAACGTGTCGACGCTGAGTTCGGAGATCGCCCGGATCGGCCAAGGACCGACATAGGACTGCGGTGCGCGCCGGATGATGCCGCCGGTCGAGATGACGGTGACGCTGGGATGCTCCAGGAAGCCCTGCTCCACGAGCAGGGAGTTGGTCACCACCCGCAACTCCAGGTCGAAGGGGACGCACCCCGGCACGAACCCCGTCGTGCTGCCGTCGCCGATGAACACGGTGTCGTGCGGGGCGAGCAGGGTCGCCGCCGTCCGCGCGATCCGCTTCTTCTCCTCGACGTGGCGGTCCTGGTGGGTGGGTGCCTCCAGCTCAAAACCCCGGTGCTGCTTTGGCAGCGCTCCGCCGTGGGTTCGCTCCAGCAGACCCAGCCGGGCCAGCGCGATCAGATCCTTGCGGACCGTCTCGGTAGCGACGCCCCACTCGGCCACGAGTTCACTGGTGACGACGCGGCCGTTGCGACTCAGCCGGCGCAGAATCTCCTGCTGCCGCTCCTCTGAATACACCTGTTCCTCCGCGGGGTGGTGATGTCTGCGCTCAGCCTACACAGCGCGGTTCAGACGAGAATCTCCTCGTCCTTGCCCGTCACGGCGAACAGCAACACGATCGGCACCAAGGCCAGCAGGATGAGGATGGTCCCGATCGCCGAGGCGTACTGGAACTGACCTGCGCTGATCGCCCGAAAGATCTCGATCGACATGGTGCGGTTCGTTGCGCCGTACAGGATGATCGTCGCGTTGAACTCCTTGACGACAGTCGCCCAGGTGAGCAGCGTGCCGGAGGCGACGGCCGGAACCAGCATCGGCAGGGTGATCTTGAGGAAGGTGCGCCCCGGCGGAACACCGAGGTTGACCGATGCCTCCTCGGTCTGACGCCCCATCTGGGCGAGCTGGCTGGACGCGGCCCGCACCGAGAACGGCAGCCGGCGGATGAAGTAGGCCAGCGCGAGGATCGTGATCGTCCCGGCGAGGTAGAACGGCGCGCCGCCGAAGCCCAGGCTGAACGAGATGCCGAAGACAACGCCCGCAACGGCGAACGGAACCATCGACAACACGTCGATCACCCCGGCGATCCGGTCCGAGCGTCGCGCGACGATGTAGCCGATGAGCGTGCCGAACACGACGCACAGCGCCGTCGCGAGGGTCGAGGTGAGCAGCGTGTTGGTCAGCGAGCTCAGCAGCCCCGGCGCCGCGGCGTAGTTCTCCAGTGTCCACTCCCCCGTGATCGTCGCGCCGGAGAACCGCAGGAAGGAGCTGATCACGACCACGACGAGCGGGACGCAGGCCAGTGCGAGGATGACATACACGTAGAGCGTCGCCGCCGCCAGCGGGCCGCGGCGCGCGGGGACGATCACCAGACCACGCACGGTGTCTTGACCGTAGGAGTGTCGCCGCGAGTACCAGCGCTGAAAGAGCAGCGCACCGACCGTCACCACTACCATGACCAGCGCCAGGCTCGCCGCCAACCGGAAGTCGCTGTTCACCTCACTGGTGAACGACTGATAGACGAGGCGGGGGAAAACTCGCAGGTTCTGCCCGATCACCATCGGCGTGCCGATGTCGGCGAAGGCCGTGACGAAGACCAGCAGGGCCGAGGTCGACAACGCGGGCTTGAGAAGGGGAAACACTGCGTTGAAGGCAGCCCTTCCGCGGGTGTAGCCGAGATTGATCGCGGCGTCCTCGACGCTCTGGTCGACGGTCTTCAACCCGCCGGAGAGGTACAGGAAGACGTAGGGCACCCCCTGGAGGGTCAGCACCAGGATCGTGCCCAGCCAGCCGTAGATCGGCGGGACCGTCAGGCCAAGGCTCTCCAGGCCCACCCTGACCAACCCGGTGTTGCCGAACATGACGACCCAGGCGTACGCGCCGATGAACGGCGGGGAGACGAAGGTCAGCACGATCGCAGAACGGACGACGATCTTGCCCGGGATCTGAAGTCGCGAGACGAAGTAGGCCAGCGGAGTCCCCAGGACGAGCGCGCCGACGGTGGCCGAGGCCGCCAGGATCAGGCTGTTGAGGAAGGACTCGTAGTAGAGCTTGCGGGTGAACAGGTTGACATACGGCTCCCACCACGGGGAGTCGGAGGTCCCGCCGGAGACCAGGCTGTTGATGAAAAGCGAGAGCACGGGATAGAGCAGCAGGAACGCGAAGATCCCGAGCGCGAGGATCGTGACGAGTGTCCAGAACGAGAACCCCGAACCGGGCCGGCGACGCCCGACCACCACCGCGGTACTCACTCGTCCTCCTCCAGGTCGTCGGCACCGGGGAACATCAGGAGGTCGGCCGGGCGGACCCGGAAGCGCACGAGGTCACCCGGTCGCGGCACCACGGGCAGCTCACGCAGCCGGGACTCGACGAGGACCACGACCCCGGCAGCAACTTCCAGCCGCAGTTCGACCGAGGAGCCGAGGTAGCTGGTGCTCATGACGACACCAGCCAGCTGACCGGCACCGGCTTCTCCGGTGGTGCCGAGGATGTCGGCGTCCTGTGGACGGAAGCCGACCCAGACCGGCCCCTCTGCGAGGGCCACGCCGCTCTCGACCGCGAGCCGGTGGCCGCCGGGGTAGTCGATGACGCGCGTCGCGCCGGCGCCTCGCAACTGGGTGCGGACGAAGTTGCCCTCGCCGATGAAGCGCGCAACGTTCAGCGTCGCGGGCTGCTGGTAGATCTCCATCGGCGTTCCGACCTGCTCGACCAGGCCGTGACTCATCACGGCGATCCGATCGGAGATCGCCAGCGCCTCCTCCTGGTCATGGGTGACGTAGATGGTCGTGATGCCCAACTCGGTCTGCAGTTGCCGGATGTCGCCGCGCAGCCGCACCCGCAGCTTCGCGTCCAGGTTCGCCAGCGGCTCGTCCATCAGCAGGACGCGGGGCCTGACGGCGAGCGCCCGCGCAATGACGACACGCTGCTGCTGGCCGCCGGAGAGCTGCTTGGGCAGCCGCGACGCGTAGCCGGTCAGATCGACCATCTGCAAGGCCGCGGCAATCCGCGATTCCGCCTCTTCGCGAGGAATCTGCCGCGCCTTGAGCCCGTAAGCGACGTTGTCCCGCACGGTGAGGTGGGGGAAGATCGCGTAGTTCTGGAAGACCATGCCGGCGTCACGACGGTGCGCGGGGACGTCGTTGATGACCTGCTCTCCGATCCGGATGTCTCCCGAGGTCTGCCGGATGAAGCCGGCGATCGCGCGCAGCAGCGTGGTCTTGCCACAGCCGGAGGGGCCGAGCAGCGTGAAGAAGGTGCCGGGCTCGATGATGAAGTCCGCGTCCGAAACCGCCACGGTGGGGCCGTAGGAGATCGTGACGTGCTCGAGGCCGACGCCGGAGTCCTCGTGACGAGACGGAGCGATGGAATGTGAAGGGGTCGTGCGCATATACCTTTCCTCGGTCCTGGCGCCCGTATTCAGACGCGGCTCCGGATGTCGCCGCCCGGGAGGTCGCCCGGGCGGCGACGCCCCGATCAGATGTTGGTGATGATGTTCTCCCACTCGGAGAGGTACTTCTCCTTCTCGGTCTCCGAATCCGCCGGCATCGCGACGACCTTCACGGTGTCCAGGCTCGGCAGGCCATCGGGATCGGGAGCACCTTGGATGACCGGGCGGACGCCGGACAGTTCGGTGGCCACCATCGCCTGGCCCTTGTCACCCAGGAACCAGTCGATGAACGCGTGCGCACCATCGGCCCGCTTGCTCCCGGCGATCTCCGCGATGCAGGTCACGCCGGCGATCACGCCCTCCTTGGGGTAGGTCATCTCGACCTGGGGGTTGTCGCGGTACGCCGCAGCGGCGGACTCGTTGAACAAGCCGAGCGAGACCTCACCGTCGCTGACGGCGCGCGGTCCGGCGGAGTTGTCGCTGATCACGAGGTTCTTCGCAACCTTCTCGACGAGATCCCAGCCGCCAGCCAGGTAGATCGCGAGGATCTGGTAGTACGCAGCCGACGAAGCCGCCGGATCGGCGATCGCGATCTGACCACGCCACTTCTCGTCCGCGAGGTCGGCGTAGGAGGTCGGGACCTCCGCCGCCGGCACCCGCTCACTGTTGTACATCAGGCCGGTCAGCCAGGCGAGGGACGGAGACGGCTTGGTGTCACCGAGGAAATCGCTCTGGATCCGATCGAAGGTCGGCGCCTTGTAGACAGTGAGGACGTCGGTGTTCTCCGCGATGGCCAGGCAGCCGCTCAGGTAGACATCGCCCTGCGGGTTCCCCGCCTCGCCCTTCACACGGCTGAGCAGTTCGCCGGAGGAGCCGGTGACGAGCTCCACCGCGATCCCGGTGTCCGCCGTGAACCGCGCGCCGATCGTCTCCGAACTCGCCGCTTCGCTGGTGTAGAGCACGACCGAGGCCGGGGTGTCGCTGGAGGTCGTCGTGGGTTCGGCCGAGGGAGTGGTGGGTGCCTGGCAGCCCACTGCGAGAAGGAGGGCTCCGGCCAGCGCCGTCGCGCCCACCACCTTCGCTACAGATTGCTTCATTGCTAACTCCTTGGTGTGTGATGCGCGATCCCGCAGGCATCTCCTGGACGGTGCGCCATTGCGAGCAAACTACACTTATCTGCTATCAAATGCTAGCCTTGTTTCACCACGTTCTACGGTCTAGAGTCCGATTCACGGTCGATCAGGCTTGACGAGCCACCACAAAAACGCATTTATACCCATCCATTTCCCAGCTCTAGACGGCTGATGAGGAGTGCAACTTGTTCCCCACCCCGCTGACCTACCCAGCAGCGTCAGCGCCTCAGCGCCGCATCTTCAGCGGTGGCACCTACAACGCGCGCGATGCCGGCCGCTATCCGATCGGCACCTCGGGCGGGTCCATGCACGGACGGAGGCTCTTCCGCGCAGATGCTCTCTCCGACCTGACCGAGGCCGACCTGACCGAGGCTGACGGACTGGGCATCAAGCTCGTCGTCGATCTGCGCGATCCGCACGAGCGCGACAACGCGCCCGACGTCGAGATCCCTGGTGCCCGCAATGCCTCGATCATGCTCTTCGAGGGTACTCTCGCGGGCTTCCGCGCGGACTCCTATCCCAGCCTGGAGGAGCTGTACCAGTACATTCTCACCGATCACCGCCACAAGGTGGCCGAGGCTCTGGAGCAGATCGCGGAGACCCTTCCCTCGCCGGTGCTCGTCCACTGCACGGCCGGCAAGGACCGGACCGGGATCGTCGTCGGCATGATCCAGGAGCTCGTCGGCGTCCCCCATCAGTGGATCCTGCAGGATTACGAGGCCAGCCAGCATCTGCTGAACGGCGACTTCATCCGACGCGTGGAGTCGGTCTACGCCCGGGCTCACGTCGACGCCCGCAAGATCGGCGCGGAGCCGATCGCCTCCCCTGCCCAGTTGCTGGGCACAACGCTCGAACGCATCCGCGCCGAGTTCGGATCGGTCCAGGGCTATCTGGTCGACGCCGGGCTGCCGCTGTCGAGCGTCGAACAGATCCGGCGCACCCTTACCGTCTAGTCCTTTTACCCGTCCGACAGAGGAGTCCCCATGAGTACCACCGACATGCTGGCCGTCTATCTTCCGGGAGGTAGCGAGGTCGAGTTCCGCCGCGTCCCGATCCCCTCCCCCGGTCCCGGACAGGTTCTGCTGCGGGTCCGGGCATCGACGATCTGCGGCAGCGACCTGCGTGCGATCTACCGCGAGCACCTCGGGTCGGGCGCCGAGGCCTACCAGGGCGTGGTGGGCGGCCACGAACCGTGTGGTGAGGTCGTCGACGTCGGCCCCGGCTGCATCGGAACACAGGTGGGCGACCGCCGCGTCGTGTACCACATCAGCGGGTGCGGCACGTGCGAGGAGTGCGAGAAGGGCTACGGGATCGGCTGCCTCTCGCCGTTGCGGCGGGCCTACGGCTGGCAACGCGACGGCGGGCATGCCGAGTACCTGCTCGCGGAGGAGCGTGACCTGCTGCCCCTGCCCGATTCGCTGTCCTTCCTGGACGGCGCCTGCGTGGCGTGCGGCTTCGGCACGGCGTACGAGGCGCTGCGTCGTGCCGGCCTGAGCGGTGCGGATACCGTCCTGATCACCGGCCTGGGCCCGGTCGGCCTGGCGGCCGGCCTGCTCGCGCAGGCGCTCGGCGCGACCCTGGTGGTGGGCACCGATCCGGACGCCGGCCGGCGGGGCCAGGCGGTCGACCTCGGCGCGGTGACGGCAGCGGTCAGCGCCGACGAACTGCCGAACCTGCTCCCGGTCGGCGCCCACGTCGCCGTGGACTGCTCGGGTAGCGGGGCGGGGCAGTCCACCGCGCTGCGGAACACGCGTCGCTGGGGACGGATGGTGTTCGTGGGCGAGGGCGGAACCCTGACGACCAGCGTGAGCGAAGAGATCATCCACAAGCAGATCAGCCTGATCGGCTCCTGGGTGTCGAGCATCCCGCGGATGCGCGAACTCCTGGAGAACCTGGACCGGTGGAACCTGCATCCCGAAGACACCGTCACCCATCGCTTCCCGCTCGACCAGGCCGGCGAGGCCTACCGGACTGCCGACTCCGGCACGGTCGGGAAGGTCGCGATCGTCCCGGGTGACGGCCGACCGAACACGGAGGAACAAGCATGAACTTTCCCGACCTCGCCGGACGCGTGGCCGTCGTCACCGGCGGCGCACGCGGCCTCGGCTACTCGCTCGCATCAGCCCTCGGCCGGCAGGGCGTCGCCGTTGGCCTGCTCGACCTGCTGCCCGAGGTCGACGCCTCGGCACACCGGCTCTCCGACGAGTACGGCGTCGCCTCCGCCTCGGCGATCACCGACGTGACCGACCCCGCCTCCGTGGAAACGGGGTTCGCCGCGGTACGCGAGGCGCTCGGAACGCCGACCATTCTGATCACCGCCGCAGGGATCACGATCTGGGACGAATCCGCCGAGGTCAGCCCACAGACCTGGCGGAAGGTCGTCGACGTCAACCTGCACGGCACCTTCTACAGCACTCAGGCCTTCGCCCGGCCGCTGTTGGCCGAAGGTGGGCAGGGCTCCGCGATCCTCGTCTCGTCCATGTCCGGCCGCGTCGTCAACGTGCCGCAGCACCAGGCCTCGTACAACTCGTCCAAGGCGGCCGTCGACCAACTGGCCAAGTCTCTCGCGGTCGAATGGGCTCCTGCCATCCGGGTCAACGCGATCGCGCCCGGGTACTTCCTCTCGGACCTGACCCGGCAGTTCACCGACGCCAATCCCGACCTCGCCGCGCAGTGGATCTCCTTGATCCCGGCCGGCCGGATGGGTGAACCCACCGACCTGGACGGCCTCGTGCTGTTGCTCGCCTCGTCGGCGTCGTCCTATCTCACGGGGCAGACGCTGGTGATCGACGGCGGCTACACGGCGATCTGAGGCGCCCTGCGGAACCGGGCTCAGGGGAGGATGTCATCCAGCAGTTCGGTGACCAGGGCGGCGATCGGCGAACGCTCGGAACGCGTCAGGGTGACGTGGGCGAACATCGGGTTGCCCTTCAGCTTCTCCACCACCGCCACCACGCCGTCGTGGCGTCCCACCCTCAGGTTGTCCCGCTGGGCGACATCGTGGGTGAGCACCACCCGCGAGTTCTGCCCGATCCGCGACAGCACGGTCAGCAGGACGTTGCGCTCCAGCGACTGCGCCTCGTCCACGATCACGAAGGCGTCGTGCAGCGACCGGCCGCGGATGTGGGTCAGCGGCATGACCTCCAGCAGGTTGCGGGCCAGCACCTCGTCGATCACGTTCTTGCTGGTGACCGCGCTCAGGGTGTCGAAGACCGCCTGCGCCCAGGGGGTCATCTTCTCGCCCTCCGAGCCGGGCAGGTAGCCGAGCTCCTGGCCGCCCACCGGGTAGAGCGGACGGAAGACGATCACCTTGGCGTGCTGCTGCCGTTCCAGGACGGCCTCCAGCCCGGCGCACAGCGCCAGCGCCGACTTGCCGGTGCCTGCCCGGCCGCCGAGCGAGACGATGCCGATCTCCGGGTCGAGCAGCAGGTCGAGCGCCACCCGCTGCTCGGCCGAGCGGCCGTGGATGCCGAAGGCCTCGCGGTCGCGGATCAGGTGGACGGAGCCGTCCGGCATCATCCGACCCAGTGCCGAGGACGAGCTGCCGTGCAGCACGACACCGGTGTGGCAGGGCAGGTCCATCGCTTCGGGCACCACCGCGGCGCCGTCGGCGTAGAGCTTCTCGACGGTGGCGGCCGCAACGTCCACCTCGGCCATGCCGGTCCAGCCGGAGTCGGGAGCCAACTCGTGCAGGTACTCCTCGGCTGCCAGCCCGACGGCGGAGGCCTTCACCCGCATCGGCAGGTCCTTGCTGACCAGCACCACGTCGTGGCCCTCGGCGCGGTAGTTCAGCGCGACCGCGAGGATGCGGGAGTCGTTGTCGCCCAGCCGGAAGCCGGGCGGCAACACCTGAGGATCGGTGTGGTTGAGCTCGACCCGGACGGTGCCCTCGGTCTGGTTCACCGGCACCGGGGAGTCGAGCGTGCCGTAGCGCACCCGCAGGTCATCGAGGAAGCGCAGCGCGGTCCGCGCGAAGTAGCCCAGTTCGGGATGGTGACGCTTGGCCTCGAGTTCGGTGATCACCACGATCGGGATCACCACCGCGTGTTCGGCGAAGTTCCGCAGCGCATGCGGGTCGCTCAGCAGCACGGAGGTGTCGAGGACGAAGGTCTTCAGCCCGGTCGCGGCGGCAGCGGTGCTGGAGAAGGCGGTACGGGTGGAGGAGCGCGGCACGTTCGATCCTGTTCTCGGGGCCGGCCGTCACCGTCGTCCGGCCCCACCGTGGTGGTCAGCCGGAGAGGACGGGGCCCGGCGCAGGCCCGCGAGGCGGCGCACCCCGATCGCCCGGACCGTGCGCGATGGCCGCCGGAGTTGACGGCGACTGCGCCCGGCTCGCGAGACCTGATTGCGTCATGGTCTGCCTCCCGACGCACCGGCAGGACGCCGGCACGCTTTGAGGGTAAGTCGGCGCACGCCGACCCTGTCCAGCGACACGCCTTGTGAAACCAAGAGTTCATCCCCCGACTCGGATTGGGTTCCGATTCGCGTGGGAGCGTGGTGTGACGGGCTTGGCCATCGCGGCTAGCCGACGTGGTAGTCGTCGCCGTAGACCTTCCAGTCCAGCGGCGGGTTCAGGTCGAAGTTCCCGGCCGCCAGGAAGACCCGCTGGGCGTCATCGATCCGGGACGTGTCGGCATGGGCTTCCTCCGCCTTCATCACCACGATCCGGGCGGCGAGGAAGGCGTTCAGGTAGGCAGTCTCGTCCCCGCCCTCAGACGGCGGTTTCGCCTGGGCGACTGCCGCCTGGCGGATGCCGCCGAAGCTCTCCGGATCGTCCCCGGGGCCGTGCATGACCATGGCGTCGTAGTAGAGGAATTGGCCCAGGGTGCTCAGTCCGTCTGACCGGCCCTGTGCGACGGCCGGGTCGAAGTACACCTGGTCACGCTCGTCGTCCTGCGCCGCCTGGAACGCCGGGTCCCCGGCTGCCGCCTCCCAGGCGTTCTCGAAGGCCTTGCCCAGCCCGGCATGGGAGTCGGTGCCGTTGACCTTCCGCAGCGCCGGCAGGAACCGGGCCAGCGGATTGGACGGCGCGACCGCGGTGTACGCCTCGACCACCTCGAGCATGTCCCCGGTGCCGGAGCAGAACCCGATGATGCCGCCGGTGTAACCGCGCCCGTCATCGATGTCCTCGAGGTAGCGGTACTGCGCCTTCCAGTCCAGGGAGGAGTTCTCGGCACTGGAGACCAGCTCCATCGCCAGTTCCTTTTTCGCCGGATCGTCCAGTCCGATCCGCCCCGGGGACGGGCTGACCGCGGACGGTGCGATGGACGCCGGGACGGACGGCGACGCAGGGGTCATCACCGCCGGCGAACCGGCGTCGGTTGCTGCCGACGAGGGCATCGGCGGGGAGCTACAGCCGTTCAACGCGACCACGCCGATCACAGCGCAGGTCCAGGTCATGCCAGACCACTGCACCATCCACCCTCCGGACCCGACGATGCGACAGCCCACCTGAGGGCCGCCACCCCATTGTGCTGCGAACCAGCACGGAAAGCGCCCTGCGGTCGACGCGGCTTCTACCATCGTCCCGGCTCGGCACCGGAGCTCGGCCGACGGCGTGTGGCGGCCCGGTCGGCCGAGTTCCCGGGTCAGCGCCCCACCGTCCACCGCTGGCCAATCCACGCCGGGCACCCTAGGCTCGGCCCACCGTCCCTGGCCGACAGGAGTCCTGTGATGCCGACCGCCGACCGGAACCGCTGGCTTGCCGCAGCTGCGCTGACAGCTGCTGGAATCGACCTCGCGGTCTTCCTGCTGCTCCACCTGGTGCAGCCCGGGGTGGACATCCTGCACCAGCCCACCAGCGCCTACATCCACGGCGCGTTCGGGTTCACATCGTCGCTGGCCAGCGCTGCTGTCGGGCTCGGCGGGATCGCCCTTGCGGCAGCGGTCTGGCGGCTCGCCCCGGCCCTGGGAGGCAGGATCGGTGCCGGACTGCTGGGAGTTTTCGGGTTGGCCAAGCTTGTCCAGGCCTTCTTCCCGATCGACCCGGTGGGTGAAGTGTCTGGTGCTGGCACCGTCCACAACCTGCTGGGGAACCTGGCCTTCTTCGTGCTCCCGATCGCTGCCGTGCTGGTCACCCGGCCGGTCGCCCACGCCACCGGCCGGGACAGACCTGCCTGGTGGCCGGTGGTCGCCGGCTGGACGCTGGTGGCCACCATGGTCCTGGTCCTCGCCGGCGACGGACTTGGCTTCTTCGGCCTGGCCCAGCGGATCTACCTGGTCAACGCGATGGCGTGGACGGCTCTGGTCGCCAGTTGGCTCTGGCGGGGCCGGCGCTGATGCGAGCCGAAACCGCCCTCGAGGCCGGGCCAGAAGAACCGTCCCCCGGCCCAACCCGCCGAGCCAGCAGAACCGTCCCCCGGCCCGGGTCAGCGGCCGTAGCGGCGCTCGCGCTGGGCATAGGACCGCAGCGCGCGGATGAAGTCGACCTTGCGGAAGTCAGGCCACAGCGCCTCACAGAAGTAGAACTCGCTGTGCGCCGACTGCCAGATCAGAAAGCCCGAGAGCCGCTGTTCGCCCGACGTACGGATGATCAGGTCGGGATCGGGCTGGCCCGCGGTGTAGAGGTGCTCGGAGATGTGGTCGATCTCCAGCGTGCGGGCAAGATCGGGCAGGGACGTCCCCTTCTCCGCCTCGGCAGCCAGCAGGCTGCGGACGGCGTCGCGCAGTTCGTGCCGGCCCCCGTAGGAGACCGCGACATTCACGTGGGTGCCACCATTGCGGGCGCAGGTCTGCTCGGCCTGGCGCAGGTCGTCGGCGATCCCGGGCGGCAGCAGGTTCAGGTCCCCCACCACCTGGACCCGCCGGGTGCCGTCGGCGGCAAGGTCGACAACCAGGTCGCGGATCACGTCCAGCAACGGGCCGACCTCATCTTTGCCCGAGCGCTGCAGGTTCTCGGTGGACAGCACCCAGAGGGTGACCGTCCCGATTCCGACCTCTTCGCACCAGCCGATGAACTGCTTGAGTTTGTCGGCCCCCGCACGGTAGCCCACCACCAACTCCTGGCCGGGAGCGTTGGCCCTGGCCCAGCGGCGGTTCCCGTCCGCCAGGACGGCGACGTGGCGCGGCAGCCGGGCCCGGTCGAGATGGGCGAGCAGCCGCTTCTCGTAGGTCGCATAGACCAGCCTGACGGGCACCAGCCGCCTCACGAAGGCCTTCAGCGCCTGCACCACCGCCATGCCGAGCACCCTATCGCGCTGCCTCAGCTGTGCAGGGCCTCGCGCCACCTGACGCGCGAGCCCATCTTCAGCAGCGAGTTGGCGTAGATCCGTGCCCCCAGCCAGACCGCGGCGACGCAGGTGGCGATCAGGATTACCAGCGCCGCCACCGGCTCCCACCAGCCCGCCTCGCCGAGATAGACCCGCAACGGCATGCCCACCGGCGCCGAGAACGGCACGTACGACAGCACGGTGAGCGCCACCGGGTTGCTGTTGAGCGTGACCACCAGCAGGTAGGGAGCGATCACCAGGATCATCAGCGGGAAGGTGGTGGCCCCGATGTCCTCCTGCCGCGACACCAGCGCGCCAGCGGCCGAGTAGAGCGCCGCGAGCAGGACGAAACCGAACAGGAAGAACACCGCGAACCAGCCAAAAGCCCCCGCCAGCGAGGTGAGCTGGCCGAGTTGGCCGACCAGTGCGAGGCCGAGGAGACCGATCAGCGCGAACACCACCACCTGGGCGACCGACAGCAGCGTGTTGCCGACCACCTTGCCGGCCAGCAGCGCCCGGGACGGGATGGCCGCCAGCAGGATCTCGACGATCCGGGTCTGTTTCTCCTCGACCACACTCTGCGCGATCATCGTCCCGAACAGGCTGGCCGACATCAGGAACATCAGCCCGAAGACCACCGCCACCAGGTAGCGGACGGAGTCGGACGGCCCGGTGTCCGGCGGCGGGTCGAGCAACTCCACCTCGGGAGCCACCGACAGCATCCCGACCAGTGGGCCGGGGACCTCGGTGTCACCGAGCAGGAGCAGCCCCGGCTGGCCCGGTCCGGTGAGAATCGCCGCCGCCACGGTGCCGTCCCGGACGAGTTTCTCCGCGGCCGCGCGATCGGGCACCTCGGTGAGGCTCAGGCCAGGAGCCTCCCGCACCACCTGGTACGCCTCGGGAGTGACCGCCACCCGGTAGCCGTCCGAGGCGCTGCCGGCGATCACCGCCGAGGCGACCACCCCGGCGAGGGCGACCAGGATCAGGAAGGCGGTCGACACCAGGAAGGGCTTGCTGCGCAGCCTGGACTCGATCTCGCGCAGAGTGACCAGCCACGCCGCCTGCGGGGTGCTGAGCATGGTCTGCGAGGTCACGACACCGCCTCCTTGAAGATCTGCACCAGGGACGGCTGGACGCGGCCGAAACTCACCACGGTGTTCTGCTCGACGGCCCGGCGCAGCACCTGTTGGGCGGCGGCGGGGGAACTCGCGTCGAAGCTGGCGAAACCGGCCCGCAACTCCACCGGGAGGATGCCGGGCTCGGCGCCGACCCAGCCGGTGTCGGCGTCTTCATTGAGGGCGAGCTCGTAGCGGTTGGTCGCGAACTGTTCCCGCAACTCCGCCCGCCCGCCGGCCGCCCGGATCGTCCCCTGCGCGATGATCACCAGGTCGTCGCACAGTCGCTCCACCAGCTCGAGCTGGTGGGAGGAGAACAGCACTGCTGCGCCACCGGCAGCCCGCTCGGCCAGGACCCCGGCAACCAGGTCGACGGCGAACGGGTCCAACCCGGAGAACGGCTCGTCGAGGATCAGGATCTCCGGCTCGTGGACCAGCGCAGCCGCGATCTGGGCACGCTGCTGGTTGCCCAGCGACAGGGTCTCGACCAGGTCACCGGCCCGCTCCCCGAGCCCGAGGCGTTCCAGCAGCACCAGCGCACGGGCGAGCGCGTCGCGGCGGGACAGACCGTGCAGCCGGGCCAGGTAGGCGACCTGCTCGGCCACCTTCATCTTCGGGTAGAGTCCCCGCTCCTCGGGCATGTAGCCGAAGCCGCGGCGGTCCGCGGCAGTGACCGGACGTCCGTCCAGCGCCACCTCGCCGGCATCGGCGGCAAGGACGCCGAGGATGATCCGCATCGCCGTCGTCTTGCCCGCGCCATTGCGTCCGACGAAGCCGGTGAGCCGGCCCGGCGCCATGCCGAAGCTGATCTGGTCCAGCGCGGCGAGCGCGCCGAAGGACTTGCTGATCCCGGTGAGCGCGAGCATGGTCCGACGCTACCCGGTGGTACGGGCGCACGCACTACCTACGTTCGCGTAACTTACGCTACAGTAAGGAACCGTAGGTTACGCGAAGTAAAGTAGGTACCCACATGATCGCGACCGAACTGCCTCCGACCACCAAGCCCGCGCTGCGTGGCTGGCTGCACGCCGGTATGGCGCCGGCGGTGCTGATCGCCGGGATCGTGCTGCTCGTGCTCACCCCCACCAGGCTGGGACGGCTGGGTGTGGCGGTCTGGCTGACCGGCTCCCTGATCCTGTTCGGGACCAGCGCGCTCTACCACCGCGGCAACTGGTCGCCGCGCACCTTCCGGGTGTTCCGCCGGCTCGACCACTCCAACATCTACCTGTTCATCGCCGCCACCTACACCCCGCTCGCCCTGGTGCTGCTGACCGGCGGCCAGCGGGTACTGCTGCTGGCCCTGGTCTGGGGAATCGCCGTCGCCGGCATCGGCGTCACCCTGCTGTGGCCCGGACGCCCGCGCTGGCTCGACGTCGTGTTCTACATCCCGATGGGCTGGGTGGCACTCGGCTGGCTGGGCGAGTTCTGGGCCACTGGTGGCCCGGCGGTGGTCTGGCTGCTGCTGATCGGCGGGGTGTTCTACACCGCCGGCGCCGTGATCTACGCCACGAAATGGCCGAACCCGTCGCCGCGCTGGTTCGGCTTCCACGAGATCTTCCACTCCTGCACGCTGGCCGCGGCCGCCTGCCACTACGCGTCCATCGCGGTCGCGGTGCTGGGTTGAGCGGTGCCCCGACCGGCCCCGCCGGCCACAACCCGGCAGTCGCCGGGTCTCCGGGGGCAGCGTCTGCCTCAGGCGCGACTCCACAGCGCGGAGCGCAGTTCCGCGAAACCGGACGCCGGGGCGAAGCAGACCGTCCCACGGCAGACGTAGGCCAGCCCCGACTCCCCGGCCGGACGGTCGTCGAAGTGGTGGGCGAAACCCTCAGTGCCGGGATGTCCGGTGACCACGGCGGTGCCGGCCGGCGCCATCCGCCAGGTCGCCCGGGCCAGCTCGGCCAGCGGGTCGCCGTCGGGGGTGACGACCACCGCAACAGCTGGCGACAACCCCGTCCGGGCCTCGTCGGCCACGACCAGGTCGAGCACGGCCGACCCGGCGAACCGGGGAGCGGCGACCGCCATCCCGGCCACCGTCGCCGCTGCGGCGTCCGCTCGCTCGATCAACGCGGGACGATCGGCCAGCAGGCCCACCAGCCGGAGTGCGGCGATCAGGGCACTGCTGCCTGACGGTGTCGGATTGTCAGAGACGTCCCGCGGCCGGACGTAGAGCGCCTCGGCGTCGTCGGCGGTGTCGTAGAAGCCGCCGTCGGGCGCTCCGAAATGGTCCAGTGCCACCGCCAGCAGCGCCTGCGCCCGCTTCAGCCAGACCGCCTCACCCGCCGCACCGGCCAGTCTGGCGAAGCCCAGCGCCACCGCGCCGTAGTCCTCCGCCAGACCCTCGGTCTGACCCGGCACGCCGTCCAGCGAGCTGCGCCGCAGCCGTCCGCCCCCCTCGGGCGAGCCCGCCGGGACCACCCAGTGCACCCGCCACAAGGTCTCGGCGGCCTCCCGGGCGAGCTTCAACCAGCCGGGCTCGTCGAACACCGTCGCCGCCCAGACCAGCGAGTCGATCATCCAGCCGTTCCAGGCGGCCACCAGCTTGTCGTCCCGGGCCGGCGCCCAGCGACGCTGCCGCACCTGCAGCAGCCGTTCGCGGACCCGCTCCAGGCGTTCGGGGTCGAGGTTGCCACGCAACTGCAGAGTGGACAGCCCGTCGCCGAAGCTGCCGGTGGTGGTGACGTGGAAGATCCTCGTTGCCCAGTCCGCGTCCGGTTCGCCCAGGGCGTCGACCAGCAGTTCCGGGTTCCAGACGTAGTAGATGCCCTCGTGCTGCACACCACGGACGTCGAGACTGTCGGCGTCCAGGGAAGCAGCGAAACCGCCGCCTTCCAGTCGCAGTTCGCGCTCCAGCCAGCCGACGATCCCGTGCACCACCTTCGCGAACAACGCCCGCGTCACCGGCTCGTGGTCGGGCACCCTCCGCCAGCCGCGGGTGTAGACGCCGAGCAGCAGGGCATTGTCATAGAGCATCTTCTCGAAGTGCGGCACCACCCAGCCGGCGTCGGTGCTGTAGCGGTGGAAGCCACCGCCGACCTGGTCGTGGATACCGCCGCGGGCCATCGCCTCCAGGCTGCGCTGGGCGACGTCCAGTGAGCCGGGCTCGCCCTTGACCAGCAGGGCGTCCACCACCGCCGGCAGCGGGAACTTGGGCGCGGTGCCGAAACCGCCGTGGACCGGATCGAAGTCGTCCCCGATCGTCTTCAACAGTTGCCACACGTCGGTGCGCTCGGGCACTGGTGGTGGGACGAACTCGGCCGCCAGGTGCGCCCGGATCGCCGCGGCGCTGCCGACTGCTTCGTCCCGGCGCTCCTGCCAGGCCTCGGCGATCGCCTCGACCACCTGCGTGAAGGACGGCATCCCACCCTGGGGAACCGGCGGGTAGTAGGTGCCGGCAAAGAGGGGCAGCCCGTCCGGGGTCAGGAAGACGGTCATCGGCCAACCGCCCTGCCCGGTGAGCGCCTGGGTGGCCTTCATGTAGATCGCGTCGAGGTCGGGACGCTCCTCGCGGTCGACCTTGACCGGCACAAAATCACGGTTCACCAGCGCTGCCACCGCCGGATCGGAGAACGACTCCTCGGCCATCACGTGGCACCAGTGGCAAGCCGAGTACCCGACGCTCAACAAAATCGGAACGTCCCGCCGCGCCGCCTCCGCAAGCGCGTCCGACCCCCACTCCCACCAGTCGATCGGGTTGTCCGCGTGCATCCGCAGATACGGGCTCGTCGCACTGCCGAGACGGTTAGCCATTCCTGTAACTCCTGACAAGTGCCCCACAGCTGACCTCGGCGACACCAGAGCCGCCCACCGTTTGTGCGGACTTCTGCGGGATCTGAGCTGCCGCTTTTCCGGCTGAACTCCGCACAAACGGGTCGACGGGGCTAGTGCGTGGGGGTGGGTGGGGTGGGTGGAGAGGACGGAGGGGACGGGGCGCGTGGGGGCACTGAGATCTTGTTGAGGTTGCGCCGCATGCTCCAGTAGAGGAACCCGATCACCGCCAGCAGCAGCACCGCCAGTGCCAGCGGTAGCCAGGACGGGGTCACCCAGTCGGACCCTAGATCGAGTAGCACCATGGCCCGACCCTACTCTCCCCCGCCTCCGCGATCCCGGCGAACAGGTCGTCCTCGGGCAACGACACCGGCACCGTGGAGCGGGCCAACTGGAAGTCCTCGGTGGGCCAGCCCTTCTTCTCGATCTCCAGCGGTACGGCGAACCAGAAGCCGTCCGGGTCGATCTGGGTGGCATGGGCGAGCAGTGCCTGGTTACGGACCTCGAAGAAGTCGGCCGCCGGGACGAACGTGGTCGGCCGCAGCCGGGCGTCCGCATCCTGTGACCAGTCGGCCAGCCGCTGAGCGTAGGGGCTCTCCAGTCCGTGGGCATGCATCGCCTCGTCGAGCGCCGCGTAACGGCCGCGGTGGAAGCCCATCTGGTAGTAGACCTTGGACACCTGCCAGGGCTGGCCGTGCTCCGGGAAGCGGGTCGCGTCGGCAGCCGCCTCGACCGCCGCCATCGAGACCGTGTGGGTCTTGATGTGGTCGGGGTGGGGGTAACCACCGCGTTCGTCGTAGGTGGTCAGCACCTGGGGACGGAAATCGCGGATCACCCTCACCAGCCGGCCGGCGGCCTCGCCCACGTCCGCCAGCGCGAACGCCTCCGGGGTGGTGGGCTTCCAGTCCGGCCCGTCGGGAAAACCGGAGTCGCGGTAGCCGAGCCAAACGTGCTCGATCCCGAGGATCTGCGCTGCGGCGGCCATCTCCTCGCGGCGCAGGTCCGGCAGCCGGGCCCAGTTCTGCGGGGTGTCGAGCTTGGGGTTGAGAATCTCCCCCTCCTCGCCACCGGTGCAACTCACGACCATCACCCGTGTCCCGCGGGCGACGTAGTAGGCGGTGCTCGCCGCACCCTTGCTCGACTCGTCGTCAGGATGGGCGTGGACGTGGAGCAGCCGGAGGCCGTCTTCTGCAGCGGACATGCGGCCATTCTTGTCGTCTGGGACAAAGCGGGCTACTTCCCGGCCATGCAGAATGTTCCCCATGAACCCCGATGCCGCCGAACGGCTCGCCCGCCGCTACCCCTCCCGCCGGACGCCGGTGTCGAACTGGCGCGCCTGGGCGGTACTGGCAGCGGCGGTCGGCCTGGCCTGGCTGGCCTGGGCGGCGTTCACCGGCGCCAACCCGGCGGTCACTGCACGGGTGGACAGCTTCGAGGTGGTGTCCAACGCCGAGATCGACGTCCGGATCACGGTCGACCGCCCGGATCCGCGCCGTCCGGCCGAGTGCAGCCTGTTCGCCCAGGCGGTGACCTATGAACGGGTGGCGGAACTGGTCGTGCAGATCCCGCCCGGCACCGAACGGTTGACCACCCTCGACGTGGCGCTGCGCACCTTCAAGCGGGCCACCACCGCTGACATCGAGTCCTGCCGGGTGACCGGCTGACCTGCTCCGGGAGCGGGATCGGCTAGGCTCGAAGGATGGCAGTAGAGCAGAACATGACGACCTGGTTGACCCAGGACGCCTACGACAAACTCGTCGCGGAACTGAACCACCTCAAGGGTGAGGGTCGCCGCCTCGTGTCGGCCAAGATCGCCCAGGCTCGTGACGAGGGCGACCTGTCCGAGAACGGCGGCTACCACGCCGCCCGCGAGGAGCAGGGGCAGCAGGAGGCCCGAATCCGCCAGCTCGCCGCCATGCTCGAGAACGCCGAGGTCGGCGAGGCGCCGTCCGGGTCGCAGGTCACCCCGGGAACCCTGGTCACCGTCTACTTCGACGACGACGAGGACGACGAGGACACCTTCCTGCTGGGCTCTCGCGAAGTGCTGGGCCTGGACGACGCGGTCGACATCGAGGTCTACTCCCCGCAGTCGCCGCTGGGCGCGGCCATCCTCGGTGCTGCCCCGGGGGACACGGTCTCCTACGCCGCCCCCAGTGGCAGCGCCATCGAGGTGACGATCGTCTCGGTCACGCCGTACACCGGATAGACCGCAGCAGCGACCCGGACGTCAGCTCTCCAGCGAACCAAGTAGCACCGCTGCCTCGGACGGAGCCAGCGCACCGCTGGCCACCTCAGCCAGCACCTGATCACGGGTGAGCACCGGTGGGGTCTCCGGCTCGCCGGCGAGCCCCAGCTTGACCAGCACCTCGGTGAACCGCGCCCGGGCCGTGGGATATGACACCCCCAGGTGCTTCTCCACCTCGCGCAGGTTCCCGCGGGAGGCGAGGAAGACCCGCAGGATGGCCGTCTCGCGCTCGGTCAGCGAGCAGAAATCGCAGTGGGCGAACTCGCCGGCCACCTCGGTGCCGCAACTGCGGCAGCCGAGCCGGGTCACGACCAGCGCGCCGCCACACACCGGGCATTCCGAGGGGGGACGGTACTGGGCCTGGCTCACTGCGGGCCGGCCTTGACATTCGCCCAGCCCATCACCACGCCCAGATCGAGCCGGGCCGAGCCGTTGCCGAGCACCAACTCGTCGAGCGCCGACTGGGAGCCGGACCAGGCGATCCGTCCCAGTTGAGCCTCGCCGTGGATGGTCACGTCCGAGTTGTCGTCCAGTTCAATGGTGAGCTGGCCTGACTCAACCCGCACCCGGGAGCGTCCGGTGGAGATCGAGCCGGAGATGGTGGCCGACCCGGCCTGGACCAGGACGTCGTCCGCTTCCCGGATGCCCCTCAACTCGGCATTGCCGGCGGTGAGCCGCACCTTGCCGAAGTAGGGGACGTCGGCGCTGCTGAGGCTGCCGGCGGTGACCTCGACGTCCAGCTGGATGTTGGGGTTCACCCGCAGGAACAGCTCCTTGCCCAGCCCCAGGGCCCGGATGTCGTCCAGGCTGCGCGGCGGGTGCAGGATGCTGAACCCGTCGAAATTCGGGCCGATCTCGCCGTCGCTGGAGACCTCCAGCACCGAGCCGTTGCGCCGCAGCACGTGCGGCCCCTCCGCCGACGCGGTGGCCACACCGGCGTCTCCGACGATCCGGACCCGGCGTCCGACGGCACGGATGGCGATCCGGTCAACGCCCTTCGATCCGGCCGCCCGGCGATGGCTGGCCGGAGGTTCCTCGGCATCCCGGGGCGGCTGGCTGAACACCTCGCGGGCGTAGGGCGAGTACTGCCGTCGTCCTGCCTCCTCACCGAGCTCCTCGTTGGTCGGCTCCGGCGTGGGGGGCTGGGGTGGCTCGCCGGCCGGCTCCGGCGTTGCCGGACTGTCGGCGTTCTTGAGGGCGTCGATCCGCCGGGCGGCTTCTGCGGCGTCGATGCGGCCGGCTGCGAGAGCCTCCAGGATCGGTCCGAGATCAGGTGATGTCATGCGTCCAGCGTACGGCTACTTTTCAGAATAGAAAGAGTTGCTTTCCATTCTCGAAGAGAATCAGGGGCACCTCAGGGTGGCGACACTCGGTGTCGAAGCGGGGTAGCCGCGCTCCCGGCACCCGCGCCGACTCCCTCGTCGAGTTCTTCCCGTCGCCTCCGCCCCACGTTGCGCTCCTCTGGTCACGTCGCGTGTGCTGTTGCGCGCGTTCTGACAGGCGCAACGTGACTTGTGATGCGCAATGTGGCCGAGGCAAGGAAGAAGAGGGACGAGCGCGGACGCGGAGGCGGAGACCCGGGCCGGATCACCCTGTCTTGGCGTGGGGGTCGAGCGGCGGCGACCCGAACCGCTGTGAGTCGAGGCCTCGCAGGAAGGCCACTGAGAAGGCCAGGACGGGGATCACCAGCAGCGCGCCGACGATGCCGGCCAGCGTGGCACCGACCGCCAGCCCGATCAGCACCGCCAACGGGTGCAGTGAGACTGCCCGGCCAAGCAGGATCGGCTGCAGGAAGTGGCCTTCGGTCTGCACCACGAAGATGGTGATCGCCAACATGATCACCGCCTGCACCCAGCCGTGGGTGACCAGGGCCAGTATCACCGCCACGGTGCCCGACAGCACCGCGCCGACCACCGGGATGAACGAGACGAAGAAGGTCAGCGCGAACAGCGCCCACGCCATCGGGATCTGCAGGGCGAGCGCACCGATCAGCATGCCGAGGGCGTCCACGAAGGCCACCGTGACCTGCGCCCGAACGTAGGCGACCAGCGAGACCCAGCCGTTGCTGCTGGCCCGCTCAACATTGGGACGGTAGTTGCCCGGGACCAGCTTCAGGATGGACTGCCACAGCCGCTCCCCCGAGGACAGGAAGAAGAACGAGGCGATGATCGCGATCGCGGTACCGGCGAAGAAGTGACCCACGCCGACGCCCGCCTCGGCGGCTATCGAGGCCAGTTCGCTGCGCGACTCGTTCACCCAGGTCGTGAACTGGGTGATATAGCCGTCCACCTCGGCCTGCTGGATCTGCAGCGGCCCCTCCGCCAGCCAGGTGAGCAGGGTCTGCAGGGCTGCCAGGAAGCGGCTGGCGAGTTGGGGAAGTTCGCGCGCCACCTGGGCGCCGATGGCGGTCAGCGTGCCCGCGATGACGACGAACATCAGCACCAGTGACGCCAGCGAGGCCAGCGCCGGCGGCCACTTCCAGGCCCGCAGCCGCTGGTTGACCGGGGTGAGCAGAGCGGCCAGCAACACCGCCACGGCGAGCGGGATCGTGACTGAGGAGAAGTACTGCAACAACAGCCAGAAGCCCAGGACGAGGGCAGCGATCACCAGCGTCCGCCAGGCCCATTCGGACGCGGTCACGAGTCCCTTGGGGACGG